>JAEUTQ010000064.1 GCA_016787445.1 Bacteroidia bacterium
TGAAGGAAATTATTTGCATTTCCCTGATGGTGTAAAAAAATACATTAAGTATTGTCAGGAAGAAGACAAAGCAACTAATCGTCCATATTCATCTCGATACATTGGTTCAGGCGTTGCAGATATTCACCGCAATTTAATTTCTGGCGGTATTTATATTTATCCTACAACTACAAAATCTCCCAATGGAAAATTACGTTTGTTGTATGAGTGTAATCCATTAGCATTTATTGTTGAACAGGCGGGTGGTAAAGCTACCGACGGTAAAACGCGCATCATGGAGAAGGACCTTAAAGAATTGCATCAACGCACGCCGTTGTTTTTAGGTAGCGCAGAAATGGTTGAGAAGGCTATGGAATTTATGGCCAAATACGCCGAAGAAAGTGTGCAAAAGTAAATCATGCCATCAGGCACTTTATATCTTATACCTGTTCCCATCAGCGAAACGGATTTATGTTTGGTTGTTCCAAATTATAATTCTGAGCTGGTTAATTCTCTTACTTATTTTATTGCCGAGGACGCTAAGAATGCCCGTCGTTTTTTAAAACAATGTAATTACGCGGATATTTCTAAAGCTGAAATTGCGGAGCTGAATGAACACACTAAATCTAACTCAGTTTCTGAACTAATTAAGCCATTAATAGAAGGAAAAAATGTTGGTTTACTCAGTGATGCGGGGTGTCCGGGGATTGCTGATCCGGGAGCGGATGTTGTAAAACTCGCGCATCAGAAAAACATTGTTGTTAAACCGTTAATAGGTCCGAGCTCCATTGTTTTGAGTATTATGGCAAGTGGTTTTAACGGACAAAATTTCGCTTTTGTGGGTTATCTTCCCATTGAAAAACCGCAACGCTGTAAACGAATTAAGGAACTTGAAAATCTGGCAGTAAAGAGTAATCTGGCGCAGTTTTTTATTGAAACCCCCTATAGGAACGGACAGCTTTTCGATGATTTAATTCAAACTTTGCAACCTGAAACGCTTTTATTTATTGGAATTAACCTTACTTCATCATCTGAAAAACTTGTATCAAAATCGGTTAAAATGTGGAAGCAGGCACCTAAGCCTGATTTTCATAAAATCCCGGCGGTTTTTGGTATTTATAGGTAAAAAATCCCCTTCCATCAATTTATTTAGATTTTTAGACGACAAAAAACGGTTTTTTTCTTCTTGTCATTTCGGTGATTTTTATTAAATTAGATACCGTTAATTTAACTGAAAATTATGCTTAAAATCTACACTAAAACCGTATTGGGTTTAATGGCCTTTTCCTTAGCCACAGGTACTTTTGCTTCCAATAGTAAAAAATCTATTGATGATGTAAAAGGTAAAGTAAAGGATGAGTTGGTATTTACCGAAAATAAGGGGCAGGTGAGTGATCAAAACCACAACCCACGTCCTGATGTTTTATTCAGTGGAACAAATGATGGATTAGTTTATCATTTAAGAAACAATGGCGTAAGCTATCAGTTAAATCATGTAGATAGTTGGAAATCTTTAGCGGAAATGGAAGGAAGATCCAATAACGCTCCGGCTAATTTTCAAGTCAAGGTTCCTTTTCAAACTACGGTGTATCGTTTGGATATGAACTGGAAGGGGATTAACAAGAATTATACTATTGAGACGCAAAATCAAAAGTCTGCGATAAATAATTATTATTTAGAAAATGGTTCTGAATACACTCAAAATGTACGTTCGTATGAAGATGTTTATTATAGAAACATTTATACTAACATCGACTTGCATTATTACCAAAAGGAGAACTCATTGAAGTACGATTATATAGTAAAGCCGGGAGCAGATTACAAAAAAATTAAATTGGAAGTAGAGGGTGCTGAGAATATAAAAGTAGAAAAGGATGGCTCCTTAACACTAACAACTCCTTTAGGAAACATACAAGAAGGAACACCTGTTGTTTTTCAAGACGGAAAACAATTAGAAGCGAAATGGGTGGTAGAAGAAAATGTTTTATCCTTTGAAATCGAAAATTATAATCCTGCCAAAGAGTTAATCATTGATCCGGCTACACGTGTATGGGGAACCTATTATGGTGGTACCGGTAATGATTACGGACACTCTACTAGTTTAGACGCAGCCGGCAATATATATATGGCGGGTTATACTAATTCAAGCGCCGGAACTATCATGGCAACTGCAGGAAGTCACCAAGCTACATTTGGTGGCGGTTCGGCTGATGCATTTCTTGTTAAGTTTAATTCTAACGGTGTGCGTCAGTGGGCAACTTATTATGGCGGTACCGGAAATGATTATGGTTATTCTTGTAAAACAGATGCAGCAGGAAACGTATTCTTAACCGGTTACACTACAACTGGTACAAGTACACTAATCGCACCTGCAGGAGCACATCAAACTGCTTTTGGTGGTGGTGCAAATGATGCCTTTTTAGTAAAGTTCAATTCTGCGGGTGTTCGTCAGTGGGGAACTTATTACGGCGGTACTGGCGGTGATATTGCTTATTCATGCGCAACAGATGCAGCCGGTAACGTTTATATCGTTGGATATTCTGCAACATCAACTGCAAATGTTATATCAACTGCAGGAAGTCATCAGGTAACCATCGGCGGAGGCTTTGATGCATTCGCAGCTAAATTTAATGCTGCCGGTGTTCGTCAGTGGGGTACATATATTGGTGGAACAGGAGGAGAGTATGCTTATTCTTGTGCTACTGATGCAAGTAGTAATTTATTTGTGACAGGATTCACTAATTCAAGTAACGGCATTTCAACTGTAGGAAGTCATCAAGCCACTTACGGCGGTAATGATGATGCATTTCTAGTAAAGTTTAATACTTCCGGTGTTCGTCAGTTCGGTACTTATTATGGTGACGGAAGCGGAAGTGATTATGCATATGGTTGCACCGTAGATGGAACTGGAAATGTTTTGATAACAGGATTAACAAACTCAACCGGAGGTACGGCTATTGCAACAGTTGGTAGCCATCAGGCATCTTACGATAGCGGATATGATGCTTTCTTAGCAAAATTCAATAATACCGGTGTTCGTCAGTGGGGAACATATTATGGTGGTGCAGGATACGAAGAAGGACAAAGTGTATCTGCAGACGGAAGTGGTAACGTTTATATTGCAGGATTAACGTCAACATTTATGGGAAGCGGCATTGCAACTCCGGGAAGTTATCAATCTGCGAATGGTGGAGGTAATGATGCTTTCTTGGCTAAATTTAACGCGAGTGGTGTTCGTCAGTGGGGTACATATTATGGTGGAGTAGGTGGAGATGCAGGATTATCATGTATTGCTGAAGCGACCAATTATGTTTATTTATCTGGTAGAACAAACTCTTCTGCTGCCGGCGTAATTGCAAGTGCAGGAAGTCATCAAGCTGCTGCGGGCGGAAACGATGATGCGTTTTTAGTGAAATTATGTAATTTACCTAATGCACCAACAAACTTAACACCTGTTGCAAATCAAACTTTATGTGCAGGAGGAACTACAACACTTACTATTAGCGGTACAGGAAGTTTAAGTTGGTTTGCCAATCCAACAGGCGGAGTCGCTTTGGCAACCGGTGCAACTTATGTAACACCTGTTTTATCAGCCGGAACTTATACCTATTATGCAGAAGCCAATACATGTACTGTAAGCGCTATGCGTACACCAATAACAGTTACTGTTGAAGCTTTTCCTGTAATTTCCGTGAATAGCGGAACAATTTGTAGAGGTAGTTCTTTTACAATTACACCTTCAGGTGCCGCAACTTATACTATTCAGGGTGGAAGCACAGTAGTGAGTCCAACCATTACTACTTCTTATTCTGTAACAGGTACCAGTTCATTTGGATGTTTAGCCGCTTCAAATGCAACAGCAGTTGTTACGGTGGTAGCTAACCCAACAGTATCTGTAAATAGCGGAAGTATCTGTGCAGGAAAATCATTTACAATGAGTCCTAGCGGCGCAACTTCTTATACATTCCAGGGTGGAAGTGCGGTGGTAACACCAACTGCAACTTCTAGTTATACTGTGATAGGAAGCAATGCCTCAGGTTGTGTATCACAAACATTTGCTACATCCAATGTTTCGGTGGTTGCTAATCCAACAATTACCGTTAATAGCGGAACAATGTGTGTGGGTGGCTCATTTACAATGACGCCTTCAGGTGCATCTACTTATACATTCCAAGGCGGAAGCGCCGTGGTAAGTCCAACTTCTACCACTACTTTTTCAGTTGTTGGAACAAGTGCAGCGGGTTGTATTTCTAATACAGTTACATCCGGTGTTACTGTTTATAATTTGCCGGTTGTAAATGCTATCACTAGTTTGAGCTTAATTTGTTCAGGACAAAACGTAAACATTACCGCCATTGGCGCATTAACTTATACTTGGAATACGGGTGCTACAACACAGGTAATTGCTGTTTCTCCAACAGTAACCACAACATATACTGTTACAGGAACAGATGGAAACGGTTGTAGAAAATCAGCTACCGAAACTGTTACTGTAAATCCTTTACCTTCTGTATCTGCAGTGTCTGCTCCAACAGCAATTTGTGTGGGACAAAGCGGAACCTTAACAGCAAGCGGTGCTTCAACCTATTCATGGAGTACAGGAGCAATGGCTCCCGCAATTTTAGTTACGCCAACGGTTACCACTACTTACACAGTGTATGGAACAGATGCATTTGGTTGCTCTAATTCTAATACTTTAGTAACGGTTGTTAATCCTTTACCTGTCATCACTGTTGCTCCGGCATCCAGTGTAATTTGTTTAAATGAATCTGTAAGTTTAACTGCATCCGGTGCTTCTACATATACATGGAGTACAGGTCCAACAGGAAGTAATATCAACGTTACCCCTACAGTCACAACTACATATACAGTTCTGGGAACAAATTCTAACGGTTGTGTCAACGCGGCAACATCTTCTATTACTGTTAACGGATTGCCTGTGGTGAATGCGTTTTCTTCGCCGGGTACTGTTTGTGCCGGAAGTACAGTATCATTAAGTGCAGTCGGCGCTACATCATATACATGGAATACAGGGCCAACCACACAATCAACAACAGCTAATCCAACTTCTCAAACAACATATACTGTAATCGGTACTGCAGCTAACGGTTGTACCAATACAGCGGTAACAACGGTTTCCGTAAATGCTTTACCTACATTAAATGTGGCGCAAACTCCGGGTCCGTTATGTCCTGGTCAAACAGGAACTTTAACGGCAACAGGTGCGAATACATATACATGGAATACAAGCGCAACAACAGCGGCTATTGCAGTTTCTCCTACAGTAAGTACTAACTACACCGTAACAGGTACTGATGCGAATGGTTGTGTGAACGCAACCGTAGCAACATTTACGGTGAATACACCTCCGGTATTAGCGCCAACAAGTAGTAACACTTTAATTTGTGTTGGACAATCTGCTACATTAACGGCGACCGGTGCATTAACTTATACTTGGAACACCACAGCTAATACAGCAGCAATTGTTGAATCTCCAACTGTAACTACTACCTATACTGTGTCAGGTACTGATGCGAATGGATGTACAAGTACAGATACTGTTACACAATACGTATCACCATGTACAGGAATTGCGAATGTGGGATCTAATGAAGAAATCATTAATGTTTATCCAAATCCAACGAATGGACAATTCACTGTTTTATTGCCTCGTGAGGCTAAGTTAATCGTGACTGATTTAGTTGGTAAATTAATTTATCAAGCCGATTTAAATGAAGGAAAACACAATTTAGATTTAAGTGAAAGTGCAAATGGAATTTACTTTGTGCGGGTAGAGTATGGCAATATCACCCGAAGCGTTAAGTTGATCAAACAATAAATAATTCATTACTATTAAAAGAAAAGGCGGTTTATACCGCCTTTTTTATTCTCGTGTAAAACTGCTTGACTTCTTTACCCATTATGACGAAGGATAATTAATTATCTGTCAAATCAAATAATCAATGACAGTCACTTTCACACGAACAATGTTTATCGGAGTCTGCTTTTTCAAAACATTCACGGCCTTCTTTAAACGATAAGTAAGCTAATATTAATGCCCCTATACTATCTATATATTGAATTTTTGCAAACTGATAAAGCCCACTTGAAACAAGTAAGACAACTGACATATAAATACAAACTTTAGTGCATTCTGCATCGGCAATTATAGCCGGAGAGTTTAACGCCGTACCAACTTTTGTTTTCTGTTGCACCAGCAACAACATTACCAATATTGAAATACATGATATGATTACTCCCCATAAAGTGGTTTCCGGTTGTTGATTTGTAACAATATTATAGATGCCGGTAACAATTAATGTAAGTACAAGTGCGTAAAAGGCAAAGCCAGTTATTTTCAGGGCTGTACGTTCGTAGGCATCGCGGTTACTTTCAGGGTTTCTTTTAATTCGAATAACCATATGTAGTATACCAAAACCGGAAATTGTTTCAATAAAACTATCAGCGCCAAATCCGAAAAGCGTTAGGCTTTCATCATTGTAGCCTAGGTAAGTACTTATAGTTCCTTCTGCAATATTATATACTATTGTGAATACAGAAAGTATAAATGCAGTTTTAAAATAGTGCTGTAGATTATTTTCCGATTTATTGTTTGGCATTTTATGCAAGTGCAAAGTTCGAAACTATATATATATATTAAAAAAAAGCCCTCCGGTTTGGAGGGCTTCTTAAAGTGACGTTTTATTTACTTGAGTTAATGATTTTAATTTCAGATTCACCCAATACCTTTAAAGCTGTTCGGCGATTCTTTTGATGAGCAGCTTCCCATTCCTCACTTTTTGGCTTCATCTTGTTGATTTCTGCTTCAGTTACCAAAGGATTTGTTTCTCCCCAGCCTTTTGAAACTAAACGCTCTGCTTTAATGCCTTTTGAAATGACATAATCAACACAAGATTGAGCTCGTGCAATAGAAAGTTTCAAGTTATAAGCATCACTACCACGGCTATCTGTATTAGCTTCAATGGAAACTTTTAAGTTGTCGTTGAGGTTTAATAGGTCAACTAACTTGTCTAAGTTTTCCATTCCTTTAGGACGAAGTTTAGCAGAGTTAAAGTCGTATTCAATTCCATCAATAGCAATTTCACCGGCAGGAATTTTATTTAAAAAGAAATCTTGTTGAAACACTTGTGATGTTGTTTTATCTAGTGTGTTTAAACTTCCGGCGTCACCGAAATATTTATTCTTTTGTGCTTTTAAGAAGTATTCCATCTTAGGTTTTAATTCTACTGAATAATTACCTTGGTCGTCAGTGGCCACATAAATTGGTTCGTCAACGCCATGCGCATCAATAATACTTACTAAAGCTTCTTTTAATGGTTCGTTGGTTTGAGCGTCAAAAACAATCCCTTCTAAGCTAAACTTAATTGGTTTGTTCATGAATTCAAAAATCTTATAACAGTTTCCGCCCGGACAATCCTCACGGTCACTGGCAAAGAAACCTGTACCGCTAATTCTATCCAAAACAAAATAGGCATCATCCTTACTTGAGTTAAATGGTGCGTTTAAATTTTGTGGGAAACCAAATAAACCATCAGTTGAATTAAAATCACATTTAAAAATGTCTAATCCGCCTAAACCTGCTAATCCATTTGAACTAAAATATAAAGTACCACTTATGGCATGAATAAATGGTGTCACTTCATCGCCTGATGTGTTGAAAGGAGCTCCTAAGTTCTTAGGCGCACCGGTTACACCATTTTCATCAATGGTTGATACCCAAATATCATAACCACCCATACCACCCGGGCGATTGGAAGAGAAGTAAAGTAGTTTTCCATCCGGACTTAAACAAGGCTGCATCGTACGATATCCCGGCATATTTATATTGTCGGCAAGTTTCATCCCTTGAAAGAACATCGTACCGTTTGATTTTGATTTATAAATAAATGCTTCTTTTGGGTTTACATCATTCCAACGTGTATAGTATATTGAACCATCTTCACTGTAAAAAGCAGCACCTTCATGCGCATCTGTGTTTACTGGTCCGCGGAAATTAACAGCAGGTGACCAGGAAGTGTCTGTTTTCTCTGTGTAATATAAATCACAAAGATAAGATCCGTCTTGACGTTTCGGATCCATTACAATATTCCCTTTTCGTGCGCTGGTAAAAATGATTTTATTGGAAGCAGAATAAAAAGTAGGAGCGAAGCTGGAATTTCCATTATTAAAAACGGAAGTATCCAACTTGCTAACTTTAATCTCTCTACTCACTTTAGCACTATCCATACCTAAATAACACCCTGCTTCTTTTTTACGGGCGATTTTCACTAATGAATCATTGGAATTAGGAGATGAAACAAATGCTTCAAATGCGCCTAAAGCTTCCTGGTATTTTTTATTATTCATTAATGATAATGCGTAGAAATAATTAGCATCAGTGTAAATATTTCTCTCCACACATTTTTTTAGGTATAATGAAGCGTTATTGTAATCATTGTTGTAAAGATGTGATAATCCTAAACGATATAAAACATAATCATACTTAGATACTTTTTTCGGATCAACAGTAGTTGCGCTTGCCGACGATTTCTTTGTACTGTCGTTAGCAATTGGCGCTTGTTTAACAGGAGTTACTCGTTGTGATGCAGCTAATGAATCTTTACCTGTATTGGAGGTGCTGTCGTTTTTAACCGTTTGATTTTTTTTCTTTTCCTCTTTAGGCAAAATGCTGAGGTTTACCATTTGGATTTTGTATGGTAACACGCGGGATTGGTTAACGTTTGTATCGTTAATCACTTTTGAATAGTATAATGCAGCATTCGCATAATCACGTTGATTATAAAATTTATCAGCAGCTTCTATCTTCGCAAAATTAGATTGCGCTAATGACTCAATAAAAAACAAGCCTGAAAAAAGGAGGATGAAATAATAGGATTTTGTATTCATAAAATTATAATCGCGGACAATGTTTAATGGTTTCAACTTTTTCTTTCGCTAACAAGTAGGTGAATGCAATTTCCATGGCACCTCGGGTTTTGCTGGCGGTTTTTAATGAAGATGTATTAAAGTCGTAACCAAATTTTAAAATGTAATTTTCTTTTCTAACGCCAATACTTGCAATGCTGGCATCTTTCGCGCGGAAAACGTAACCGGCTAATAAATACAATTTACCTTGCTTCAAGTAATAACCACCATCAACGGCATAGGTTTGTTCAAATGCTTTACCTTGCGACATGATTAATACTTTTGGTAACACGTATAATACTTCAGTAATGTTTACGCGTGTACCTAAATGAATATTGAAGCGCATTGGTAAATGATTGTTTTGATCAAAGAAAGTTTCACGCGGTTTGGTTAAATTGAATGCCGAAACTCCAATGAAAGGATTTACCCATGATTGTTGTTTAGTATAGAAATACATAAAACCTGCATTTAACTGAGGAAGTATTTGTGATTGACGGGTGAAGTTTTCATTGTTAGAATAGGTTTCGTCAAAATACCCTCCGTTTTTTGTATTGTATTGTTCGTCAAATGAAAATTTATCATCACGGATAGATTTTTGAGTAATTCCGGCTTGTAAACCAAAAGTGATATTGTGCACTTTTTCTTTATCAATTGGTAATGCATAACCAGCCGATACCAATGCCTGAAATGCATTATAATTACCAATACCGGCACGCATATTCATGATTTGAATACCATAGCCCCATTTATCACGCGGCATATCTGCGCTTATCATAGCAGTAGTGAATGGTTTATAAGCAACCGAACTCCACTGATTTCGATACTGTGCATGTATACGCGCTGTTGCGTCCACAACACCGGTCATAGCCGGATTTAGAAACAATGGTCCCGAATCGTACAACGATAAATGGAAGTCTTGCGACTTCATACCGCTGCTCCATAATATAAGGATGACTAAAAATAATTTAAGTGTCTTCATGGTTCTTTATTATTTTAAAATTGTAATATCTCCTGTTTTTCTAATATGAGTTCCGTCAAACATGTCTACATCAAATACCCATACGTAAACACCTAATTGAACTTTTTCTCCTTTATAGGTTCCATCCCAACCCACTTTTTGATCTGTTGTTTCGAATAGAAGTTGTCCCCAGTTATTATAAACGCGGAAGTATAAGGTTTGGAATGGTCCGCCTTTTACAAATAAAAAGTCATTGTGACCATCTCCGTTAGGTGTAAAGGCTGTAGGTACCTGTGGTAATAGCACAACAATTATTTCCTTACTAACGGTGTCCATACAGCCGCTAGCGTCAGTGATAGCTAATTGAACTGTAAATACTCCGTTGTTATCATAATAATACTGAACGTTTTGATTAGTTGATGTTGTACCGTCACCTAAATTCCAATTCCAGCCAACGATAGAGCCTGTTGGTGTACTAAGATCGGTGAAGGTAACCACATCGGTTGAGTAAACCGGATTACCCGACATCGAGAAATCAGCAACAGGTTTAGGGTTTACAGTTACTGTTTTAGTAATGGTACCAGTACAGCCATTGCTTGAAACAACAGTTAAATTAACGGTAAAGCTTCCGGATGTTGTATAAGTGTGTGATGGATTTTGCAATGTACTACTTCCGCCATCGCCAAATGTCCACGACCAGCTTGTAATACTTCCCGTACTAACCGTTGATGCATCGTTAAATGTACCAAGCGTCCCTACACAAACATTGCTAAAAGTAAAGTTGGCAACCGGAGCTATAAATACTGTAACAGGTTGCTGAACGGTATCCGTACAGCCTGCAGAGTTCGAAGTGATTAATGTTACAGTGTAGGTATTTCCTACAGTATAAGTATAAGTTGGGTTTTGATTATTTGATGTACCTGAGCCATCGCCAAAATTCCATGTATATGATGTTACTGTACCTACAGGTGTTGAAATATCTGTAAAGGATACTGCTTGATTTGCACAGGCATTTGTGAATGTAAACGCAGAAGATGGAGCATTAATGAAGTTAACATTAATGGTATCTCTTGCCGGTACACAACCTTTATTGTTTGTTGATTCTAATATGAGTTGTATACCTGTACTTGCTGTGTCGCTTGAACTTGGCTGATAAAATCCATTTAATGTAGTGTTATTAGGATTAAATGTTCCACTTCCGGTAGTCGTCCAGAAACCAGTATTAGTTACACCGGTAATATTTCCATTTAATGGTATAACCGCATTTTTACAAACATTTATATCCGCACCGGCAAATACATTCGGTCCTTTTAATACAATAAATGTTACGGTGTCTGATGTGTTAGCACATCCACCACCTGATGATGTTAATACAAACGTTACACTACCTGAAATGGTATCATTACTACTCATTGTGTAAGTTGTAATCAAACTGCTTGTATTGGCAATGGTTCCTGTACCAAGTGAGGTCCAAGTTGTATTATAGCCAGGGGTTACTGTTCCTGATAAAGGTAAAATTAATGCGCTTGCACAAATGGTATCATTCGGACCGGCATAAACTACTGCAGGGTCCGTTACGTTAACAGTAATGGTTGTTGCTGCACCATCACATGATCCAATTGTTGCATAAACCGAATAAACGCCGGCAGTTAAAGTTGAGGCGTTTGTTATGGTTGGGTTTTGAACAGAAGATGTAAATGAGTTAGGACCTGTCCAGCTGTATGTAGTAGCACCTACTGCTGACGCTCCTAAGTTAATTGTTGCACCTACACATAACGGTGAGTTCGCAGTGGCAGTTGGAGCCGCAGGAGTTGAGTTAACTGTTACACTAATAATTGCAACAGTGCTTGTACATCCGCCTAAAGTTACCGTTAAAGAGTAATCACCGGATGCGGCAGTTGTAGCATTCATAATGGTTGAATCTTGAGTTGCGGCAGTAAAACTATTAGGGCCGGTCCAGCTATAAGTACCACCAGGTACTGATGTTGCAGTTAAACTCAATGTTTGTCCCGCACAAATTGGAGAGTTAGAACCTAAAGTTGGTGGAGCAGGTGTAGGATTAACAGTGACACTTACAGTTCCATAAGGACCTGTACAACCTGCAACAGTTGCCTGAACTGAATAAACACCGGCTGATAAAGTTGTTGTTGGAGTAACTGTTGGGTTTTGTACAGCGGCCGTAAAACTATTCGGTCCGGTCCAATTGTATGTTGCTCCTGTGATTGTAGAAGCGGTTAAATAAATGTCTTGACCTTCGCAAATTGGTGAAGTGGCAGTTGCAGTAGGTGCAGCAACTGGCGGACTAACCAATACACTTACTGTGCCACTGGTTCCGGTACAACCTGCAACTGTTACGTTTACTGAATAAGTTCCAGATTCAAGTAAAGTCACGTTTGTTATAGTTGGATTCTGAACAGAAGAAGTAAATGAATTTGGTCCAGTCCAGTTATAAACGGCACCTGTAATATTTGAAGCCGTTAAGCTTAATGTTGCACCAACACATAACGGTGAGTTGCTTCCGGCAATAACAGGATCCGGTAATGGATTTACTGTTACGGTAACTAAGGCATTAGAACTTGTACAGCCACCTGAAGTTACATTTACTGAATACACACCTGCTGCCAATGAAGTTGTAGCTACAATGGTTGGATTTTGTACTGTAGATGTAAATGAGTTAGGACCTGTCCAACTATAAGTTGTGCCTGTTACGGTTGAAGCACTTAATAAAAGTGTTTGACCTTCGCATAACGGTGAGTTAGCAGTGGCAGTTGGAGCTGCAGGTGTTGGATTTACAGTAACTGTTACGGTTGCAACCGGACTATTACATCCGGATACGTTTGCTTGCACCGAATAAACACCGGCTGATAAAGTTGTTGTAGGAGTTACAGTAGGGTTTTGTACTGAAGATGTAAATGTATTTGGTCCTGTCCAGTTATACGTTGCGCCTGTAATGTTAGATGCAGTTAATAAAATATCTTGACCTTCACATAATGGAGAGTTACTTCCTAATGTTGGAGCAGGTACTGGAGGATTAACAATTACACTTACTGTTCCTGATGAACCTGTACAACCTGCAACTGTTACGTTTACAGAATAGGTTCCGCTTTCAGAAATTGTTACGGCCGACAAAGTTGGGTTTTGAACGCTTGAAGTAAATGTATTCGGACCAGTCCAGCTATAAACGCCGCCTACAATGGTGTTAGCTGTTAAACTTAAGGTTTGTCCTGTACAAAGTGGTGAATTGCTTGAAGGAACAACTGGTACAGGTGTAGGATTAATTACAACGGTTACCGTTCCTATTGGGCCAACGCAACCTGATACAGATGCACTCACTGAATATACCCCGGCAGCAAGTGTTGTTGTTGCAGCAATTGTTGGATTCTGAGCTGTTGATGTAAACGAGTTTGGTCCTGTCCAGTTATAACTTGCAAATAAAATTGGATTCGCAGTTAACAAAAGTGTTTGGCCTTCACATATAGGTGAGTTGCTGCCTGCTGTTGGAGCAGGAGGAGTTGGATTAACTAAAACGTTTACTGTACCTGATGGACTTGCACATCCTCCAACAACTGCACTAACTGAATAAACACCTGTTGCTAGTGAAGATGTTGATACAATAGAAGGATTCTGAACGTTTGCAGTAAATGAGTTTGGACCCGACCAATTATAACTAGCACCTGCAATTGAAGAGGCTGTTAAGAAAAGTGTTTGTCCTGAACATAACGGTGAGTTACTTCCGGCAGTTGGAGACGGAGGCAATGGAGTGATTACTACGTTCACTGTTCCCATTGGTCCAATACAACCCATTACGTTTGCGTTCACCGAATAAACGCCGGTTGCAGGTAAAGTAACACCGGTAATGGTAGGATTTTGAACAGAAGATGTAAATGAGTTTGGTCCAACCCAATTATAAGTTGCACCTGCAATAGTAGAGGCGCCTAAATTTAAATTTCCTCCTATACAAACTGGAATATTCGCTGTTGCTGTTGGCGCAATCGGAGGATTATTTATGATTACACTTAAGGTTGTAACAGGGCTTGTACAACCTGCTAATGTCGCACTGATAGAATACGTACCTGCATTTAAAACAGAAACACCCGGTATTGTTGGGTTTTGTGTTGTTGAAGTAAATGAGTTTGGTCCTGACCAATTGTAAGTAGCGCCTGCTACTGATGAAGCTGTTAAGCTTAATGTTTGACCTGTACAAATTGGTGAATTGCTTCCGGGTGTAGGTGACGCAGGAATTGGATTTACTAAAACGTTAATTGTTCCGGTGGCGCTCACGCAACCTAATGCTGTTGCTGTGACTGAATATATACCACTTGCCAGTGTTGTTGTACCTACAATAGTAGGATTTTGAGTTGTGGATGTAAATGAGTTTGGACCTGTCCATGAATAAGTAGCTCCACCTCCTGCATTCGCAGTTAAACTTAATGTTTGTCCTGCACAAATAGGCGCATTTGAAGTAAGAGTGGAAACGGTTGGTGTATTATTTACAACGATGTTGACAGTACCGGGAGGACTTGTACAGCCTGATACAGTAACCGTTGCGGAATATGTTCCGGCTCCTGCTAAAGTTATACCTCCAATTGTTGGATTCTGAACAGCAGATGTAAATGAATTTGGTCCTGACCAATTATAAGTTGCACCTGCTACAGTATTAGAAGTTAAACTTAAAGTTTGTCCCACACAAATAGGAGATGTACCGCCTGCTGTTGGTGCAGCTGGATTAGGATTAATAGTTACAGTTACGGTTCCTGCAATACCAACACAGCCCGCAACAATGGCCTGAACGGTATATACACCGGCCGCTAATGCAGTAACGTTAGAGATTGTTGGATTTTGTAAAGTTGAAGTAAATCCATTTGGTCCGGCCCAAGTGTAAGTAGCGCCGGCAACAGGACTTGCTGTTAAACTTAAAGTTTGTCCAATACATAACGGTGTGTTCGCACCGGCAGTTGGTGGTGGTGGAACAAATGGCGGACACGTAACCATGTTCATTTGATAATCACGAACCGTTTCACTTAATAATTTACCGGCACGGTATTCTTGAACTTTAACACCAAAAACAAATTGTCCGTTAGTATTAGCCACACCTGTCATTAAACCGGTTGATGAGTTAAGTGTAACAGCAGGAGCAGGCGAGTTAAACGGACTGTTTGCGCTATAGTTAGGGATAAATGTTACAGGAGGAATGAATGCAGTATTATTCGGGAAAGTTGGAGCAGGCGCATCGTTATAAGGTGTATACATTGAGTAAACTAAAACGTCACCATCTCCATCAGTTGCTGCTTGGTTTACAGAGAAAGTGTTTGTTGAACATAAAAACAATGGAGGTAAATTAGCGAAACTTGGATTACTATTTGGAACAAACGTATTGTCGTAAATAGTTACCATATCATTCGCGTAAATTTTTGTTGCAGGTGAAGTGGCGTTAAATGTATAATGGATGAAGACCTGAATAGTATTTCCAATTAAACCAGGTTGAGTAGAAAAGACCGGCGACACGAAATTCCCTAGTAATTGTCCGTTAACTGCGAATAAGGTTTTTGGACCACCATTTAAGGAATAAAAGATTTTAAGAGAGTCACCATTTGCCATTGTACCAGCTCTTCTGGTATTAACGCTCATGTTAACACCATTAGCGAAGGAAGAAATGTTCACGACTTGTGAAGCCCAGATAGCGCGACCATTGTTAGCGCCGGTAACTTCAAATTCGCCGGCAGCATTAACCTGAGCAGAAGCAGGTGCGATGGCACCAAAAGAACGAGTCCAAGCTGTTGCTCCGGCATCAACAGTAGTTCCTGCAGGTAAAGTAAAATCTTCTTTCCAAGTATCGAAATAGCAAGGAATATAACAATAGAAAGTTTCTCCAACAGCACCCGGTGTGTTAATGTTTAAGATACTCGGGTTACGGCAACATAAACTGTAGTATAAGTGCATACCGCCAGGTGAAGGCGCTAAGTTTACAGTAGCTGTATAAATACGTTCCTGAACACAAGGTGTTACACTTGGTGAAGTTGCACAAGGCGGTAAAACGGCAGGAATATTAGTGATAGTTCCGCCGGGTAATGTAAAGTTTCTGCTAGGAGCAAAAACGCTACCATTTGCCTGGAGAACGTTAATAGTTGCCGAACCGGGGAAAGCAATACCAGTACAATCGCGGTAAAGCTTTAGCATGATGGTATAATTATTTCCACCATTATAGGTGTAAGTTATTGTACCACCCACAATGTGAGTTGCAAAACCTTTAATAGGAACAAGTAGCGAAAACAAAACGGCTACAATAAGGTTACGGTAGAAACACTTCATATTTTTTGATTATTAAATGTTAATTAATGATAATAATTCGTTCTTAATAACAGAACGTTTTAAAACGGATATAGGTTGGTTATATACTTGATTCAAAATAAGTTCCTAAAAATATAAAAAAAATCGACAAGTTCGACCTAAAATAGTTTAGAAGCATATTAATTAATTATTTGAAAATCAATATTTTAATCAAAATAACCTCAAGTGATTCCTTATTTGGACATGAGGTTACGTTTAATAAGATAAGTTAGAAGAATGTTATTAAACCCTTCATTTATGTCAGCTTCCACAAAATCAATGTGATATTGACCACATTTAAGCTTCAAGGCATTGGTGAATTTTTGAACTTCAGTAATATAATTTTCCTTGATTTGTTTTGGGTTTAATTTTATTTGTTCACCGGTTTCCAAATCAATAAAATGATAAGGCCGGTTTTCAAAATCAAAATCCAGTTCCTTTGATTTATCATTTACATGAAATAAAACAACTTCATGTTTTTTGTATTTAAGATGTTGTAAAGCGCTAAATAATTCTTCATTATCAGAATGATTGTCAAACATATCGCTAAAAATAACGACCAATGATCTCTTATGAATTATTTCAGCGATTTGATGCAAAGCATTCACAGTTGAACTGGTTTTGTTTTGCTCTTTTCTGTTAAGTAATTCCTCCAGAGTAGAATAAATTAACTTTTGTTGAGCCGGACTCCCTTTTGCAGGATAATGTAATTCAATTTTATCACTGAAAAGTGTTAATCCAACCGCGTCTCTTTGTTGTTTTAAAAGTTCGTTTAATGCGGCGGCGGCATGAATAGAAAAATGTAATTTGTTGTTTTCGGTATCAATAGGAAAAAGCATAGATGATGAAACGTCAATTACAATTTGGCACCGTAAATTAGTTTCTTCTTCATAGCGTTTAACAAATAATTTATCTGTTCTGCCAAATAACTTCCAATCAATATGGCGCGTACTTTCGCCGGTGTTATAGAGTCGATGTTCTGCAAATTCTACCGAAAAACCATGAAAAGGGCTTTTATGGAGGCCCGTAATAAATCCCTCAACAACCTTTTTTGCTAACAATTCAAGGTTCTTAAATGGTTCGATGGATGAGCGATTAATTGGCATGAAGTTTGTAAAATTAACGGTAATTTAATAACTTACAGTTAAAAAATTATAAAATTCAGTAACTTCGGGAAAAATTAAAAAACCCTCGGTATAAAGTATGAAAAAACTATACTTACTCTTTTTGTTAGTTCTTGGATTTGCCCCGGTTAAAGCCCAAATTGATACCTCTTTTTGGTTCGTTGCTCCGGATATTTCTGCAGGCCTCGGACAAAGTCCTATTAAAATGTACTTTACAACCTATAGCTCTGCAAGTACAGTTTATCTTCGTCAGCCTGCCAATGGTGCTTTTATTCCGGTAACTATCAATATTCCTGCGAATTCGGTGGACTCGCTTGATTTAACTCCGTTTATAGCTTCAGTTGAAAGCGCTCCAACTAATTCCGTTTTGAGTAGAGGAATTTACATCAGTGCAAGCTCTAATGTTTCTGCGGTTTATTGTATAAAGTCTTCTACCAATAAAGAAATGATAAGTTTGAAAGGACAAAAAGCTTTAGGTACCGATTTTTATACGCCTTTTCAAAATCAATGGAGTAGTTCTGCTGCAACAACACCAAAATCTTTTTCCGCAATAGACATTGTAGCTTCCCAAAACAACACTACGATATTAATTACACCACGTGCGAATATTATTGGACACGTTAAGGATGTAACATTCCCTGTTATTTTAAATGCAGGAGAATCTTTTAGTTGTCAGGACACCTCCACAACTGCACCTACAAAACTTGCAGGTTCTATTATTTCTGCTGATAAACCAATTGCCGTTACAGTTAGTTCTTCAGGATTAGTAAATGGTGGTTGTACAAGTACTATAGCCGATCAAATTACTAACTCTAATCACGCCGGTAATGATTTTGTCATTACAAAAAGTGAAACAGGAAACGATAAGGTATTTATTTTGGCTACGGTAAACTCAACAAGTATTACGCTTACAAATGGAACTTCAACTGTTTCCACGTTAATTAATACAGGTGAAACCTATAGCGCAAATATAACGCAGGAATTAACTTACATTAAATCAACCAAACCGGTATATGTAATTCATGTAACAGGTCATGGTTGTAAATTAAGTGGAGCACAAGTTCCTCATTTCTATTGCGCAGGTACATATTCAACTTCTTTTACAAGAACGTCGGCAGATTCCTTTGCTGTTAATGTGTTTACAAGAAACGGATTTCAGGGTAATTTTCAGTTAAACGGAAATGCATCATTAATTCCGGCCTCTGCTTTTACGATTGTTCCGGGCACATCAAGCACTGTTGTAGGAGCTCGCGTGAATTTTAATTTAACACAAGTGCCTGTTGGTTCTTATAATATTATTACAAATACAGGCGATATTTATGGTTTCGGAACGCATCAAGGCTCAACGCCATCCGGAAGTTCTTACGCTTATCATTCTGAATGGATTTCTTACCCGATGGTTGCGGCCGGACCGGATGCAACTATTTGTTCGAACACATCTTTATCATTGAATGGTGTTGTTGGAGGTGGAAATGTTACCGGTGTTTGGTCAACCAATAATGGTTTTGGTACATTCTCGTCGCCAACCACTTCCTTAAATAACGTTTATGTGCCGAGCTTACTTGATATTGCTACAGTTTCAAAACCTTATATAAATTTAATTCTGACATCAACAGGCCCTTGTACTTCACGCATTGATACACTTAGATTGGTTGTATTGCAGGAGCCTTTGGTAAATGCATCAGTTGATCAGATTAAGTGCGGCAATAACGCGACCGTTAGTTTAAATGGAAGCATATCCGGAATTACTTCAACCGGTCAATGGTCTACCTTAGGTAGTGGAAGTTTTGCACCTACATCTACAGTTTTAAATGGTTTTTATGTACCATCTTCTGCAGATACAACCGCGGGCTCTGTAAATCTGGTATTAACTTCTACTAATAATGGAATTTGTTTGGCTGAAACGGATACGGTTAAAATTACCTTTACAAAACCTCCATTGGTAAATGCAGGTCCAACTACCATGAGTTTATGTGTAAATAATCCCACCATTTCTTTATTAGGTTCAGTAAGCGGCAGTAGTTCTACCGGAAAATGGACAACTTCGGGTACAGGTATATTTAATCCGAGTAACATTGCTTTAAGTACAAATTATTTGCCAAGTCCGTTAGATATAGCAAGCGGAAGTATTTACATCTATTTAATTTCTACTAATAATGGAAATTGTTTTCCTGTGAAAGATAGTATTCATGTGTTCTTTACACCTTCACCAAATGTGAATGCAGGCCCGGATTTATTTAGTTGTAAAAACAACAGTGCAGTTCAATTAACCGGAATTATAGGAGGCGCAACCACCACAGGAACATGGAGTGGAGGAGGAGGAAGTTTTAGTCCTTCTAATAGTGTTTTAACGCCAACTTACATTCCTACTCCGGCAGAAATTTCAGCAGGCTTTGTTGTACTCAACTTAACGTCTACAAATAATGGAAATTGCTTATCGGTAAGTGATCAGGTGAGAGTTGATTTTAAAGACAAACCTTTTGCTAATTTTTCATCTAATGTTGTATGTTTAAATCAAGCAACAACATTCATCGATTTCTCTGCGCCTGTAGCAGGTACTTTGGCGGGTTGGAATTGGAGTTTTGGTGACGGAGGGACGTCAACCGTTAGTGGTCCGGTTTATACCTATACAACTTCAGGAACTTATACAGCACAATTAATCGTTAGAAATTCATTTAACTGTTATGATACCACAACAAAAGTTGTTAAAGTAAATCATTTGCCTTCATCTGATTTTACGTATTCACGTTCTTGCTTTGGGTCATTCCTGCAAATTAATTTTAAAGACAGTTCTTCCATTGCTTCTCCGGATACTGTAAAATCATTTTTCTGGAATTTTAATGATCCGGGACCACCGCCATTGCCAACTTCATCTATAGCGAATCCATCCGTAGTATTTAGTGGTCCGGGTTCTTACTCGATTTTCCATATTGTAACTTCGAATAACGGATGTAAGGATACAATCATTAAATCAATCAATATTACACCGCCTCCGGTTGCAGGATTTATCTTAAACTATAATGCAGGAATTAACTTAACTACTATTGTAACTTTTACGGATGTTTCTCAAAATTCCGTGGCTTGGAGTTGGAATTTTGGTGATGGAAATACAAGTACAAATCAAAATCCTGTAAATACATATATGGCAAACGGTACGTATACAATAGTTCAAACTGTGTACGATCAATTTGGTTGCCCGGCTACAAGCTCCAAAACAATTTCTATCAATAATATTAAAGAAGAGATTAATGAGTTGATACCAAATGCCATTTCACCAAATGGCGACCAGAAGAATGATATCTGGCGATTGGATTTCATTAACGCGTTTTATCCGAATGCGGAAATTGAAATTTACAACCGGTGGGGTGAACGATTATTTTATTCGAAGGGATATGAAATACCGTGGGATGGAACTTACTTAGGTAATCCACTTCCCGTCTCAACTTATTACTACATCATTAATCTGAACGATCCTAATCGCGAAGAAAATATTTTTAAAGGAACCATTTTAATAATGAAATAATGAAGAAGATACACAAAATCATAGCAATTGTTTTGTTAGTAGCCGGCGCTTCTTCATTAAGCGCGCAGCAACAAAATTTATACTCCAATTATTTACTTAATACTTACGCATACAACTCAGGAGTGATAGGTTCACAAGATTATATGCAAGCCAATCTGTTTTATCGCAATCAATGGGTTGGATTTGAAGGCTCTCCAAAAACTTACATGCTTTCATTATACGGTCCTGTGAAAAAATTAAAGAACGCATCGGTTGGGGGAATGATAAACTCTGATCAAACCGGATTGATGACTTCAAATACAGGATATCTGACCTTTGCCTATAGTGTTAAACTAAACAAAAAACTAAAGCTGGCTTTAGGTTTATCCGGAGGATTAAAGCAATACCGTATAAAATTATATGATGCCAGAACCTATGATCAAGGCGACGAATATCTAACGGGAACAATTTTAACAGCTAATACTTTTGATGCTAACGCAGGTTTGTATTTACACGGAGAAAAATTCTTCCTGGGATTATCCAGCATGAATATGTTGAATAATCGTGTGAATTGGCAGGCTGATAAAGGCCGACTAACACCACATTATTACGCAATGGTAGGGTATAAAATTAAAGTAAAATCAGATTATGAAATAACACCATCTGTCTTACTAAAATATAATGCACCTGCTCCCGTTCAATTGGAGTATTCATTACGTGTTACCTATAAAAACTGGATTTGGTTAGGGGCTTCTTACCGTAATAACGACGCAGTTGCTGCAATGGTTGGTGTGAAAATCATGAAAAAATTAAACATCGCTTATGCGAATGATTTCACAGTTTCTAAACTTAGAAATTATAATTCGGGAAGTCATGAGATTTCTATCAGCTATAACTTTATTAAAAAGAAATCAATTACCGCCGCGGATGAAGAAGAATTCAAAATCATTGATAATAGTGTAAAACAAAATTTAAAGAATAAGAAGCCGGTATTAGGAGAAGAGAAGAAGGATGATTCGCAAGGTGCACCGCCGAAGAAAGAAGAAAAGAAAGCACCTGAAGTGAAAAAAGAGGAAAGTAAATCTGAAGAGTCAACTCCAAAGACAGAAGAAAATAAACCTGAATAAACTTATTTATAAATAGTTCAAAATGAAAAAAATTAAGCTCATCGTATTATTCTTAATCTTTATAATGAAGTCGTTTACTTCATTAGCACAGATTGACACCGTGTTTTGGTTTGCTGCGCCATGGGTTACGCCCGATCACACATGGCGTGATGCTGTAAAAATGCATATTTCAGGTCCATCAGGTACCAGTGTGCGTATTCGACAGCCGGCAGCCATTTTGCCAAATAAGTATGATACCACATTCACGATTCCTGCTTCAGGTTTTTTTGATTACACTTTTTGGAGAGATGCAGCAGCGGGTGTAACTAACTTTGGATATGATTCCTTAGAGTCACGACCAGCGAATTCAGTTCGTCCTTATGGTTTAAAAGTTACTTCTTCAAGGGAAATTACAGTTGTATATGATGTTGTTACCAGAGCCAATACTTTTTATAATCCTGAAACATTTTCATTGAAAGGAAGAAATGGATTAGGAACAGAATTCGTTTGTCCGTTTCAAAACAATTGGTTTAATCAAACGCTCGGAGGTGATTTGAATGGTGATGGTATTGTGTCGCAACCTCGACAACAAATTAATATCGTAGCAACTTTACCAAATACGGTAGTTTGGATTACACCTAAGTGTAATGTGGTGGGACATGTGGCAAACATTACTTACAGTGTATTAATGAATACCGGAGATATTTATACCGTGGAAAATGTAACTGGTGCAACAAATGTTCCCGGACAAAATCTAGGTGGGACCATTGTGGTTTCGAATAATCCGATTTCTGTAACGGTTGCAGATGACTCTGTGCGAAATCCCGGAGGAGGTTGTTACGATTTAATCGGCGATCAAATTGTGCCGGTAGATGTAGTAGGTAAGGAGTATATCGCGAATAAAGGCTTTATGTTTCCTGCTTCACAAGAAAGTATTTTTGTAGTAGCTACCGATAACTTTACTCAAATTACAATCAATGACGGTACAGCCACAACGTATAGCATAAATAAAGGAGATGTTCAGCGTTATACAATTACGCAACCGCTTACATATATCACAGCAAACAAGAATGTGTATTTATGGCAAACTACCGGTTATGGTTGCGAATCAGGCGCAGCAATTCTACCTCCAATTAACTGTGCAGGTTCCGACTCTGTAACCTTTACACGTAATAATAATCAGCCGTTTTTGTTAAACATTTTATGTAAAACTAATGGTGCAATTAATACTCCTGCTAATTTTTTACTAAATGGATCTTCAACTCTTGTACCCGCATCTGCATTTACACTAGTACCAGGCACGGGAGGAGCATGGCAAGGTGCACAAATCCAATTCAACACTACTCAAATTCCTGTTAACTCTGCAAACCTTCTTTCGAACAGCACAGATGTATTTGCAATGGGTGTAATTAACGGTAACACTTCTACCGGAGGTTTGTTTCATTATATGTCTTCCTTTAAACGTAAGATTTATTCTTATGCAGGAAATGATATGAGTTATTGTACAGGGACAAATAGTGTAATTACATTAAATGGTGCAATTAATGGTGGTGCTTCAACCGGTATTTGGTCGGTGATGAATGGAACAACAGCCATTAGTTTGCCTTCAAGTGCATATACTTCAACTGTTACAAATATCAATGCTACTTACACTTTAACGCCAACAGATACCACTCAGTCTCAAATCAAATTCGTTTTACTATCAACCGGTAATTGCGATAATGTGGCAGATACAGTGGTTTTATTTATTCGTAAATCACCTGCTGTTGAAGCCGGCCCGGGTATGACTATTTGTAAGAATAACATTCCAACTATAAATATTACTGGTTCTGTTTTATTTGCTACAGGAGGAAATTGGACCACATCAGGAAGCGGTGTTTTTGGTAATCCAACATCCTATACAACTACCTACGTGCCTTCTCCTTCTGATTTAACTACAGGTTCGGTAAAATTAGTTTTGACCTCTGCAGGAAGTATTTTTGGTTGTCCAAACACAAAAGATTCTCTGATGCTAACGTTCACCAACCCTCCTACAGTGAATGCAGGAGCCGATATTAATGTTTGTACAAATAGTCCAACTGTAAATTTAAATGGTTCGGTAGGTGGACCAACAAGCTCAGGATTATGGACAACACTTGGCTCCGGTGCATTTTCTCCAAATGATACATTGATGTCTACCACTTACATTTTAAGTCCGAACGATTTAACCCTGTCTTCCTTAGTAATTACTTTAACCTCCCAAAACAATGGGAACTGTAATGCTGTAAAAGATAGTATTACAGTGTTTGTAACACCGAAACCGGTGGTGTTAGCAGGTAATAACGATACTATTTGCGCGAGTGCGGGTGTTATTGCGTTAACAGGAACTGTCACAGGTTCCGCATTAACCGGAACTTGGACAACAACAGGAACTGGTGCTTTTAATAATGCTGGTATTTTAAATCCAAATTATACAATGAGCGGGGCGGATACATTAGCTGGTGTTGTACAGTTTATTTTAACGTCTACGGGCGGAATTTGTCCGCCGGAAAGCGATACTGTTACATATGTTATTTTAAAAGCACCTTTAGTGGCTGCTGGACCGGATACAAGTTTCTGTAACAATGGTATTGTGCAATTGAATGGATTGGTAAGTGGATTTACAACAACCGGGCAATGGATTTCAACAGGAACAGGAACGTTTGTTCCAAATAATACATCTTTAAACGCAGCGTATTTCCCAAGTCCGTCTGATATCTTAAATGGAAGCGTGAAGTTTATTTTAGAATCAACTAACAATAAAGGCTGTTCTCCAAAGAGAGATTCTTTAACAGTAACATTTATTCCATCACCAACTGCTAACTTTAGTTTTTCAGTGGCCTGTGCCACTAAGCCGATTCAGTTTACGGATTTATCTGTAGGCTCTGTATCTAACTACAGTTGGAATTTTGGCGACGGTGGAACGGCAATTTCACAGAACCCATTTCATAGTTACACCTTAGCAAATACATATTCAGTAACTTTTGTTGTCACTTCCAACAACGGATGTAAAGACACGATTGTAAAAAATGTAACAGTATACAATTTACCATATGCGAATTTCACCTACGGGCCGGCTTGTCAGGGACAACTTATACAGTTCAAAGATTCTTCATTAGCTGGTGTTGATGTGATTACAAACTGGAATTGGAATTTCGCTGATGGTGGAACAAGTACTTCTGCAAATCCTGCTCATACATACACCGCATCCGGTATTTATAATGTAAACTTAAATGTTGTTACCGATAAGGGTTGCTCCGATTCAATTAACATCGCCGTTAATGTACGGCCGCGACCAAATGCTTTTTTTGCCTTAACTAATAATCCAACATTAGCTCAGGAAGTTGTTTACTTTACGGATTTTAGTACACCGGCATCAACAATTGTGAACTGGAATTGGGATTTTGGTGATGGCGGTGGAGCAAGTTCGCAAAACCCTACAAACATCTATCAAAATCAAGGTAACTATACAATTACTTTAGTTGTTACTGATAATTTCGGATGCTCTGATACATCACGTAAAGAAATCTCCGTAACCTTATTGCCTTTGGTGCCTTCAGCCTTCTCTCCAAACGGCGATAACAACAATGATTTATTATTTGTGAAAGGTGGTCCGTTTGAAAATATGAATTTTAGAATTTACAATAACTGGGGAGAATTAATATTTGAAACTACAGATCAAAAAGTGGGATGGGATGGTAAGTATAAAGGTCAAGATGCTCCAATCGGTGTTTATGTTTGGGTATTGAATGTAGATATGTTTAATAATAAATCGGTTCGCAAAACCGGTGATGTAACCTTATTGAGATAATAGTATGAAAAAAATTATAAAAGCATTTTTCGTAATTCTGATTGCATTTGGCAATGTGGCCAAGGCGCAGGATTTTCATTTGTCGTTATACGATTGTGCGCCATTATTTTTAAATCCGGCTATGACGGGTGTTATTGATGCAAAATTCCGTGTACACGCTCAATACAGAAATCAATGGAACTCTGTTGCCTACAAACCATTTAATACGGCTTTAATAAGTGCTGATATGCCAAAAGGAAAATGGGGCTTCGGAATTCAAGTTATTAATATGCGTGCCGGTATCGGAAATTACAATGTGTTTCAAGCTATGTTATCTGCCGGTTATACGGTGCCATTGGATAAAAAGAAATCACATCACGTTTCTTTTGGATTACAAGGCGGATTTACACAAAAGTCGGTGGAGTATAAATTATACACATGGGACAATCAATATACCGGTGCTAATGGAGGTTCATTTAATACAGAAGTATCCAGCAACGAAAACTTCAAGCGTCAATCTCAAATGTTACCTCAGTTAAATGCGGGCGTCTTATATTATTATGCGAAACAACAATCACGCATCAATCCTTTCTTAGGTGTGTCAGGTTTTAATTTAACCCGACCAAAAGAAACATTTTTCGATCAGGCTAACTACTTGCCAATTCGTGTTTACACTCATGCCGGCGTTCGCGTTAATATTAGCGAATTGCTTTTCGCGATTCCGAAAGTTTTAATCATGAATCAGGGTTCTGCGTTTGAGCAAACATATGCTTTAGATGCGGGGTACTTCTTTAAAAATGATAAATTCTTTTTATTGGCAGGATTTACATACCGAGCTAAGGATGCAAGTATAGTCTACGCCGGTTTAAGAAAGGATAACTATATTTTTAAATTGGGTTATGATTTTAATACATCCACTTTAAAAACAGCTTCAAAAACCAGAGGAGCGTTTGAATTATCATTTACCTATTTAGCCGGTAAGAAAAGTGTAACCGAAATTAAAAACTGTCCTCGTTTATAGTCTATGAAATCTTATCCCCGTTATATTATTAGTTGTTTAAAGGCATCATTATTATTGCTTTTTTTTATAAGTATTAACTCTTTTGGTCAATCCAAAAAACTTTGGATGCTCGAAGGAGAAAATGCCTATGCAAAAAAGGATTACGCTTCAGCCGCCTATTATTATGCAAAGGTGTTAGATGACACTACTATTTTGGAAACCTTCGTATTGCCTTACGAAGCGCAAATGGTTAATCTTCGGATTAAAAACCTTATTAAAGTGCCTGAATTAAAATTAAAAAATCCATTTAAGAAAGACAGCGCTTCAGTAGCAAATTCATCGGATACTACCAAAAAACCTAAGGCAGATTTCAAACCAATGAATAGCATCGATTATGTTTATTATAAATTGGGCCATTCTTATTTTTTGAATTCCGATTACAATCACGCGGCTAAAATTTTCAAAGTATGCGTTGAGCGAAATTCTTATCCCGACGCTCGTTTTTATCATGCCCTCTCTTTAATGAGTGTAAAAAAACACAAAGAAGCGTTAGATGAGTTTGAAGCCTTTGTAACTTCAAATCCTGATAATGATTCATTAAAGAAAGTAGCGCAGAAGAAGGAAGCCAGTTGTTATTTTGCTTTAGACTCAATGACAAATGTTCGACGTGCCGTAAAGGTAAAGATGATGGACACCCTAATATTTAATAAAGGAACGTCCAATTTTGCACCGATGTATTATTTGAGTCCCAATAAAATTATTTTCACCAGTGCAAGACGTAATGGAGTAGTGAATGATCCGGAAAAACAAGATTCTAAATATTTATGTGACCTTTATTATTCAGAATGTTTAGATAGTATTTGGCAGCGTCCTGTAAATTTCGGTCGCCCGGTAAACTCTGCATTGCATGAAGGCGCAGGTTATGTAACGCCTGATGATGTTATGTTATTTACAAGGTGGAGTGATGCCAACCGTGAGGAGACCTTTATTTACATGGCTAAAATGACGGATGGTAAATTCTTCGAAGCATTTAAACTTAATCAAAATGTAAATGTGGCCGGTTACAAATCCATGCAGCCCTTCGTGAACTTTGATGGAACGCGTTTGTTTTTCTCGTCTAATCGTCCGGGTGGTTTAGGAGGATTTGATATATGGTGTAGTGTAATTGATGAGAATGGATTTATTGGTCCTGCAAAAAATTTGGGAGCGCCAATAAATACACCGGGTGATGAGGTATCGCCATTCTTCCACGCTGTTTCAAGCACATTGTATTTTAGTTCGAACGGATTACCTGGGATGGGTGGATTAGATGTATTTAAGTCATATTTTAATTCCGACGATTCTGTTTATACATTTCCAAAAAACATGGGTGGTCCTGTAAACTCAAGTAAGGATGATGCTTATTTTATTATGGAGAGAACACAGCAACGTGGTTTCTTTGCCAGTGACAGAAAAGATTGTGAGAACGGACATTGTTATAATATTTATGAGTTCGTGAATGAGCCAATACATTTTGATATTAGTGGTTATGTGTTTGACGCACAAACAAACGATCCGATTGAAGGCGCATTAGTTACCATTCGTGATGTACACGGTGAGGATGAACCTTTCTTTGTAATTTCGGATGACAAGGGATATTATTTTTCTGAATTAAAGCCGGATAAAGAATATTTCATGAAGGCGCAGAAAAATAAATATTTTGCTGATGCGGCGAGTGTAGCCACAAAAGGTAAATCTGAGACAACCCATTTTGAGCAAGACTTCTTCTTGAATAAAATTCCAGACAGTGAAATTGAAATTGAAGGAATCGAATACGATTTCGATAAGGCAACTCTCCGCCCGAAATCGAAAGAAAATCTGGATAAAATTGTTGACCTCTTAAACTTGAATGATAATCTCTCCATTATGATTAACTCACATACCGATTCTCGTGGTAGTGATGATTATAATTTACGTTTATCACAGGCTCGTGCTCAATCTTGCGTTGATTATTTGATTTCGAAGGGAATTAAAAAAGACAGATTAATTGCTAAGGGATGGGGTGAAACGGATCCACTCATAAAACAAGACGCCATTGATCAAATGGTGCCTAAGAGTGAGGAGTTTGAAGCGGCACATCAGAAAAACCGACGAACCGCCTTTAAGGTTGTAGGTGAGACGGATATCAACATTATTAACAAGACTAAGTAATTAAAAAGGGCGGTTTTCATTTGGAAGACCGCCTTTTTTTATTAGTTTTGGTTAAACTTTAATAATCCTCGCATGAAAAAAATCTTTACTCTTTTATCATTTTCATTTACTGTATTGGCTTTTGGCCAAACTACAATTTTAAATGGCGGCTTTGAGACTTGGGGAGGGAATCCTGCTCCGGGTGTAAGCACCGAGCCAAATAATTGGTATTCCAATAAATCTGGTTCAGGCTTGGCTTCATCAGGTCCGCAAACCTGTTATCAGGATATGACTATTAAACACACCGGAACCTCTTCCGCACGTGTTGAGACTAAATACTATATCCTGGCAGTTGTGAATGGAAATATGACCACAGGTATTGTTTGCGCGCCTAGTTCAAACAAAGCTGAAGGTTACATCGGAACTTTAAATCCAAGCAGCGCAACAGACATTCGCCGCATGGCATTTGTTGGTCGCCCTGATAGTTTAGTAGGATGGTATCAGTATACGCAAGCTACTAGCGGTACAAATCCAACTAACGAACAAGGTAAAGTAAGAGCTATTTTACATACCGGACATTATTACGATCCGGAAGTGCCGGTAAACAGCAATCATCCTAACTTATCCGCAAATAAAATTGGTGACGCACTTTATTTAACGCCTAAAGCAAACAGCACAACCTGGAAACGTTTCAGTGTTCCGTTTACTTATGCTAGCGCAGCCATGCCGGCTTATATCATGATCAATGTAACTTCTTCTGCCGATCAAATGACATCAGCTCCTGGTATTACAGGTACCGGTTCAAAATTATGGTTAGATGATTTAGCAGTAGTTTATAATCCTACCAGCGTTAACGAATCAGTGGTACCTGAAGGAAACATCCGAGTTTACTCATTCGATAAAATTATTTATGTTGACTTTACTGCGAGAAAATCAAACGAATCAACTTTAAATATTTTTGACATTACAGGTAAACAAGTTGCCAGCCACAAAATTGAAGGCGATAAATTAAACTCAATCGATTTTAGCGCAATGACTGCCGGTTTATATTTATATGAACTTTCAGGTGCAGGTATTTCTAAAACCGGAAAATTAGTTATTGAATAATAGTTTGTAATTATTTTAAATCCGCTCTTGCAAAGGGGCGGATTTTCTTATTTTTGCCCATGCTTCAACGCGTATTATTTTCTTTTCTTTTACTCGTCTCAATTTTTTCTTTTGCTCAAAACAAAGGAACTTTAAAAGGTGTAATAAAGGATAAATCAACCGGGGAAACCTTACCCGGAGCCACCATACAATTATTGCATAATCTTTCTAAAGGTACAGCATCTGATATAGAAGGAAATTATACGCTTGAATTAGATTCGGGAAGTCATGTTGTTTTATTTGGTTTTGTGGGATTGAAAAGTGATACGGTAGAAGTAACTATATTCCCAAATCAAACTACGAATCACGATGTCATGTTGAAGCCCATGGCAAAAATGCTCGAGACGATAGTTGTATCGAGCGGAAAGTTTGAGCAAAAATTAGAAGAACTTACTGTATCCATGGAGGTAATTAAGCCCGACTTAATTCATAATAAAAACAGTACCAGTATTGAATCAGCACTCGAGCAAGCACCCGGACTATCCATCATCGATAATGATCCACAAATTCGCGGGGGAAGTGGATTTACTTTCGGTGTGGGAAGTCGTGTGGCTATTGTTGTGGATGGTATTCCATTATTAAGTGGTGATGCAGGCCGTCCTGAATGGAGTTATATTCCAATTGAAAATATTGAGCAAGTTGAAATCATTAAAGGAGCATCATCGGTATTATATGGTTCTTCTGCTTTAAACGGCGTTATTAATGTTCGTACAGCTTATCCGCGCAGTAAACCAAAAACAATCATAAACTATTCATTAGGACAATACAGTATTCCGGATAAGCCGGCACAAAGTTGGTACAATGGTTCAATTCCGGGATTTACTAATTTGAATTTTTTGCATTCGCGGGTTGTGAAAAATAATTTGGATTTAGTAATAGGCGGAAATTTAAACGCCGATCAAGGATACATTGGTCCGCCGCCACCTGCAAAATACATTCCTTCAGATGTAAAGAATGCATTGAAAGTAACGGATACAATTCCAACTTTTACCAACGATGATATGATGAAATTAAGAGGACGCGTTAATTTCAATTTGCGTTATCGTTTCAAAAAAATAGTTGGACTCAATGCCGGCATTAATGGGAATTTTATGGCCAGCAAGGGAAACATGGTGTTGGCATGGATGGATGATTCAACCGGAATTTACAGAGGTTATCCAGGCGCTGTGTTCATGCAAAATCAAACCTTATTTAATGTTGATCCATTTATAAAATACAATCCGGGAAAGGGAGTGAGTCATAGTTTGGTTACCCGTATATTTCACTCGGATAATTACATTTCCAATAATCAATCCAATCGTGGTACCATGTATTATGGCGAATATCAATTGCAGCGCGATTTTAAAAATATTGATTTAGTATTTACAGGTGGATTAGTAGGAAACATATCTTCTTCCTTTGCGAAATTGTATGCGTCTAGCGGTACGCCGAATAATAAAATTGTTAACGCTTCCGGATTTATTCAGCTCGATAAAAAGATGTGGGATGTGTTAAACGTTTCAGGCGGTGTTCGCTACGAATATTTTAAAATGAATAACCTTCAAAGCGTTGTAGCTCCCATTTTTAGAGCTGGTGCCAGTTTGCAAGTGTTAAAGGGAACATGGGTGCGCGCTTCGTATGGACAAGGCTATCGTTATCCAACCATAACAGAGCGTTATATTACAACAAAGGCCGGAATTTTCGGTGTATTTCCAAATCCTGATTTACAGCCTGAGCAAAGTAAAAGTTTTGAAATGGGATTGAAACAAGGCTTTAGATTGTTTGGTGTAAAAGGATTTTTGGATGTGGCCGGATTTTACCAGAAGTATAAAAACACTATTGAATATTTGTTTGGTGCCTGGGATCCTGAAATCGCCATCATCGGATTTAAATTTGTAAACACCGGTGATTCACGTGTGAGAGGTATCGATTGCTCGCTAGGTTTAACGAGCGACGAAGCAAAGAAAATCGGAATACAGGCAATGATTGGGTACACCTATATTGAACCGGTGAGTTTAACACCGGATAGTGTTTACGCCAGAGATAAATCACTCGGAGGAATTGGTCAGGATTTGAGTTATAAAAGCGCGAGCATGGATACTACCGATAATATTTTAAAATATCGTTTCAAGCATATGTTTAAGGCAGATGCTGAACTGAAAATTTATGGATTTACGGTTGGATTCAGTTACCGTTATTACAGTCGTATGCAAAATATTGACAGAGCTTTTGAAAGTTTGGAAGTGCTTACATCCGAGAGCCCTTATTTTTATCCGATAAAAGCAACCCGTTACTGGAAAATGCATCACGGATTTGAAATTTTGGATTTACGTATCGGATGTAAATTAAGTCCAAGCCATAAAGTATCGTTTATCGTAAACAATCTGTTAAACGCCGCTTATTCGTTACGTCCAATGAAAATTGAGGCTCCACGCACTGTTTCTCTGCAGTACGTATATACGATTAATTAATACGGTTTTGTTGATAACAAAGCGTGTGAGTTGTTACAGCTGACTAAGCGTATTTTTACTTTGTAGAAGTGAATTTATGGAATCTCATACGTGACAAACATGCGCTTGTTTTTAAACTGGGCTTGTATTTATTTTCGACCCTTTTGTTAACGTGGTTACTTCCCTCCGATAAACGCATTTCCGAAAAAACGCTGTACACTCTGAATTTTTGGCCGTATGAAGATTTGCATGCAGAGTTTGTTTTCGATTTTAAAAAATCCTCAGTTGAAATTGAGAATGAAAAGCAAAAACTACTGAAGGAATCCCCATTGTATTTCAGACTTTCAAATGATGAAAGAAACGATAATCTTAAAAGGCTGGACGAACAAATTAAGTCATCCGCTTCGTCTAAAAAATACAATCTGATCCGTCAAATTATGGATTCGGTTTATGCTCGGGGCGTTATTGAAAGAGTAGAAGGAGCCGATACCTCATCGGTTATATTTGTTATCAATAACGGAATTGCTGAACAAAATTCCCGTTTCGACTTCTTTACCATTCAGGAGGCCATCAGGTACTTCAATCAAAAATTATCAAATGAAGCAGATAAAGATGAATTAATTCAGGAGTGCATAAAGCATCTAGCTTTGACAGTTCGCTTCGATAAAGTACTAACCGAAAAAAGTAAAACGGATGCAGTTTCGGGTATTTCACACATTAAGTCCACATTTCTCCCGGGTGATTTATTGGTGAAACAGATGGAAAGCCTTTCTTCTGAAAAGAAAGCGTTGTTACTCTCGTATTTGCAGGCGTCGAAGCAAATTACGCATAGTAATTTTTATAATTTTTCAGGAAGGTTTATTATTTCTGCAATGTTATTTGGGATACTGATGTTGTATCTCGCGTTTTTCCGAAGGAACATATTCGGACAAAACAAGCAAATCAGTTTTATTTATTTGGTGGTTATTTTATCGGCAGTCGTTTCATCCATTGTTTCAACTTACGGAACTTTGTTTTTTTGGTCGTTGCCTTTCGCGTTAATACCTGTTTTAATCCGAATATTTTTTGACAGCCGAACAGCCTTGTTTACTTTTTTAATTACCATTTTGTTTTCGTCTTTTTTCGCCAACGATAAATTTCAATTTGTATTTATACAGTTAATTGTTGGTATGGGTACTGTATTTAGCGTGGTTCAAATGCGAAGGAGAAAAGAACTTTTAACTTCGGCATTGGTAGTGTTTGTGTTTTATCTTTTTGCATTCATCGCATTCCATTTAGTTAACGGTAATGAAAAAGTTCTCCTGCAAAAAACATTATACCTGCCAATCATTATTAGTTCGTTATTGATTTTACTGGCGTATCCATTTGTGTTTTTGGCAGAAAAAGTGTTTGGCTTTGTATCTGATTTCACATTAATGGAATTATGTGATTTAAATACTCCGTTATTGCGAGAATTGTCATTAAAAGTACCTGGAACTTTCCAGCACTCTTTGCAGGTTGCTAATTTAGCAGAGGAAGCTATTTTTCATATTGGAGGAAATGCTTTGTTGGTACGCGCAGGGGCGATGTATCACGACATTGGTAAAATGGAGAATTCAAGGTATTTCACCGAAAATCAGGTTGGAGAAATCAATCCTCATACTGAAATTTTGCCTGAAGAGAGTGCAAAAATCATCATCTCACATGTCATCAAAGGTGTTGAGATTGCAAAAAAAAATAATCTGCCTGAATCGGTTATTGATTTTATACGCACCCATCATGGCACTACAACTGCAGGTTTTTTCTTAAATAACTTTAAAAAAGAGCATAAGGGGGAGTTGGTTAATGAAGATGATTTTAGGTATCCGGGTCCTATTCCGTTCAGTAAAGAAACGGCTGTTTTAATGATGGCGGATGGGGTGGAGGCAGCTTCCAGGTCGTTGAAAAAGTATGATGCTTTGGCTATAAACGAGCTGGTTGACAGGATTATAGACTATAAGATCAGCGAGAATCAGTTTATTAATGCTGAGATTACTTTTAAGGACATAAATCTAGTAAAAAAGATCTTTAAAAAGCGATTGATGAACATGTATCACGTTCGGATTGAGTATCCAAGGTAAAGTGCTGTTTTTTAGTATTTTTCGTAAATAATTTTAACTTTGTATCATTATAATTATGCGTAAACTTTTCTTACTCCTTCCATTGCTTTTATTGGGATTTTCCTCTTGCAAAGTACTGAGGTCAAACTTGATGTTGCAAACCAAAAAGGATTTTAACTACGATAAATTATCTGACTCTTTAGCGATGTTAGATTACAAAATTGCGCCAAACGACATGTTGCAATACCGTGTTTTTACAAATGACGGTTTTAAGTTGTTAGACTTAGCAAATCAAACGAATGTTGTTTTCAGGAACGATTTGGATGTTTTGGTAGAAAGCGATGGAAATGTGAAAATGCCAATGTTAGGGTATACAAAGCTCGCCGGCTTAACAATACGTGAAGCTGAAGCACTTTTGCAGGATAAATATTCAGATGTTTACGTTAAGCCTTTTGTAACAATTCGTGTAACAAATAAGCGCGTTATCGTGTTTCCGGGTAATAACGGTGTGGCTAAAGTTCTTCCTTTGGCAAATAACAATACAACAGTAATGGAAGCAATAGCTTTAGCCGGAGGTATTACAGAAGACGGAAAGGCCTATAAGGTTAAATTAATTCGTAATTATAAGAATACGAAACCTCAGGTTTTTTTAATGGATTTGTCTAAGATTGAAGGTTTGGCATCAGCGAATACAATTGTGTTAGCTAATGATATAATCTATGTAGAGCCAAGATATCGATTAGCACGTACATTGGTGAGCGAATTAACACCAATCGTAACGCTTATTTCTACCACTGTATTATTATATAGTTTATTTGCGAGGTAATTTGATATGCTAAATGCAAAAATGGATAGCGAAGTAGACCGTTACAAGGAACGGGTTGAACGATTCAGTAGTAGTATTGATCTTAGCTTGTTTTTGTATTTGTTTTTCAAAAGTAAATACATCATTATTAGCTTTCTTATTATAATTTTCACTTTAGCATTTCTTTACTTACGTTATAGCCAGCCGGTTTACGAATCGAAATCTAAAATTCAAATCATTAGTGATAATGCTGCATCGAAAGTTTTGCAATTTGGACAAGACGATGCAAACGGAAATATAATAGCCGAAGCCATAGAACAAATGCGTTCTAAAGTTTTTTTAAAGAGGGTTGTAGAAAAGCTAGCCATAGAAATCAGTTATTACACAGAAGGCACCTTTAAAAGTAACGAGCTTTATAAAATGTCTCCTTATTTTACTAAGGTTATTATTAAGAATCCAAACATTTATGGATTAAAACAGCAAATAGAATTTAATTCGGATTTGTCAGCCGGTAAAATCACCATCTATAAAGGAAAGACACCTGTAAGTTATAATTTTAAGACGGGAGAGTGGCTAAAGAATGAAGATTTTGAAATTAATGTTTATCTAAATACAGCCTATAAAAAGGATGAAATTAAAGCGATTTTTCAAGGAAACAAATCCTATTTTATCGTAAAGAGTGCCGATGAGGTAACCAGCGAATTGCAGTCAAAACTTGAAACAAGGGTTTTAAGCGAATTAGCGATGACGATTTTGCTAATGGTGAAAGATGTTAATCCTGAAAAATCACAAGACATCGTAAACGCGATTTGCAGCGAGTTTTTAATTTATGATGTAGAGCGTAAAAGTGAGAGTTCTAAAAATATTTTGGAATTTATCGACTCGCAATTGAGTCAGGTGTATTCAGATTTAAAATTAGCGGAAACCAAGCTCGAATCCTTTAAGAAGGATAAGAACATAGGTGACAATGATGTTATTTTAAATTCAAACCTAATTCGCTATTCTACTATTGAAGATCAAATGATGCGATTGGAAATGGAAGAAAAAATTCTTGATCAGATTCAAAAAAATATTTCTTCGAATAAAAACATCGACGTTTATCAATTAGTATCAATGTTGGCGGGTACTGAAGAGGAGAACATGGTGAAGGAGACTGTAGCCAGCATTCAGAAACTATTAATCGAAAAGGAGAACATGCTTTATGCTGTTACACCTAGTTCCGAGAACATAAAGCAAATCAATTATCAAATTGAAATACAAAAGGATTTATTATTGAAAAGTTTAGACGCAGTTAGAATTAAGTATAAGACGCGTTATAAAAACCTGCTCGAAAAATCGGCTGACTATAAATCCAAATTTGATCAAAATCCGGAAGACGAAGTTGAGCTCTCAAGATTAATGCGGGTTTATTCTATTAGTGAAAAGTATTATACCATGCTATTAGAAAAAAAGACTGAGTTCTCAATTTCAAAGGCAGGTTTTGTATCCAAGAATATTATTTTGGAAACGGCTGTTAATAGTGGTACTATCGTTTCTCCAAGTAAGAAAAATACATTGTACGTATCTATTGTTTCCTTTATTGCCTTTACTCTGTTATTAGTTGCTATACAGTATTTTCTTCATGATAAGATATCTTCTTTGAACGAGGTTGTACGTCATACTAGTGCGAACTTGAATACATTAGGTATTGTGCCTAAATTCGATAAAAACATTCCGGTATCACAGTTAATAATTGATAAGAGTCCTAAATCCATTATCGCTGAGTCGTTCCGAGCCATACGTTCCAATCTTCAGTTTATTAATAACGAACCGGGACCAAAAATCATTTCAATTACTTCTACTATTTCCGGTGAGGGGAAAACATTTGTTGCTATTAATATAGCAGGTATCTTGGCCTTCTCAGGTAAAAAAACCATTATCATTGATTTGGATATGCGTAAACCAAAAATCCACCGCGGATTTGAGGTAGATAATGATAAAGGTATGAGTACCATTTTAACGCATATGACGGAGATCGATGAGTGTATTAGAGATAGTAATTTACCGTTATTGAAGTTCATTACGGCCGGTCCAATTCCTCCAAACCCGTCTGAGTTAATCATGAGCGATAAGTTGAAGGAGATGGTTGCCTATCTGAAAACAAAATTCGATTATGTAATCATTGATAATCCTCCGGTTGGACTTGTAACAGATGGATTAACAACCTTGCAAATGGCCGACTACCCAATATATGTTTTCAGGGCTGATTACTCAAAACGTTCGTTTGCACAAATCATTGATCGTTTAAGAAATGAAAATAAGATCCAGCATTTATCAGTTATTTTAAATGGTGTAGATGTAAAGAAAAACACGTATGGCTATAACTATGGTTATGGTTACGGTTATGGCTATGGTTACACATACGGATCAGGTTACTATGGTGATGACGTAGAAAAAAAGAAACGAAAATTTTTAAGCAGAAAGAATGGAACTAGTTAATACAGGTATCGAAGGTTTATGGGTCATAAAACCTAAAGTGTTTGCAGATGCCCGCGGTTATTTTTTTGAGAGCTATAACAAAGATTTATTTGCCTCTAACGGACTTAATCTGAATTTTGTTCAGGATAATCAATCCTTATCACATAAAGGTGTTTTACGCGGACTGCATTTTCAAAATCCGCCATACGCACAGGGTAAATTAGTGCGTGTGATTACCGGAGCAGTTTATGATGTAGCAGTTGATATCCGTAAAAATTCACCAACATATGGTAAGTATTTCGGAGCTGAACTGAGTGAAGAAAATAAACTCATGATGTACATTCCTGAAGGCTTTGCACATGGCTTTTTAACGTTACGTGATAACACCGTTTTCTCTTATAAATGCACAAATCTTTATAATAAAGCTTCGGAAGACTGTATAAAATGGGACGATAAAACAATCGGTATCAAATGGAATGTAGAAAACCCTCTGCTTTCTGAAAAGGACCTTAACGGAAAAGAATTCGCCTCGTATATAAGTCAATTTTAATGATTGAATTCTTAGATAATACGCCCTTAGTACTAACAGTATTCTTTTTTATCTGTTTTATTTTTTCTGTACTTATCAATAGTCTGCTTTTAAAGTTTTCTCAAACACTAGGCGTACGTGGTAAACAGGTTAATCAGGTACGATGGAATCCTAATATCAAACCATCCTTAGGAGGTATTTCCTTCTTTGTGGTTTTTCTTTTCTCTTATATTTTTCTAAATCTACTTGAAACACTTGATACAGGTTACCGAATTCGTTTAACAGGATTACTGGCAGCTTGTACCATGGCATTCTTGATGGGCTTAGCGGACGATGCATTTAATACACAACCATTATTAAAGTTCATCACTCAAATTACATGCGCATTAGTATTGTTATTTACAGGTACCTATATAAAGATCTTCGATAACGAAGTTTTTAATTACGTAATTACCATTATTTGGATGGTTGGAATCATGAATTCAGTGAATATGCTGGATAATATGGATGGTATCACAACGATTATTTCTGTTAGTATTTGCACTTTCGTTATCATTCTAAATATTGCACTTAACCAAACCTTGCATCCATTTTCAATTTTAGCAATTGGTGTCGTATCTTCTTTATTAGGTTTCCTTATATACAACTTTCATCCCTCTAAAATGTTTATGGGCGATACCGGATCGCAATTCCTTGGCGCATTCTTAGGCGCAATCTCCATACATTTTTGCTGGAATGTTTATCCGAATAACCTTATTCAGGCCGACGATTATTTTTATCATTTCGTTATTGTTGGTCTGGTGTTCTTATTACCCCTGGTAGATACTACAACTGTAGTGATTAACCGTGCTTTACATGGTGCATCTCCATTTGTTGGCGGCAAAGATCATACCACTCACCATCTTTTTTTTAGGGGTGTTACCGAAAAAAGAATAGCAATTTTGTATCTTTTTCTATCGATTATCGGTATAATAATAGCATATAACCTGGTATTAACTTATACAGCCACGCTGTTCTATACCGGTATTGCTTTTGTTGTGATAGTATTTGCGGGGCTGTATCTGAATACCATAATTAAACGTAAGTGATTACACGGTATTCACAATCATTTATTAATTACCTAAAAAGTAATTACTGGCGAATTATCATCGCTCTGGTACTCGTTTTTGCTTTACATATCACCGTTAAATATTTAAAGTCTCCCAACGATTCCGTTACCTTTAATTATCCTTCTTATACCAATTATAATTTCAGTGCATTTGGATTAAATATCCCTCGTAATCTTTCATTTTGCGGTGAAAAAATTCCAACCAACGATTATGCTTTACGCGATAATCTGGAAAAGGAATTTTTTAAAAACAAACAATGGAAAAGAAGTGCCGGCTATCTTTACAGTAAAGCACAAAAATGGTTTCCTTACATCGAACCAATTTTGAAACAGGAAGGCGTACCCGATGATTTTAAATACGTAGCCGTTATCGAAAGTCATCTCTCTAATGCACGCTCATCGCAAGGTGCCGCCGGTTTTTGGCAATTAGTGCCCGCCACAGCCCGTAATTACGGATTAATTGTGAACGATAATGTAGATGAAAGATTGGATGTAGAGAAATCAACACGAGTGGCTTGTAAGCTGATTAAGGACGCGTATAAGATATTTAATAACTGGACACTCAGCGCGGCAGCTTACAATCTCGGTATCGGAGGAATACAACGCGCTCTGGCGAAACAAAAAAGTGATAATTATTACGACCTGCTGCTGAACAAAGAAACAGGAAGTTTTGTTTACCGTATACTGGCTTATAAAACACTTTTTTCCGACCCAAAACATTTTGGTGTAAAAAGAAAAAGCATGAAATATTTGCCAAAAATTCCGGTTAAAGTTATTAAAGTGGACTCGGCCATTAGTGATATAAGCAATTTTGCAAAAGCCGTTAAATGCAATGCGGCAATTGTTAAATTATTTAATCCTTGGTTGTTAAATGATTATCTCGATAACCCGAACGGACATACATTTGAGTTTAAAATTCCTAAAAAGTTGAATGCAGATTATTCAAATTATTATGCAGATTTGTTAGAACAAAATAAGCCGGATGAGGAAGAGTCAGATACTCTAACTTCAACCGAAAATGGAACAAATAAAGAAATTAAAACTGAAGAGGGTGTTGAAATTCTGCACAACTTCAGTGATGGTGAAAAATTAAAAGAGTTAGCGGAAATATATGGTGTTACCGTAGTGAATATTTTAAACTGGAACAATTTAAAAAGTGAGAAAGATATTCAACCCGGACAACTCCTGACGATTCGCACTAAGAAGGAGATAAAGAGTGAAAAATAAGAACGAAGACGTTTATTTGGCAGAGGCCGAAGAAAACATTGAAGTCATAGGCGCACGCGCCCACAACTTAAAAAATATTTCTATTAACATTCCACGAAATCAGTTGGTAGTAATTACCGGCTTGAGCGGAAGCGGAAAATCTTCTTTGGCATTTGATACTATTTACGCCGAAGGTCAACGCCGCTATATCGAAAGTTTTTCTTCTTATGCCCGTCAGTTTTTAGGAAATCTCGAACGCCCCGACGTCGATAAAATTTCAGGATTAAGTCCGGTTATCTCCATCGAGCAAAAAACAGTCAATAAAAATCCACGCTCCACCGTAGGTACCATTACCGAAATTTATGATTTCCTTCGTTTGTTGTTTGCGCGCGCTTCGGATGCTTACTCTTACGTGAGCGGTGAGAAAATGGTGCGTTACAGCGATGAACAAATCGTTGATTTAATTTGTGAGCAATACAAAAACAAAAAAATAAATTTATTGGCGCCTGTTGTTAAAGGGCGCAAAGGTCATTACCGTGAATTGTTTGAAGAAATCCGTAAAAAGGGTTTTACCAAAGTGAGAGTAGATGGTGAGATTAAAGACATTGTTGCTAAAATGCAAGTCGACCGGTACAAAATTCATGATATTGAAATTGTCATCGATCGCATTGAAGTGAATGCAAATTCAAAAACACGTTTAAATCAGTCATTGCAAACGGCTATGAAACATGGGAAGGGAACCATGATGGTGATGGAGCATTCTGAAGAAACAACAAAAACAAAAAAGAAAACACAGGAGTTTGGATTTGGAAAAGTACGTTTCTTCAGCCGTTTTCTTATGTGTCCAACCAGCGGAATCAGTTATGATGAACCGGCTCCCAATTTATTTTCTTTTAATTCACCATATGGCGCTTGCAGTAAATGTAACGGACTCGGTGAAATTGCGGAGATTGATATCAATAAAATAGTTCCTAATCAAAAACTCTCGATTAAAAAAGGAGCAATTGTTCCATTGGGAGAAGCAAAGGGAAGCTGGATATTTAAACAATTGGAAGCACTAGGCGAAATTCATGATTTTGATTTGGATACTCCCTTTGGTGAATTAACGGATGATGCCGTTAATGTCATTTTATTCGGGACGGATGAATTGATAAAAGTAAAAACCGATAATAACAGCGCTTACAATGTAGCATTTGAAGGAATAGCTAATTTTATTGTTAAGCACGCTGAAGAAAATCCTTCACCTGCCGCGCAACGTTGGGCGCAAGGATTCACCAATAAAATTCATTGTCCGCAATGCCATGGCACACGTCTCAAAAAAGAAGCCTTGTATTTTAAAATCGATGGGAAGAACATTGCTGAATTATCGGAGATGGATATCAATGTATTGAACGATTGGTTTAAGAACATTGAAAAGCGATTAAGCAAACATCAAAACGTTATTGCAAAGGAAGTATTAAAAGAAATTCGCGCACGCATCGGTTTTTTATTGGAAGTAGGATTGGATTATGTAACGTTGAACCGTTCTTCCCGTTCTTTAAGCGGAGGTGAAGCGCAGCGTATTCGTTTAGCTACGCAAATCGGTTCGCAATTGGTTGGAGTGTTGTATATTCTCGATGAACCAAGTATCGGTTTACATCAGCGCGACAATGCCCGTTTAATTGAAGCCTTGAAAAATTTACGTGATGTTGGAAATAGTGTGTTGGTAGTGGAGCATGATAAAGACATGATTGTGGAAAGCGATTACGTGATTGATATTGGTCCCGGTGCCGGAGTACACGGAGGTAAAGTTGTAGCCGCTTCTACGCCAAAGCAAATGTTGAAGTTTGATACCATTACATCGCAATACATCACCGGTAAAAAGCAGATTGCTGTGCCGAAGCAACGCCGTGCGGGGAATGGAAAAAAGATAAGCATTAAAGGCTGTAGCGGGCATAACCTTAAAAATGTATCTGTTGATTTACCTCTCGGTAAATTCATTTGTGTAACCGGTGTGAGTGGCAGTGGAAAATCAAGTTTAATCAACGAAACATTGTATCCTGTTTTATCATCACACTTTTATAACAGTGAAAAGAAACCTTTAGCGTATAAATCCATTGCAGGTATTGATAACATTGATAAAGTGATTGACATCGATCAATCGCCTATTGGTAGAACACCGCGCTCCAATCCAGCAACCTATACCAACGTGTTCTCCGATATACGGAATTTATTCGCAGAACTTCCCGAAGCGAAAATTAGAGGATACAAACCCGGACGTTTTTCATTTAACGTAAAAGGTGGAAGATGCGAAACCTGTGGTGGAGCAGGCGTTAAAACCATTGAAATGAATTTTCTTCCGGACGTGTACGTTAATTGTGATGAATGCAATGGCAAGCGCTATAACCGTGAAACCTTAGAGGTGCGATTTAAGGGAAAATCCATCAGTGATGTGTTAAACATGACCATAGATCAGGCCTGTGAGTTTTTTGAGAACATTCCGAGCATATACCGACAAATTAAAACATTGCAGGATGTAGGTTTAGGTTATATCACACTCGGACAACAAGCCACCACCTTAAGTGGAGGCGAAGCACAACGTGTAAAACTCGCTACCGAATTAAGCAAACGCGATACCGGAAATACATTCTATATTTTAGATGAACCAACCACCGGATTACATTTCGAAGACATACGTATTTTATTGGATGTGTTAAATCGTTTGGTGGATAATGGAAATACAGTTTTAGTTATTGAGCATAATATGGATATAATTAAAATGGCTGATCACATTATTGATATGGGACCGGAAGGCGGTAAAGGTGGTGGACAAGTGCTTTTTGAAGGCACACCGGAGCAGCTCATTAAAACTAAAATCGGACATACGGCGGCTTTTCTTAAAAAGGAAATGTAGATTAGTTAATTGATACAGCAATGAGAAAAACGAAATTGAATATTTTTATTTTTTTCATCGTAGCATCGTGTGGAGTGGTTATTTCTCAAACTTCATTTGATATTGGCGCATCTCATATTCAGGGAATAAACATCAATAAGGCAGGCGACAGGGAGTTTGGTGAAACAAATCCAATCGGTATTGAATTCCGGTTTAATAAGCAAAGAACAGGAGAGAAGTATTGGGAGAAGCATTTGAATTATCCGCAGACAGGTTGGTCCATTTCGTGGATAAATCATCGGAACGAATTTCTAAAACACACAATAGCTCTTAACCGTTACATTCATTGCGTTTTTTTACGAAGGAAGTATTTTAATATGTATTTAAAACTGGCGCAGGGAGTCATGTTTGCAACAAGTGTTTATGAAAAAGGAAGCGATAAGAATGAGCGTTATAATAATGCCATCGGACAGTATGTGAATTTCTCTGAGGAGATTGGTTTAGGAATTACCGTTTATCCAACTAAAAAACTAGCTATTAATCTTGGAGCAACGGGTATTCATTTTTCTAATGGATCCATGGCGCAGCCAAATGACGGTTTAAATTTGCTGATGTTTAATGCAGGGGTTTCTTATTGTTATGGAAATGCTGTTGAATTTCTGGATCCTGAAAAACCCGAGTTTGATAAAAGAATAAAATTCAACATTAATCCCGGCGTTGGATTTAAGCAACAAAACAGAAACGATAATGTAAAATACCAGCTTTTTACTTTTAGTCTGTATGCAGATAAAATGCTTACACGCGTTAATGCTTTAAATATAGGTTTGGATGTTTATGTAAATGGGGCCGAGAAGCAGGTAGCCTCGAGTTACGCCGTTTATGCGGGAAAGGATTACCGGCGAATAGGTGTTTCAGCCGGAAATGAATTGTTTCTTGGTAAGGCGGGATTGTTGACACAAGTAGGCTATTATGTTTACAGTCCCATCCCTTCGAATTCAAATTTTTACCAGAAGTTCGGATTCAAGTATTACTTAAATGATGTGTTTTTCACCACCTTCACCGCTAAATTTTATAATTTAGAAATTTCTGATGAAATAGCGTGGGGAATTGGGATGAGGTTGTGATGCGGTTATGCGTCAAATTAATGAACACGGTTGTTAAGATTTCATAATCTGCTCTTTGTAGTATCAATTAAAAGATTAAATTTAGAATAGTAAAATAGAGTTGAGAATTAAAGGTCTGATATTATTATTTTGGATTAGCTCCCTGGTGATGCGCGGGCAGTTTAATTCTTTTGTCCTAAATGAAATTGAAGTTAATATCGCAGAAAAGCATATTGCGTTTTACAACAAAGCAAAATTATCCATTGAAACAAGGCAATACAACGAGGCAGTAGCGCCCTTGGATTCTTTGCTTAAAATTTATCCAAACGTAAGTAGTCTCAATTTTTTGGGTGGAATTACCAAGATATTTAGCGAATCAAAGAAAAAGAGCGGATTAGTTGAATTAAAAAGGGCATCCGTTAGAAGTAATGAACTGCCGGATTACACTTATTGGTTAGCACGTGCCTATGAAATAAACGATAGTATCAATCAGGCAACTACTTATTACAATAAATTCCTGAGTGAAAAGAAACCTGTTACGGAAGAAGAAAAGGAGCTGATTCAAAATGCTCAAAAGAGTTTAGATAATCTTAAAACGGCAGGACAATTAAAAAACTATTCCAATTTCGCGAACATTAAAAATGTAGGCTATCCTTTAAATACAGATGCTTCTGAATATGTGCCATTGGTTCCTTCCGATGAATCATTTATGATATTTACATACCGTGGAAAATTTTCTAAAGGCGGTAAGCAGGATGTAACGGCAGTAATGGGTATAAGCAGTGCAAAAGCAGAAGAGAAAATTTATTTTGAAGATGTTTTTATTTCACAAAAAGTAAACGATAGCGTATGGAGTGAACCAAAGCCAATCAAAAACATCAATTCCGCTTTACATGATGCAGCTGTCACTATTTCTGCAGATGGTACCTTGTTGTTTATTTATAAAAACACCGGTAAAGGAAATGGTGATTTGTATTTAAGTAAATTGGTAGGGAATACCTGGAGTGTTCCGGTAATTCAGATTGGATTGAATTCAGAGAAGTGGGATGGAAGCGCAGCCTTTTTTCCTGACAATAATAAAATTATTTTCTCGAGTGAACGCAAGGGCGGATTTGGAGGAAAGGATTTATACATGGCAGAGAAAATCGCGGAAAATACCTGGGGAAATATTGTGAATTTAGGAGGTACGATTAATTCTTCCGCTGATGAAGATGCGCCGTTTATTACAGCCGACGGTAAAATTCTGTTCTTTGCGAGCAACGGGAAATTAAGTACGGGAGGCTATGATATTTTAAGAAGTGATTTGAGTGAGAAAGGTTGGAGTGCTCCTTTTAATATTGGAAAGCCGGTGAACACTCCCAATGATGATAAATTTTACATGGTAACGGCCGATTCAAAAAAGGGATATTACTCTTCGATGATGGCAGGAGGTTATGGTGAGCAGGATATTTATTGTATTACACCAGGTATACCCGACAGACCGGTGAGAGTTGTTCAGGTTTCCGGGAATATAACGTATAATAATAAACCGGTTGGAGGCAAGCTTGAAGTGAAAAATTTAAGTAAACCGGATGCAAAACCTTTCGTTTATTTTTCAAATTCGGGCACCGGAAAATTTTTGGCCAATCTGGCGGCTAATGAAGAGTACGAGTTAAAGTTCAGTTATAAAAATTTAGAACCTCAAACAAAAACACTAAGTACTAAGGGAGTTGATTCAACCAAATATTTAACGGTAATTGCCGATTTTTATTCGGAGGCCGTACAAAAGCAAATGGAAAAGAGCCGCGACAGTATTAACGCGGTGGCATTAGCAGCCAACAAAAAAGTAAACTTCGATGATTTCAGAAGCAAGTATGGTAACTTGATTTTAGACAGTACAACTTACTTTGTGCAGATTGCCGCCTATAAATTCATTGAGAATTATGATTACTCTACCTGTTTGCGAATTAACATGAAAATCCGTCGTTCTTCGAATGATTTGGTAACAAGATTTACGGTAGGAAATTATTCCACCTTCAATGAAGCCGAAGAAAAATTAAAAGTATTAAAGGAGCAGGGAATTAAAGATGCCTTCATCATTGTATTCCATCGTAATAAATACCGTTATTTGGTCGACTTAATTAAAGCGGGAGTGTATAAATAATTAGTAATTCTCGTACCAATTGAAATTGCTGTCAATTATTTTTTGTTTCTCCGTTTTTAAATACTGCAAATAAGCATTGGCAGCCGGAGAAAAGTGTTTGTTTTTTAGCCAAATCAAATTCCATACAGATTTTATTGGAAATCCTTTTACGGGGATTATTTGCAGACTTTTATTTTCCAATTCATTTTTAATACCAATTAAAGGCATGATGGAAAAACCCAGACCGGCAATCACCGCTTGTTTCACGGCTTCGTTTGTCGCCAGTTCCATTTTCTTTTTTACCGGCAATCGATTCCTCTCAATGAAACGTTCCATGACCAGACGGGTACCTGATCCGCTTTCGCGGTAAATAAGTGGTAATTCATTAAAAATCTCCTTGTTATATTCTTTTTTCTTAAACGATTGAGCAGTATTACCAATCAGGAATAATTTGTTTTGAATCAGTTCAATTTTTTCCACCTTCAGTTTTTCGGGCATTACCGATACCAATGAAAAGTCTACTTCGTTATTTTCCAGACTTTCTATCACCTTTGTTTTATTGGTTACATCCAGGTGTAATTCCACCTCATTGTTTTTTTTCAGGAATCCTCCCAAAAAGTGGGGCATGATATATTTTCCGGTAGAAACAATAGAAATTTTCAAACGGCCGCTTAGCTGTCCTTTATAAGCCTGGGTTTTATAATTGATGGCGTACACCTCGTTGAGGATATTCTCAGCGGCCGCTGCGATTTCTTTCCCGAAATCCGTCACATAAAGCTGCCGTCCCACCACTTCGGTTAAGGGTATGTCAAACTGATCTTGGAGGTTTTTCAGTTGTATGGATACGGCCGGCTGGGTGAGGTGAAGCTCTTCCGCTGCCTTTGTGATGCTTTGGGTTTCCGTCACTTTCAGGAAAATCTGTAGTTGGTTAAGGGTGTAATTCATAAAAATAATTTATGTATTCTATAACAAAGATAAATAAAAATATATGAAAACCCGTATCTAATTTTGTCTTATAAAATTAAACGCTATGAATAGTCCGGTTAAAATCAAAACATCCAATACGAACAGGGTTCATAAAATGATTATTGCCTTCCTGTTGGTATCAACACTTATTTCCTTAGCGCTTATCATCACACCGCGCTTTAATCATATTAAGGTATTTCTGGCCGATTTCGCGCTGCATCATATTTTCATGACCCTTTTCATTGGTTTTAGTCTGCTTGTTTTGTTTGTGAAGTTTTTACACGAATACTATAAAACACATTCTTTTTCCTGGGCGGGAATAAAAACTTATGAATATTATAATCCCGCCACGGTAAGAAACCGATGGTATCAGCGCCTTCAGCGTATGAAACGCAAAATTGCGCATCGTCAGTTGGAAAAAATAAACGAAACGGTTCTAACGGATGTGCTCACAAACGAGGATGACAAATCAAAACGTTACCGCGATTTGCTCAACGCGATGAGTCTCGGGAATAACTTCAAGCATAAAGTAAAGCTACATGTGAAGCAGAATAATAGAAACAGCGTCCTGGAAGCTACAGTTTGGTATGCTAACGAAAAGCATGTAACACTTAAAGGAGGAAAAGTTATTCCTGTAAAAACAATAGTTAAAGTAGAATATTAAACCCTAAAAAAAAACATACCCTATGACAAGAATTACAGTTGCAAAAGGTGATGGTATCGGTCCGGAAATCATGGACGCCACATTGAAAATCATTAAGGCCGCGGGCGCTAAGATTGAAATTGATGAAATTGAAGTCGGAGAAAAAGTATATCTATCGGGAAATACTGCAGGTATTGCAAAAGAATCCTGGGATATTATCCGTAAGAATAAAATATTTTTAAAGGCACCAATAACTACTCCTCAGGGTGGCGGTTATAAAAGTTTGAATGTAACTACACGTAAGTTCTTAGGTTTATACGCAAATGTGAGACCATGTAAAAGTTTACATCCTTTTGTAAGTACGAAACACCCCAACATGGATATTGTAATTGTTCGTGAGAATGAAGAGGATTTATACGCGGGAATTGAGCATCAACAAACCGATGAAGTTATTCAATGTTTAAAATTAATTAGCAGGCCCGGATGCGAAAAGATTGTACGCTACGCATTTGAGTATGCCAGAATTAACGGAAGAAAAAAAGTAACCTGTTTTACTAAAGATAATATCATGAAGCAAACTGATGGATTGTTTCATAAGGTATTTGATGAAATTGCAGCAGAGTATCCAAATATTGAGAATGAACATTGGATTATTGATATTGGAGCAGCGAAAATGGCTGATACACCGGAAGCTTTCGATGTGATAGTGATGCCTAATTTATACGGTGATGTTTTATCGGATGTTGCCGCGCAAATTGCAGGTTCGGTAGGTTTAGCAGGTTCTTCAAATATTGGAGAAGAATGCGCCATGTTTGAAGCGATTCATGGTTCAGCGCCACGCAGAGCTGGACAAAATGTAGCAAATCCTTCCGGTTTATTGCAAGGTGCTATTTTAATGTTGATTCACATCGGACAATCGGATGTAGCTGAAAAAGTACAGAATGCTTGGTTACGCACCATAGAAGAAGGAATACATACATACGACATTTACAAAGATGGCGTGAGTAAGCGTAAAGTAAGCACAAGTGATTTTGCAGATGCGGTTATTTCCAACCTTGGAAAAGCTCCTCAAACTTTTACTCCGGTTACTTATAATAAATCTGCCACCATGAATTTACCGAAGTATAAAAGAAAGCAACCTGCTACAAAGGATTTATTGGGGGTGGATTTGTTTGTTCACTGGCCTGGCACCAGCGCTGATGAATTAGCTTTACGCATTAAGGAAATTCAAAATGCCAATGCTGAACTCTCCATGATTACCAATCGCGGAATTAAAGTTTGGCCGGAAGGATTTAACGAAACCTTCTGTACCGACCACTGGCGTTGCCGCTTTAAAGGCAAAGCAGAAAAAGGCATTTCACAGAAAGACATCATCGAGTTATTATCGAAAGCTACTCAAGCGAATGTAGATATAGTAAAAACAGAAAATCTATACGCTTTCGACGGCAAACCGGCATTCTCACTAGGGCAAGGACAATAAAAACTAATAATTATGAAAATAAATTTATTGAACGGCAATTTCAGCCGAAAGGAATCACTCGATTTAATTACTAAAATGATTCATGTAAAAGTTAAGTTTCATGAGGATAAAATTGCGAGTGCAGAAAACGAAGAAGATATCAAAATGAGAGAGACTCGTATTCGCCAATTGCAAAAGGATCTTTATGAAGTAAGAAATCTAATAGAATCATCTAAGGGAAATATAAATCTAACCGGAGAAATAAACCTGTAATATGAAAATAAAAAACGATTTCACATTAATTGACGGAAAATTTAATCCGGAAGGTGCTGCAAAGGTTTTGTTCGCTCTAGTAAACAGCAAAATCAATTATCATAATCTCGAAGCGTTTAGTAATCACGAACGACACGGTTCTGATATCACAAAGGCTGAGAAAAGAATAAAGCAATTGCAAGTGATGAACAGTCAAATTAAGAAGGCGATTGATTATGCTATTAAACACAACCTCGAAGTTGAATTAAACGGTACAATAAACATAAAATTTATTGAAAATGTCAATGAAAAAAAGTCCAATAAGTAAATCCATTTTTGCAAACCGTGAATTGGTTATTGCTGGCATTCACGGCAAAGAAGCTGTTATTGCTCCGCTTTTGGAAAATGAGTTTAGTGTTTTGTGTTTTACCAATAAAAAGTTTAATACCGACGCGCTCGGCACGTTTACAGGTGATATACCGAGGGACTTAAGTCCAATGGATACCTTGCGTCAGAAATGCATTAAAGTGATGGAGTGGTCAGGCTGTACCTTAGGAGTGGCCAGCGAAGGTACATTCGGCCCCCATCCACAAATTGGGTTGATACTTGCTGATACGGAGCTGGTGATGCTGATTGATACAGAAAACAATCTCGAAATCACCGCCCGTTTCATCAGTACCTCTACCAATTTAGCCTCTTGTGAAACCAATGATTTTGATGAATTGAAAAAATTCGCCCTCAATGCGGGTTTTCCTTCCCATGCGCTCATTCTTCGTCCGGCTGAAAGTGATTACGCTTACATGAAAAAGGGTATATGCGATTGGATGACTTTACTCTCTGAATTTCATCGCATCGATGTGCAATATGGCAAAGTATACGCCGAGACCGATATGCGTGCGATGATGAACCCAACACGCATGGAAGTCATACAGTCGGCCACGTACGAATTAATTAAAAAACTTAAAAGTATTTGTCCCGAATGTACTATGCCGGGCTTTGCTGTGTGTGATCATAAACCCGGTTTGCAATGCAGTGATTGCGGATTTCCAACACGCACGCCGCTATTACATATTTACAAATGTGATTGTTGCGGACATACAGAAGAAAAAATGTATCCTCATAATAAAACAGGAGAAGATCCTATGTATTGCGACCATTGTAACCCATAATTTATGAATTTAGAATTACTCCTCACCAACGTAACCAATCCCGCTTTCTTATTTTTCATTCTTGGTATCATTGCCGTAAAACTCAAGAGTGATCTTGAAATCCCGGCGAACTCTTCTAAATTTATATCACTGTATTTACTCTTTTCCATTGGTTTTAAAGGGGGACAAGAACTCTCGCATGAAACGTTTAACGCGGAAATTGTTTACTCCATGTTATTCGGTATTGTGATTTCTCTCCTCATCCCGGTGTATACATTTTTTATCTTAAAGAAAAAGCTCAATGTGTACGATGCAGGTGCCATTGCAGCAGCTTATGGTTCAGTGAGCGCAGTCACCTTTGTAACAGCAGTGGCTTATCTGGAAGCGCAGAAAATGCAATTTCAGGGACACATGGTAGCTATTATGGCATTGATGGAATCGCCGGCGATTATTGCAGGCTTGTTACTCATTTCTGTTTTTAATAAAGAAAAAAATGAAACAACCGTGAGTAAAACAGAAGTGATACGTCATTCCTTCACCAATGGAAGCGTGTTGCTCATCCTCGGCAGTTTATTAATAGGATTTTTAGCTAATGCGAAGCAAGCAGAAGGAATCAAACCATTTACCAATGATATTTTTAAAGGATTTCTGGCCATCTTTTTATTAGACATGGGAATTATCAGCGGAAAAAAATTAAATAGTTTATCCATGTATGGATTGTTTCCCTGGGTATTCGCGATTGTGATTCCGTTGATAAACGGTATTGCGGTAGCCTGGGCTTCGCAACTAGTAACGCACGATGTCGCCAATCGTTTTATGTTTGCGGTATTAGCAGCGAGTGCCTCTTACATTGCGGTACCGGCGGCCATGAAACTGGCCGCGCCAAAATCCGATCCGGGATTGTACATCCCCATGGCTTTAGCGATAACCTTCCCTTTTAATATTACGTTTGGAATGCCGGTGTTTTTAGCGGTGATCAATGGGGTGTAGCCGCAAGCACCGGTATCCAAATTTCTTCTTCCGATTCTGGATCATTGTTTTTGTATTTGGCGCCCATCACGGCAAAGTGCGGACGATCATCAACGCTTAATCCCGCTTGCGGTAACCACTCCGTAAAAATATTATTAAAGAAAGCCGGCGCTGCGGCACTTGTACCTTTATAATTAAAAACAGCATATTGTCCTTCCGGAGAAACTAAAGTGTGCATGCCTTCAGGAATGGAATCAAAATTATCAACTTCCACTGCTGCCCATTTTATAAATGGAGTAGTGGGATTAAATGCTTTAAAAAAACCGCTTGGATAAATTTCTGCGGAATATAATTCGATGCCAATCGCGTTAGTGATTTCTTTTTTTCTTGGCATGAAACTGCGCCATAGTTCAGGGATTTGATTGTTAGCGAAACTCATTTCTTTGCTAAGGCCAACAAATAGTTTCTTTGGGAGTGTAATCGTTTTAAATTCCATGCTGTAAAAATAAAAAATGGATGCACAACTGCATTCCTTGTTTAGAGTTTGTATTTAAATTATCGTTTTGCAAATTAATTTTTCGTTCTTGCTTTAAGGTCGCTCGCCAATTTCCGGCTGAAGATTTCCGCGCCTTGCTTGTTTAAGTGACTGGCATTATAAAAGTACTTTTTGTCTAAGCACAAACTGTCGCCCGAATAATCATAAAACGGAATCGCATACTTTTCGGAAATGGTTTTGTAATAACTCATCAATTCGCTGCGGTTGACAAATAATTTCTGACCTTCTATGTATTCCGGTGTGTAAACAAAAATTAATTCTGTTTTTGTGTTGCGGCATTCCTGAATAAAGTTTTCGAAAAGTACCAATGTGGCCGAATCCATTTTTATTTGGTAAGTAACATTGGCGGCTTTTGCTTTTTCAAAATCAAAATTCCAGGCTCTGTCTAATCCTAAAAATCCGCGCTTCCTGTATTTTTCTTCCGTGTGTTTGCTGAAAGCATTTTTAAGAATGGTTTTTAAGGAAGTTGTTTTGCCGCTGTATCTTAAGAGGGGAATGTAATAATCCGATTTCTTGAAGCCCACATAAGAGCTCGTGTATTTCCTAATGTTGGCATTCCATAACATGTAAGGTAAAAACTGACTTTGCTGGTATAACTCGGTTCTTTTTTGCAGGGTGAAAACATCCACCGATAAAATAATGGTTTTCGGTTGAGGATGATGTTTCAAAAATTCCAAATGCCGTAAATACTGCAACCAAAAATTATGACCATCCATACCGAAATTATAAACTTCAGCATGTAATGAGTCTTTTAAAATTTCCGGATTGATGTGCGCCCAGGCTCTGGATGAACCATACACAGCCACATCGCAAGTGGCCTTGGATTGATAGATGTCGTTCCACACTTCTATTTCGCCGGGATATTCATTCGATTGACTTAAATAATACGACAGCACATAATCTAAGGGAATAAGCAAGATAAGCAGAGGAATGAAAAACTTTAGGGTATGGATAAGGAATGTCTTCATCTGCATTTCTAAAATTGAAAGTAAATAAATTGTTGTTCCTTACCGCCAAACCAAAAGATGGCAAAAATGAGCGCATAATACAAGGCATGTCTCATCGGACGTTTCCATGTTTTGCCCAATTGAGAAATGGCGTATTGGTTTTCTCTGCCCAGCCATTCCAAACTAAAAAATAAAACAATGACCAAAGGAATACCGTATCCGATTTGCCAGCGTATTAAATTCATGGTTTCAACATAACTACTTTTAGAAGCGAGACCTGAAAACAAATCGCTGATGTAGCTCATGGCATGCTGAATGTTTTCCGCTCTGAAAAATATCCAGGCAAACACCGTCATTAAAAACGTGAGTAGCATGGAGAAGAATTCTTTTGCAGTCGGAACTAATTTTCCGGCGGCCACCACATCCAAATGATTACGGTTCTTATTGTGAAGTAAGAGTGGTAAGAAATACACCGCATTTAATGCGCCCCACACAATGAAGGTCCAGTTGGCGCCATGCCAAAAACCACTCACGATAAAAATGATGAAGGTGTTGCGGATTTTCATCCACGTTCCGCCTTTACTACCGCCAAGCGGAATGTATAAGTAATCTCTGAACCAGGAAGAGAGTGAAATGTGCCAGCGACGCCAAAACTCCGCGATGTCTCTCGAAAAACAGGGGAATGCAAAGTTTCTTAATAATTCTATGCCGAATAGTTTTGCAGTTCCTATGGCAATATCAGAATACCCTGAAAAATCACCGTAAATCTGAATGCTAAAAAACAAAGCGCCCAATAACAAGGTACTTCCCGAATAATCATCCGAATGATTAAAAATTAAATTCGCGAATTCAGCGCAGTTATCGGCAATCACAATTTTTTTAAACAAGCCCCATAAAATTTGTTTTAAGCCATCAACGGCTTTAGCATAATCAAATGTTCTTCTTTTTTGAATTTGTGGCAGAAGATGCGTGGCTCTTTCAATCGGACCGGCTACTAAAAGAGGGAAAAAACTCACGAACACAGCGTAATCAATGAAATTTTTCTCGGCTTTGATGCGGTCTTTGTAAATATCGATCACATAGGATAAACCATGAAAGGTGTAAAATGAAATACCTACGGGCAGAATAAGGTTTAAGGTCCACGGGTTTATTTGTAAGCCAAGGTTCTCTAAGGCGCTTGCAAACGATTCGGCAAAGAAATTGTAATATTTAAACACACCGAGGAAACCAAGGTTAACAGACACGCTTAACCAAAACCAAAACTTTTTTGAGGAAGCGCTCTTGGCATCTGACATTTTGATGCCCGTAAAATAATCGAGTAGAGTGGAAAAGATTAAAAGAAAAAGAAAACGCCAATCCCAGCAGGCATAAAAAAAATAGCTGGAAAAGAGGAGTAAAGTATTTTGAAGTTTTAAATTTCCTTTCGTGACAAACCAATAGAGCAGAAAGACGATGGGTAAGAATATGGCAAAGTCAATGGAATTAAATAACATGCTTCTGTTGTTTAAGAGTGTTATTGAACTTGGCGATATTCATAGAATCTATAAAAAGCTTAGCCTACAATTTTCAGACTGCAAACTAATGCTGTTTAAAGATACAAATAAATTTGGGCTGGGGTAATTAAGGTTTTACTTATTAAACTCCTCGCGGGTGATGTTAGCCACCATTATACTCTCGTCGAGTGGTTATCATCATTTGGTTTTTTAGTCGGTTGCAGTGTGTCGATTCTAAATCGATATTCAACGCCTTTCTTTTTGAAAAATTCTTCACACTTCTTAATGTATTTATATGCATCTTGGTTGCCAAGGAGAATTGCTTGCTCTAAGTCCTCGCAACATTTTTTATCTTCAAGGTTTTGTCTCGCAGAAAATCGTAGTAAGTAAAGTTGGCTGTCTCCTGCATTAAGATTTAAAGCATGGTTTAGAATTTTTAACGCTTCACCATAATTGGATTGCCAAAGTAAACAGTAAGCTTTTTGACCATAAGCAAATGATTTTGTTGGTTGTAACGCAATTAACGTGTCACAATCCGCAATCGTACCAATGGTGTCGCTTATACTTAATCTTATTTTAGTCCGATATGATATCAGCTCATATTTTTTATCTGGTCTAAGCTTTATACATCTGTCTAGGTCATCTAAAGCGAGTAAAAAAAGCCCTCGCTCAGCATTGGCTTGAGCGCGTGCATAAAAGTAACCCTCATTACCAGGATCTAACATTATTGCCTTATTTAGATAAATCAAGGCGCTGTCTTCAAATCGCAGTTTAGAAAAAATTGCTGCTTTTATATAGAGAGCTTGACTATTAAGAGGATGGACTTTGAGTGCGCGATTAATTAAAAGTAGCGCTTCAACTGCTTTTTCTAAGTTATATTTGATTTGCGCTTTAGTTTTAAAATACTCGAAATCTTTTTCGTCAAAAGGTTTCATTTCGTCGATCACAGACTCTGCATTCTTAAAATCCATGCTTTCATACTTTTGGTGAATAACAAGGAAAAGACTGTCACGGAGTAATTTGTCCGCGCTTGACATTTCTGGTGTACTATCTGAACAAGATAAAAGTAAGATAGAAAGAGAAAGAAATATAATTTTGTTCATTGTTAATTATGTCTGCTAACGGTTGGCGGCTTGGCGTAGTGGCGGATTTTTAGCACAATAGTTATATCGAAGTACTTTACTTGAACCTACCACAAAACTATCATACGAAGCACTGAACCCGCCATTACGCCAAACCGATCTTATAGGCAGTTTTTAGTCTGCGTATGAAATTCTCCAAATTGAAGTTGCTTTTCTGGCTAAATCACTTTGTCTATTATTTAAAATTGTAGGGTTCCATTCATTGTAATTAATATCCTTACTCATCTCATATTGACTTCTTGTATAAAATGGTTTTTTTTGATCAAATGGTAGAACTTCGCAATCCCTATTTAGATGATCTTCCAATAATGTATAATTGCCTAATCTATATATATAATTCGGTTGAATAATTTGAGGAAAATCGTGATCCCAAGCAGCGCTTGCGTTTTCAGGCAAAATATGTTCAATTGTTGCAGGATCATTTTCAAAGTCTCTATCACCACCTTGCATTAAATTATTCTCCAACTCAAACAAAACATATCTTGCTAACTTTTTACTTCGACCATAAGAGTACAATTCGATGGTTGAAAAATCATTTCTAAAATCTTGATCAGAAACATATAATTCCTTTATTTCATTAAAGACTGCTTGAGCAGTTGCAAGGGTCGCGTTAAATATTTTCTGTGAAACAGAATTATATAATTCTTCCATTCTATTTGCTTGGCGACTACCAATAACGTTGTATCGAAATGAAATTACTGAAATTACCTTTAATGTCTTATCAAATTCTTGGTCTGAAAACTTTTCTTTGGCTACCATTAATAATGGTAGTTGTTGTTTAACTCCAAATAATTTCATTTCTCTTATACGTTTAATTCGTTCTTTATTTCCTTGCCATATTATACTATAAGGGTCTTGAAGAGCTAAATAAATTTCTGAATATTTATCCAAGTCATTTAGTAAACTAAAAACATGCTGATTGGAATTAATTTCTGATCGAATTGTTTTGAACAATTGTTCTTGTCTTACGAGAGGCTTTCTAGAAATCCAAAAATGTCTCAAAAAGATTGGGAATTTTTCGATCCCAACACTAGTAGCCACTTTTTTCCAGATATCCTTAGCGATACGCAGATCAGAAGGTGTTATTAATGAAAATAAGTAGTTTTTTAATAGGTCTGTTACCGTTAAATCAACACCTCTATAATTTAAAGTTTCAAACAAAGTGTATGCACTAAGTTCATCTTCAACCTCAATTTTAATAAACATGGTCTTATCACCAATTGATTTGCTTAGAAATGTTGCCAATTCAGCACCATTTGCATTTGGTAATAATTCACCTATTTTATTATAGAAATAGCTGAATGCTTGCCATAACAAACGATCAGAATCAATTAAAGTGCGTTCATTTTGAGGCGAGATTAATTGCAGCAAATTTCTTTGGTAAAATGGATCGTTATTCTCGTTTAAAAAGAGTTTACTTGAATAATGTAAAGAAGCCGGGTCCTTTTGACCTAAAAATCCTCTTCTTAGCTCCTTTATTCTTTCACTATTGTTATCTGATTCTATTCCACTATCTATCAGATCTTGAATTCTTTTAATGACTGCTAATGCTAATAAACTTAATGTTGTAAATCTTTGTTGTCCGTCAATTACTAAAAATTGCTTTTCCCCAACCTTTTGGAGAACAACCGCACCCATATAGTGATCTTTTCCAGAATCTAGGAGAATTTTAATGTCCTCCCATAAATCGGTCCAATTGTCTTCTTTCCATGAATAATCTCTCTGAAAAATTGGAACTTTATATGTGATGCCATTTCCAAGCAATCCACTTAAACTTGTTGTACTTGGGGTCATTAAATTTTTGTCAGCCATATTGTAGTATTGATTATGATTGTTTGGATAATTTTATCATTGTTCAAATTTATGAATTTAATCCGTAGGTGTCGATTTCATTCTCATTCAAAATTGCCAATAACTAGTGTATTGGCGCCACAAGCAATTATTCAAAAATGCTTGTAAGCACTATTCAAAAATATAAAAATTCCGCTAAAACGCAATTAAAAACAAGGTGTTGCAACTTACACCTTCATGAGTTTGGCAAACTTGAGGAGGAGTTTCTTTTCTCCGGCTTGGGAGAAGTGGATGGTGGCTTTGCTTTCCGGCCAATTGCCTTCAATATCGCTAATGGTACCTTGTCCAAATTTTTCGTGCAGCACTACATCGCCTTTTTGTAAACTTTTGTTTAACTCAGCATCAATGGGCTTAGGCGGTGTATTCACAATGCGTGAGTTTAAGCTCACTAATTTTTTTGCAGGCTGGAAGTTAATGCCTTGTTGTGGAGTTTGCTTAGGGTTCGGTGTGCCACTGCCTTTATTAAATTTTATTTCGCGCTTAGAGGTGTCGTTAAAGTTTTTTCTAAAGGCGCTAAAGGTGTCTTCTTCAAATGAAGGACCTTCGTTGCTTTCGGGTAATTCTACATATTGCTGGTCTATCTCTTCAATAAAGCGGCTCGGCTCGCAATACAAGATGTTTCCAAAACGGTAACGGGTGAGGGCATAACTCAAGGTAGCTTTTTTCTCGGCGCGTGTTACGGCTACATAAAACAAACGGCGCTCTTCTTCCAAATCACTTCTGCTGTTCAAACTCAACTGCGATGGAAATAAATTTTCTTCCAGTCCCACCACATACACATAAGGAAATTCCAATCCCTTGGCAGCATGTATGGTCATTAAGCTTACTTTGTCATGGTCTTCATCTTCATCTGCTTCATCGGTGCCGGTCATTAAGGTAATTTCCTGCATAAATTCGTCCAGCGTTTTTATGCTGTTGTCGGTAGTTTCTGCAAATAAATTACTCTCGTCTTTTGGCAAACTCAGTTTGGTAACTTCGTTAAGTTCTTCTTCCTGCGGTGTGCGCGGTTGCTCGGTAAAATCTTTAATACCGTTTAATAATTCCTGAATGTTCTCATAACGGCTCACACCTTCCGGCGTTTTGTCGGCGTATAATTCACGCACCAGCCCTGAGTTTACTAAAATATGATTGGCTAAATCAAAGGCGTCTTTAATTGGCAGCAATAAGCAATAACTTTTAATCGCGGTTACAAAATCACCTATCTTACTCGCAATGCCTCCGTTGATGCCGAGATTAAAATCTTTGAGATTTGATATAACGGTCCACATACTGGTGTCGTGTTCCGCGGCGGCTACGGTAATTTTATCTAAAGTAGTTTGTCCTATGCCTCTGGCCGGATAGTTAATGATGCGGCGCAAAGATTCATCGTCGTTATTGTTAATGGTTAACCTGAAATAGGCTAGAGCATCTTTAATTTCTTTACGCTGGTAAAAGGAAACGCCGCCGTAAATTTTATACGGTAAATTCAAACGTCTTAAGGCTTCCTCAAACGAACGTGATTGCGCGTTAGTTCTGTACAAAATAGCGAAGTCGTGGTTGTGTGCCTGCAATTGCATTTTGGTTTCAAAAATGCTGTTCACTACTTTTTGTCCTTCTTCGTTATCGGTATTGGCGCGTATCACTTTTATTTTTTCGCCGTGTTCATTCTCGGTAAAAACGTTTTTCTTAAACTGTTCTTTGTTATTGGCGATAATATGATTGGCAGCGCCTACAATGGTTTTGGTGCTTCTGTAGTTCTGCTCGAGCTTAAAGGTTCTTAAATCCGGATAATCTTTTTCAAAATTTAAAATATTCTGAATGTTGGCCCCACGGAAGGCGTAAATACTCTGCGCATCGTCGCCCACCACGCAAATGTTCTGAAAGCGCGCGGCTAATTGTTTGATGATAACGTATTGCGAGAAGTTGGTATCCTGATACTCGTCCACTAAAATATAACGGAACTTATTCTGGTATTTCAATAATACATCCGGAAAGTCGCGCAACAGCACATTGGTGTTGTACAACAAATCATCAAAGTCCATGGCCCCGGCTTTAAAATTTCTTTTTTGGTAAGCCACAAAGATTTGTCCGAGTAATGGTTTGTTGCTCGATTGGTCTTCGGCCTGGGTAATGGGATTGTTGGCGTATTGCTGTGCGGAGATGAGTTTATTTTTCGCGTCGGAGATGCGGTTTAAAACCAGGGATGGTTTATACACTTTCTCGTCGAGATTAAACTGTTTTAATATTTCTTTGATAACGCTTTTGCTGTCGTCGGTATCGTAAATGGTAAAGTTGTTGGGGTAACCGATTTTTTCTGCTTCGTAGCGTAAAATTTTCGCGAAGATAGAGTGGAAGGTACCCATCCAGATATTTTTGGCATTTTGGGAGCCTACAATTTTCGCGATACGTTCTTTCATTTCGCGGGCGGCTTTATTGGTAAAAGTTAAAGCCAGAATATTGAAGGGATCCACGCCATTGTCAATTAAATGAGCGATGCGGTAGGTGAGTACGCGCGTTTTTCCTGAACCGGCGCCGGCAATAATCATCACCGGACCATCAGAGGCGAGGGCGGCTTCACGTTGCGCGGGATTTAGTTCATTAATATAGCTCATAATTGGGGATTACAAATATACGGGAATTGTGAGGGGGATGATTTGGTGTTGATAAAATTTGGGTTTAATTTCTTTTCTGCCTTGATGCAGAAAAGAAACAAAAGAAATCAAGGCTTCATTTTATCCTTTACTCCCTACGGTCGTAATTTTTTATGCGCAACAGCCATTGCCGGGCGCTAAAAATGTGCACTGCACATTTTCTTAACGCTGGCAAGCTACCAAATGGGTGATCTCCTTGGCCCGCCTGCGGAGCTTCCCATTTGGCTTAACGCAAT
>JAEUTQ010000070.1 GCA_016787445.1 Bacteroidia bacterium
CAAGTTACAAATAAAAGGGTTTCATTACAATTAATTTTGCAGATGTACCTTTTCACTTTATAAGTGGTCGGTTTTTGGATGTGGATTTGATCCTATTACTAATAAAATAGGCCCTGCCTTACAGCAGAGCCTATTAATAAAAGGTTGTTATTTTTAATTAGCCGCTTTCACTAATTTCTTACTTACGCTAATTTTATCTGAAGTTAATTTAACAATGTAAACTCCGTTTGCTAAATCGTCAATATTAATGGTTTTCACTTCTGCATTTGAACCAAGATTATTATAAACTTCTTGTTTCATTAACTGGCCTTTTGCATCGTAAATTTCCATGGTTACATCATTCGCATTTTTCAATTGTAATGATAAATTAAAGGATGAAGACGCAGGGTTTGGATAAATATCGCTGGTAATTACCGGCTCGTATACATCTTTAAAAGAAGTCACTAAATATTCAGCGTCGAATAATGCCACACCTTTACCTGCTGCACCTTCTGAGTTCCAAACGTGAACAGTTTTAACTAAAGGAGGGCTAATGTCTACACGAGGCCATGCTTGCTTTAAGTTAGTTGTTAAATCGTTGTACTGACCGATTACAGTACCCCAAGCACTCGGACTTGAAAGATTCATGCTGTTAACCTTGTAAGGCAATTTGCTATTGGTTGAATCGTAATATACTGTTAAGAAGTTGTTGTTACCCGGATCAAAAACAATATGTGGTTGCATATCGTAAGTAGAAGCGTTAGAAACGTCTAAACGTGCCCAATTAAAATTGCTAGCCGCTCTGTGATTATGAAAACCTAAGATATCATAATCTGTACCTGTTCCACCAAAATCACGCTCTACCAATACAACTGCTGAAACGTTTGAGCTGTCATTATTAACATTGTTATGTTGTACAGCAATTACCGGCCTGCGGCATCTGCCTAACATATTTCCATCCAATGAATCTAGATTTTTTGGTGAAGTCCATGTACCATTAATTGTAGAAACGTTTCTTGCTACATAAATGTTTGCATTTCTTGCTGTTGTACTTGACAAACGCTCCCAGGTTGCAAAATAACGCCCATTATTATAGGATGAGCTTCTGCCGTAATCCAAAGAAACATGGCGACCGAAACCACTAGTTGCAAATAATGGCTGGCGTACATTTAAACTTGTTCCTCCATTTGTTGAACAAACGAAAATAACCGAATCTCTAGGGCTACCATAAACAGAATAAACAACTCCGATACTATAAGGCGATGCTCCAAAAGCTGGGAATTTATAGTCTGATGCAATTGCCGCATCATAAACTTTACGGGTTCCATAGTTGATTCCTGTACCCCAATTACCTGTAAATACTCCAGTAGTTGCATTATACTTATCGAAAAACAAAGTATAAGTACCACCGGTAACGTTATTATTCACACCTGTCATAAACAGAGTAAGGTTATTGGTATCTGTTCCAACAACAACAATATCAAACACATCATATTTCACATTTGTCACTAAATAACTATCTAGAGTTGTCCATGTAACACCACCATTTTTAGAGCGACGGAAAGTTATACCACCTGAATTTGAAGTTGTATTGTAAGTTGAATAGGCACTATACAACCATCCGTTAAAGGCAGCGGAGATGCGAACATTTCTTTGATTTAAAGTTGAGTTTTCAATAATCACATCATTAAAATACTGAGGAGACTCCGTTTTATTATTCGCATGCAAATCAACTTGCTCGCTATTTCGATTTTCAACACCACCAGGTGCCACTTTTACATTTTTAGTGGCATTGCTTGCTTGTTGTTCATTAACTGCTGCCCGTGAGTCCATCTGCGCTTGCGCAGTAATTGTGAAGGCAGCCATCATTGATAGTAGATACTTTTTCATAGTTGTGGGTTTTAATTTGGTTCAAATGTACCCGACAAGCTTGAACTCAACTATCTAATCAATCATGCTTTTCCTTGATTAAAATCATACAGAATGAATGAAAAAAAAGATAACATTGTAAAAAATTACCAGTTGAAACATCTATCTACTTTCAACCTTAGTTTCTTCTTCCCTTCCAATTTCGTGCACCACTTACGATTTGCCTTCTTGATTTTATTTTTTATCTGTACAATTTTCTTTTTTGAGTGATTTGAAGAGCCTGACTTTACGCTCTTTCTACTCATTCTACTCACCCCTAAATTTACTTTCGGTAGTTTTAATTCCATTCCTGCATTTCCAATTTGAGGAATTGCGGGAACCGCCACATTTGACAAGTGCTGAATTTGTATCACTTCAAAATTATTTAATTCATTCCCCACATTATTATCGGAAACATTCGTTTGAATTTGAATGTCCTCATTTTGAATTTGAACAGGCGGATTCGCATTTCGCTGCGCACTTTGCTGCACCGGTCTTCGTTGTACAGTTTGATTAACAGTTGTTCTTTTATTTGAATTGGTAGCGTTTACCTTTACTGTATTCGCTTTATTGATATTAGAAACATTGGATGCTAAAACAGGATTTGCTCGCTGCTGAACATAAGACTGATTGGCTAAATTCACATTCGAATAAAACTGTTGCACCTGATTTTGAGCGGCCGCATTCATTACAACGCTACTCATTAAACAAACTATCCCCTTTTTTACCATCATTCAAAGATTTATCTTTTTATCCTTTGTCTTTAAATACAGATGTTAAAGAAGCTTTAATTCCATAATGGATTAACAAATTTTTTATAGTTCCCGCAGATTTCACTGATTTTCGCAGACTTAACCCTGTCCATCTGTGCAATCTGCGGCTTATTTTGTACCTTTACAGCCTTGGTTAAAATCGGAAATATTGAACTGGGAGAATTCCCTCTCCTACTCGCTCCCATGGAGGATGTGAGTGATCCGCCCTTCCGCTACGTGTGTAAACAATATGGGGCCGATTTAATGTACACCGAATTTATCAGCAGCGAAGGCTTAATCCGCGATGCCATTAAAAGCAAAAAGAAACTCGATATATTCGATTACGAACGCCCGATCGGCATACAAATTTTTGGCGGTGATGAAGAAGCGATGGCGCTCTCAGCTAAAATAGTCGACGCCACCAATCCCGATATCGTCGATATCAATTTTGGTTGTCCGGTTAAAAAAGTGGTATGCAAAGGTGCAGGCGCCGGTGTATTAAAAGACATCAACTTAATGGTGCGTTTAACAAAGGCGGTGGTTAATTCTACCAAACTTCCGGTAACAGTAAAAACACGCTTGGGCTGGGATGACAGCATGATTAATATTATGGAAGTGGCCGAACGCTTACAGGATGTAGGTATACAAGCACTCACCATCCATGGTCGTACACGCGCACAAATGTATAAGGGCTCTGCCAACTGGAAATATATTGCAGAAGTAAAAAACAATCAACGCATCAAAATTCCCATCTTCGGAAATGGTGATATTGATTCGCCGGAGAAAGCGTTGGAATACCGCAACACCTATGGAGTAGACGGCATCATGATTGGCCGCGCCAGTATTGGTTATCCTTGGATTTTTAATGAAATCAAACATTACTTTAAAACCGGCTCTCACCTACCCGCTCCAACCATTCACAATCGTGTTGAAGTGTGTAAAACACATTTATTAAAATCGGTTGAATGGAAAGGCGAGCGACAAGGTATCCTGGAAATGCGTCCGCATTACACCAATTATTTTAAAGGCATACCGCACTTTAAAGACACACGCATGAAACTCGTTACCACTGATGCCCTCCAAGACATACTTGAAATATTAGAATCTGTTCCTGCAAAATTTGAATTACAAAATCAGGAGTAATGAATAAGATTGTTTTTTTTCTTTTCACTTTTATATCTCTCAATGCCTACACGCAAAATTTCGCGAAAGCCTGGGAACCTATTCAAAAAAGAATTGATAACGGTGAATCGTTTTCTAACGAAGAATTAAATTCCTTTTTAAAGAAGCATGAAAAAGATTTAGAAACAAATAAAATCGAGAAGTCGATTATATACGATTATTTAGGCTCAAATGCTTTTAAGGAAGAGAAATACCCTGAAGCCATTCAGCTCTTCAACAAAGCCATTGATATCACCAAGGAAATTAACGACACCATTTACCGTGCCTTCTACCAGTATGATTTAGCTTGTTTGTATAATCATGTTGGATATTACACAACAGCGGAACCGCTTTTCATAAAATCGTTACCAACCTTAGCGGCTGTATACGGACAAAGCAGTATACAATACACCATGCGGTTTAAAGTGCTGGCAGAAATGTATGTGGAGATGGGGAAATACAACGAAGCGAAAATGTATAACGATGCATTGTTGTATTATTTCAAAACCATGAATGGTGAGAAAGACCGTGAATATCTTATCTGTTTAAATAACGATGCGCGCATCAATGAGGGTTACGGCGATTATACTAAAGCACTTGAAACATTTGAGAAGCTAATGAAAATCCATGCCTCACTAAATCCAATTGATACGGCCGATTATATTACCATTATTAATAATACAGCGGAGGCGCACCGTCATTTAGCCAATTATGATGAAGCTATTAAACTTCAGAATAAAGCGCTTGAACTTTCAAAAAAATTCAGTAGGAATGATGATTTATCTTCAGCGACTATTTACAACAACCTTGGACTTTGCTACAAAGCTATTTCTGAATTTCAGAAAGCTGAAGAATCCTTTGATAATTGCACGGCCATTTACAAAAAACTAAAGCTTGATTTTGTTCCTGATTACACAAACTCATTAAGCAACAAAGCTGATTTGTACCGGATGCTCGGAAGGTATAAACAAGCCTTCGATTTATTATTGGAAGTAATTGAAATCAGGAAAAACTCAGTAGGCACCAAACACGTTAATTATGCCAATGCTTTAAGCAATATGGCTTTGGTGCATATTGACCAATACGATTACGATGGTGGTGAAAAATATTTACTGGAAGCCAAGGAGATTTATAAAGAGGTATTAGGTGAATACCATCCTTATTACGCCAATTGCATTAACAGCTTAGGAACTGTTTACGCTGAACAAAAGCGTTATAAAGAAGCTGAAAAAATAAAGTTGCGTTCACTGGAAATCATGAAGCAAATGACCGGAGAAGACAACGAACGTTACGCCTACTATTTACGAAGTCTCGGTATTGTTTATTTCCGTCAGAATAATTACAAGCAAGCGATTGAGTGCATTGAAAAATCAAATGACATTCTAAAAAAGAAATTTGGTGAAAAACATATTGATTATACAGATGGCGTGTATAATCTAGCGGTGGTGAAATGGAAGATGAATGATTTTCAAAATTCGAAAGGCCTCTTTATTCAATCTCTTGATAATTACAAGGAGCAATTCGATAAATTTTTTGAAAGCATGAGTGAGGATGAACAAAATTCCTATTACCAACTACTGGAAGGGCGTTTTGATGAATTCACCAGTTTTGTATTCGCTTTTATTAAAGCTTTCCCAAAGGAAAACCACAGCGCTCTCTTAACAGCCTGTTATGATTATCAATTATTCATCAAATCATTGCCGCTTAATCGCAGCATCAATACACGCAAAGCTATCTTAAGCAGTAATGATACGGCTCTTGTTAACACGTATAATAAATGGCTTAATACCAAACAACTTTTATCCGGTGCCTTCCGCGATCTTGATTTTCAAAACAGCTATTGGAACATGGCTGAGTTGGAACAACAAGCGGCGAAGCTGGAACAAGAACTAAAAAGCAAAACCAATTTATTCACTGAAAAAAAACAAATACGTTTTAAAGACATTAAAGACAAATTACAAAACAACGAAGGTGCCCTAAGCATACTCCGCCGTTACAATAATACATCCGATACAACAAGTGTTCTTGAATATGTAGCGCTGTTTGTCAACAAAAATTCTACGGCACCAATCGCCATTACTTTCAAAAACTCCGAGCTATTTGAATCAGACTATATTGATTTTTACAGAGAGCAAATAGAGAACAGAAAAGAAGATTTAAAGTCATACGATCGCTTTTGGAAACCGATTGCTTCTCAATTAACAGGCATCACTAAACTTTATGTGTCAACTGATGGCGTATTTAATCAGATCAATTTATACTCACTGCAGGAACCGATATCCAAATCGTATGTGTTAGATCAGGTAAACCTTACCTTAGTTCCGAATCTTAGCAATATTCTGGATAAAGCTAGTATTAACAAAACTAATTCCGCTATTTTGTTTGGTAATCCTGATTATGAGTATGATTTTAAATCAGAAAAAACGCAAGCAAAAACTTCCGCACCATTAGCCGTAAACCGATTTGGTTTTTCAGAATTACCTGCTCTTCCCGGTACTCAAACCGAAGTAGACAATATCTCTTCCTCGTTGAAAGAAAACAAATGGCAAACAAAAGTTTACATTGATAAATTCGCAACAGAGGCTCAATTAAAAAAAGTACAATCACCAAAAGTACTGCATATCGCTACACATGGTTTCTTTTTGAAAGACGTAATGGATATTGAGGACAAAAGCGTCTTAGGATTCGAAACAACGAAATTAATAACTAATCCTCTCTTACGCTCCGGCATTATGATGGCCGGTGCCTCTGTAGTAGCGCGCGACACCGTGAACATATACAAAGATCAAGACGGTATCTTCACAGCTTATGAAGCTTCATTACTTAACTTATACAATACGGATTTAGTTGTACTCTCTGCCTGTGAAACAGGATTAGGTGTTGACATGAATAACCAGGGCGTGTTTGGATTGCAGCGCGCTTTTTACATAGCAGGTGCAAAAAATCTCATCATGAGTTTGTGGGTGGTGGATGATGAAGCTACACAAATACTGATGAGTGAATTTTATAAAAACTGGTCAATGAATCCAAGTCGCGAAAACATTTCTCCGGCCTTCAAAAAAGCACAAGCGGAGGTACGTAAAAAATATCCGCATCCTTATTATTGGGCGGCATTTGTATTATTAGGAAATTAACGGGATTAAAAATCCAGATCGATACCTATTAAGAAGCCTTGGGTAAATTTTCCGTATGGTCCGTACCCTAAGGCATAATCAAACCGGATTAATTGCAGAATCTTGTCGATACCAAAGGTTAATTCATAATACTGATCCATCCTGTCATTGATTAAGAAATGACCACCAACCACTTCAGTTATTCTCCACTTCTTCAACAAAGGAATTTTATTAAAGATAAATCCGTTAAAATGATGTTCTGCATGAGCCTCGGCGTACCAGTTTTTAGTACTATAAGTATAATATGGCAATAGTTTAAAGGATCCTAAATGATTCCGGTTAGCCAAGACAGTTTGATTACCATTAAAGTGTTTGTAATCCATGAATGACATGTAACGGTTGTTTAGGAAATAACCGGCCATACCTCTGTACTTAAATGTTCCTACTAATCCTAACTGAATATTATCGTCTAATTGAAGGCTAAGCAAATCGTAATCGGCTTTTGTGTTTAAACCGGGAATAGCTTTTCTGTATCCGACATTTACGCGCGGATATTTTGAACCGGAAATGATTTTGCGGTTAGGCACTGAATAATACTTTTGCTTGAAGCGGATACGGAAAACCAAATCAATCACCAAAGCATTGTTTGTGCTGAATAAAGAATCATGCGTGTTGACATGCAGCGGATCATTGCTTGTAAACAATTTATTCGGATCGTCCTGAATCAATCTGTCGGAAGAATTTTTTAGCGGACTGCGTTCAGCATACTCAACAGTGCCGTAAAAATAAACACCATTCACCAATTCCCTTCGGTAGTATAATTGCAAAGATGTTTTTTTGTAGAGCTTAATAAAATTATCGTTCAGGTAAAGCGAGTAAATGGAATTCATGCTTTCCGATATCGGGTTAGAACCATTGTATTGCGTCACCATGGATTGCATGTTTATCGCGAACTGCTGGAACTTTTCAGGATTCTGTAAATAGCTCCAACCTATTTTACCTCCCCACAGATAATTTGAAAAACCGTAGCGCACACTGGCTTCAATATCATGCTTTCTGTAATCTTCAAATTCCTTATTGAATTTGAAATTCATGCTGGCATTAATGCCTTCCACCGTATTATACTGCACCCCGCTGGTGAGCAAGCCTGTTGTGCTGAAATTTATTTTTTTATACGTACTCCGGTAATTGTAACCCATTATAAACGACTGCAGCTTTACACGGTTAAACTTTCGGTCAACCGAATCTTTATAGCGTTTACTGTCGGTGATTTTCGTGACACTGTCCTTCTTTTTATAATCATACATCTCTTCCTGTGTAAGCGGAATAGGCCTGTTGGATTTCCAATACGAAGAATCTTTTTTATTTGCATTGTCCTCTACTTTAAACAATTCATTTCTGAAGAATTTATCAGGGAAGACCGGATTGATTTCGTAATTCGATACAACAGCATTATAATAACCGTTTCCTCTGAATCCAAAAATCTTAAACTTAAATCCAAAATTGAAAGTTACCGGCATCCATATGGAGTCGCCCTTTACAGAAGCATGTAGTTGACGGATCTCTAAAGTGTCAACAAATTTAATTTTCGACTCTTTAGTCATGTACATATCCGCGCTATGAATACGCCAGCTGTTCTCAACGATATAAATAACGCCATGGAAGCATGGATCTGTATTGCGTTTGGGTATCACCTGAATTTTATTAATCATCTTACCGTCTTCAAACATTGTTCCAAGTAATTTGTAGCGGTAGGATAAAAAAGCGTTATCGTTAATCGGAGATATGAAGGGTCTGTCACTTAATCCGTTTATCTGAACTAAATTCTCATAGAAATTAAATTTCATGTCGCTCAACTGATTAAAACTAAAGCCATTGTTATTGCCACTCACGATGCTGGAATACATGATTTCTTTTTCATCGTTCGGTTTTCTGAAATGGTATTTGCTTTCACTCTCCGACAAATAAATAATTCCTAGCATTGAAGAGTCAATAGGATTTTCGCCGGTTGTTATTTTTAATAGTTTACCGAGGTTCTTAGGAATTTCGTATAAGCGCTGTAATCCCTTTATATACGCGTTACAGGAATAGCTTTCCACCTGATTGAGATAATATTTTCTTTTCTTGATGGCCTGACGTATGACTTCATAGGCCGGATCTTCCCCAACTTTTACTTGCACTTCCTTGAGCTCATAATTATCAGACTGCATAATCACATTTAGTTCAGTGTTTGAAGTGAGCTCGATGGTTTTGAATTCTTTCTTATAGCCTATACTTTGAAAAATCAACTCTTGCTTACCTGCATTAAGACGGAGAGAATAAGCCCCGTCGGCATTACTATTCGTGCCAATGGTTGTCCCTTTCAAAATCACTGATGCAAAAGGAACAGGATTGTTCTTAGCGTCTGTAATTTTTCCGCTCAGAATAAATGATTGAGCCGCGCCTTGCAGAGATACAATTAAAAATAAAACACTAATACAGACACGCATTGAAATATGACGTTTGGCAACCAATAAAGTTACTGCTAATATTAATTAAAAAACGAAATTGTGTTAAATGGGGAAATTATTGTTGTTAACGGGCCTCTGTGATAATTATTGCTTCAGGGTAAAAGCATAAGAAATAATATTGGCACCCATCTTGAGTGCTTTTTGCCGTGTTTCCTCACTATCCTTGTGCACTTCGAAACTTTCCCAACCATCACCCAAGTCGCACTCGACATCATAAAAGCAAACGAGACGACCATTATAAATTAATCCAAATCCCTTTGGTGCTTTGTCGTCATGCTCATGAATTTTAGGAAGCCCCTTATCGAAATTAAATTTCTGATGATAGATGGGGTGATTGAAAGGCAATTCGATAAAATCCAATTCGGGAAAAACTTTTTTCATTTGCGTACGCACAAATTGATCCATGCCATAATTATCACTAATGTGTAAAAATCCACCGGCTAATAAATAATTACGTAAGTTCTCGGCTTCCTGCGTTGAAAAAATAACATTGCCATGACCTGTCATGTGCACGAAGGGATAATTAAAAATTTCCTGGCTTCCTGCTTCAACGATGGCTTGCTCGGGATTAATGTTGGTTTTTAAATTCTCATTACAAAATTTAATTAAATTCGGTAAAGAGGTTTCGAGATTTGAATACCAATCACCGCCACCATTGTATTTCAGCAACGCAATTTGATACGCATAAGGAGGGATTTTTACTGCAGGAGGATTGAAAGAAAAAACAGTAAAAGAATAAAAGAATAGAAGCGATATTTTAATTAACCTACCCAAGCTACTTTTTGGCCTTTCGCGTGAGGACGTAATTCTTATCATTTTTTTCAATTTCAATTTTTCCGATATCGGAAATAACCATCTCTTCGGTTAAAACTTCGTAGCCGATTGCGTGAATAGACAACTTATAGGTTCCGGCGCCCAATGCCACAACATATTTTCCTGTTTTTGAATTCGGCACAAACGTAAACTCTTCGTTATTGGCAACGTTTTTAGCGATGATGGTTACGATGGTTGAAGTACGTTTATAAATCGTATCGCTCAACGAAATTTTTCCTGTAAAAATCCTTACAATTTGTTCGTTGTCGTTAAAACGAATTCGGTAAATATCTAAATCACCAAAACTTCCCGGTCTCCATGTACTAATATAAGCCGCACGGTTATCTGAGGTAATACTAATACTTCTGTCATCCGTTGTTGAATTGATTGGAAAGCCCATGTTCACGGCTTTACTCCAAGTATTGTTTTCCGGATTATAAGTAGACTTAAATAAATCATAACCACCCATGCTGTTATGACCTTCAGAAGCGAAATAAAGCGTTAAGCCATCCGGTGAAAGTGAAGGAAAATCTTCGTTATATTGTGTATTGATTTCGTCTGGTAATCTATAAGGCATACCCCATTTTCCATTCGGTAATTTACGGCAAGAATAAATATCATTTTTCCCTTCCACTTTATCGCGGCGTGCAAAAAAGATAACATTACCATCCGGACCAAAACAACCTGATGTTTCAATTTTCTCATTGATTAATTCTGCGTTAGGCAATGGCTTCCATTTAGTAAAATCACCACCTGCATTACGTTTTGAAACATATAAATCTCCAAACTTTTCGATGTGATCTAAATACACCATCATTTCAGAACCATCAGGTTTCATCCAAACTGCTTGTTCATCTAATGCACCGTTAATTATATTACCGGGATTAGCAGCTTTAGTCCATTTACCGGCTTCCACTTTACTAAACCAAATATCACTTGGGTGATAGCCGTCAACCTCCACTTTCTTTCCACCAATATTTTCTTTACGACGTGAAGTAAACACCATAAATGTTTCATCAGAACTTACGAATGGATAATAATCCGGATCTTCCGAATTAATTTCCTTACCTAAATTCGTAAACGCAACGTTTACCGGATTCTCCATAAAAATCTTCGCGTTATTACACATCTCTAAATTTCGTGCTACCTCCTCTACAAACTTCTTTGGAGCAAGTTGCTTAAATTTATTAAAAGCGATAATAGCATCGTCTACTTTTCCTGCTTGGTGATAAGCACGACCTAATTGAAACCAAGCCTCTTCATCACATTTTGGATCTTCAGTAATTGATTCCAAATGTTTGATGGCTTCGGTACGATTGTAATTGGTATTTAAATAACACATGGCCAGTTTAAACTGAACCTTGCGATTGTTTTTTTCTTTCTTTAAGATATCGCGATAAATTGGCAAAGCCATAATGTAATTGCCATGCTTATAATGCTCATCAGCATCTTCTACATCGGCCTTACCTTGCTGACTGAAAACAGAAAGTGAAAATCCAAATAAAACAAGAATGATATATAAAGTTCTCTTCCTCATAAAGGGGGTATTAAATTAGAAAAAAACTTTTAATATCAAAAGCTATTTTTTGTTGGATAGCTTAAATAATTCGTCTCTTTCCTGCTTGGTTAAGCTGTCGTATCCGCTTTTTGAAATCTTATCTAAAAGCTTGTTGAGGGCAGCTTCATCGGATTGTCCTGATTTTGTGCTAGTTTGCTGAGACCGATGCACAACTTTTAGATTTTTATTGCCTTTTTTAAAGATTGAAAAATTAAATAAATCGTTGCCTTTTTTTAGAGAATATCCATAAAATAAGCCAAATAAAGCGCCCCCGATGTGAGAAATTTTCCCGCCGGTATTAATCGAGAAATCAATCAAAGTACTTAGCACAAATACGATTATAGCGAAGTATTTATACGGGATTTCAATGAGCATAAATACATTAACCGGTAAGTTAGGAGCGTAAATTGCAACCACGGCAACAATTCCCATAACTGCTGCTGAGGCGCCAATTAGAATATGTCCGAATAATGCTTCAGGTGCCAAAAAACCTAAAAGCATAAAGATTAATCCGCCGGCTAAACCGCTCATCATATAAACATACAGTAACCTCTTTTCACCCAGAATTGAATAAAAAATTTGTCCGGAAAAGAATAATAAAATCAAATTATACACCACATGCATCAAGCCTTCGTGTGTAAACATATAAGTGAATAAAGTCCAGAATTTATAAATAAACTCCTCGGCAATTGCGTTAAGTCCTAAATAAGGGAGCAGATTAATGTGCGCAATATGTATACCTAAATTTACAGTGAGAAAAATAGCGACATTCAGTACAATTAGTACCGTTAATTTACTCTGCTGTTCGAAGGTGCTTTTTATGTTGCTCCAAAAAGTCATTAATAAAAGTGGTTACGGTTCTTTTTCCAAATCATGATCATAATGAAACCAAATAACATTCCGCCTAAATGTGCAAAATGGGCTACGTTGTCGCCAGGATTATTAGATATTCCCCTAAACAGTTCCATAGCACCATATCCTATTACAAACCACTTAGCTTTAACAGGAAAAATAAAGTAAAGACTTATCATCGTATTCGGGAATAACATACCAAAAGCTATCAAAATTCCGAAAAGAGAACCTGATGCTCCGATTACAACATGAGAATTCAAATATTGGTGTTTGAAATCAATTAAAAACTGAGAGGCTAAACTCAAAGCTTTAGCCGGATTATCCTGTAGAGCTATATTATACTCGCGGGCAAATGCATCATACTGAAACATGAACTCATATGAGAATTTACTTTGAAAACTTGATGTATTAACCAACTCTTCGAAAGTATTAACCGTTAAATTGCTCTGCACCAAATTTAAAGTATCCAGAAAGGGTGCCATTTGAAGATAAAAAACAAGGTATTGAATTAATCCGGCGCCAAATCCTGTAATTAAATAATAAATCAAAAAACGTTTTTGTCCCCATACATTTTCAAGAATTGAACCAAACATCCACACCGCGAACATATTAAAGAACAAGTGCGCTAAATTACCGTGCATAAATAAATAAGTAACGAATTGATAAGGTTTGAAATCGGGCGCGGTGATGAAATGCAATCCAAGTATCTTAACCAAATCAATTCCTAAACTCTCACGAAAAACCTGAGTGGCAATAAACATTAAAATATTAATGAAAAGCAGATTTTTTATGACAGGCGGAAGCGTATTAAAACTACGCGGCCTGAATTCTTGAGAATAAATCATAATTACCGTTTAAAAAACTTTTCAATTTCTTCCTTTTCAACTTCCATCATCACCGGTTTTCCATTAGGACTGTACAAAGGTTCGTTACAGTTTAATAAATGGGAAATGATGGTTTGCATTTCTGTATCGTCAAGAAACTTTCCGTATTTAATGCACGTGTTTTTTGCTAAAGCGCGGCATAAATTATCGTGCATGTCAATTTTTTTATCGAGCAAATTAAGCTTGTAACTTTCTAAAATACCTTCAATCATTTGTTGGGCATTTAGCTCACCTAATTCTGCCGGCGTTCCATTAATGACAATGTTGTTTTTCCCGAATGGCTCCAAATCGAAACCCAAAACATTAAACTCAGGTTTTAATCCTTGTATTAAAACAAAATCGTTATTACTTAACTCCATGTGAATAGGAAATAACATTTGTTGAACGGAGTTTGGATTTTGTTCTTTAATATTCAGGAAATGCTCGTATAAAATGCGTTCGTGCGCTCTTTGTTGATCAATCAACACAGCGTTTTGTCCGAATGATGTTACAATATATTTACCAGATAACTGAAACGCCTTATAAGTAACAGTTTCATTGTTTAATTCAGCGGTTTCGTTGCTGAACGTGTTTTGTTCAGGTTCCTCTTCATTTGAATTTTTAAATCCGTCGTAGAGTGTTTCCCAATTTTTTTTATTGGAAGTATTTACAGATGAATTACCTCCTGAAAATGATTTTGTTTTAAAAGGATTATAGTCCGGATTAACACTCACGGTTGGCTGTGTGATGGTTTTGTTATGTGTTGGCGCGTCCAAATTAAAACTCATCTCCGCTTCAAAATCCAAACTTGGTCCTACATTCGCTTTACCCAAGGCACGTTTCACTGAACTGTGTAATAAAGCATAAATAGTTTTATCGTCGATAAATTTAATTTCTGTTTTTGTAGGATGAATATTTACATCAATTGTTTTAGGATCTACCTCTAAAAAAATATAATACGCCGGGTGAGCATCACTTGCAATTAACTCGCGGTAAGCTTCATAAACTGCATGGTTTAAATACGGACTTTTTATAAATCGGTTATTTACAAAAAAGTATTGTTCGCCTCTTTTCTTTTTGGCTGTTTCCGGTTTTCCAACATAGCCCGAAATTTTCACCACATCCGTACTTTGCTCAATTGGAACTAACTTTTGGTTGAGATTATGACTAAATAATCCCATGATGCGTTGAATTAAACCTGCAGCCGGTAAATTAAACAACTCATTATTATTACTGTATAGTATAAAATGAATGTTGTAATGCGGCAGCGCAACACGTTCAAATTCTTCAATGATATGACGGAGTTCAGTGCTATCTTCCTTTAAAAAATTTCGTCGTGCAGGTATATTAAAAAACAAATTCTTAATGCTGAATGAAGTACCAACCGGCGCCTGACATTCACTTTGCTGAACAAATTTTCCGCCGTCGATTTCGATTAACTGTGCAACAGCATCCTGTTGTTGGCGGGTTTTAAGTTCAACTTGAGCAACAGCCGCAATACTTGCAAGAGCTTCGCCTCTAAAGCCTTTAGTATGTATATTAAAAAGGTCATCAGCATTCTTAATTTTAGATGTAGCATGCCGCTCAAAACATAAACGCGCATCAAAAGGACTCATTCCCTTTCCGTTATCAATAACCTGAATAAGGCTTTTACCGGCATCTTTTACAATAAGTTTTATTTGGGTAGCACCGGCATCTATGGCATTTTCGAGCAATTCCTTAACCACCGAAGCCGGTCGTTGCACTACCTCGCCGGCTGCAATCTGATTGGCTACATGATCGGGTAAAAGGGAAATAATATTGCTCATAAACCGCAAATGTACAATTAAAATAACGCGAAGTTTTTACAGATAATACGAATTAAAATTTATTGGCAAAACCTATCTTTTAGACCCCGATGCAACAAATCAACCTTTATATGGTATACTTCCCTAATTTATTCTGGTTCTAAAAACAACCTATACGCCTAAATATCAGTAATTTGTAATTCAGGCAATTTATTTAATACTTTACTTCCCTTGTTTAACTTTTTTATTAACAAAAAAATGTTAATTTTTGCATTCTATTTTTTAAATATGAAGAAGTTAGTGCAGTTTTTGACAACCGGTTTTTTTCTGGTTTTTGCTTTTAACCTTAAATCTCAGGATGCTTCTATTCTGAAATCATTTATAAACGAGAATGACATTGCCATTCGAAGTGTTCAAAAGCACAGTATTAATTTAACTGACGTAGCTGCAGAAACAACAATTAAGGAATTGTTAATGCTTCAAATAGCTTCGGTTGCGTCGTTCGAAACCGATCCTAAAAAAAGTGCCGATTTAGCGTTTGCAATAAGAAAAAAATGTACAGACTTTCTAAAAACTAATTCAAAAACATCTCTTGAATATTTGATTTTTACTGAGAAAGAAAGAAAATTCTTCCAATCTCCACAACCTATTAATGATGCGGATACTTATTTGAGCAATACTGAAAATCAAAAAATAAAAGCGCTCAACACGAAAGATCCTCATCTTTTTGATAACCTTGAAACTCGCCTAAAATAAAAACATTTATTTCATTTAAATCATAGTCACTATGAATCGTTTTTTTAAGTTTTATTTTTCAATTTTTGCATTGCTCCTTTTGCTTCCAAAATTTGGAACTTCTCAATGTATAAATCCAAGCATTAACGCTCAGGTTGCAACCGGTCCGTCAACCACTGTATGCTCGGGTAACTGCGCTAACTTGACAGCAAGCGTTGTGGCGCCTGGAAATGCAACTACTAGTTATTCTGTTGCCTCAGTAAGTTATTCAACACATCCTTATGTTGGAGGCTCGAACGTTTTTGCAACGTCTTCTGACGATTTGTGGAGTGATTCTATCAGTATTGGTTTTGACTTCTGTTTTTACGGCCAAACCTATAAAAAATTATGCGTTGGATCGAATGGAGAAATTACATTTGATCTTTCCCGAGCTAATACATTTGAATCATGGGTTACAACTCAAATTCTCCCGAATCTTGCTGAGCATCCGGGTAGAACTATATGTGGTGCCTATCGCGACTATGATCCATTTCCGGGAGGAGTTGTTCGTACTTATACTACAGGTGTTGCACCTTGTCGTGTTTTTGTTGCTTATTGGAGTGGTGTTACTTTATTCTCATGCGGATCACCGGTTTCTTCTTTTCAGATTGCTCTTTATGAAGGATCTAATCAAATAGCAGTTAACATCGTAAATAGTACCGCGTGTATGACTTGGAATAATGGTCGCGGTTTAATTGGTATACAAAATGCCAACGCTACCGCATTTACTGCTCCTCCAACACGTAATACATTAGCAGCTTGGACTGCTATTAATGAGTCGTGGCGATTTGTTCCTACGGCTGCACCAAGCTTCAGTGTTAACTGGGCGGGTCCAGGTGGATTTAGTGCCACAGGTTTAACTGCTGCGCCATGTCCTACAACGACTAGTACATATACGGCTTCATTAAATTATTGCGGCGGAACAAGAACATCCACCGTGCAGGTTGTTGTTGGAAATCCAACTGTAACAGCAACTGCTTCTTCCAATACTTTTTGTGCTCCGGGTTCAGTAACATTAACCGGTTCAGGCGCTACATCCTATACTTGGCAAACACCTTCCGGAAATTTTACCGGATCTACCTTAGCCGTATCTCCAACTGTTAGCACCACTTATACTTTACTTGGTTTAAGCGGGGCATGTACTGCTTCTACTACTATTGGTATAACGGTCGGCACAGCCCCTACTATCAATGCGTTTAATCTTTCGGGTACAATTTGTCCGGGCAACTCAGCTAACGCAGTCGCCACCGGTGCATTATCATATACATGGAATCCCGGAGGAATAACAGGAGGTGTGGTCGCATTGAGTCCAACCGTAACTACAACTTACACCGTGCTCGGCTCTTCAGGCGGTTGCGTCGGACAAACAACATTAACTATTCCGGTAGGACCTACACCAACGGTTACGGCATTGAGTTCTCCAACCTCAATTTGCGTTGGAGGAAGTGCCACCTTAACAGCTTCTGGCGCATCAACCTATACATGGAATCCTGGTGCATTAACAGGTAGCGCAGTGGTAGTTTCCCCATCTTCAACTACCACATATACAGTAATAGGATCGAACACATTATCCTGTACCGGAACACGCACACTTCAGTTAGTAGTCAACACA
>JAEUTQ010000065.1 GCA_016787445.1 Bacteroidia bacterium
GAAATTAAATTGCGGTGAATATCTGCAACGCCTGAACCAATGTATCGAGATGAATATGGACGATTAGTTGCTTTGTCTTCTTCCTGACAATACTTAATGTATTTTTTTACACCATCAGGGAAATGCAAATAATTTCCTTCATTAACGGAATAAATATTTGCGTTCGCCTTAGTTTTCATGTTTGGATGTGATAAACAAAATTCACCAATACTTGGATCTAAAGTAAATCCGTTAACACCTTTTCCGGTGGTATAAACCATCATACAAGATGAGCCATAAATCACATAACCTGCGGCAACTTGCTCGGTTCCTCTTTGCATGAAATCTTCAATCGTACCAGGACCACTTAACGTAACACGACGGTAAATTGAGAAAATTGTACCTATAGATACATTCACATCAATATTCGAAGAACCATCTAAAGGATCTATCGCCACTACGTATTTTGCGTTTTTTGAAATATCATTATCAATTGGAATAATATCTTCATTTTCTTCACTGGCAATGGCACAAACTTCACCGCCGGCTTTTAATGCCGCAATAAACTGTTCGTTCGCGAATACGTCTAGTTTTTTTACTTTTTCCCCTTGAACATTTGTATCGCCGGTTTCACCCAAGATTTCAGCCAATCCCGCTTTACTTACTTCACGGTTAACGATTTTGGAAGCAATACCTATATCTCTTAATAATCTGGAAAGTTCGCCTTTAGCGTAAGGAAAATCGGCCTGTTTTTCAATAATAAACTGACCTAAAGTTTTAACGTTCATAGAGGTTAATTTGAATTAATTCAAATGTATTAAAATACTTGGTAAACTGAAAAGGATTTAGATGAAAGTAGCAGAAAATAAGACTACTTATTTGGTGTATTCCTCTTTTAGAAACTCTCGCCAATCGCTAAGGTTAGCAATAACCTGTAACTGACGATATTGCTGGTGGAAATCAGCTTCATTTTCTTGAGCGTTTAAGATTTTTATTCGGTAATTATCGAAAGTGGAAAGTGCAAATCGCTCTTCAGGGCTTAATTTAGCTCCACTAAACTCCTTATCGCGTAAATCATTAATACTCTCAACTAATCCTGAGCCAAGTTCCTTTGAAAAAATCTTTTTTAATAAATCGCCTTTGAATGACATATTTCACAAAAATAGATATAATAGAAGGCTTCAAACTTTAAGAAGAGATTGTATTATCAACATTTTTATGTTAATTCGTTTTTGAAAGACAATTGAGAAAAATTCTCACATATTATTTTTTGTTCGCTTTACTCTATTCAAGCGCACAATCCTTTGGTTCCAGATCGGCAGCCGAAAAAAAATGGGCCGTGTTTCATCCTTTTGCTGCACTCAAAGTGCGGAAAATTTACAAAGAAGCGAAGCCAATTTATGAGCAGCTTAAACGTAAAAATATGCCGGACAGCTTTGATAATGGCGGGAAATTAGACGCTTTTCGTCATATATTTTATATGGCCGCTTTTGCCCAAAAAGTAAAAGCGAAAAAAGTCTTGAAACTCGGTATCGCGCATGAGAAAGGAAATTATAAGAACTTTTTGAATGCAAAAAAAGAAGATGGCGAATTAGCGGATAGCCTTTCAAGCGTTATGGATTTACAAAATAATTATTTGGGTATTGAAACAGGTATAAAGTACAAAGAAAAAAATCAGGAAGAATTAAGTGCTATTTGTCTGACCGCCATATTAGCGGGCAACGCGGTTTATTTCAAACGTGATAAAAATGGCAATTACCTCAAATGCAACGGCGAGGTAATTGATTTGAAACTCTACACCAAAAAATGGTTTATTCCGAAATGCTTAATTAATACGAATGAGAACTAATTACATTTTCTCTAAATGATGATTCGTTAGTTTGCAATTAATCCACTCATCATCCAATACAGAATTATACTTTTTATAGAAGTTAATCGCCGGTTCGTTCCATTCTAAAACTTGCCATTCCAATCGGCGCACTTTTTCTGTTTTGGCTACTTTTACGATTTCATCAAACAATAGTTTACCTATTCCTTTTCCTCGTTGTGATTCAGTGACAATGATATCTTCCAAAAACATGCACTTGCCTTTCCAGGTTGAGTATTTATAATAATACAAAGCAATTCCGATTATTATTCCATTCTCTTCAGCCACAAAAAAATCAAACACTTTGTTTTTTCCAAAGCCCCAGTTTTTCATTTCTTCCACACTTACTTCTACCTCATCAGGCGCTTTTTCATACGCTGCTAATTCCTTTACTAATCCAAGCGCTGCGGAAATATCCGATTCGGTGCCTCTTCTTATTACAATGTTACTCATGATTTATAAAATTCTTTATACACTATTTTTTGCAGGATTCTTTTTATAATTAATTCAGCCATTATGGAAACTAAATCTTCCTCAGGCTTTAACGTACTCAACTTTTTTAATTGCTGTTCACTGATATCGATACGATACAGTAATTCGTTAATCTTTGAAGACGCAGTTTTAGAAATTTGAGACAACTCTTTTACTAATCTCTCATGAATGGAATCATAATTAGCAGTAAGTGAAGCAGAAAATTCTCCGTTCACACCGCAAGATTCAAAGTCTTTTTGTAATTGCTGTTTGAACTTCTCAAACAAATCGGGTTTTGATATCCCTGTGATTATATCCGGAACCTGATCACTCATTATTTTTTCAATAATAAACGCTCTACCGGTTTTTTATTTACGATATGAGATTGTACAATTTCTGTTACATCTTCCTTTTTTACTCCTACATAAAAAATGCCTTCAGGATAAACAGCAACGGTGGGACCGAAATCACAAATTCCCAAACACCCAGCGCGTTGTGCCCGGATATTCAAGTTTACTTTTAAGTCTTTAATTTGTTTTTTAAACTCCGTTACCAGATCTAATCCGTGTGCTTCTCCGCAACTCAATCGTTCCGTTCCTGTGCGTTGATTGGTGCAAACAAAAATATGTACATCAAATACCATGCTTTAAAATTAAACAAATAAGCACTGATTGGAAACAAAAAATCCGGGCATAACCCGGATTTCTGTTTCATTTATTTCCCATCCCCATGAGGTTTAAATGAAAGTTCTACTAACTAACAATCACTAGAACTTTAGTCCTACTGTACAAACAAAATTCGTGCCAGAAAATTTAACATCGCTCCTGTTTACGTATTTAGGATTATACATGTAATAATCTTCATTATACATTTGTCTTACTAATCCGAAATCAAAGGTCCAGTTATTACTTCTAAAACCAATTCCGCCACTGTATGAATTTCTTACAAATTTTCCGGTAAATGTATCTCCAAACGGACTACCAAGAGATGCGTAACCCAAACGAATTACAATTGGATTTAAATTAATTTCTGTTCCTACTCTAATGTTGTGCGCCGTTGTATACTTATCGCTAATGGTATTATTTACATCGCTAAATGCTCCTGCTTCCGAACCTAAAATAGTAGCTTGTCCGTAATTCACACCTTCATAATCCAATCCTACAACAAACATTTTCTTATAAATAAAACCTAAACTGGCACCATAACGCATTGGGGTAATGATCACATATTTATACACGCCGCCATTTTCAGGAAAGGTAAAATCATACGAATCACCTTCATCAAATTTTGTCGTCATTTTATAACTGTAAGTATCGGTAAGGTTTAATACAGTTGGTGTATGATAGTGTGCTCCCACACGGAGATATTCATTTACCCTATATAAAATACCTAGTTTTAAATTGTATCCTCTTCCTGAAGTTTTGTATGTTTCATTATACGACATGGATTCAAACCCTCCTAAACCGGGGTAATAATACACGTTATAATCATAAGACGTATTAAATGTTGAACCATTGTAATTGATGTAAAGAGAATCTTTATCATCACTTTCAGAATAAGTTGAAGAATGATTATAACTGATGGATGGAATTCCCAAACTGGCCCCGATGTATAATTTATCTTGATAGCCATAAGCATAAGCAAGGGCAAACTCATTCATTCGACCAGTTGTTTGGATATACTTACGCTGATATAAATTAAATTTATCATTCGTGAACGAATAATATTGCCCGTCAATTGTATCCAGTAAATAGGTATTAAATGCAAGTCCGCTATAAGAAGGATCCAGATTATTTGGATTTGCATTGCCGGCACTAGCCAATAAATCGTTCGCGATGGATTTGTTTTGTGAATACCCGCCAAGGGAAATATTCTGATTAAAATTTGCTAATTGATTAAATGCAAATCCAACAGAATGACGGTTATCTTTATTTTGCGAACCTTCCCATGCAGCTACCATTCCTAAACCATTAAATAAAAAACCTGGTTTAAAGTTTTTCAACTCGTTTCCATTGTGAGTTCCGGTGATGGTAGTAAATCTGAGTCCCGGTGAAATATTCATCTCACCTTTACGATATACTCCAAGTCCGGCCGGATTCTGACTCATACAACTAATGTTAGCGCCTAAGGCTCCGAACGCACCGCCCATGCTGATAAAGCGAGCAGTACCACCAATATTCGTTTGCGAATAACGCAAAGCATCCAAATCGTTTTGAGCAAAGCTGTAGCCGCTTAACAATGCCAGAGCAATTGCAAAATATTTTGTTTTCATAATAAAACCGAATTAAAATTAACGAGGTCTGTTACTTCCTCCCGAACCTCCGCTTGTACGAGGTGTTGAACCACCACTGTTACCCGAACCTGAATTAAATCCGCCACTATTAAAGTTAGGCTGCGAATTATTTTCAAAGGTCTTCTTTGGCGGATCCATTTTTATTGGTTCCTGCTTTATCGGCTCACTTTTAACCGGAGGCTGTTTTACCGGCTGAGTTTCATAAGGTGTTTTCACCGGATTATTTTTTATCGGCTCCGGTGTATAAATTTCCGGACTTGTCGATTTCACATCGCGCACCGGTTGTTTTTCCGGCTGATAGGCAGGATTAACTCTAGGTTTGATTTCACCGCTATTATTATTTTCAATCGGCGTTAATCCCGAAGGATTTGCATCATATGACTTCACAGATTTAACCGGTTTTGAAACCTCATTAAATTTCGGTGTGTTGGATTGATTCTCTAATACGTTTTTAATGTATTGGGCCTTAAAACCATCAGCATTATTCAAGCCGGGATTAGAAATTCGTCCGCTGTTTCCTCCACCGTGAGAAGAACGGGGTGCATAAGTTGCTTTACTGTATCCGCTATTCGCGTCTAAACTATTGAAATAACCCCATCCGCCACCGTAATAAGGGTTATTGTAACCGTAATAAGGATAACCATAAAATCCGTTATAAAAACCTTGATTATAACCGTTGTAATACCCCATCATGTAAGGATCGTTATATCCGAAATACGGACTGTATCCGTAAGGATTATATCCATAACCATAGTACGGACTACCCCAATTATATCCCATTCCGAAACCGAATGATGGACCGCAATAGGATGGTCCCCACCAATTATAGCTTGAATAAATACTCGCTCCGTAATAAGCAGGATTATAGTTATACCAATAATAATTAGTGTAATAATCATCGTAATACCCTAAGCCATTCACCGAATTATTGAAACGACGTAAGCGTGAAGCGTATTGATAATCGTAGTAATCGTCTTTATCGTAAACAGGATCTTTATAAGCGGGATTTGCATCATCCTTCGCCTTTTGCGCAGCTAATTCCTCCTCTTTGCGTTTTTTCTCTTCTTCCTCTTGCTTTTTCTTTCGCTCCGCAGCCAAACGCTCCCGTTCTAACTTTTCTTCTTTAGGGTCAACATAAACATCATCGTTATAAGTCGCCTTTTTCATGTTAGTACAAGCGCCAAATACCAGTGAAGTAATGCCCGCTATGATTATAACCTTTTTCATGTGCTTAACGTGTAATAATAGGTTTAAAAAATTAACTTTGCGCGGAGATTTATTATGTAAATTTACAAAACTTATACCAAATCCGTTGTATTTCACAGATTTTATATAAGTGGCACTTTTAAACAGATTTAGTAACAATTGAATTAACATATTTAACAATACAATATGAGTAAAGAACTCGCTACACGCGCCGAAGATTACAGTAAATGGTACAATGATTTAGTGGTAAAAGCTGATTTAGCCGACCACAGTGCCGTACGTGGTTGCATGGTAATTAAACCTTACGGCTATGGTATTTGGGAAAAGATGCAACATGCCTTAGACAAAATGTTTAAGGATACAGGACACGTAAATGCTTATTTTCCTTTATTCATCCCAAAATCTTTTTTCAGCAAGGAAGCGTCTCACGTGGATGGCTTTGCTAAGGAATGTGCTGTTGTAACTCATTACCGTTTAAAAAATGATGCGAATGGTGGTGGCATAGTTGTGGATAACGATGCCAAATTAGAAGAAGAGCTTATTGTTCGTCCGACTTCCGAAACAATTATTTGGAACACTTACAAAGGATGGATTCAAAGTTATCGTGATCTTCCGATTTTAGTTAATCAATGGGCTAATGTTGTACGTTGGGAAATGCGAACACGTTTATTTTTACGTACGGCAGAATTTTTATGGCAAGAAGGACACACTGCACACGCAACAGCTGAAGAAGCGATTGAAGAAACAAAAAAAATGTTGGATGTATACGCAGATTTTGTTGAGAATTGGATGGCAGTGCCTGTCATTAAAGGTGTAAAAACTGCGAACGAAAGATTTGCAGGTGCATTAGATACTTATTGTATTGAAGCTTTAATGCAAGATGGTAAAGCATTACAGGCCGGTACATCTCATTTCTTAGGACAAAATTTCGCGAAAGCATTTGATGTGAAATTTGCAACTAAAGAGGGTAATCAAGATTTTGTGTGGGCAACCAGCTGGGGTGTATCTACACGTTTAATGGGCGCTTTAGTAATGAGCCATAGTGATGATAACGGTTTGGTTCTTCCTCCAAAATTAGCACCGCACCAGGTAGTGATAGTGCCAATTTATAAAGGTGATGAGGGATTGAAAAAAGTATCTGAAACTGCATTACAGATTGTTGCTAAACTTAAAGCCAAAGGCATTACTGTGAAATACGACGATCGTGATACACAGCGTCCGGGATGGAAATTTGCAGAATACGAATTAAAAGGTGTTCCGGTTCGTGTGGCCATTGGAGAGCGTGATTTGGCTAATGGAACTGTTGAAGTGGCACGTCGCGATACCTTAAGCAAAGAAACCGTAAAAGCGGATGGCATTGAAAATTACATTGAACAACTCTTAAACGATATTCAAAGCAATCTGTACAAAATTGCTTTAGAACGTCGTGCGGCGATGACACACGAAGCAAATAGTTACGATGAGTTTAAAAAACTCTTGGATGAAAAAGGTGGATTTATTTATGCGCATTGGGACGGCACGAGTGAAACAGAAGAAAAAATAAAAGAAGAAACTAAAGCTACGATTCGTTGCATTCCTCTAAATAATAAACAAGAGGCCGGCAAATGTATATACAGTGGCAAACCAAGTACGCAACGCGTGATTTTTGCCCGTGCATATTAATTTGTTTTTTTTATCTTTATTTCATGAGCGACTTACTAAACAAACAGCGTCAACAGATTATTGATTTATTAAAAGAAAAATCAGTAATGAAACAGGATGTGTTTCGTAACACCATTAATGCATTTGGAATGATGCGTGAAGTTTGTCGCGAAATAAACAGTGATTTAAAATCTGAAGTAGAAAAGATTGATAAGCGTGTATCACTGAATTTTTTTGAAGTGAATCAACAAGCTATGCAATTAAAAGTAGCAGGTGACTTACTGGAGTTTTACATGCACACAAATGTATTCGAGTTTGAACGCTCGCACCCCATGTTTAAAACCGGTTATATTAAGCAAAACGAATACAACTCCTATTGCGGCATTATTAATATTTACAATTTTTTAGCCGATTCATTTACTTTTAATCGTTATAATGATTTGGGTTATTTAGTCGCCCGTATTTTCGTGAACCGCGAAATGCGTTTTTTTATGGAGGCTAAAGGACCAATCGGTCTAAAACATAATACTTTTTCGGAAGGACCATTAACCAAAGAAGTATTGAAAGAAATCATTAATGATTTAATTTTATTCGCTATTTCATTTGATTTATTTACACCTCCGTTTGAAGCAGTTCGCGAAGTTACCGTGAACGAAATGCAAGAAAAAACAAGTAGTGTAAGCTTACGCACCGGTAAACGATTAGGTTTCGGTTCTAGTGATGATAGTTATAACGAAGATTTAATGGTGTAAACAAAATGAAAATCAAACCTACATCTTTAAAAGAAATTGCGGCGATTATTCAAGCTAAATTTATTGGCAATGAATCGCATATAATTACCGGCTTCAACGAAATACACCGTGTCGAAACAGGAGACGTAGTGTTTGTAGATCATCCGAAATATTACGATAAAGCATTGTCTAGCGCGGCCACCACTATCATAATCAATAAAGAAGTGGATTGTCCTGCAGGAAAAGCATTGATTCTGCATCCTGAACCATTTACTGCGTTTAATACTTTAACCAGACACTTCAATCCTCTCTCCTATTCTAACGCTAACATTAGTCCTACCGCAAAAATCGGCAACAATGTTACCATTATGCCCGGTTGTTTCATTGGTAATAATGTAATCATAGGCGACAATACAGTTCTTCATCCTAATGTTGTTATTTATGATCAATGCGAAATAGGAAGCAATGTTATCATTCATGCTAACACAACAATTGGTTCGCATGCTTTTTACTTTAAAAAACGCAGTGATGCATTTGAACAGTTACAAACTGTTGGGCGTGTTTTGATAAAAGACCATGTTCACATTGGCTCTAATTGTACAATCGACAAAGGAGTCACTTCAGATACTATTATTGGAAAAGGAAGTATTTTGGACAATCAAGTGCATGTTGGACATGATACCACCATTGGAGAAATGTGTTTATTTGCTGCCCAAGTCGGAATTGCGGGTGCCTGTACGATTGGCAATAAAGTCACCATGTGGGGACAAGTCGGCATCTCCAGCGGTATAACTATAGAAGATGGTGCCGTAATTTTAGCTCAATCAGGATTGGGTGAAAATGTAAGTGCAGGACAAACGTATTTTGGTACACCGGCCGGAAAAGCAAAAGAAAAAATGCGCGAATTATTTGCAACGAAACAGTTGCCTGACCTTATCAAAAAACTTTACGATAAAAACGATTAGGCATTCGTTGCCTTTTTGATAGATTGCCACAACAAATCAGCCGATTTATCCCAGGAAAACAAATCCTTTCTCGTTTTTCCTTTCTCGATTAATTCTGTTCTTAAGGCCTTGTCGGCGTATAATTTTAACATGGCATTTTTAATCTCAATCACTTCATATGGATTAACAAAAATAGCCGCGTCTCCTGCGATTTCGGGCAAGCTGGTTACATTAGATGTAATGATTGGGATTTCGCTTTGCATCGCCTCTACTAACGGAATACCAAAGCCTTCGAAATACGGAACGAATGTTAAAGCTAAAGCGGATGCCATCACATTTGCCAAATCTTCATTGCTTAAACGATTCGTAAAAATTATATCTTCTTTGCAGGCTAGAGCATCAATGGATTTATAGATTTCACTCATGCCCCAATATTGCGGTCCCGCTAAAAGTAATTTTATTTCAGAATTTGATTCCTTTTTGAAGGCACCAAAAGCTTCAATTAAACGTGAGATATTTTTACGGGGATGTAATGAACCAACAAACAAAAAATAATCGAATCCCTTCGAGAATTTTGACTTTGTTTGCTTTTTAATTTCTTCATTAACCGCTTTAAAATCCGAATTAATTCCGTTGTAAACCACATCAATTTTATCCGGATTGATTTTATAATTGTCGGCAATATCTTTTTTACTGTACTCTGAAACCGTTGCAATTCGGGTTGCCTTTTTTGCAAAGCGCGGAAAAAAATAATTATAGTAACGGCGTGTTAAAGGTTTTACGTCTTGCGGATTGTGTAAAAAATTGATATCGTGAATGACAGGTAACTGTTTGCATTTGGCACCTAAACTTAAAAAGCCGTCGGGCGATAAAAATAAATCGGGTTTTAAGCTATTGAGTGTATTCTTCACAGAAAACTCAAACCAAGCGTAGTATAAAAACGGATGACGCGCCTGCGGACCAATAATGATTGGTGTAATGTTATCGCTAAAGAGGAATTCGCTATCGAAGGGACGGTCAAATAAAAAAACAAAATGTACGTTAGGATGCTTAGTTGTTATACGTTTTAAGGTTTGATAAGAAAACCATCCCATTCCCTCTAACCTGTTTTTTAGTAAAAGTCGCGTATTTACAGCTATTTGCACTTGGCAAAGCTATCAAAAAAAGGGTAAAAAAGAGCAAAAAAAAGTTATCTTTGACATCCTGTAAAAAAAATGCAGCAAAGAAAGTTCATACTCAATTTAGCCCTGCTAATTATTCTCAACTTGCTTATTAAGCCATTTTGGATTTTAATTATCGATCCGGGTGTTCAATATCAGGTTGGGAATGCGCATTACGGAGAATACTCGGCGCTGTTTATGTTTTCTTTTTTACTTACCATTTTTCTTGATTTTGGGTTAACCAATTTCAATAACAAGAACATCGCGCAAAACAATCATTTGCTAAGTAAACACTTCAGCAGTTTATTGTCACTGAAATTTGTATTAGGAATAATTTACATAATGTTAACCATGCTCTGCGCCTATATCGTTGGCTATGATGCGCGTTACATGAAACTTCTTTTAATCCTTTGTATCAATCAGTTTTTCATCAGTTTTATATTGTATTTGCGTTCGAATTTACAAGGCTTACATCTATTCAAAACCGACAGTATTGTATCGATACTGGATCGCTTAATCATGATTTTGATTTGCTTTGCTTTATTCTGGCACTGGTTTGGTTTAGAAGTTGACATCATGAATTATGTATATGCGCAAACCATTGGTTATGGTTTAACGGCGCTCATTACATTTTGGATTGTTTTAAAAGAAACACACACATTTAAATTAACCTGGAACTGGCGTTTCAGCTATATGATGCTGAAGAAAAGTTTTCCATTCGCCATTTTAGTTTTATTGCAAACATTTTACAATCGAATTGACTCGGTAATGATTGAAAGGATGTTACCTGCAGGAGTTGGCGCTGCCGAGGCTGGTATTTACGCCAAAGGTTTTCGTTTATTGGAAGCTGCTATGATGATTGGGTTTTTATTCGCCACACAATTACTCCCGATATTCAGCCGCATGCTGGAGTTTAAAGAAGACGTTCAGAATCTAGTAAAACTGTCCTTTTCACTCTTAATTACACCTTCTATCATTGTTTCGATGGGTTGTGCGTTTTACAGCAACGAATTATGCCTGCTTATCAATAAAAGCACCGATTCGGCTCCGGTATTCAGCACTTTAATGTTTTGTTTTACAGCAAGTTCCATCTCTTATATTTTCGGAACCCTTTTAACTGCCAACGGAAACTTAAAACAAATGAATATTATGGCTATTTGTGGGATTTTAATCAATGTGATTTTAAATGTGATTTTAATCCCTCAGTTTCACGCCTTTGGAAGCGCGATTGCCAGTGTTACAACACAGTTTATGACCGCTCTTATTCAGGTGTTTATAGCCGTAAAAATCTTCAAGTTTAAAACCAATAAACGCTTACTAATTGCCCTAGTTTTCTTTATATTTGGGGTAGCATGTATAAATTATCTATCCTTACATCTTACCAAACAATGGATGCTTAATTTCGCTATTATGGTGGCGGCATCAGGACTTTGGGCCTTTGTGACAGGAATTATCAATATCAAATCAGTATTACGTTTTATAAAATACAAATAAGTGAATCAGGCAGACATTAATAATTCATCAGAGCAGCTTTTGATTAAAATCATTAAATGGCGTAAGCCTATTATGATTGCATCTATCGCGGCTTTTATACTTTCAACCACGGTTGCTTTCTTACTGGCGCCACAGTACAAATCTGTAGCCACTATCTTTCCTACTCGAAGTTTCTCGGTATCAAAATTACTGATTGAACAAAACATAGGTAATCAGGAAGATTATATGCAGATTGGTGATGAAGATGATGCGGAAAAATTATTACAGATTCTTAATTCGGATCAATTAAAAAAGCTGGTAGCAGAAAAGCATAATCTTTGGCAGCGTTGGAAAATTGAAAAAGACAAATATTCCGAACATTATCTAAAACTTAAGTGGGAGAACATGGTACGTTACAAGCGCACCGATTTTAATTCACTCAAAATTGAAGTTTACGATTATACCGCTAATGGTGCCGCTGAAGTTGCTAATACCATCACAGATTATGTTGATTCTATAAAAGATAATATGACACGTGAGGTAGCGTTAAAAGCTTATGCGGTGATTAAAGAAGAGTATGAAAACACTGTATTGCGCATGAACGAATTAGAGGATAGTTTGCAAACGCTTCGTCAGCTTGGCGTCCTTGATTATAAAAACGACGTAGAAGCTTATACGAAAAGTTATGCGAAGGCATTAGAAAAAGGAAATTCCAGTGGTGCAAAATTATTAGAGGAAAAATTGAATGTTTTAAAAAAATACGGAGGGGCATATAACCAAATTAGTGAGAACCTAAGAAAATACCGCTTTAAGTTTCCGGTTATAAAAGCCAAATACGATGAGGCTAATGTAAACTTAAATAAATCTCTGCCGTTTAAATTTGTAGTTGATAAAGCTACGCCAAACGAATATAAAGCAAGACCTGTGAGATGGTTAATTATTTTACTCTCTACTCTTTCTACCTTCTTCTTAACAATTGTCGTTTTGGCTTTAGGAGATAAGTACAAATCTGTTATTCATAAAATTAATTCTTAATACCGTGGAAAATTTCAATACTAAAGAATTGATCGCCGTTTTATTTAAAAATAAAAAAGCTATCATCATTGTCACTATTCTTGCAATTGTTGCTTCGGTAGCAGCTTCATTTATCATTAAACCTAAGTTTAAATCAACTGCGGTTGTGTTTCCTGTTAACTTAAGTCCGAGTTCAGAAGAATCAAACACGGAGCAGTTATTGCAGTATTTCAATTCGGAAGAAGTAAAAAACAGAGTGGCTAAAAACTTCGATTTATTTAAGCATTACGACATCGATCCGAACTATAAAGAAGCCAAGAGTCTTTTTGATTTTTATTTCAAATCTAATGTGAGCATCAGCCCTACTCTTTACGAATCTATTGAAATTACGGTGCGAGATGAATCACCCGAAATGGCACAGAAGGTTGCTCAGGGAATGATTGATGAGACTAATAAATTTATCATGGAACTTAAACGTGAGCGCTTAGGTGAATACATAAAGAATTCCATGAAAGCTATTGCGCGGGAAGATAAAAACATCGACTCTATTAATTACCGTTTGAATGAACTGAGAGCAAAGTACGACATTATTGATGTAGGCAACCAGTCCCGTTATTTAAGTAAAAAAATGATGAGTGATAAGCCTTTAACTGAAGCGCAAAAAAACACTTACGAAGGCATCAAAACAAAATTCGTTGAACTCCACAAACTCAACTCCCTTTATGAAGGCCAAGCTAAAACAATTACTGATTTCATTGATCAGTACGACCGTTATTTATTTGACTACAATAGCGAAATCAGTTTTACAAACATAGTATCGAAACCTAATTTACCGGATAAAAAATATTTTCCGGTGAGATGGATTATCGTTACCATTTCTACTTTATCTGCGTTCGCATTGGCTTGCTTATTCTTCATCTTAACTAACAAGTCGGTTCGCAAAGTTGATTAAACTGAGTAAAATAACCGTATTCTACGCACTTATTTTAACCTACATTTTAGGTAACAGCTACGTATTGCTCTTTAAACGCGATATGTTCTACGCCTTTAATCTTTTGCCTATCGCGATTCTTATTTTTTACTGGGCCATCTTTAATATTGAGCGTGTTGTTTACCTCATGGTTTTTTGTACACCATTAGCGGTTACATTAAAAAATCTTGGTCTATCGGAAGGTATTGATTTAAGTTTACCAACCGAGCCTTTAATGGCAGGGTTAATGGTTGTTTATTTACTCAACGAGTTAATGTACAAAATCACACCCAGAAACATCCTTAAACACCCTATCACCATCCTGATATTTATTCAGTTATTGTGGATGTTTATTACCACCTTAAGCAGTGTTGATTTTACTGTATCCTTAAAATACCTAATAGCTCGTTTATGGTTTGTATTCAGCTGTTACTTTGTTGGTACGCAATTATTAAAAAATAAAAACAGTATACGCCCATTTATTCTCGCCTATGCGATTCCATTGGCAATAGTGTGTTTAATCACCATCTATCAGCATGCAGCTTTTAATTTTGACGATAAAATTGCCGACTGGATTGTTTCTCCGTTTTATAACGATCATACTGCATACGGTGCTGCATTGGCCATGTACATTCCAGTTATCATCGCTATGCTGTTTCAAACCAATACAAGTAATTTAATGCGATTACTTTATGCAGGATTAGTCAGCATTTTTGTTTTAGCCATTATTCTTTCATTTGCCCGCGCTGGTTGGTTAAGTCTTGTTGCTGCAACAGGCGTATTTATCACCTTAATGCTTCGCATTAAATTCAGAACACTTTTAATTACAACCGTTACTCTTACAGTGTTATTCTTCTCCTTTCAGGAAGAAATTTTCATTGCTTTAGGAAGAAACAACACTGACTCCGAAGGTGATCTTTCAAAAAACATTTCATCCATGACTAATATTTCAACGGATGCTTCCAATCTTGAGCGTATTAATCGTTGGAGTTGTGCCATACGTATGTTCTATGAAAAACCATATTTTGGTTGGGGACCCGGCACCTATATGTTCAATTATGCGCCGTATCAAAAAAGCAGTGAACGAACGATTATCAGTACCAACTTTGGAACCAATGGTAATGCGCATAGCGAGTATTTAGGTCCGCTAACCGAACAAGGCGTGCTCGGATTATTAATCGTGGTGAGCATGCTGTTTGCCACCATGTTTATGGGCTATCGTTTAGTATACACTGTAAAGGATAAAAACATAAAAGCAATTACCATTGGCGTTTTTCTGGGAATCTTCACCTACTTTGTGCACGGATTCCTCAACAACTTCCTCGACACCGATAAATTATCCGTGCCTTTCTGGGGCTTCATGGCTATTTTAGTTTGTATTGATGTGTATCACCGAAATGGTGAGCATCATGGAAGCAACAATGAGACTAACCACATTTAATGGTTAGCAAGGCAATATCATCAACAAATAAATTTTCGCCTTTAAATTCTTCCGCATAATACATGACCGTATCATTAATAAATGAAGGATCTGATTTGAGATTTTTACTTATTAATTTCTGCACACTTGTTTCTGTTAAGTAATCGCCGGCATCATTTAAGGTATCGGTGAGTCCGTCTGTGAAACAAAACAAAGTATATGCTTGAGGAATGTCTAAAATCTCAACTTCAATTTGCGGAATCGTTTCACTTATCCCTAACAAAGTGCATCCCTTACCCAAGCTTGAAACTTTACCTGAGTTAAACAACATCGGTGGATTATGACCCGCATTAATATAAGTGAGCTGTTTACTCTTTGTGTTTATTTTTCCCAAAAACATGGAGACAAATTTTTCTCCTTTTGCATTATGCCAAACCCTCTTATTCAATTCAATAATAATATCCTTTAAGTTGTGTGTGTAATTCACCAAACTATGAAAGGTTGCCTGAATATTACTCATCAATAAAGCTGCTGCAATTCCTTTACCCGATACATCTGCTACACAGAACATAAATTCATGTAGGTTTAATTGAATGAAATCATAATAATCGCCACTCACTTGTTGATGTGGAATGTATTTAGCCGCCGCTTTTAATGACTCTGTATTCGGTAATTTATCAGGAAACAACATTTGCTGCATCGTTTGGGCTAACTCCAATTCCTTTTGAATCTGCGCACGCTGTATAGTTTGTCGATACAACTTTTTATTTTCAATGGATACAACAATAATATTGGTGAGTGTTTGAATGTAGGGCAAATGTTTTATGGCTGCACTCAATTCGAGTTTTTGCTCATTCACATCCCCTAATAAAACATATGCCAACGGAATTTGCTTATGATAAACCGGTATTACAATTTCAAAACTCTTACTTAAGTTCCCTTTTGTAAAACTGATAGACTCAATTTCTTTGATTTCAAGTAACTCGTTTTCGAACTTGATGTGATTAAACTCTTTATTGATACCATACTTTAGAATACAGGTCCACTCTTTATCAAAACTAAAAAGGACAAGTTTTCCTACCTTGAGTCGGTTTTCTAAGATATCCTGGTAAAGATCGAGTAACTGAGAAGTAGAAAGATTGTTATTGATGGCCTTTGTAATTTCCAACAGCGCGTTAAGTTTTAAATCCTTAACGGTTTTTGAAGTGTTGGAAATATGAATTTTTTTATTGGCCAATAGTTAAATGAGATAAACAGCTTCGTTACCTTTTTTTGAGAAATCAGCTTCGATGTGTTCTTGCATAGTTGTAGATAGTGACATTCCCACAAAATCTGCCTTTACAGGATAACGTGAATGACTTCTATCCACTAACACTAAAACATTTAATCGTTTTACAGACGAATCTAAAAACGGCTTAATAGCGTACATAACCGTCTTCCCGCTATTTAAAACATCATCGACAATAATTACCGACTTATTAATGTAATCCTTCTCTGAAAAATCCAACTTAGGTTCGCTGGTCCACGGCTCGTTTTTATCGAGTTTTATTTTAGAGAGTTTTATTTTGATATTGGAAATTTTTGCGAGAATCTCTTGCAAACGTTGCGCTACTTTATATCCATTACCATCAATACCAACCAACAAAATTTCCCTTTCGCCGTAATTTTTTTCATAGACTTCATAAGCCATGCGGTTTAACTTACGGCTGATTTGTGTACTGTCTAATATTTTTGTTTTAGCCATTAATGCTTTTTTACAAATTCTTTAATTTTCTGCTTTACTTTATCGTTTGGTTCAACTAACGGTAAACGAACATAGGTTTCGGTAATTTTTAACGCGTTTAAAGCGCACTTGATACCACCCGGATTACCATCGGCGAACAACAAATCAGTAAAGTCCATTAATTTATAATGCAGCTTACGTGCAGTATCTAAATCATCATTTAACGCAGCGCGCACCATATCAGAAAAATCCTTTGGATAAGCATTTGCTACTACAGAGATAACGCCATCACCACCGCAAGCAATAATCGGTAAGGTTAAATTATCATCACCGCTAATCACCAGGAAGTTTTTCGGACGACCATTAATAATCTGCATACACTGCGCCAGATTTCCTGATGCTTCTTTGATAGCAATAATATTTTTAAAATCTTTCGCTAAACGCAAAGTGGTGTCTGCCGAAATATTAGAAGAAGTTCTTCCCGGAACATTATAAAGAATGATTGGTAATTTGCTTGCTTTGGAAATTGCTTTATAATGCTGATAAATTCCTTCCTGAGACGGTTTATTGTAATAAGGAGAAACTGATAAAATCGCTGAGAAATTTTTCGAATCTACTTTTTCAATTTGCTTAACAATTTCAGAAGTATTATTTCCGCCAACACCAAGCACTAAAGGAACACGCTTTTTATTTTCTTTTACAACACAATCCATCACCTCTTGCTTCTCTTCCTTACTTAATGTAACCGATTCACCGGTAGTACCCATTACGACCAAATATTCAACCTTTCCATTAATTAAATGATTAACCAACTTTTTTAATGCCGGAAAATCAACGGATCCGTTTTTTTTAAAAGGCGTTACAATTGCAACACCTGTGCCTGTTAAATCTAAATTTGCCATATAACAAAAGTAATAAATTAGTTTAGTTGGTCTTAACTAAGCTCAAATATTTTAGAACTTGTTTTAAAAAGTTGCCAATACCATCTGCAGGCGACATTGCAATGGAAATAGTGAAATGTTTACTGTAATCTAAGCCTTCTAAGCCTACCCTGCATTTCGTCTTTATTAGTAGTGTAATTGCTCTCAACGCCGAGTCTCCTTGTAAATCGCCACAAATAACAATGTCGTAATTTTTCGATTGTAATTTTGCCATTACCTCCTGAACAGGAATATCCAACCAATTCAAGCTTTTCTTATTCAACGAAAGATGCACTTGATTATTTACGGTTATCTTGTCGTTAGTGTATGTTATAACATCTACCGGTTTTTGGCATTCGGTTTTAAAAATTTGGGCGGCAGATACTGATGCATTGTCATTAGGGATTACCAGACAAATGTTCTTTACATCTGCCCAGTTTACCGACTGACTAGCGGAATTTACTTTTTTGAATTCGTTATTTATTACCCAGTTTTTTAGAAAGCCGGCCATAGCGCTACACTACCTTAAAATCAGGTTTATTGATTATAGTTAGAAATTTGCTGATGGTTTCATTCATATTCAGATCGCTTTTTCCACCGGCTGCATTGATATGTCCTCCGCCGCTAAAATATTCACGCGCGAATTTATTTACATCAAATTTCCCTTTGCTTCTGAAAGAAACTTTAATTTTTCCATCCATTTCAGCAAAAAATCCGGAAAATTTAATTCCGTTAATAGATAATGGATAATTCACTAAACCTTCTGTATCACCCTTCTGATAACTGAAATGATTCAATTCATCTTCCGTTAAGGAGATAAATGCTAAATGCTTTTCGGGCATTACCACCATTTTTTGTGATAATGAATGACCCAATAATTTTAAACGATTTGTTGCATAAGTATCATAAACCGCTTCATGAATTTGATTTGGAACGGCGCCCTTTTGCAATAAATCAGCTAATATTAAATGTGTTTTGGCTGTAACAGATGAAAAACGGAAAGAGCCGGTATCGGTCATTAATCCGGTGTATAAACACGAAGCGATTTTTTTATCGATGTGTTTTTTTCCTCCCAAGGCTACAATCAAATCATACACCAATTCGCAAGTACTGCAGGCCTTTACATCATGAAAAACAATTTGAGCAAATCCATCGGGCTGCTGATGATGATCGATTAAAACCTTTGTGGCTTTACTTTTTTCTACCAGTTCACCCAATTTCTCTAAACGTTTGAATGAGTTAAAATCCAAGGTAAATACCGCATCTGCCTTTTCGATTAACTTGGCTACCTTTTCAGGTTCCGACTGATGATTTAGCACTTTTGCATCACCCGGCATCCAGTGCAAAAACTCAGGATATTCATTTGGCACCACTACGGTAGCCTTCTTTTTCATCTTTGTTAAATAATTAAACAGTGCTAGAGAGGAGCCCATGGCATCTCCATCCGGACTCCAATGTGTAACTATAACACTACTTTTAGCCTTTCTAAGAAGGACTTTCAATTTATTTACTTCGGTTTTTTTCATTCTTATAACAGACCCTAAAATTACGTTTTATAGAGGGGATTTTAAAACGAAGATATCACCAAAAGAGGTTAAAACCGACTTATTTGACATATTTGCACAGATACAAGGTAATAAGTATCTTTGCGCCCATTAATTTAAAACCAAAATGGCAGGAAAAATCACATTTACTATGCTTAAACCCGATGCGGTTGAAGCCAACAACATTGGTCCGATTTTAGCAAAAATCAACGAAGGCGGATTCCGCATTGTTGCTATGAAATATTTACGCCTTAGCCCTGAACAGGCAGGCCAATTTTATGCGGTTCACAAAGAGCGTCCTTTTTACGGAGAGCTTGTTTCTTATATGAGCAGCGGTCCTATCGTTGCAGCTGTATTAACGAAAGATAATGCAGTGGCAGATTTCAGAAAATTAATTGGAGCTACCGATCCAACAAAAGCCGAAGAAGGCACTATTCGTAAAATGTTCGCTAAATCTATTGCTGCAAACGCTATTCACGGCTCTGACAGTGATGAAAACGCACAAATCGAAGCTAACTTCTTCTTCTCGCAATTAGAACGTTTTTAATCAAATTCGAACCCCTCTTAAGAGGGGTTTTTTATTTCTTACCTTGTTTATACACCCACTCAGCATCTAAATAAATCATGGTATCTAGTGGCATTCCGTTTTTTTCAGCCTTAATTCTAACATCATTTAACCAAGCTGGATTTTCATAGAGGTATCTAATTATTCCATTAATATCAGATTGTTCTTGTCTGTTTCCTAGCGATTTTTCTCCATATTTAAAATACTTATATGCATCCTCAATAAAACCCCAACCAATATTTGAGGTATTAACTTCACTTGCCATTATACAGATAACATCACTTCGGTTTAACTCGTATTTAAAATCAAGGAGCATAGGATTCTTACCTTCATTTCCGTCATAATAATCATAAACTAAGTTGTTATAATACCAGAAGCTATGATAACCATAAACTTCTCTTGGAATTTTAGTATAGTATATCCCCATCCAATAACTATCAGAAACCATTAATAGATTGATTTTATCCTTTTTTGAGGTATCCAACTTTACATTTATTGGATAGGCCATTTCATAGCAAGGCATCTTCCATAACAAATTGAGTGCAGACTCAAGGTCGTTATCCGGGTCTCTAAGACTATCGGTAATTAACATCTCTTGATAATTAAATTTACTTAGTTTTATATTTCTCCTAGATTCAATGTATCTGTTTAATGTATCCAATGCATAATACATTCCATAAACACTCCAATGTGTTCCGGTTTTAGGATATAAGGGGTGTTTAGAACTTGATTTTATTTTTCGGAATAGGGAACCATAATCGATAAAATTGATGCCGTTTGATTTTGCCAACTTAACACTTAAATCATAATTGTTTTCAGTTGACTTTTTTGAATACTTATCCGGCAAAAACTCGGGACAGAAACTTGCCTTTCCTGGAGCGAATAATAAAATCAAGTCTTTGTTCATTTTTTTTAAAGTATCCTGTACAAACTTTATTTTCTCAAAACGCTTTAGCAACAATTCCTCACCAACGAAATCTTCGCCCAAATACGCTCTAATATATTTCTCCTCAAATAATACACCATCCTTCCCAATAACTACGTCATTTGCAGAAACAGAATTATAAAGAGAATAATATATCTGATTCTTTATTCGTATAAAAAATGGCCGAAGCGCAAATTGATCATTAATGTACTTTTCCTTCTGCGCAGCAAAACTACCATCAAACCAAGTTCTTAAACTAAAAAGTGTATCTTTTTGCAATGTAAAACTTCCTTTTAATGGTTCAACTCCAACTAAATGCAGTTTATCCTCAACCATTGGAAACAGCCAAGCCATGAACAGAGTTGCTAAAATCACTTTTTTATATTTCATCTGTGCTGCCATCAAAATCTGAAATATATAAAAGGGTTAAAATTACCGGATGTGATATAACTAACACATACTATAAAAAACACAAATGCAAGAGTTGTAGAAAAGAATGTAAGTTTAACAGATTTCATGCCATAATAGACAGAATTGTGTACCTCTTTAAATTTTGGGATTAAAACAAAAAAAGAAAAAACGAAGGATAAAATAAATACAGTCCAAAAATTTGCATCAAAAGTAGTATGTGCTTCAGTTGCTTTATAAACGAATAATCGTTTTACAAAACGTAGAGCATATCCAATACTCTCTGAACGAAATAAAACCCATCCAATTGCAACAAAAAGAAAGGTTAGAGTAAAGGAAAAAAGGCCAATCCTTTCCAATATTTTTTGCCAACCAATTCTTTCAATTATAAGCCAACAACCATGATAAGCGCCCCATGCGATAAAAGTCCAAGCTGCACCATGCCAAAAACCTGACAACAAAAAAACAATCCATAAATTAAAAAAAAGTCTTAGTTTACTATCAACTTTATTTCCGCCAAGTGGAATGTACAAGTAGTTTTTCATCCATGATCCGAGGGTTATATGCCATCTTCTCCAAAATTCAGTAATATTTAATGAAGTATAAGGATTATCAAAATTCTCAGGAAACTTAAATCCTAGCATTTGCCCAATGCCTATTGCCATATCGGAATATCCTGAAAAATCAAAATATATTTGAAATGTATACGCCAACATTCCCATCCATGCCTCCTTAGTTCCGATTTGGTTAATATCTAAACTCCATATACTGTCTGCTGCAATTGCTACTGTGTTAGCAATGATAACTTTTTTTGATAAACCTATAACGAAACGTTTGAATCCACTTAGAATAATTTCTGAATTATACTCACTAAATCTTCCCCTGATTTGATCTGCAATTTCGTGATATCGAATAATTGGTCCGGCAATTAACTTTGGAAACAAAATAATATACAGCTGGTAATCTAAAAAACTGACAAGTGGGGCGTGCTTCTTTCTATATACATCAATCACGTAAGTTAAACTTTCAAACGTATAAAATGAAATCCCAATTGGCAAAACAATATTTAAAGCGGAAATGGAGTCTAAACCAAATTTTGCCAAAAAATAATTTATATTCTCAATAAAAAAATTACAATACTTAAAATAAAAAAGCAATCCCACATTCATACTCACAGAAAGTACTAGAACAATTTTCCTTGATCGTTCCTTAACTTGAGCAAACATCCACCTAACCAGATAGAAATCTAAAACAGTTGTAACTAAAATAACAAAAATAAACTTAGGTGCACCCCAACTATAAAACAAAATACTAGCAATAAGAAGAAATGCGTTTTTATAACTGTCTTTAATTAGTATATAAAGCAAAAGCAGTAAAGGAAGAAAATAGAGCAAAAAAACAATACTGCTAAAAATCATATTAATATTACAACTGTACGCTGTCGATTAGTTACAAAATTATAATAATTCTTTTATTAGTAGCATTTCGTCAAACAAGTCACTTAAACCTTTTTAATTCTCAATTTAATTAACCATAAATATGTGTTATTAACAATATATCTTTAAGTTCACATTTTTGCTAAATTTGCCAATCATTTATACTCATTTCTTAAAGGCAAAAAATGGAAACACTTGAAAAATTAAATGGCGATTATCAAACACAATTAAGTGATTGGATTCAGCATGAAAAGGCAGCGATTGATTTAATCAGCGCTATTGGAAAACTTTGGTTCGAGAAATCAATTGAATTAGTTCTATTCAGAAACCAATTGGTGGATCGCAGTGCCAGTGAAATCATGAATCTTCACTTGTATGCAAAGAATATCGTAAAAAAACCTATCACTGTTAAGGATACTGTAGCCTTAGCAAATGAGCTATATAAATCAAATGTGGGTCCAAGCAAAATTGACATAGGTCAATTAGCGTACGAATGGCACCAGGAACAAGCTAAATATAAATCTATTACGGATTTCATCAATGATAAACTGAAAAACTTCCTTGGTAACAACAATTCTATCACACCAAAAGATGTAGTTCTTTTTGGATTTGGACGTATCGGCCGTTTAGCAGCGCGCGAACTAATTGCGCAAGCAGGTAAAGGTGAACAATTACGTTTAAAAGCGATTGTTACACGCGGAAACAGTGATGATGAAATTGTAAAACGCGCGGATTTATTACGTACTGATTCTGTACACGGTCCATTCCCGGGAACTGTTATCGAAGATTTAGCGAATAAAGCTTTAATCATTAACGGACACACCGTACACATGATTGATGCGAAAAATCCGGAAGATGTTGACTATACAAAATATGGAATTAAAGATGCTTTGTTAATTGATAATACCGGTGTTTTTCGTGATGATAAAGAGTTAAGTCGCCACTTACAAGCAAAAGGTATTGCAAAAGTATTGTTAACTGCACCTGCAAAAGGAAGTGTACCAAATGTTGTTTATGGTGTTAACCACGAAAAAGTAGATGTGAAAAAAGAAAATATTTTTTCAGCTGCATCTTGTACAACTAACGCTATCATGCCAATCCTTTATGTTATTGATAAGGAATTAGGCATTGAAAAAGGTCACATCGAAACAGTACACTCTTATACCAACGATCAGAATTTACTCGACAATTATCATAAAAAATACCGTCGTGGTCGTTCTGCTGCCTTAAACATGGTAATTACTGAAACGGGTGCTGAAAGCGCTTTGAAAAAAGTATTACCACATTTATCCGGTAAGTTTACTGCTAACTCTGTACGTGTACCGACTCCAAATGTTTCGTTAGCAATTTTAAATTTAAACGTGAACAAAGAAGTTACTAAAGAACAAGTAAACGATATTATCAAGAAGTACGCTTTATCCGGAAGTTTAGTTGAACAGATTCAGTATGCATTTTCCAATGAATTAGTTTCTACAGACATTATCGGTTCTTCTTGTCCGAGTGTATTCGATAGTCAGGCCACTATCATTTCACCTGATAAAAAGAGCATTGTACTTTATGTATGGTATGATAACGAATACGGTTACACACGTCAGGTTATCCGTTTCAGCAAACAAATTGCAGAAGTACGCAGACCGGTATATTACTAATAAGAAAAAAGCCCCGATTTTATCGGGGCTTTTTATTTCTAAACTAATACCAATGGCACTGAAATATTATGGCGTACATCTTCAATCGTTGTGCCCAACAAAATATCCTTAAATGTTTTGTGGCCGTGCGTTCCCATGACTAACATGTCACAATGATGAGCGCTCACCGATTTAGGAATGGCTGTTTTCGGATTACCATAGGTTAATGCTAGATGGCTCACAAATCCTTTTTCTGACAATTGATCTTGATATTTTTTCAAGTATTGATAATCCTGCTCCCGCTCCATATCAAACGAATCTTCACCATAAACAACAGCATTGGTACTTTCTAATACGTGTACGAGTACATACTCGGCCTTCTTCCCTCCCAGCATTATTGCTTTATTTATAGCCTTGTTATCACTACTGCTAAAATCAACAGTAATCGCAATTTTTTTATACGCACTTACTTCAGTGAACTCTATTGGTTTAAAATCGCCATGAAAGGTATTTGTTTTAATGTTTTGTTTGCTGATAAATGGAACTATTATAATGTACAACAGCATTAAAAAACAAAACAAACATAAAGGCACCACAGTAAAACTTATAAGCAAAGGACTTTCTGAACCAACAATCCAATCCGTTAATTCATGAATAACCATTTTAATATTCAGACCAATAATAACAAGTGCTGCCACCCAGGAAATAATCTTCTGCCACATCGGTATTACAAACTCACCCATTTTATTTTTATCACTCACAAAATGAATCAGCGGAATTACTGCGAAGCCGAGTTGTAAACTCAAAATAACCTGACTTAAAATTAAAAGCTTTCCCGTACTGTGTTCACCCATAATTAAAATGGTGATAAATGCCGGAACAATGGCAATTAACCGCGTTAACAAACGACGAATCCATGGTTGCAAACGCAAATTCAAATACCCTTCCATCACGACTTGTCCTGCTAAAGTTCCGGTTACAGTTGAACTTTGTCCTGCTGCAATTAAAGCAACCGCAAATAATATGGGAGCCAAGGTACTTCCTAACATAGGTTCTAACAAATGATGGGCATCCTGAATATCGCTTACATTATTCATTCCCTTAGTAAAAAACGAAGCGGCTGCAAGAATGAGAATAGCTGCATTTACAAATAGCGCCAGGTTTAAAGCAACAGCACTATCAATCACATTAAACTTTATGGCTTTCTTTATTCCAACCGGACTCCTTTCGATTTTTCTTGTTTGAACCAAGGAACTATGGAGGTATAAATTATGCGGCATTACTGTTGCTCCAATAATACCAATAGCGATATAAAGAGCTTCATCGTTGGCCAGACCGGGAATAATTCCCTTTACCACTTCCCCCATGTCAGGTTTAGCAATGAGTAATTGAATCAAAAAGGAAACACCAATTAACATAACTAGCGATAAAATGAATGCTTCCATCTTACGGATTCCCTTATTCAATAAAAACAAAAGCAAAAAACTGTCTAAAACAGTAATTACAACTGCCGTAAGGAGCGAAACGTTAGGAAATAACAAATGAATTCCAATTGCCATTCCGATTACTTCGGCCATATCCGTTGCTGCAATAGCAATCTCAGCAAGAATATATAAAAAGAAATTAATGAATGAAGGATAGCTCTCTCTGCTAGCTTGCGCTAAATCCTTTCCTGTTACTATTCCCAATCGCGCGCAGTGGCTTTGCAGTAAAATAGCAATCAGGTTACTCATTAATAACACCCAAATTAAACTATATCCAAATTGCGCGCCACCGGCAATATCAGTTGCCCAGTTTCCCGGATCCATGTAGCCAACACTAACCATGTAGGCCGGACCTAAAAAAGCAAACAAGCTCTTCCAACGTGATTTTCCTGAAGTAACTACGCTGGCGTGTACTTCTTCTAATGATTTTCCGCTCGACTTTGTCATGATTTTACCTCCACCAAAATATTTAATGCCACTTTATGACTTAAAAACAAGCCGTGATTTTTATTCACTTTTACTTTAAGCGAATGATCGTATGAATTCACTTCATCCACTTTTAAATGATCGCCCAATCCAATGCCTGATTGCGACAAATATTGAAGAAACTGAGTGCTATGATCACTTACTCCTGTTACAACTAAAACTTGTTTTACTTTTGCTTCTGCTAATGCAATTGATTTTTGTGCGTAGAATTTTCCATTTGCATCCGGAATGGGATCTCCGTGCGGGTCATGCTTCGGGCGTCCCAAAAACAAATCCAACTTCTCAATTAATTCATCACTGTTAATATGCTCCAGCTGTTCAGCAATATCATGCACTTCATCCCATTTAAACTTCAACTTCTCCACTAAAAACACCTCCCACAAACGATGCTTCCTAACTACTTTCACTGCAGTTTTACGTCCCTTTTCCGTTAATCGTACTCCCTTGTAAGGCTTGTAATCTATAAATTTCTTCTCTGCTAAACGCTTTAACATATCAGTCACCGAAGCCGCTTTATTATTCAAATGCTCCGAAATCTGATTGGTACTCACCTCTGCATCGCCATACAAACGACTCAAAGAAAAAATAGCTTTCAGATAATTTTCTTCTGTGAATGAAATTTCCATGATGCAAATATACAAATATTTATATTAATCTAAATATTTTTTTAGACTAGCCTAAATTTAACCTCGAAAACATCGATCAAAGTATTACTTTTCAAGCTGATAACATCATCTCCCCCATTTCACGTGATTTTAATTTTCAGGTCTTTTTCTCCCTTAAATCCCCCCGTTTGCGATTTGGTGCTTTCGCCTAAACCATTAGCTTTGTTATGTAATTTTTTATCATGAAAAAAGTAACCTCTATCATCACTACCGCTGCGCTTTTTGCATCAGTGAGTTTGTTTTCTCAGAAAAAGGAAGAGCCAAAAAAACCGGCTGAACCTACAGATCCATTATTAAAAGCTGAAACTTATTCTTCGCTTTCATTTAGAAGTATTGGTCCTGCTGTTACCTCCGGACGTATTGTCGACATTGCTGTTAATCCTAATAATAAAAGTGAATGGTACATTGTTGCCGCTGCGGGTGGTGTTTGGAAAACTACAAATGCCGGCGTTACGTTTAATCCGATTTTTGACGGACAAGGTGCTTATTCTATTGGTTGTATTTCAATTGATCCGAATAACTCAAATGTAATCTGGGTTGGAACCGGCGAAAACAATAATCAACGCGCAGTTGGTTATGGCGATGGTGTATATAAAAGTGAAGACGGCGGTAAAACCTGGAAAAATGTTGGCTTAGGAAAATCAGAGCACATTGGCATGATTGCCATTGACCCCACAAACAGTGATAATGTTTTAGTAGCTGCGTATGGTCCGTTATGGAATTCAGGTGGTGAACGCGGCATTTATAAAACCACAGATGGCGGTAAAACCTGGAAACAAGTTTTAAATGTTAGCGATAATACCGGCTTTAATGAAGTACATATTGATAAAAAACGACCAAACATTGTATATGCAACAGCGCATCAGCGTCGTCGCCATGAATGGACCTACATCAGCGGTGGGCCGGAAAGTGCTTTATACAAAAGTACTGATGGCGGAAACACATGGAATAAATTAACTAACGGTCTGCCTACAGGGGATGTAGGTCGTATTGCAGTGGCCATTTCTCCGGTGAATACAGATATTGTTTACGCCATGATTGAAGCCAATGACGATGCCGGTGGATTTTATAAAAGTACCGACAGAGGCGCTAGCTTTACACGCCAAGGTGGTCATCGCACAGCCGGTAATTATTACATGGAAATATTTGCTGACCCAAAAGACGTCAATAAAATTTACTCTATGGACACCTGGGCACAAGTGAGTGAAAATGGCGGAAAATCATTTCACGGCATGGGTGAAAAAAACAAACACGTAGATAATCATGCCATTTATGTTGACCCTGATAACACAGATCATATATTAATGGGTTGTGATGGTGGTTTATATGAAACATTTGATGGTGCTGCTAACTGGAATTACAAAGCTAACTTACCTATTACACAATTTTACCGTGTATGTGTGGATAATAGCAAACCATTTTATTATATCTATGGAGGTACACAAGATAACAATTCATTGGGTGGCCCAAGCAGAACAATTAGCGCAACAGGTGTAACCAATGCCGATTGGTTTGTAACAGTTGGAGGAGACGGTTTCCAATCACGTGTAGATCCAAATGAACCAAACATTGTTTATTCAGAATGGCAATACGGTGGTTTAATTCGTTACGATAGAAAATCAGGTGAAGCTGTTGATATTAAACCTCAGGAAAAACCGGGAGAGCCTGCTTATCGTTATAACTGGGATGCTCCGTTAATCATCAGTGCATTTGACAACAAGAGAATTTATTTTGCTGCCAATAAAGTTTTCAGAAGTGACGACCGCGGTAATACTTGGCAAGTTATCAGCAATGATTTATCAAGAGGAATTGACCGTAACAAACTACCTGTGATGGGTAAAGTATGGAGCATGGATGCCGTAGCGAAAAATCAATCGACTTCCATTTACGGCAACATTACTGCTTTAGCTGAATCACCAAAAAACGAAAACGTAATTTATGCAGGAACCGATGATGGTTTAATACAAGTTACAACAGATGGCGGTAAGAACTGGACCAAGTCATCAACATTCCCCGGCGTACCGGCTATTAATGTTGGAGGAGCTACATCCGGACCGTTAGTTAATTTCATCATGACATCACAACAAGATGAAAACGTGGCGTATGCCGTGTTAAACAATCACCGTATGGGAGATTTCAAACCTTATTTGGTGAAAACAAGCGATAAAGGAAAAACATGGACGAATATTACAGGTAATCTTCCGGAAAAAGGAAGCACTTACAGCATGGCAGAAGATCACAAAAACAAAGATTTATTATTCTGCGGAACTGAGTTTGGCTTTTACTTCAGCAATAACGGCGGTAAAAACTGGATTGAAATAACTGCAGGTTTGCCACAAGCTATCTGTGTTAAAGATATTGCCATTCAAAAAAGAGAGAATGACATTGTAATTGCAACATTTGGTCGCGGTTTTTATATAATCGACGATTATAGCATATTGCAGAATATCAAAAAAGAAGATTTAGACAAAAAAGCAACGATATTCCCTGTGAAAGACGGATTGGTTTATAACGAATCAACTCCATACGGACACAAAGGAAAATCATTTCAGGGAGCTTCATTTTACAATGTAAACAATCCACCGGTTGGTGCAACCATCACCTGGTATTTAAAGGATTCTTACAAAACCATAAAAGACAAACGTAAAGAGGCGGAGAAAGAAAAAATCAAAGCGGGTAAAGACGTATTTTATCCATCAGCCGATAGTATCCGCTTAGAAGATAAAGAAGAAGCAGTTTATACTATACTCGTGATTACAGATGAGCAAGGGAATGAAGTGCGTAAGATTAAACAAGACGCTAAAAAAGGCATGAAGAAAGTAACTTGGAATGGAAGACACGAAATTACTTCAGCGGTAAATTTCTACACACCGAATCCTGACAATCCTTATGAGAGTGAAGACTTAGGTGCGCCGGCTATTCCGGGAAAATATTTCGCTCAGATTTTCAAAGTAGAAAACGGTGTTACCGAAGCCTTATCAGAAAAACGCGATTTCAATTTAACTACATTGCAAAACTCTACGCTTCCATTACCGGATCAAAAACAAATGGTGGAATTAAACAAATCATTGGGGGAATTAAGACGAGTAATGGCCGGCAGTTCTAATTACACAGGCGGAATGAGCGAGCGTTTAAAATACTTGAAGAAAGGCATTCAAGAAGGCCCATCCAGCAGCTTAACGCTTTTAAAAGATGTAAAAGAACTTGAACAACAAATTGAAGCCATTTATTTTGTTTTACATGGCGATGGAAGTTTGGCTAAACGCGAATTTGAAACATTACCGGGTTTATATGGAAGCTTAGAAAATATAGTATGGGGAACCTGGAGTAATTCGTTAGGCGCAACCAATACATACAAAGAAAAATTAGCTGAGATAAAAGAAAAATTCAAACCGGTTTATAATCAGATTTCTGAAACTGCGAAAAAATTAGCAGATTTGGAAAACAAGGCAGAAGGCATGAAACTTCCGGCAACTCCGGGCCGTTTGCCTAAATGGGAATAAAATGAGAACACTTTTCGCAACTCTAATTTATTTTTTCATATCAACATTATCATTGGCGCAAAACAGCGCCAATGATATTTTAGGATACTACATGGACTCAAAAAGAGAAGCCATCCTAAAGATATTTGAGAAGAATAATAAATACTATGGCAAATTAGTATGGATGAATATTCCGGATCGCGAAGATTATCTTAATCCGGATACAACTAAGAGAAAAGAAAAAATACTCGGACAAATTATCATGAAAGGATTATCCTTTAATGGCACCGATTCATGGGAAGGCGGCACCATCTACAACTCAAGAACCGGCAAAACCTATAAATGCAAAATAACAAGAGAACCAAGCGGGAACTTATTGTTTAGAGGTTATATTGGAGTTTCTTTAGTTGGTCAAACCGCTTATTTTGTGAAGGTTGAGTTTAAAGAGAAAAATTCCGGGGAATAGTTCATTCACTTACCCAACCTTTACTGAATTTTGAACGTAAAGTACTTTGAGGATGCCGAAAATCGTTTAAGAGTAGGCTTATTAATACAGTTTTAATATGGAAAAAATCTACAAATTACGCACGTTCTTTTATCTGGCGATTATTTTATTTGCTTCACATTACACCATCGGACAATGTCTGTCTTCATTCACTTTTACGACAGGAACCGGAGGGAATGTGAATTTTACTAGTACTTCAAGCGGCACTCTTGCCGGATTTACATACTATCAGTGGGATTTTGGTGATGGAGGCTTCTCATCTGCAGCTGCACCAAGTCATAATTATATTGCTAATGGTGTTTATACGGTAAGTTTAACAGTCATTGTTGCAAATACAGGTACATGTGTTAATACTTCTACTCAAACCATTAATGTTACATCCGCAAGTTGCACAACTGCGCTTAATTCAAGTTTTAATTATGTTGTGAATGCAGGTGGACAAGTAAATTTCACAAGTACTTCAACCGGCACGAACGCCAACACTTATCATCGCTGGTATTTTGGTGATGGAGGCATGGCCTTTACACCCAACACATCCCACACTTATCTTAATGGCGGTACTCATCCTGTATCCTTAGTTTTAAGCGATAGTTTAGGGGTTTGTAAAGACAGTTTAACTCAATATGTGAATATTAACACCATTCCATGTACAGCAAATTCTACATTTACATTAGTACACTCAGGCTGTTGTCAAACTTGGTATGCAATTCCTGCATACTACGGAAATGTTTTAGGCGCAACTTGGAATTGGGGTGATGGAAATACATCCAACACACTTTTTACTTCTCACACCTATTCCGCTACCGGCGTTTACAATATTTGCCTAACCGTATCTGTTACGTGTGCTATGGGCTCAAATACATGTAATAATTACAATATTTATAAAACAGAAGCCAGCATGTTGATGGCCACAGTTAATGTAGTCACATCTGCGCCAACAGGAATTCTAGAAAACAAACAACAATTATCTCTTATTAATGCTTTCCCTAATCCAGCTAATAACCAAATAACATTTGAAATAAATGATTTGGAGGCTTACGATAACAATGCAATAATTAGAATCTATAACATTCTTGGTCAAGAAGAATTAAAAAATGAAACATCATTGGATAGCGGTAAACTAACAATAGATATTCACAGCTTAAACGAAGGCATATATACCTGTGAAATTAAAACTGAGAACAAAACTTTCACGAAACGAATAATAAAATCCTCTAATTAATAAAAAAGCCTGCAATTGCAGGCTTTTTTATTTTTGCACTTCTGGTATAATTCTCTAATTTTAATTCAAAATAAAGAATCATGAGAATTGCATTAACATCTTTACTATTACTAATTCATTTATTAATAGCCTCTCAAAATAAAGCCAATGATATTTTGGGTTATTATATGTCGCCAAGCGGTAAAAGTATTTTGAAGATTTATGAAAACAACGGCAAGTATTATGGAAAGCCTGTTTGGATGAAAGAACCGGAGATGCTGGACTCAAAAAATCCTGATGTAAGTAAACGCAACCAAAAAGTATTTGGATCAAATGCTATTCGCGATTTTGTTTTCGACGGGAAAGATACTTGGGCAAAAGGATACATTTATGATCCGAATAATGGTAAAACATACGATTGCAAAATCACACGCGACGAAAAAGGAAACCTGAACGTTCGTGGCTATATTGGCATTTCCTTAATTGGTCGAACGGAATATTTTGTAAAAGTAGATTTTAAAGAATAAAAACATCTTCTCGTGAGAAGTTTAATTGCACTCATATTATTTCTCTCATTTCGATTCTCTCTTCCTGCACAAAATCATGAGCACCTGGGTTACTTTATGTCGCCTCAGGAAAACAGTATTTTTAAATTTTATAAGCAAGGCGAAAAATACTTTGCGAAGATAGTATGGATGAAAATCCCCGAAAGAAAAGATACTTTGAATCCTGATTTAAGTAAAAGAAGTTTAAAAATATTGGGCTCCATTCCCGTTTATGATTTTATTTTCGATGGTAAACACACCTGGTACAAAGGTCATGTGTATGATGCGAACACCGGTAAAACCTACAAAAGCAAAATCACGCGCGATGAAAAGGGAAATCTAATTGTAAGAGGTTACATTGGCTTATCTATTCTCGGAAAAACAGAATATTTTGTGAAAGTAGATTTTAAGGAGTAAAATTTATTTCCCCTCTTACAACTCTTACTAAAAGGTTTTTATAAGCCGGCTAAAAAGCGCTTCAAAAAAAATAATTTTGGATTATTCAAAAATTATTTAAAATATTTGCCGCATAATTTAAAAAGCAAAACACAAGAGCAACACAACAAAAAAAATGAAAACACTTAATTTCATTCTCTGCTCAACTACAATTAGTAGTAAAATCAGCTCCTTGAGCAAGAGTGTGTTTTTTTCAACAGCTAACCTGTTGTTTGTTTTACCCGTACGCCCCATTTTTTATATCCGACGTTGATTAGAGCCCGTTCTCTGATTAAAAACTAATGCTGCCGGTCGGCAGTGTTATTACATTTCCATTTTTTTTAATTCTCAAATTTTATTTGAAAATGCAACATTTTGTTGTGCAAGTTGCCAATGAGCATCACTTGCATTATGCAGATCTTATCTGCAACGAAATGGAGTCGTCGGCAAAAGCCAGGGGAACCGGTATTGCCAAGCGTACTCCAGAATACATCCGGCTAAAAATGCTGGAAGGAAAAGCAGTCATTGCCCTTAGTAAAACAGGCGAATGGGCAGGATTTTGTTACATCGAAACGTGGAGCCATGGTAACTATGTGGCTAACTCCGGACTCATTGTTTCTCCAAATTTCAGAAAAAGCGGATTGGCTACTGAAATCAAGAAGAAAATTTTTGAGCTATCGAGAGCAAAATATCCTGAAGCCAAAATTTTCGGTCTGACTACAGGACTAGCGGTTATGAAAATAAATTCTGATTTAGGATATGAACCTGTCACCTACTCTGAATTGACACAAGACGAGGCCTTCTGGAAAGGTTGCCAGAGTTGCGTGAATTTCGAAATTCTAAAAAGCAAAGACAGAAAAAATTGTTTGTGCACCGCAATGCTTTACAATCCTGCTGAGAAAAACAAACCCCGATGGTTCGATTTTGTAAGCAAACAAAAAGTAATGGAACGCTTATTAAGAATTAAACAAACCAACTTTTTAAAAAAATTAAAAATAAAAAAAGAAGAACCTATTAATAGTTTATAAAATGAAAAACAACAACGTTATACTAGCATTCAGTGGTGGATTAGACACCACATTTTGCGCCATTTATTTAAAAAACGAACTCAATCTTAATGTACATGCCGTAACGGTTGATACAGGCGGATTTACCAATGAAGAAAAAGAAAAACTGGAACAACATGCCGAAGCCTTAGGCGTTAGTTCATTTGAAATTATTGATGCTAAACCTGCGTATTACGAGAAAGTGATTAAGTATTTGGTATTTGCCAATGTATTAAAGAATAATACTTATCCACTTTCTGTAAGTGCCGAACGGATAATCCAGGCATTGGCCATTGCTGATTACGCGAAACTCATGGGTGCAGAAAATATTGCTCATGGAAGCACCGGTGCAGGCAACGATCAGGTTAGATTTGATATGGCATTTCAAATCTTAACCCCAGAGGCAAATATCATCACACCAATCAGGGATCTTAAATTATCGAGACAACAAGAAATTGATTACCTGAAAAAGCATGGCGTAAACATGAATTTCGAAAAAGCTATTTACAGCATCAATAAAGGCATTTGGGGGAATTCAGTTGGTGGGAAAGAAACACTCACGTCCCATTTATCCTTACCAGAACAGGCTTGGCCTACTCCAATTACAAAAACTCAACCTGAGAAATTAAAACTTGGTTTTGTTAAAGGTGAATTGAAAGAAGTAAATGGAATTTCGTATTCTGATCCTTTAAAAGCTATTGAAGCGTTAAATCAAATTGCCTCTCCGTTTGCGATTGGAAGAGACATACATGTTGGTGATACTATTATTGGAATTAAAGGCAGAGTTGGATTTGAAGCGGCAGTTGCGCTGCTGATTATTAAAGCGCACCATGCACTGGAAAAACACGTACTAACCAAATGGCAATTGTATTGGAAAGATCAGTTAGCACTATGGTATGGTAATTGGCTGCACGAAGGTCAGTACCTCGATCCTGCCATGAGAGACATGGAAGCATTTTTTGAGAACACTCAGCAAAACGTTACCGGCGAAGTTTTCATCACCTTAATGCCATACAGATTTGTTATTGACGGAATCCAGTCTGAACACGATTTAATGAATGATGCCTTTGGTGCTTACGGCGAGATGAATAAATCTTTTACCGGCGATGATGTAAAAGGATTCACGAAAATATTCGGCAACCAAACTGCTATTTATTACAAGGTAAATCAATTACAAAACCAATTAATACTCGACAAAAATGATTAAAGCAGGTATTATTGGAGGAGCCGGCTATACCGGCGGAGAAGTAATCAGATTACTACTAAATCATCCCGACGTAGAACTTTCATTTGTACAAAGTGAAAGTCAGGAAGGCAAATTTGTGTACCAAACTCATACAGATTGTTACGGAGAAACGGATTTAAAATTCACTAAAGACTGGGATAATACTATTGATGTAATTTTTCTTTGTAAAGGACATGGGGAGGCCAAACAATTTTTATCACAAAACGCTTTTCCTGATAACACAAAAGTTATTGATCTGAGTCAGGATTTCAGGCACAAAAACTCAAACTCGATTCAAAATAAAACTTTTGTGTATGGCTTACCTGAACTCAACAAATCAAAAATTGAAACAGCCAACTATATAGCTAATCCCGGTTGTTTTGCTACGTGCATACAGCTAGCACTATTACCCTTAGCGGCGCATAACCAATTGCATTACGACATCCATGTTACTGCTACAACTGGGTCGACTGGTGCAGGACAAAACTTATCTGCAACCAATCACTTTAGCTGGAGAAGCAATAACCACAGCGCCTATAAAACATTGATACATCAGCATGAAACTGAAATAAACAAATCCTTAGCACAATTACAGAATAATTATAACGGGCAGTTGTATTTTGTTCCTCAAAGAGGTGCATTTTCCAGAGGCATTTATTCGGTAACCTATGTAAAAAGTAATGAATCCTTAGAGCAATACATGAATTGGTATGAGGAATATTATGACAACGCAAGCTTCACCAGAATTGTTCCATTTGAGGTGGATGTGAAACAAGTGGTAAACACCAATAACTGTTTTATTTCACTTCATAAGGAAAAAGATCAACTCATCATTGTGTCGGCCATCGACAATTTATTGAAAGGCGCGGCCGGACAAGCCATTCAAAATATGAATCTGATGTTTGGACTAAATGAAAAAAACGGATTAAAACTTAAACCATCTGCATTTTAAATTAAATTAATAACACATCACATTTCGACTCCGCTCAATGTGACAGCAATGTCAGTTCGAGCGGAGTCGAGAACAAAAAGAAAAAGAAAAACATGAAACCATTTAATGTATACCCACTTCAAAACATCACACCTGTAAAAGCGAAAGGTTCGTGGTTGTGGGACAGTAACAATGAAAAATACTTGGATTTGTACGGCGGACATGCAGTTATCTCCATTGGGCACAGTCACCCTTATTATATTCAGAAAATAACGGACCAATTACAAAACATTGCGTTTTACTCTAATTCGGTTATAAATCCATTGCAGGAAGAATTAGCTCAAAAACTTGGAGAGTTAAGCAGCTATACCGATTACAATTTGTTTTTATGCAACTCAGGAGCCGAAGCCAATGAAAACGCGTTAAAGTTGGCGTCATTCTACAATGGAAGAAAAAAAGTAATTGCCTTCAGTAAAAGTTTTCATGGCAGAACTTCCCTTGCTGTGGCTACCACCAACGATGCCAGTATTCAGGCGCATATTAATTCACATGAAGTAATTTTTGTAGAATTAAATAACGAAGAAGCGTTTATTGAAGCGATGGATGAAAGCGTTTGTGCTGTAATAATTGAAGGCATTCAAGGCGTAGCCGGCATTCAAATTCCTGAGAACTCATTCTTACAACTGATTGAGCAAAAATGTAAAGAGTTTAATGCAGTTTTTATTGCAGATGAAGTTCAATCCGGTTATGGTAGAACAGGAAATTTTTTTGCACACCAACACGCGGGTGTCAAGCCGGATTTAATAACAGTAGCTAAAGGCATGGGTAACGGATTTCCTATTGCCGGTGTACTTATCAATCCAAAATTCCAGGCTAAATACGGTTTACTGGGAACAACCTTTGGAGGTAATCATTTAGCATGTGTAGCAGCAATCGCCGTACTCGATGTAATAAAAGAAGAACAACTAATTGAGAAGGCAAAAGCATTAGGAGAGAAATGGATGAACGAGTTAAAACAGATTGACGGAATAAAAGAAGTAAGAGGAAAAGGATTAATGATTGGATTGGAGTTCGAATTTCCAATAAGCGAACTAAAAAACAATTTAACTTCTGAGCATCATCTTTTAGTAGGAACAGCGTCAAATAAAAATGTGATTCGTTTGCTTCCGGCTTTAACGATTTCGGAGAAAGAAATAGAATTATTCAATAATGCGTTAGTTAAGAGCTTAGAAAACGCTAATATATTCTTAAAGTCATAACAAATAATCAAACACAAAACAACAAACACAAAACAACAAACATAAAACATCGAACATGAAACATTTTACCACCATATACGACGTAGTAGACCCCAATTCACTCATTGAGGATGCTATTCAATTAAAGAAAACACCCTACGCCTATTCTGACTTAGGAAAAAATAAAACCTTAGGATTAATTTTTCTTAACCCAAGTTTAAGAACCAGATTAAGCACACAAAAAGCTGCACGCATGCTTGGCATGGAAGTGATGCTTATGAATCTCGATAAAGAAAGTTGGGCTATTGAATGGAACGATAATATGATTATGAATGGCAATACAGTTGAGCACATCAAAGATGCGGCAGCTGTATTAGGTTCTTACTGCGATATTATTGGCATGCGGGCTTTCCCCTCTTTAACCAATCAAAAATTGGATTACAGTGAAAAACTATTGGTGCAATTAATGAAATACTGCAATGTACCGGTTATAAGTTTAGAGTCGGCTACACTCCACCCCTTACAAAGTTTGGCAGATGCAATCACCATTAAAGAAAACTGGAAGCAGAAACACAAGCCAAAAGTTGTTTTAACCTGGGCGCCACACATAAAGGCTTTGCCTCAAGCAGTACCTAATTCGTTTGCGGAATGGATGACTAAGTTAGATGTGGATTTTACCATCGCTCATCCTGAAGGTTATGAATTGTGTGAAGATTACACAAAAGGTGCGACCATAGAACATAATCAAGAAGAAGCTCTTAAAAACGCTGACTTTGTGTATGTAAAAAATTGGTCATCGTATACCAATTACGGTACTATGCCTGAAGTAAAAGAAAACTGGATGATGGACATGAGTAAATATCTTTTAACCAATAAAGCCGGAATTATGCATTGTCTACCTGTTAGAAGAGATGTTGAATTAAGCAGCAAATTGATTGATCATCCTCATAGTCTAATTCAGCATCAAGCTTCAAACAGAGTGGTAGCAGCACAAGTGGTTTTAAAGAACATTCTAAGTAAACTACCTGCATCAGAATATAAATCAATTGAACAACTTGAATTAGAGGAAGCATGAAAACATTAACAATAGTAAAAATAGGCGGTAATGTTATTGATGATCAGAAATCTTTAAACAAATTTATTTCTGATTTTTCCAAATTAAAAGGTGCAAAGATTCTGGTACACGGTGGCGGCAAACTAGCTACACAGCTATCTCAACAATTAGGAATAGAAACTAAAATGATAGATGGCAGAAGAATAACAGATTCCGAAACTTTAAAAATCACTACCATGGTTTATGCCGGTTGGATAAACAAAAGCATCACGGCGCAATTAAATTCTAAAAAAACAAAAGCCGTTGGTTTATGCGGCGCGGATGTAACATTAATTCCTGCTACTAAACGTAAATCAAAAAGCATTAATTACGGTTTTGTGGGAGATATAATCGAAAATAAAATAAATACCGTTTTTATTTCATCACTGATAAATCAAAACATTGTTCCTGTCATTGCACCAATTACATCAGGTTATAACGGACAATTATACAATACGAATGCTGATACGGTTACATCGGGATTGGCAACAGCATTAAGCAAAATTTATAAAGTAAAAATCATTTATTGTTTTGAAAAAAATGGTGTTCTAAACGGCAAAAAGGTGATAAGCAAATTAAATGCTCCATTATATGCGGAATTAAAGCAGAATAAAATCATTATTAATGGGATGATACCAAAACTTGACAACGCATTTAATGCCTTAAAAAAAGGTGTTCATTCGGTAGTGATTGGTAATTCAAAACAATTACAAAAATTAAATCAAAATGGAGGCACAAACATTAGTATCAAATAGCACACTTCTAACCGAAGATGCAATTGAACTGTTAAAACAATTAATTGCGACTCCTTCCTTTAGCAAAGAGGAAAGTAAAACTGCGGAGATTATTTTTGATTTTTTGAAATCAAAAACCATTCAAGCAAACAAATACCTTAATAATGTTTGGGCTAGCAATTTGTATTTTGATGAAAGTAAACCCACTTTACTATTAAATTCTCATCACGATACAGTTAAACCTAACAAAGGATACACCGTAAATCCATTTGATCCCATTGAAAGCGATGGCAAACTTTATGGCTTAGGAAGTAACGATGCCGGTGGTTGTTTAGTGAGCTTACTGGCGACTTTTCTATATTTTTACAATAAGCAAAATTTAAAATACAACATTGTATTTGCCGCCAGTGCCGAGGAAGAAATATCCGGAAACAATGGTATTGAAGCACTTTTACCACATTTAGGCAACATTGATTTTGGTATTGTGGGCGAACCTACGCAAATGCATATGGCCATTGCCGAGAAAGGTTTGCTGGTACTGGATTGTATCAATTATGGTAAAGCCGGACATGCCGCCAGAAACGAAGGTGACAATGCGTTGTATCATTCCTTACAAGATATCAGTTGGTTTAAAAACTACGCATTCGATAAAGTATCAGAAGTATTAGGTCCTGTTAAAATGACCGTGACTTCCATTGAAACCGAAAACAAAGCGCATAATGTTGTTCCTGCTTCCTGCAAATTTGTGGTTGACATTCGGGTAAACGAATTATACACTTTCGAAGAAATTCTAAATATCACTAAACAAAATGTGAAGTGCGAAATTAATCCAAGAAGTTTGAGAATGCGTTCTTCTTCCATTTCATTAAACCATCCACTTGTTATTGGAGGAATAGAATTGAATCGAAATTACTACGGCTCGCCAACCACAAGCGACAAAGCTCTGATGCCCTTCCCCACTCTAAAAATGGGTCCGGGTGACAGTGCACGAAGCCATACAGCAGATGAATTTATTTATTTAAAGGAAATCGAAGAAGGAATTGAATTATATATAAAATTATTAGAGAAGATAATATAATGTCACGTCGAGCGAAGTCGAGACGTAAATACGCACGTAAGTTCTCGACTACGCTCGAAATGACAAATAATAAAAACAAAATGAAAACAAAACTTTGGGAGAAAGAAATAAAAACCGATCAACTGATTGAGAAATTCACAATTGGTAATGACAGAATAATGGACCTATTTATAGCGCCTTACGATGTAATGGCTTCGAAAGCGCATGCTAAAATGTTAAGCAAAGTAGGTTTAATAACAAAAGATGAATCAGATCAGCTTATTAAAGGTTTAAACGAAATAGCCGAATTAATAGCTGAAGGTAAATTCAAAATAAACGAAGGCATTGAAGATATCCACTCACAAATTGAATTTTATTTAACCGTAAGATTTGGCGAAACCGGAAAAAAAATTCATACAGCCCGTTCAAGAAACGATCAGGTTTTAACTGCTATTAAATTGTATTTAAAACACGAATTGGAAACTATAAAATATAAGTCTATTGAATTACAGAATTTATTTAATGAATTAGCACTTAAACATTCCGGTATAACATTACCCGGTTACACCCACTTTCAGGTGGCCATGCCTTCGTCATTTGAGATGTGGTTAACAGCTTATGCTGAAAGTTTAGAGGATGATTTGGAATTGGTTCAAGCGGCCTACAATGTGTGTAATAAAAACCCACTCGGTAGCGCAGCCGGATATGGCACTAATTTTAAGATTGACAAAGAATTTACAACCAAAGAAATGGAATTTGCCTCCTATCATAAAAGTGATGTTTATGCTCAAATGACCAGAGGTAAATCTGAAAAAGTAACCGCAATGGCTATTTCATCTATTGCGCATACACTTTCAAAATTCTCTTATGATGTGTGTTTATACATGTGTCAGAATTTCAATTTCATTTCATTCCCCGAACAATTTACTACCGGCAGCAGTATTATGCCGCATAAAAAAAATCCGGATGTATTTGAATTAATCAGAGCTAAAGGCAATGTTCTGCAAGGTTTACCCAACCAGCTTACTTTACTCACAAATAATTTACCAAGCGGATATCACAGAGACATGCAAATAACCAAGGAATTAATTTTCCCTGCCATTGAACAATTAAAAGAATGTTTGGATGTACTGTTACATGTTTTGCCTTCACTCAAGGTTAATGTAAACAGCGCGGATGATGAAATTTACAAATACATGTATAGTGTCAATGAAGTTAATGACCTTGTCATGCAAGGCACATCATTCAGAGAGGCATATAACATAATTTCCAAAAAAATAAAATCAGCCAATTAAAAAAGGCCGGAATCCCGGCCTTTTTTTTTCATTACAAACATTAATTATTCCTGAACACAAATCTATTCTCAAACATATCCAGAACAATTTCTTTGTCTTTATTAATACTTCCTGATAAAATTTGTTTTGACAATTCGTTCAACACTTGCTTTTGCATTACACGTTTTACCGGCCTTGCTCCAAACTGAGGATCATATCCTAATTGTGCCAACCAATCAATGGCCTCCGGTGTTGCGCTCATCTTAATACCCTGCTCTGCCAGCATCTTCGCCACGTTGTTGAATTGAATACCCACAATCTTATTGATATCATCACGATTCAAAGGTTCAAACATGATTACTTCATCAATTCTATTTAAAAACTCAGGACGAATTGATTTCTTCAACATTTCATACACCTCAGTCTTTGTTTTTGCCAAAACGGTATCCTTATTCTTCTCCGTCATCTTTTCAAAATTCTCCTGTATCAAATGAGAACCGATATTGGATGTCATAATGATGATGGTATTTTTAAAGTTCACTGTTCTCCCTTTGTTATCGGTTAAACGTCCGTCGTCTAATACCTGCAACAGAATATTAAATACATCCGGATGAGCTTTTTCGATTTCATCCAACAATACCACACTGTATGGTTTACGACGCACCGCTTCAGTTAATTGTCCGCCTTCATCATAACCCACATATCCCGGAGGCGCTCCCACTAATCGGCTTACCGCATGACGCTCCTGGTATTCACTCATATCAATACGCGTCATTGAATTTTCGTTATTGAATAAAAATTCCGCCAAGGCTTTCGCTAACTCTGTCTTACCTACACCGGTTGTTCCTAAGAAAATGAATGAACCTATCGGACGTTTAGCATCTTGTAAACCGGCTCTGCTTCTACGCACCGCATCCGCAATACTTTCAATTGCTTCTTGTTGTCCGACTACACGTTTATGCAATTCGTCTTCGAGATGCAATAATTTTTCTCTCTCACTTTGCAACATTCGTGACACCGGAATCCCTGTCCACGCACTCACTACACTTGCAATATCTTCACTGTCTACTTCCTCCTTCACCATCTGCGAACCATTCTCTTTCGCTTCAGATAATTTAGCTTCCATTTCAGCCAACTTAGCTTCGGCCTCCTTAATTTTCCCATAACGGATTTCCGCTACTTTACCGTAATCACCGGCCTTCTCAAAATTATTGGCTTGAACTTTTAAATCTTCAATCTCCAGTTTAATTTTCTGAACCCCTTCAATCGCTTCCTTCTCACCTTGCCATTTTGCACGCAACGCAGCGCGTTTATCTTGTAACTCCGCGATTTCTTTATTCAACTCAGTCACCTTCTTTTCTTCATTCTCACGCTTCATCGCCTCACGCTCGATTTCCAATTGCATAATTTCGCGTTCTACTTTATCCAACTCAATTGGCATAGAGTTAATTTGCATACGCAATTTAGAAGCCGCTTCATCCATTAAGTCAATAGCCTTATCAGGTAAGAAACGATCACTGATATAACGTTGCGACAATTCAACAGCAGCAATAATCGCTTCGTCTTTTATACGCACTTTGTGATGCGTTTCATATTTTTCTTTGATACCGCGCATGATGGAAATAGCATCTTCTGCACTTGGTTCATCCACCATTACTTTTTGGAAACGGCGTTCTAAAGCTTTATCCTTCTCAAAATATTTTTGGAATTCATTTAAAGTAGTTGCACCAATCGCTCTTAATTCACCGCGCGCCAAAGCAGGCTTTAAAATATTTGCCGCATCCATGGCGCCCTCTCCGCCTCCACCTGCACCAACCAGCGTATGAATTTCGTCAATGAATAACACGATATCGCCTTCACTTCCGGTTACTTCCTTAATAACAGACTTCAATCTTTCTTCAAACTCACCTTTGTATTTTGCACCCGCAATAAGGGCACCCATATCCAAAGAATAGATTTGTTTCGACTTCAAATTCTCAGGTACGTCACCGCTGATGATGCGATGCGCTAATCCTTCCGCAATGGCTGTTTTACCTACACCGGGTTCACCAACCAAAATCGGATTGTTCTTACTTCTACGGGATAAAATTTGCAATACACGCCTGATTTCTTCGTCTCTTCCAATCACAGGATCCAGCTTACCATTCTGCGCTTGCTGATTTAAATTGATGGCGTATTTATTCAAGGCGTTGTAGGTTTCTTCCTGACTTTGCGAAGTAACACTGGCGCCTTTACGTAATTCTTTAATAGCAGCTTTTAAATCCTTTTCATTAAATCCTGCATCTTTCATCATACTCGCCACACTATCGCCACTTGCCAGTATGCCTAACAACAAATGTTCAATCGACACAAATTCATCCTTAAATTCTTTAAGGTATGTATTAGCTTTAGCAACAGTTTGATTGGCACCATTTGATAAATAGGGCTGCCCGCCACTCACCTTTGGATATGATTTCACAATGCTTTCGAGTGTCTTTTCAAACACTTGTGCATTAATGCCAAGCTTCTTTAACAGGAATGGCGTTACGTTTTCATCCACTTCTAAAATGGCTTTTAATATATGGCCATTTTCTATAGCCTGATTGCCATTGATGGTTGCTAACTGCAAGCTTTGCTGAATAGCTTCCTGAGATTTGATGGTGAAATTGTTTAAATTCATAATGGTATTCTTTATTTATATACATAGGCGTTCAAATCCCGTTCCAAGCTATATTATCGGTAAAAAGGGCAGTTTTATATGGAAAAAAGGACAAATTGACCTCTGAAACACAAAAAATGCGACAGGAAGTCGCATTAAAAATAAAAAAATATTTCGCTTGACAACTACACTTTTATAGTCTTATACCCTGATTTAAGCTTAGAACTTAAGGTACTTTCCAACTGTTTTATAGTAGAGTAATTGGTGCTTGACGTATATGAAGAAACCTGAACCTCGAGAACAGGAATATCTAATTTCTTCAAACCACTTAAATAACTTTTGGTTACTGCCTTTAAGTATTTTTTATCTATAGAAGTCTCAAAATTACGGCCACGCTTTTTAATGTTACTTAATAAATTGGTGTGATGCGTATGGATGTAAATAATTAAATCGGGCTTCTGAGCTACTTCCTCTATAGTCTTAAAATGCTTTTTATAAAGTGCGTATTCCTTTTTGGATAAATTAGTTTTTGCGAACCAAAGACATTTATACAAACTAAAATCCGCTACTGTAATTTTGCTCTTCCTTTTCTTAAAGTAATTATGTAATTGCGCATGACGGTCAATTAAAAAACTATACTCGAGAGGAAATGCCATTTTCTTTTTATCCTTGTAAAAAAGTGGCAGCAAGGGATTGTCCTCGTAATGTTCCGGTAAAAAATCTGCTTTTAATTTTTTCGCCAATGCAATTGCTAAAGTAGTTTTGCCGGCACCAATATTTCCTTCTATACAGATATACATTTTATAATCTTTTTACATCCGACGTATCCGTGCATTGATTTAATAATTCATGAATTGTTTTATTCAGCACCGGATGCACTAATTCTGAAGCAATCTCATTTAAAGGTTCCAATACAAACCGACGCAAATGCAAACGTGGATGAGGCACTTCCAGTAATTCAGATTTTATGATCTCATTATTAAAAAACAAAATATCCATATCCATGGTACGAGACGCGTTACGATTATCGCTACGGATTCGTCCCATGCTCTTTTCTATGTCCAATAAATCATTCATTAATTCCGTTCCATTCTTCTCCGTCCCTATTTTAAGCATTTGATTGTAATAATCCGGTGCTTCTTCAATACCCCAGGCCTTGGTTTGATAAATGCCTGATTCTGCCTCCATCTTGCATCCCATACCGATTAATTGCCGTTTAGCCTCCAGTATATTGGCCAATCGGTCGCCCATATTTCCGCCCACACATAAAAAAGCTACGTTCATAAAGTTTATGGGTTTAGAAGCCCTTTAAAAGGTAATTTAGGTTAGAATTAATCACAAAATTACTATTTAAAATGAAACAATTTTTCGGTGCGTTTTTCGGTTCCATTGTGGGATTGCTAATAACAGGAGTTATTATGGCTTTAATTATCGGTGCATTTATTGCAGCTGGTTTAAAAGGAGCCTTATCGGGTATTGACGAAGAGAAAGTTATTACCGTTAAAGAAAACAGTGTTTTACACCTAAAATTAGAAGGTCCTATCAGCGAGCGCGGATTAGACAACCCTTTTGAAGAATTAGATTTAGGTCCGTTTATGCCGGAAGGAACTCTTGGCTTACGCGGTATTGTTAAAGCTATTGAAGCTGCTAAAACCGATGAAAAAATAAAAGGCATCTACTTAGACATAAAAGACCTTCAGGCAGGATTTGCTGCCACCCAAGAAATTCGTGATGCTATTTTGGATTTCAAAAAATCAGGCAAGTTTGTTTATTCTTATTCTGAGATATATTCGCAGAAAGCTTATTACTTAGCCAGCGCTGCTTCAAAATTATACATGAATCCGCAAGGTGGCATGGAATTAAAAGGTTTAAGTGTACAGTTGATGTTCTTCAAAAACATGTTGGAGAAAATGCAAGTGGAAGCGCAGATTTTCCGTCACGGTAAATTCAAAAGCGCCATTGAACCTTTTATGTTGGATAAAATGAGTGAAGCCAACCGCTTACAAACCGAAACCTATTTAAACAGTATGTGGGGTTCAATGCTACAAGGAATCAGTGAGCAAAGAGGAACGAGTATTGATAAATTGAACGAACTAGCCAATAATCTGAGTATCGCTTCTCCTGAAGATGCTTTGAATAATAAATTAGTGGATGGTTTATTATATGAAGACGAAGTAATGAACTTATTAAAGAAAGATTTAAAATTAAAAGAGAAAGATAAAATTCAGTTCGCTGAAATCTCTAAATATGAAAAGAAAAACCGTGGCGGCAGCTTAAAAGGAAAATTAGGTAAGAAACCTAAGATGGCCTTGATTTACGCGGTCGGACAAATTCAAGGTGGCGAAGGAGATGATGAGACCATTGGAAGCGATCGTATTGCTAAAGCGATTCGTGATGCGCGTTTAGACACTACAATTAAAGCTATCGTAATGCGTGTGAATTCACCAGGTGGAAGCGCTTTAGCAAGTGATGTTATTTGGAGAGAAGTGGTTTTAGCAAAAAAAGTAAAGCCGGTTGTTGTATCGATGGGAGATGTTGCCGCGAGTGGTGGTTATTACATCAGTTGTGCAGCCGATAGAATTTTCGCGCAACCAAATACAATTACAGGTTCCATTGGTGTATTTGGTATGTTGCCAAATGCTCAAAAAGCTTTTGCCGATAAATTAGGTATTAACATTGATACCGTAAACACCAACAAGCACAGTGACATTGGTACAATTTTCCGTCCGGTTAATCAACAGGAGTTTTTATACATTCAAAATAGCGTAGAAAAAGTGTACGAAACATTTATTGGTCGTGTAGCGGAAGGAAGAAAAATAACTACTGCGCAAGTGGACAGTATTGGTCAAGGTCGTGTTTGGAGTGGCACCGACGCTTTAAAAATAAATTTAGTGGATGAATTAGGAGGAACTGATGATGCGATTGCTTACGCTGCTAAAATGGCTAAGATGAGTGATTATAAAATTGAGGAATTTCCTAAACGCAAAGATCCGTTCAGCATGTTCTTAAATAAAGGAGAAGAAGGATTAGAAGAGCGCATTATACAAAAACAATTAGGTGAGCAATACACCTATTTGAAATTCGTAAAACGTATTATGGAATTTAAAGGTGTTCAGATGAGATTACCTTATGAAATGATTATAAACTAATTTGTTTTTTGAGTTACAAAAAAAGCGCGGAGAAATTCGCGCTTTTTTTATTTTTTTTAAATAATCCCGAACTGTGGGGGATTTAAGGTGTATTAATATTTTATAATTTGCATACGTTATCGTAAGGAGATTTCTCATATTCATTTTTAGTATTTTTCTTGGCTCAGTATCAGCGCAAGAATTAAAAAATATTGAAGCAACCCGTATTTCCAATCCACCTAAAATCGATGGTTTATTAAACGACAGTTGTTGGCTGAATACAAAAATTGCTACGGATTTTATTCAGCGTGATTTACATCCCGGCCTTCCCTCCGAACAGAAAACAGAAGTGCGTTTAGTTTATGATGATGAGGCGATTTATATCAACGCCTTTTGTTATGAGGTTTCTTCCGATAGTGTTTTACACGAATTAAGTACACGCGATAACGAAGCAAATGCAGATTTGTTTGGTGTTTTTTTTGATACGTATAACGACGATATTAACGCATTTGGTTTTTTTGTTACAGCCGCCGGTACACAAATCGATGCGCGTTATAGCAGCGAAGGTCAGGATTTCGACTGGAATGCGGTATGGCTGAGCGCGGTTAACATTACAGCCAACGGATGGGCCGTTGAAATGAAAATCCCCTACTCTGCGTTACGTTTCAGTGCAAAGGAAGAACAAACCTGGGGTTTTAATGCCCTTCGGAAAATCCGACGCCTTCGTGAAATGTCGTTTTGGAATCCGGTTCTACCTACCATAAATGCTTTAGTCAGACAATTCGGACATGTAACAGGATTAAAAAAAATTAAACCACCGCTTCGTTTATCAATTACACCCTATGTGGCAGGGATTATAAACAACTACCCGTACAATCAACCCGGTATTGATAACACCACTTACAATGCAAGTGGTGGTTTGGATTTAAAATATGGTATCTCCGATGGCTTTACACTCGATATGACTTTAGTACCGGATTTTAGTCAGGTACAATCGGATAATCAGGTATTAAATCTCTCGCCATTTGAAGTACAATTTCAAGAGAGAAGACCTTTCTTCACGGAAGGAACAGAATTGTTTAACAAAGGAGGTTTATTTTACTCGAGACGTGTAGGTGGACAACCACTCCTGTATTATGATGTGTACGGACAAACAAATGCGGATGAGAAAATAATCAAAAATCCGGGGCAAGCGAACTTATACAATGCTACGAAATTATCCGGGCGCACTTCCTCCAATTTAGGAGTAGGTTTATTTAATGCCATTTCAGGTGATACGTATGCTACTGCTCAGGACACGCTTGGAAACACCAGAAAGATTTTGTCTTCTCCGTTGACGAATTACAATATAGTGGTGTTAGATCAGGCTTTAAAAAACAATTCTTTCGTAACACTTATTAATACGAACGTAACACGTGATGGACATTTTTATGACGCGAACGTAACCGGTGCAGGATTTGATCTTAATAACAAAACTAATACGTATGGCATTGGAGGATTTGGAAGAATGAGTCAGCGTTTTTTTCCGGATAGCACAAAACCATACAGAGGTTATAGCGCTGATTTAAATTTTGGTAAACGCGGAGGAAATTTTTTATGGTCAGTTTTTGGAAGTTTGAATACTGATAAATACAATCCCAATGATTTAGGAATTCAGTTTATGAATAACAATGTGGATATGGGTATGGAAATCGCCTATAACATTTATAAACCCTTTTGGAAATTAAACAACAGCTTTAATGAATGGTCGGTGATATATCAACGGATGTACAATCCTGATGTATTTGCAAATTTCGGAATCAGCGGAAACCATGTAACCACATTCAGTAAACGATTTTTAACAGTGGGGATTCGTTATGGTATTGAACCGATAATTACTTATGACTATTATGAACCGCGCATTTTCGGAAGATTCTATACTTTCCCGACTAACTACAGAGGCGGTGGATTTATATCGAGTGATTACCGCAAAAAAGTAGCCCTTGATATTTCTGTAAATCACAGAGTTTTTAATGAAAACAAAAGACAGGAAACTGATTTGTATATTGCGCCACGCTGGAGGGTAAATAATAAGTTGTCATTTATATTTGAAAGTTACATTCAGGAAAAGTTAGATGATATTGGTTTTGTAAACTACGATTATTCGAGTGATTCCATTACATTTGGAAGGCGCCATGTGCAAACCGTTAGTAATACTTTATCCGGAGTATACAAATTCACCAATAAGATGTCGTTATCGATTCGCGGTCGCCATTACTGGTCGAAGGCTTACTATCATGGCTATTATCATTTAGAAAATAACGGCTATTTAAGCTCCAATTCTTATGGCGGCAATCATAATGTAAATTTTAATGCCTTTAATATTGACTTGGTTTTCTTTTGGCAGTTTGCTCCGGGTAGTGAATTAAACATAGTGTGGAAAAATGCCGTTTTAAAGAGAGAAAACACAATCATTAATGATTATTATCAAAACATTGAAAGCTCTATTAATTCTCCTCAGAACAACACCATTTCACTGAAGGTTCTCTATTACCTCGATTACGTTATGGTTAAAAAGGCGCTTAGCAAAAAGGGAAAAAGAAATTAATTTATTTTGCCCTGCTCTATAATAGGATTAAATTTGTTAAAGGGTGAACACAAAAAAACATACTGCGATTATAAAACAAGAATCCAAACGACTTGGTTTTGACTTTTGCGGTATCAGTAAAGCTACCTTTTTGGAAGAAGAAGCCCCACGATTAGAAAAATGGTTGAAAGAAAACCGCCACGGAAAAATGGATTACATGGCGAATCATTTTGATAAACGATTAGATCCACGCTTGTTGGTAGATGGTGCAAAATCCGTTGTGTCACTTTTATATAACTATTACCCAAGTCTACAACAAACAGAAAACGCGCCTAAGTTATCTAAATACGCCTATGGCAACGATTATCATGAAGTGATAAAAAACAAGCTTAAAGAGCTTGTAAATTCGTTACAAGAACAAATTGGCGCTATTAATGGTCGCGTATTTACCGATTCAGCACCGGTAATGGATAAAGCTTGGGCAAAAAAAAGCGGATTAGGCTGGATTGGCAAGAATAGCAACCTCATCAACAAGCAACAAGGCTCATTCTTTTTTATTGCTGAGTTGATTATTGATTTGGAATTAGAATATGATGGTCCAATAGATGACTATTGCGGGACTTGTACTAAATGCCTTGATGCCTGTCCTACAGAAGCCATTATAGCCCCTTATGTAGTAGATGGCAGCAAATGTATTTCCTATCTTACCATTGAACTTAAAGAAAATATCCCGACTGAATTTAAAGGCAAAATGGATAATTGGGTATTTGGCTGTGATGTTTGCCAGGATGTTTGTCCTTGGAACAGATTCAGCAAACCGCATAATGAGCCATTGTTCAATAACACTAACGGTTTGCTAGACTACTCCGCAAAAGAATGGAAAGAAATAACAGCAGAAGTTTTTGATAAACTATTTAAGAATTCTGCTGTCAAAAGAACGAAGTACTCCGGCCTTAAAAGAAACATTGATTTTATTAAAGCGGACTAAAACAAAAAACCCCGAATTGCTTCGGGGTTTTTTAATTTCATATTAGAAGTGCCACAAGTCGTGTTCCCACTTAAAGATGTCGTTTTTCACACGATCAGACTCTAGAAGTAAATCGATACCGGCAGAGTATTCATTAAACTGACGATCGTAAACGTTTGTTTCTTTAAAAACATAACTAGAGAACTGACGTTTCCAGAAGATATCTTCGAAAGTACGACGCTCAGAATCTGTTTTTGTATTAAATACTTCATGCTTTGCGAAGTAAGGACGGCAAGCAGGGAAATAAACCCAGAATAATGCATTTAAACCACCTTTTTCTTCATCACGCTTTAATACTTGAATACCTAAGATACGAACTTCTAAAACCGATTTTTGCTTATCGAAAAACCAATCTTCTTTCATACGCATTACATTCAAATCCTTTAAAATAGATGTTGAGTCACAACTCCATCTTGAAGTAAAAATCTCTTCACCATTCTCATCAAAGTTTGATTCCTTTACAGAGTCACAAACAACTAATTTGTTTTTAACTACTGATAATTCCATTGGAACAAGGAAATCTTCATCAGAAAAGGCAAGGATTTGTCCGGTTTGAATATACTTAGACAAAACTCTGATTAATGACCATCTTCCGTTAGTTGACGCATCATAAGTAATAGGGTAATATAATGGGTGATTGATTTTTTCTCTTAAATCAATCTCGCGCCAAACGCGCTTTTCCCAAGCCACATCTGCTTCACGAAGATGTGTGTAAGGAATAAAACGACGGTAATTCGCGTTTTCCTTATCGTAGATACCATCTCTATAATCGCCCGGAGTAAATACGCCCGGTTGAGCATTTACATTAGAGATCACCAGTAAAAAGGCAATGACTAATATGGATGTAGCTTTTTTCATATTTCTATTATTTAACTTTTAAGGACACAGTTGGTAAGGTACGGATGGTTCCATCCGGAGCTTTTACTTTAATGTTTTCAAAGAAAGCTTTACCTCCAGAGTTCAAACTCTGTAATACACCTTTTGCTTCAGCACTTAAGTTAGGACCATTACAAGGGAATTCCTTAATAATACCTTTTACGTTAGCTGAGAACAAGAAGCTTTGTACAGGGAATTTAACGTCGAAGTCGAAGCCTGGGATTTCAGCACCCACACCACCGATAGCTGCTAATTCCATTTTTTTGAAATCCATGATACCTTGACATAATCTACCACCTAATTTAGCTGATGGATCAGGAATTTTCTTAACACGGAATTTCTTAGGAGGACCTTGTGCTTTTACACCATCTTTAGTTTTAGCAGAAACACTAATTTGACATGTTCCGGGAGATGTTGCACGAACAACAAACTTTCCACCTGAACCGCCAGTTTTTGTAGCGCCGCAACCAGTAATGCTTACATTTAAATCAGTAGGAGATACCCCAGCTGCTGATACAACAATTGGATTATCTACACCAATATAAAGTACGTTCATCTTCTCAGGTTCTACCGCAACAGAAGGAGCAGCTACCATGTAAGTTGAAGAGAATGGATAAAAATCGTAAGTACCATCAGGTTTCTTAAACTTGATAACACCTTTGTAAGTTTGCTCACCTTGTCCACCGGTATTTACTTCGTATTTACCTTGACCGTCAACGATTGGTAATTTAGTTCCGCCTTGTCCGCCAGAAGCAGAGTCAGCACCAATTAATACTTCCATCATATCAGCAGTCATAGCGCTTGATGAAGCAGCTAAGAAGATATCAGCTGTATAAGGTTGACCAGCCTGGATGTAAGAAGAAGGAGCAATTACCTTTGCAGTTAAACGGTCGAACTTAATAGCCAATTTACCACTCGCTCCACTGAATACTTGTAATAATTCAGCTTCAACGTTATGTAAATCCGCTTGCATTTTGTTCAAGTTACAAACAACTGCAGCCATTGGTAAGTGATAGAAATTTTCTACCGGCCAAGTTAATTTGATACCATCTTCTTCTGCACCACTGTCAGTAGGTTTAATGCTTCCAATTTTCTTTTTCAAACCTTGGTAATCATCTTCAAGAATTTTTGTTTTCTTGTCCTTTTGCATGTTATCAAGCATAGAAATTAACTTATCGTGTAAGCCATTCATTTTTGCTTGTAATTCAACTGCACTGTTTGGTTTGTTTTCTGGAGATGCTGCATCGCTACCGATTAATACGTGAGTAGGAACATCATAATCATCAATTTTACCTAAGTAACGTAATTTAGCTGTATCACCCTGACCAATTTGCTCAGTAGTTTCAATAACTAAGTTTCTTACGCCATCAATATACTTTACAACCTCTTTAATTGATGCTTGTGCTTCTTTCGCTTTATCGAAATAAGGTTTCGCAGCAGGGTTACCATTAATAGTGTGTTCAAACGATTCGAAAATACGCTTGTTATTCTCTTCAAGGTTCTTCTTACTCTTCTCCATACTCTCGTTCACCGTAATGTAACCTTTTAAGATTTGCTTGGATACGTTCATAGCAAGAAGTGCGGTAAGTACTAAGTACATCATACCAATCATCTTCTGCCTCGGGGTTTCTTTACCACCTGCCATTTTTTAATTTCTTTATATAAGATTAAACGTAAATTAATTTGAATAAAGATTAAATAACGCTAATGATGCAAACAAGTTACATCAATGCGAAATTTATCCTTTAAAATTCATTGCATTTAACATGTTGCCATAAATAGTATTTAAGGCAGTTAAGTTATTTGACAAGCTAGACATTTCCTGACGATACTTACGAGTATCTTCAACTGAATCATGTAAGTTTTTCATTAAGTCAGCTAAGCCATCGTAGAACTTGTTAGTTGCATCTAAATGATCTTTTGATCCTTGTAATTGCAATTCGTAAGTTGCATTTAATGCAGATAAATTTTTAGAAACTTTATTCAATGATTCACCAATTGAATAACCGGCATCGTTTGAATTCGCTAAGTCAGACATTGACTGAGCAGCTTTTTGATATGTATCAGCTAATGTAGAAACATTTGATGAAGCTCTCTTTACGCTATCAACGTATTCGTTAGTAGCTACAGTTGCATTACTGATATCAGCAATTTTACTTGCATTATCACTTAATGAACGCATACCGTTACCTAAGCTTTCGATTAACTCAGGACCGATTTTTGCTTCTTCTAATAAATTGTCTAATTGGTTAGCTACCGGAAGACCGCTTCCAGCATGCTCTTCTTCACCATGTCCGCCCATACCTGATAATTCAGGGTAAGCTAATGACCAATCATATTCCTCATGTGGAATATCTGACGCGAATAATAAGAATAAGAACGCCTCTGTACCAAGACCTACGATAAGCATCGCAGACGCACCTGGCCAGTGCATGATTTTAAATAAAGCACCTAAGATTACAACGGATGCTCCAATACATGATGAAAGGTGTAAGAACCTTTTGAAACCTGTTACTTTCGGTAATTTGTGACTCATAGCTCTGTTTGTTTGTTAGTTAGTAATTGTTTTGTTTGTGTTTGTTTTTTGTGTTTATGTTGTGTTTGATTTTTTCAATTAAATATCGTCACCTTTTGAACGACCTAAATAAGTCATTACGTTACGGAAACCAATATAACATTTAGCTGTATCCTGATATTCGTAAGTTCTGGTAGAGTTTTGTAAGTAGTATCCGATATCCTTCCAGCTTCCACCACGAATAACTTTACGCTTTAATACGTTTGCATCTTTATCTTGTGCTTCATAAACGTAATCAGGGTTTAAGTCATGTTCGAAATCATAAGCAGATTCATCGAACGCGTTACTTGTCCACTCAGACACGTTTCCAGCCATACAATATAAACCAAAATCATTCGGGTTATAAGAGTAGATATATACTGAATGGAAACCACCGTCATCAATATACGAACCACGCATCGGTTTAAAGTTACCTAAGAAACATCCGCGAGCATTACGTAAGTAAGGACCACCCCAAGGATATGGAGATAAATCTAAATCACCACGAGCCGCTCTCTCCCACTCACTTTCAGTTGGTAAACGGAAATCGTTAACGATAGACTGACCAGTACCGATTAAGAAGTTATTTAATAATAATGAACGCCAGATTGAGAATGCACGAGCTTGCTTCCAGGTTACACCAACAACTGGGTATTGGTCGTAAGCCGGATGCCAGAAATACATATTCGTCATTGGCTCATTGAAAGAGTAAGTATAATCGTGTACCCATGCTAATGTATCAGGGTAAACGTTGATAATATCTTTAATGATAAATACAGAGCGGTCAACACCTTTACGTTCGCGCGGAACATAATTACCTTGACCAACAGAAACCTGATCAGATACATTATAGGTACCTAAAGTTTTTGGATCTTTACCAGGATCACCTACTGGAGTTGAAGGAGAACCGGGAGCACCATTTTGACCATCATTTAATACAACACCATTAATATAATCAGCTTTCTTATACTCATGAGCCGCATCCTGAATATCAGGTGACTTTTGAGGACGGAAACGATTAGACTTAGAAGCTGCTAAACGAATATCGATACGGTAGTATTCGTAGTTTAATTTACGAGTATCGATTTCTTTACGATTATAGAAACGTTCTACTTCCGGTAAATATAATGGTTGTAAATCGGCACGGTAATCTTCATCCGGGCTATCCCAGTTGATACGCTTTTCCCAGTTGATATATGGATCTTGTAGATTGTTATCACCTTTATATATAGGCCATACTTCTAAGAAGTCTTCTTGAGAGATTTGAAAGTCTTCAGCTTCAGGGTTGGAACCAAAAGCTAACAACTTACGTGCAATTGAGTCACGCACCCAATATACGAATTGGCGGTACTCATTATTGGAGATTTCGGAATCATCAATATAGAACGCCTGAACCGAAACCATTTTAGATTTGGCAGTATGAGCCATAGTAACTTCTTCGTCACTTGGACCCATGTGATAGCTCCCCATTGGGATGTACAAGGTACCGTAAGGATCGGGCTGATACCAGGGTTCGCGGCCTCCTACACCAACCAACTCACCGGTTTTTTTATTACAACCGGTAACGACCGCAACAAATGAAGCTAATACCAATAGTTTTTTCATAATTGTTGTTTTAGTTTATAACCTTTTTACCAGAATTTAGTTACACTTTTGTGTTATTAACAAGTTTTTAACAAATATAACAAAAAGTCTGGTAAAGTGGTTTTAACGTAAGATTTTTGAAAAGGTTACAATTTTTATTATTCCAAGAATCGAACGTTACCATGTACGGTAGGTTTTGGGGCTTTTTTAACCATACAATAACCTAACATAATCTCGTGAGTACCAGATGTATGGCCTTTGATTTTTGACATCGGAAGGTCATATGAGTACCCTATTTTTAATGATTTGTCTTTTAATAAACGTGCACCTAACATCGGAGCGATTGCATCTTCCATACGGTAAGAAACCCCTAACCAGATGAATTTATCGTATTCATATGTTAAGTTAACGTCTAACTGAGTTGTAGCAGCATCAGACTTAACTTTAACGTTAGCGCTAACATCATTACGTGGGTTAATTGGGAAAGTATAACCTCCAATTACGTAATAGTGACGTGCCATTTCAAAAGTGATTTTATCGCCACCTTTTAATGTTTGAGCAGGTAAGTGAGTAGATGATAAACCTACATACATTTTACCAGGGATATGAAAATATAAACCAAAACCTAAGTCATAAGTAACTTTATTTAAACCAGGATTCGCTGTTCCGCCTGATGTAGCTGTATAACCAGGGATATATGAATCAGCCTTTCCAGGCTCCGGAGCAATCCAATCATTATTAATTGATTTCTGTAAGATACCTACATCGATACCGGCACCTAACGTACCGCCCATCATTTCTTTATTGTAGGCTGCTGCTACACGGAAGAAGTTTGTTTTATCTGCTCCGATAGCATCATTCATAAAATTAATACCAACACCTAAAGACGGAATAACACGCATATCTGCACTTAATAATCCTGTAGATGGAGCACCTGGGAAATTAACCCACTGCTTACGATACAAAACGTTTGCACAAATGGCATTACTTGTTCCCGCATAACCTGGGTTATAGATTAACTTGCTATGCATGAACTGAGTGAATTGAGGATCTTGCTGAGCCATTAAAACACTTGAAAAGCCAGCTACTGCTACTACAACTTTAGTAAATAGTTTTTTCATTTTTTATTGGTTTAAATTTTAAATCAGCACTTTATGCTGAATATACTTAGGGCACTAAATTAGTTAAAGAATTTTAAAAAACAAACGTAAGCCCCTATTTTTTGTTAAAAAGATTACATTAGCGACACTTGATATAACTTACTGAATATCAGTCATGACCAATTGGGCGGTGTTTCTGGATTTTAACTCCAGAAGTATATTCTTGTTTTCGGTAAGCTTATTTATGGTTTCCTGATCGTAATTACGGATTGTTAAGAGCTCAACCCCGGTGTTGTAAAGCACTTTAAATTGTTTTTGTAGTTCATCGATTAACGGAACTGTTTTTTGTTCATCATAATCAGTACAAACGGTGAAGTTTATTGCAGAATTCTGCATCACGTGAATTTTCACACCGTATTTCGAAAACAATTCGAAGATGGAACTTAAATTATCTTCTGCAATAAATGAAAAATCTTTTGGCTGAATAGAAATCAGCATTTGATTTACTTTGAAAATGTATCCCGGAATTGGTAATCTTTTCCCTCCATCATGAATAATTGTTCCGCTCTTATCCGGATTCAGGAATGACTTAACATACAACGGAATGTTTTTATTCTGTAAAGGCTTGATTGTTTTTGGATGTATTACCGTTGCGCCGTAGTATGTTAACTCAATGGCGTCATAGTAACTTAGTTCGTCAATCTTTTTCGTGTTTTTGAACCATTTCGGATCGGCATTCAGTACTCCATCTACATCTTTCCAAATAGTTACACTTTCTGCATTGGTAAAATAGGCTAATAATGCGGCTGTATAATCAGATCCTTCACGTCCTAATGTGGTTGTGAAATTTTCTGATGTTCCGCCAATAAATCCTTGTGTAATCACAATCTTACTGTTGTCGAATTGCGGCATTAACTGCGACTTCACCAACGATTCACTTAATTCATAATTAACCTTTCCCTCACGATACGTATTATCCGTTTGAATAATTCCGCGCGCATCCATCCATTTATTCTTAACACCAATTTCATTCAGGTAAGCAGAAACTATTTTTGTGGAAATAATTTCACCCATGCAAACAATTTGATCATACTCTTGATTATAACTCCCTACCGGTTCATCTTCAATAATCCAATTGAGTTCAACAAATGTGTTTTCAATTTCATTATAAACCGGATGATTTTTAGCCGGAAATAATTCACTTATAATTTGAAAATGATAGTCTTTGATTTTTTGCAATTCAGATTCGGCGTTTCCTGTTTTCTTAAAATAAGCATTCACTAAATTTTCCAAACCATTGGTTGTTTTTCCCATGGCTGATATAACCACCACTGTTGGTTTATTAGCATACTTCTTTAAAACCTCAGCAACATTTTTTACTGCTGCTGCATCTTTTACCGATGCTCCTCCGAATTTAAAAACTTGCATAGAAATATTTGATTTCAAAAATAGGTATTTTGGTTGTAAAGCGATGCATTGATACTTGTCACAATTACAACAAATAAAAAACCCCGGAAATCCGGGGTTCAATTTTTTAAAGATTAATGCTGATGACCATCACCTTCGCTGTGTGCAGCACCATCACCTGCAGGAGGTGCCGGTGTGTTAGCTTGTTGTGGAGCTTGTTGTGGAGCTTGTTGCGCAGGAGCTTGCTGTGGCATTACTGCACCAGCTGCTTTTTTACGAGTCACTGACTCAGTTGGCTTTGATGCAGCATCGCTGGCATCACCCATCTTTGGAGTCATTAATAAACTTAAAACTAATAAAGCTATCGCTAAGGTCCATGTTGCTTTTTCAATCACATCTGCTCCGCGACGAACACCCATAATTTGATTAGCACCACTGAACTGACTTGAAATTCCGCCACCTTTAGAGTTTTGCATCAACACCACTAAAATTAAAAGTGAGCAAACGATGATTAAAATAATTGATAAAAACATATTGTATTATTTATTGGTTCTGTTTCTTTAAATTCTGAATAAGGGTTGCAAAGTAAGCACTTTTTTGTGGAAATTTCAAACTTAATATTTCATAGGCTCGAACAGCTTTGGAAATATTTCCCTGAAGGGCATAAATCTTTGCAAGTGTTTCTGTTACAAGCTCTTCGTTTTCAATTAAGCTTTCCTTTGCCTTGGTATCAGCAGCAAAAAAACGTTGATTCGGGTCGAGACGAATCGTTGAAGGATTTACTTCAATGATTTTATCAATGATGGATTGTTGTTTCGCCTTCTTCTCAGTTTTATCCTTTTCCACTATCGGCTTAACTTCTGTTTTCAGTTTCTTCTCCTCTTTTTCTTCTTCCTTCTTCTCCTGAACAAAAGGCTTCTCTTCTACTCTATCTGCTTTCTTAAGCGCTTGCAACCAATCCGAAAAACTTCCGGAAGATATCTGTGTAGTTTCTTCCTCTTTTTTACTTTCCGTTAAGTGAGTAATTGGTTCCTTATCGTGAGTTGTTTCTTGTTTCTTATACCAATCCGGAGTTTTTAAAACTTCTTTCTCTACAAAAGCAGTAATAATATCCTTCTGGATTTCTTTCTCAACCAATTTGTTTAACGCCTCTTCTTTTGCTTCTGCAGATAATTCAATGGCTTTAAGGTGATCAATTTCCGAAACTTTTTCTTTTGCTTCTGTTTTTATTTCTTCAATTGGCTGAATGGTTTCGTTTTTAACCTGATTGTTTATCTCAATGGTTGGTGCTTTTACAAATTCATTGAGTAAAGAATGTAATCTTGCGCGATTTGGAATACTGATAGCAGTTTGTTTGAGTGTTTGCTGATAAAGTCCGCTATCATATTTTCGCGAAACTAAAGTGAGCAACATATGTGCCGAATGAAAAAACGGAAACTGCTTTTTCAATTCCTGCAAACTCGCCAAATCGTTTGAACCTGCATTAGCAGGATTGGATAATAGATTTATGAATTCGTTTTGCTTCACCTTAACTCAAAGATACATTTTAATGGAAGATTTACCAATTATTAAAAGCGCGGTTAAAAACGTCTTCTGTAATTTGTCGGAATATTTCCTGAACTAATTCAGGCTCCATAGATTCAATGGATTTCTGACTGCTGTAATCCGCAAAACGGGTAAAGGATTGCTCGAAATTTTTTGTGGCATCAAAACGGTTGCTGTATTTCACATTTACACTAATCGTTAATCTATTTAAACTCGCTTGGTCGGTACTCTGAATTGCAACCGGGGCAATGTTATAATCGGCAATAAATCCTTCAAACTGCAAATCTCCATTCTGACTCATGAGGGCCAAATTAGTTTGCGACGATACCATGTCGCGCAATTTTTCCGTAAAGCGTTGAGATAAACTTGGGGCTCCTAATGTTGTGTTATTAGCAAAGAAAGCGACTGAAATAGTTTTTGCTTCAGGCGGAATGGTTGCACCACTCAATGAATACTTCACTTTACAGGACGCAATTCCCAAACTAACCAGTATCAATAAATAAATTATCTTCTTCACTTACTCGGCAATTTTATACTCGTTAATTTTTCTGTACAACGTTCGCTCACTAATTCCTAATTCTTGCGCCGCGTATTTTCGTTTGCCTTTGTGCTTTTTCAAGGCGCGCTTAATCATATCAATTTCTTTGTCTTGTAATGAAAGTGATTCTTCCACTTCAATCGGTAAATTAATTCCGTCGGCCTTTTTGTGAATGGTAACCGGATGTACAGAAACAGAAGGCGTCGTTACAGGCAATTCATTTTCTTCCGCTACTTCATTGTATAAACGATTTACAATCTGCACATCATCATTACTAATCCCGTTGATTTGTCCTTGTGACGCCAATACAATATCATGCACCACTTTCTTCAAATCGTTCAAATCCTTTTTCATGTCTACCAACACTTTATAAAAGATATCGCGTTCATTGATATCGATGGTAGATTGTGTTGCTTCATTTCGACTCAACACCGGTAAATTGTTTACACCGTAATTCGGTAAGTAAGTAAGCAAAACATCGGCATTAATCTCTCTATTTTTTTCAATAATGGAAATTTGTTCGGTGATATTCTTTAGCTGACGCACATTTCCGGGCCAATAATAATTAATCAAAATTTGCTCTGCATCGGATGTCAATTTTATGACAGGCATTCTATACTTCGTTGCAAAATCGCTTGCAAATTTTCTGAAGAGCAAATGAATATCTTCTTTACGTTCCCTTAAGGGTGGTAAATAAATAGGAACGGTATTTAATCGATAATACAAATCCTCTCTGAACTTACCCTTTTCAATTGCTTTGAAAAAATTAATATTTGTCGCGGCAATTACACGCACATCAGTTTTTTGAACTTTGCTGCTACCAACTTTTATGTATTCACCGGTTTCCAAAATACGCAGTAAGCGTGCTTGTGTAGCAAGCGGTAATTCACCAACCTCATCCAAGAAAATGGTTCCTCCGTTAGCTACTTCAAAGTAACCTTTGCGCGCTTCCGTTGCGCCGGTAAATGAACCTTTCTCGTGACCAAATAACTCACTGTCTATAGTTCCTTCAGGAATAGCACCGCAGTTCACGGCAATATATTGTCCGTGTTTACGCGAACTATTTTGATGTATGATTTGCGGAAATACTTCCTTACCTGTTCCGCTCTCTCCATTAATTAAAACATTTAAATCAGTAGGCGCCACCTGTCGGGCGATATCAATAGCTCTATCCAAAAGCGGATTGCTACCTATTATTCCGAAGCGTTGTTTGATATCCTGAATATTCATCTTGAAATAATTTAATTAAACAACTTCACCAATTAAAGTAGTAGCTGTACAACGATTCACTTTTACATTTACATAATCTCCCTTTTTGTGATTGCCTGCAGGAAAAACAATCACAGTGTTTTGAGAATTACGTCCGAACAATTCTTCTTTATTTTTCTTACTAACGCCTTCAACTAATACTCTGAATGTTTTACCAACCGCTTTATTTGTATGATAAGCGCTGTGTTCCATTTGCAGACTCACCACTTCCTGTAATCTTCTTTTCTTCACATCTTCCGGAATATCATCTTTAAATTTCCTTTCAGCCAAAGTTTTAGGACGCTCGCTATACATAAACATATAGGCGAAATCATACTTCACTTCTTTCATTAAAGAAACGGTATCTTGATGTTGTTCTTCAGTTTCACCGCAAAATCCAGTAATAACATCAGTACTTATCCCACAATCCGGCATAATTGTACGAATAGCTTTTATTCTATCTAAATACCATTCGCGTGAATAACCTCTGTTCATTCTTTCAAGCACTTCACTATTTCCGCTCTGAACAGGAAGATGTATGTATTTACAAATGTTCTCATATTTTGCCATGGTGTGCAATACCTCATCCGTCATGTCTTTTGGGTGAGATGTAGAAAATCTCACACGTAAATCAGGATGAATTTTAGCAACCATTTCCAATAAATGAGCGAAGTTTACAGCGTTCGCTTTTTGCTCCTCCGTTAAAATTTCTTTTTTCAATCCTCCACCGGCCCACACATAGGAATCTACATTTTGTCCTAATAAAGTAACTTCTCTGTATCCTGCATCAAATGCTTCCTTTGCTTCTTTTACGATACTTTCAGGATTTCTGCTTCGTTCTCTTCCGCGTGTAAACGGCACGACACAAAAACTGCACATGTTATCGCAACCACGCATGATACTGATAAAAGCACTTACTCCGTTTTTATCGAGGCGCATCGGACTAATATCCGCATACGTTTCTTCCTTACTTAATATGACATTAATTGCTTTCTGACCGCTCTCGGCCGTTTCAATTAAGTTTGGTAAATCACGGTATGCATCTGGTCCAACTACTATATCCACTAATTTTTCTTCTTCCAAAAATTGTGATTTTAAACGCTCAGCCATACAACCCAAAACACCTACTAAGGCATCCGGATTTTTCTGTTTTACCTTTTTATAATCTTGTAAACGCTGACGAACACGCGATTCGGCATTTTCTCGGATGGCACATGTATTTACAAAAATGATATCCGCCTCCTCGTAGTTTTGAGTGGTGGTATATCCCTTATCTATTAATATAGAGGCAACGATTTCGCTGTCTGCAAAATTCATCTGGCATCCATAACTTTCGAGGAATAGTTTTTTGCTTCCCTCATTGTTTCCATCTTTTATCAACGCCTCACCTTGCCTGCTTTCGTCGATTATTTTGTTCTCAAAGTCCATTTATCTTTACTAAAACCACAAAGTTACGACATTAATGTGTCATTTTGACATATTTTAGTTTTTTAACGGATTACCAGGCGGTTAAATAAACGATTTGGTGAATTCGGATTTTATTTTTTTTCTTTGCACACTTTTTAATGAAGCCCAAAAACTAATTTTTACGGATTTTAACCGCAAAAACACAAAAATTGAAATCATTAAAAATAGTACTAATCAGCTGATTATTAAATTCTTGTAAAAATCAAGAGGGAAAAATCGGCACATATATTTCTATACATATATAATATGAGTAAAAACTTAGTTATTGTTGAGTCACCGGCCAAAGCAAAAACCATCGAAGGATTCTTAGGGAAGGACTTTACTGTAAAATCAAGTTTCGGACACATCCGTGATTTGGTTAAGAAGGGATACGGGGTTGACATTGATAATAATTTTACTCCCACCTACGAGGTACAACCCGATAAAGAAAAAGTAATTGCCGAACTAAAGAAGCTTAGCAAAAATGCCGAAATGGTTTGGTTAGCATCCGATGAGGACCGCGAAGGAGAAGCTATATCTTGGCATTTATTTGAAACTTTAGGTTTAGATAAAAAGAAAACCAAACGAATTGTTTTTCACGAAATCACTAAACCGGCCATTCAAAAAGCTATTCAAAATCCAAGATCAATCGATATTAATTTGGTAAATGCACAACAAGCTCGTCGTGTATTAGACCGATTAGTTGGTTTTGAATTATCACCGATTTTATGGCGTAAAGTTCGTCCGAGTTTATCTGCTGGTCGTGTTCAAAGTGTAGCGGTACGTTTAATTGTTGAAAAAGAAAGAGAAATTCAAAATTTCCAATCAACTTCAGCCTTTAAAGTAGTGGCTTTATTTAAAGTGGGTTCAGCTATTTTAAAAGCGGAATTAGATAAACGTTTCAATACAGAAAAAGAAGCGCAGGCATTTTTGGAAAAATGTAAAAACGCTAATTTTTCTATTGGTAGTTTAGAAACTAAACCTGCTAAACGTTCGCCTGCTGCTCCATTTACAACTTCTACTTTACAACAGGAAGCTGCACGTAAATTAGGCTATTCAGTAGCGCAAACTATGATGTTGGCGCAACGCTTATACGAAGCAGGAAAGATTACTTATATGCGTACCGACAGTGTGAATTTATCTGAAACCGCCATCGATCAGGCGCATAAAGCTATTCATGCTAATTACGGTGAAAAATATTACCAACCTCGTCAATACAAAAATAAAAGTAAAGGAGCTCAAGAGGCTCACGAGGCTATCCGTCCGACCTATATTTCTGTTACAGAAATTGAGGGTGAAAGAAATGAAGTGCGTTTGTACGATTTAATTTGGAAACGTACTATTGCGTCGCAAATGAGTGATGCAGAATTAGAGAAAACTACAGCGAAAATCACGATTTCTACAACTACAGAAACGTTTGTAGCACAAGGAGAAGTATTGAAATTCGATGGTTTCCTTAAAGTGTATATGGAGAGTACCGATGATGAAGAGAATGAAGAAAACTCATCGATGCTTCCTCCAATGAAAGTTGGCGATAAATTAATCAGTCAGGAAATTTCCGCAACGCAACGTTTCACGCATCACCCACCTCGCTATACAGAGGCAAGTTTGGTGAAAAAATTAGAAGAGTTAGGAATCGGCCGTCCTTCTACTTACGCTCCAACTATTTCTACTGTGCAAAAACGTAATTACGTTGAGAAAACCGATCGCGAAGGAACACCACGTAATTATGTGAACTTAACACTCGCGAAAAACACTATTCAAAAAGAAATTAAAACTGAAAATACAGGAGCTGAAAAATCAAAACTATTTCCTACAGATATAGGCATGGTAGTAAATGATTTTTTACTCCAATATTTCCCTGATATTTTAGATTTTCACTTCACCGCAAAAGTGGAAGAAGAGTTTGATGAAATTGCTGAAGGCAAATTGGATTGGACCAAAATGCTGAAGGAATTTTACAAGCCTTTCCACAAAACAGTAGAGAAAACAATTGATAATAGCGAGCGCCAAAGCGGTGAACGCGAATTAGGAATTGACCCGGTGAGTAAGAAAAAAGTGATTGTGCGTATCGGACGATTTGGACCTTTAGCTCAAATTGGGGAAGCGAACGAAAAAACAGGAGAGAAACCACAATTTGCCAGCTTACGTAAAGATCAGCGCATGGAAACCATTACGCTGGAAGATGCTTTACTTTTATTTAAAATGCCTCGCATTGTTGGTGAATTTGAAGGTAAAGAAATGAAAGTTGGGATTGGGCGTTTCGGACCATATGTTGTACATAACAACGCCTTTACTTCGCTTACCAAAGAAGATGATCCATATACTGTAACCGGTGATCGTTGCGTTGAATTAATTAAAGCAAAACGCGAAAAAGACGCTGCAAAAATCATCAAAACATTTGATGAAAATCCGGATTTAAAAGTTATTAATGGTCGTTGGGGACCATGCATTATATTAGGAAAAGCTTTCTTCAAAATTCCGAAAGACAAAGAACCTTCAAAACTAAAATTCGGTGATATTGTAGAAATTATCGGTGGTATTGATGCTTACGAACAGGCTGTAGAAAACACAAAATTCAAAGCCGGTGTAAAAGGAAAAAGTAAAGCGAAAGGAAAAGCCGCTGCCAAAGAAGAACCAAAAAAACTGAAGGTAGTAAAGAAGGGTTCCGCTAAAAAAGCAAAAACTCCCGCCATTAAAAAAGCAGCAGCAAAAAAAGCTAGTCCGAAAAAAGTGACCGCTAAAAAAACAGTTAAAAAATCAGCTCCTAAAAAGGCAGCAAAAAAGAAATAAAATAAAGCCGGACCAGTTCCGGCTTTTTTATTGATAGTAAGGTTAAATCGTTTTTACATTTATTTCCCTACTTTTGCAGAGCAATGTCGATGGAAATAGAAATAACATCCGAATACATTGATCAATTAAAAGAATCCATTGCTCAAAAAAACAGTGGCTACTTAAAAGATCAACTGCATGAATTGTATGCAGCCGATATTGCTATTGTTATCAATCAACTTGATTTAAATGAAGCCAGTTATCTCTATGATTTATTGGAAGAACAAGTTGCGGCGGATGTACTCACCGAATTAGAAGAAGAAAAACGTGAAGAGCTTTTAAGTACTTTCTCCACCAAAGAAATTGCTGAGCAGCTCGACAACATGGAGAGTGATGACGCGGCTGACGTTATCAATGAATTACCGGAAGAAATTCAGGAAGAGGTACTCTCACACATAGAAGATATTGATCAAGCCAGTGATATTGCTGACCTCCTTAGTTATGAAGAAGGAACAGCGGGCTCTTTAATGGCGAAAGAATTAGTTTGCGTTTATATTAACGATACCGTTGGTGCCTGTATTGATGAAATACGTAAACAAACGGATAGCGTGGATGTGATGTATGCCGTTTATGTTATCGATGAAAATAAAAAACTCATCGGTATGCTTTCACTGAAGAAATTAATTATTTCACATCCTCTCACCCGTCTCGATGAAATCGTTGAGCCGGATGTTCACTTTGTAAAAACTTCTGCAACGAGTGAAGAAGTTTCTGAATTGATGCAGAAATACGACTTAGTTGTGCTTCCTGTTGTTGATCAGTTAGGAAGATTAGTGGGTAGAATTACAATTGACGACGTGGTTGACGTGATCCGTGAAGAAGCAGAGAAAGACATTCAAATCATGAGTGGTATCTCTGACGATGTAGATAGTAACGACCGCTTATGGCGTTTGTCACGCGCGCGTATTCCTTGGCTTTTGGTTGGTATGTGCGGTGGAATTATTGGCTCACGCATTATTGGTAATTACGAAAATCAAATTCAAATTCATCCGGAGATGGCATTTTTCATTCCGCTCATTGGTGCGATGGGAGGAAATGTTGGCGTACAATCTTCAGCCATTATTGTGCAAGGGCTTGCTAATAATACTTTGCTTGGCGATACTATCTCTAACAAACTTTTAAAAGAACTTGGTGTTGGTGTTATTAATGGATTGATTTGTTCTTCTCTAATTTGGGCTTACTCGTTTATGATCGAAAGCTGGAAATTAGCGGCAACAGTTAGCATCGCTTTATTCGCGGTTATTTTATGTGCTTCTTTCCTTGGAACTTTTGTTCCTCTTACAATGAATCGCTTTAAAATTAATCCTGCATTAGCAACCGGTCCGTTTGTGACTACACTCAATGACATTATCGGAATTACTATTTATTTTTTAGTAGGTCGTTTATTATATCATGTATTATAAATCAAAAAGCATATTGGTATTCATAACACTGGTTATGATTGTTTCCTTTTCAGGATGTAAAAAATATCCGGAGAATACACTTTGGTTCAAAAATGCAGAAAAGGTTTTTAAAGGCGGGCGCATCACTTCTTATTCAGCCGACGGACAAGATTTAATGCCTTACTATAAAAATCTATACAGTACATTTCCTTACAATTATTGCGGGCAAAAACTGGATGATGCATTATCACTCCATTTTAACTACGATAACTCTAATAAAGAAATAAGCAGTGATTTAGGAGAGGGCTCTTTTAAATTTTCAAAAACAAAAAAAGAAGTGGCAATCATCTTTCATCCCGTGAATGAAGATTTTGGCGCGGAAAATATTTTTCAGGCGCGCCTAAGCTGGAAAGTTTTAAAATTAACCAAAGACGGCCAATTAAAAATCCGAGCCGATTACAATTTTAAAACCTACGAAATTCAGTTCAATTAAAGCTTGATGGTTTGAGTTCTGTCAGGACCAATCGAAACAATGGTGATTGGTGTTTTCACTGCATTCTCAATGTATTTCACGTAATCAGCAAGTGCTTGCGGCATTTCTTCCTTCTTAGTGATTTTAGTTAAGTCGCAATTCCAGCCTTTCACCTCCTGATAAATTGGTGTTAAATAACGTGTATCTATATCGTAAGGTAAAAAGTCGATAACTTGTCCGTTATAATTGTAGTGCGTACAAACCTTTAACGTATCAAAATCTGAAAGCACGTCCGCTTTCATCATCATCAACTCCGTAACACCATTAATCATAATCGCATATTTTAATGCCGGTAAATCTAACCAACCTGTACGACGTGCGCGTCCGGTAGTAGAACCAAATTCGCGGCCTATCTGACGGATTTTTTCTCCGGTTTCATCGTTCAGCTCAGTAGGAAATGGTCCGCTGCCTACGCGTGTGCAATACGCCTTGAAAATACCTATTACATTACCTATGCGATTAGGCGCAATACCTAATCCGCTGCATGCACCTGAGCAAACCGTGTTAGAAGAAGTTACAAAAGGATAAGAACCAAAATCAATATCCAATAAAGAACCCTGCGCACCCTCTGCTAATATTTTTTTTCCGGAAGCTAATGCATTATTTAAGAAATGTTCGCTTTCAATAAATTGTAAGCTCTTTAATGCTTCAATACTTTCGAACCATGCCGGCTCCAGTTCTTGTAAATTATATTCGTAATTATAAAACGATAAAATTTGTTTATGCTTTTCTACAAGCGTATTATATTTTTCTTTAAAATCTTTTGTTTCGATATCTCCAATACGTAAACCATTACGTCCGGTTTTGTCCATGTAGGTTGGTCCGATTCCTTTTAAAGTAGAACCAATTTTATTTTTTCCTTTTGAAGCTTCGCTTGCAGCATCAATTAAACGGTGCGTTGGTAAAATTAAATGCGCACGTTTAGAAATTAATAATTTGGTTTTTACGTCAACTCCTAATTTCAACAATGCATCAATTTCCTTTTTAAAAATAACCGGATCAATTACCACACCATTACCAACGATGTTTTGCGCTGTTGGATGAAAAATTCCACTGGGAATTGTATGTAACACATGCTTTATACCATTAAATTCAAGCGTATGTCCAGCATTTGGACCACCTTGAAAGCGTGCAATAATATCGTATTCAGGAGTAAGAACATCTACAATTTTTCCTTTTCCTTCATCGCCCCATTGAAGGCCTAACAGTACATCGGATTTTGACATGAGATAAGAATTAAAGAGGTAAATTTATCATTAAAATTGCTCTTAAGCGGGTGATTGTAAATAAATGTTGAAAAGTTGAGGCTTTGATTTAAAGCACTCTATCATCTACCAAAATGAAGCATTTTGATGGCAGTAATTGCGGCCTCATCGCCTTTGTTACCATGCTTCCCTCCTGCTCTGTCAATCGCTTGTTGCTGATTGTCGGGTGTTAAAACTCCGAATATAACAGGCTTGTTGAATTTTATATTGAGGTTTGTTATTCCATTTGCAACGGCATCGCAAATAAAATCAAAATGACGTGTTTCACCTTGAATTACGCAACCAATGGCAATAACTGCATCCACTTTTTTTTGCTCTGCTAACCATTGTGCTCCCAAGGTAAGCTCAAAACTTCCCGGAACAGTTTTAGAAATGATATTCTCCGGCTTTGCCCCATATTTCACCAAGGTATCATAAGCGCCTTTATAAAGTGCATGTGTAACTTCATGATTCCATTCGGCCCATACAATTCCAAAAGTAAAATCGGCTGCGCTTTTTACTTCACTGCCTTCCACACTCGATAAATTTCTGTTCTGACTAGACATTACAATTTCCTTAAAATAAATCAGCCGCAGTAAAACCGCGGCTGACAATTGAGTTTCTTTATATTTATAAGTTACCTAAAGTTCTAACCTTAGCGATATACTTTTCAATTTCTTTTGCTTCACCACTGCGAGGGTATTCTCTTTTAATACGCTCGTAAACATTTAAAGCTTCAGTGTAATTGCTTTTTAATTCGTAAGCAAATGCAGCTTTCTTTAAATAAATTGGTGTTGTAAAATTATTGCTGTTTTTCTCAGAAGCTTTTAAATAAAACTTTAACGCTTCGTCCACACGATTCAATTCCATGTTAGCATCGCCAATAGCACCTAAAGCAACCGGAGCAACCATTAAGTCATCTCCGTTATATTGTTGCAAATGCTCAATAGCTTTTTCAAACTGTCCGGTACGTAAACAACAAATTCCTGCGTAATAGTGTGCAAGACTTCCAACTGAAGTAATACTGTATTCATCCGCAATTTGCTCGAAACCCATCATGGTTTTATCACCATCGGCATTACGAACCATTACACCACCTCTTAGGGCTAGATTGAAACTATCTCTTTCAAAATAATGTTGAGCGAAGAAAATCTCGTTCGCAGCTTCTTTTTCTTTATCTGGTAACCAGTAATATTTATAACCAACAAATAACGCAATGATGACAGCTAATCCGCCACCTACGTAATTGATCATTTTTTTGTTGCTCTCATAGAAAAACTGAAGTCCTTCCAAAGTTGGGTCAACTGCTTTGGATGATTTTTCCTCCGCAACCTCCTCATAAGCTACTTCGTTTTCGTTGGTCTCAACGTTTTCAACCTGGTTTTCGTCTTTAAGTTCGGCCATTTTATCCACTAAATTTAAGGTGCAAAAATAGATTTTTTATTTTTAATTCAGAAATTTATTTTAAAGAGGCTAATACCCGTAAAAATGGCTTAAATTTACCTGAAATTCAATGGTTTTAAAGCAACTCACACTCATCAATTTTAAGAACTATTCTGATATAACCCTCCATTTCAGTGAAAAAATGAACTGTTTAGTGGGTAACAACGGAATGGGTAAAACCAATATTTTAGACGCCATTCATTACCTCTCCTTTTGCAAAAGCTTTTTTAACAGCATCGATAGCCAGAACATTAAACACGGGGAAGGCTTTTTTGTGATTCAGGGATTCTATAACCGTAACGGGGAAAACACGGAGGTTTATTGTGGTCAAAAAAGAAATCAAAAAAAAGTATTCAAACACGATAAAAAGGAGTACGAGCGCCTATCTGAACATATTGGAATGTATCCGTTGGTGATGATTTCACCGGCCGACGCCGAACTCATTAACGGAACCAGTGAAACTCGCCGGAAATTTATCGATGGCATCATTTCACAATACGATAAGGTTTATCTCGAAAAGCTAATTGCTTATAACCAGGTACTAAAACAAAGAAACGCGCTCTTAAAACAGTTTTACGAATCCCGCGCTTTCGATTCAGTAACTCTGGAAATTTGGGACGAACAATTGATACTTCACGGAAAAAGCATTCTCGAAATACGTAAAGATTTTTTAAAGGAATTTATCCCTCTATTTAATAAACATTACGCTCACATCAGCGAAAGTCGTGAAAATGTAACTCTCGAATACGAATCTTCCATTGGTGAACGCGATTACAAAACCGCTGTTCTTACTTCACTTGAGCGCGACCGCATTTTGCATTATACAACGGTGGGTCCGCATAAAGATGATTTGGAATTTATGGTGAATGGTTTCAGTCTGAAAAAATTCGCTTCGCAAGGACAACAAAAATCGTATTTATTGGCATTGAAACTGGCTCAATTCGAATTCATCAAAAACAAAAAACACACAAAACCTCTTCTTTTATTGGATGATGTTTATGATAAATTAGACGAAACAAGATTCAGAAAACTAATTGAATTGGTAAGTGGCGATGAATTCGGACAGATTTTTATAACAGATACTCACCCTGACCGAATAAGAGATTTATTTGCATTTAACACCATCGATAAGAAAATATTTTTAGTAGATAACGGCGTTGCAGAAGAAATTAAGTGATGAAAAAAAATAATCTCATACGTGTAGGCGATGCCATTAACGAATTTCTCAAACAGGAAAAGCTGGACGTAAAAATCAGTCGTTTTACTGTAAAAAACAGCTGGAAGGAAATTGCCGGTGAACACATCGCTTCACAAACACTGGAAATTTCCTTTCACGAAACAACCATGTTTTTAACGCTTAAATCTGCCGCGTTAAAACAAGAACTGGCTTTCAACAAACAACAACTCATTGATAACATCAATCGTTTTTGCGGAAGTCGACTCATTAACGATATTGTATTTAAATAATTTTTTATGAAGTTTTTAAAGTTTTCATTGCTATTCATTTCAATTTCATCATTGGCACAAAACAGTGATTCATTGATGCTCCGGAAGATTTATGATTTCTACTTAACGGAAAGTAAATGTTATAAAAGTCTGGAAGTATTGTGCAAAACAATAGGTCCGAGATTAAGCGGATCCAAGAATGCTGAACAAGCTGTTTACTGGGCGAAGAAAGCTATGTACAATGCAGGAGCTGATACGGTTTATTTACAGCCCTGCATGGTTACACATTGGGAACGTGGTGAAAAAGAGAAATGCGAAATACGTTTTTCAAAACAAAAATCAACTCTACCACTTAATCTTATTGCATTGGGAGGTTCAGTAGCAACTCCGGTAAATGGACTAAACGCTCCGGTTATTGAAGTGAAAAGTTTTGAAGAACTTGAACAGCTGGGTGAGAAAAATATCAAAGGAAAAGTGGTTTTTTACAATGTATTCTTCAACCCAAAAAACATTCGCACCGGAACTTCTTATGGTGAAACTGTAAAGTACAGATACGATGGCCCATCTAAAGCGGCTAAGTATGGCGCTGTAGCAACAGTTGTTAGAAGCATGAGCTCATCCGATAATGATTCTCCGCACACCGGTGTCATGAAATACGACTCAACGGTGAGCCTTACAAAAATTCCTGCTTTTGCTTTGAGTTTTAAAGCTGCGGATTTACTGAGTGAAAATTTAAAGAAAGATGCGCAGTTAAGTTTGTATTTAAAATCCAATTGTAAATCATTCCCTGATGCGCCTTCCTTTAATGTTATCGGTGAAATTAAAGGAAGTGAAAAACCAAATGAATACATTATCACAGGCGGTCACTTAGATAGTTGGGATAATGGCGAAGGTGCGCATGATGATGGTGCCGGCGTTGTACAATCTATTGAAGCTTTAGCCATGTTCAAAAAATTAGGTGTAAAACCTAAGCACAGTATCCGTGCAGTTGCATTTATGAATGAAGAAAATGGCTTAGGCGGCGGCAAGGCTTATGGAAAAGAAGCTGAAGTAAAAAAACTAAAACACATAGCTGCCATTGAAACCGATGCCGGAGGTTTTACTCCCCGTGGTTTTGGCGTTGACACAACTGCCGGGATGTACCAGACCGTTAGTAATTGGTTACCGTTATTTAAACCATACTTTATAACTTATATCAATCAAGGTGGCGGCGGTGCTGATATTGGTCCGCTGGAGAAATTAGGCGTTCCCTGCATTGGATACGAACCCGACGGACAGCGCTATTTTGATATACACCACACAGCTGATGACACATTTGATAAAGTAAATAAGCGTGAGTTAGAATTAGGAGCCGCCGCCATTGGAAGTTTAATGTATTTAATCGATAAATATCGTTAACATGAGCGCAAACTATTTAGAGAGTATTAAACGCCAGTTTTTGTATTACAAAGATCTAGGTGAAAAGGCCATGGAACAAATTCCGGAAGAAAAATTGCTTTGGCAATTCAATGCAGAAAGCAACAGTATTGCCACTATCGTTAAACATTTAAGTGGCAATATGATTTCACGTTGGACAGATTTCCTGACGAGTGATGGTGAAAAAGAGTGGCGAAATCGTGATGGAGAATTTGAAAACGACATTAAAACCAAAACCGAATTAATGGCTACCTGGAATAAAGGTTGGGATTGCTTTTTTAACACAATCAATAGTCTTACAGAAAACGATTTACAGAAAATTATTTACATCCGTAATCAAGGACATACAGTGATGGAGGCAATTAATCGTCAGTTAGCGCATTACCCCTACCATATCGGACAAATTGTTTTTGTTGCCAAGATGATAAAGAATGAAGATTGGAAGAGTTTATCGATTCCAAGAAACAAATCGAATGAATACAACACCGAAAAATTCAGTCAGGAAAAATCAGTGAAACATTTCACAGAGGAATATTTAAAAAAGAAGAAAGATTAAAAATCGAGACACCAGTTAATTGGTTTCTTTCCTTTTGCTCCCAGATACTCGTTCGTTTTACTAAAATGTTTACATCCAAAAAACGCGCCGCGCGCAAGTGGAGAAGGATGCGCCGCTGTTAAAACCAAATGCTTATTGGCATCAATTAATTCTGCTTTGGCTTTGGCATAATTACCCCAAAGCAAAAACACCAAATTTTCTTTTTTATCGGATAATGTTTTGATGACTGAATCGGTGAATTGTTCCCAGCCTTTGTTTTGATGACTTCCCGCAGTATTTGCTCTAACGGTTAAAGTCGCATTTAACAAAAACACACCTTGCTTAGCCCATTTCTCCAGATTACCGCTCAGAGGAATATCACAACCCACATCCGTCTTCAATTCTTTGAAAATATTCACCAACGATGGCGGCTGCCTCACCCCATCACTCACCGAAAAACACAGTCCGTTTGCTTGCCCCGGTCCGTGATAAGGGTCTTGACCCAAAATAACAACCTCTACTTCCTCGAATGGCGTGTAATCAAATGCAGCGAAAATACGGTTGCCTGGAGGATAAACAGTAAACTGTTCTCGCTCCCTTACTAAAAACGATTTTAGGTCGGAAAAATATGGCTTTTCGAACTCAGGCTTGAGAACATTTAACCAGCCTTCTTCTAATTTAGGTGCTATCATTCTTCGAATTTACCGGGGTTTTTAACACTGTGAAAAAGATTTTTTTTGAAGTTTTAAGCAAAAGTTTATATTTGCTATCTAAACACTAACAAAACCATGAAAAAAGTAATCATCTTCGCTTCTGCCTTCGTTTTAGCAGGTCTAACTTTAAGTTCTTGCAAATCACACGAAAAATGTCCAGCTTATTCTAAAGTTGATAACAGCTCATTATATAAAAAATCAGTTTAATTTTTTATTTCAAAGCTGATTTTGAAAACTTTTACAGCCCCCTCGCGGGGCTGTTTGCATTTAAGCCCTTACCAAATAAACTTAATTTCTTGCTTAATATCCGGATGTAAACTCTTCGCAACCGGACAGGTAAATGCGGCGTGTTCATACATTTTCTTCTCCTTTTCCGAATAGTTTAATTTAGGCATGGTAACCGTTACATGAATTTCACCGATTCTTCTTGGATCGGCATACATAACTTTCGTAACCTCAGCAGTTGCTCCATCCGCTTTTGTAATGCCTTCCTTCATGGATACGATTCCCATTATTGATATCATGCAACTTGCCAATGCCGTTGCCACTAAATCGGTTGGCGAAAATGCCTCACCTTTACCATGATTATCGGTTGGCGCATCAGTAATTATTGTTGTTCCACTCTTCACGTGAGTAGCTTCCGTTCTTAATTCACCCGGGTATTTTACTGTACTTGTTATCATTATTTAGCTTTTTTTACACTCTAACAAATGTAGGATTAAACCCCAAAATTGTCTAACTTTGTTACAATGTATTTAAAGCGAATAGTCTTCATTTTCACCCTTATAACCTCGGTTAAAGCATTTTCACAAAGTGCACCGGAGGCTTTAAAACAAGGGCAAGACTTGAATGTATTATATCGTCACGAGGGCACTTTTAAAATTTTTGCTCACACACGTGGATATGGTATAGGATATCGCCGCGGCAAACACATTAGCGCAAAAACAAAATCATTACTGGAGTTTGAAGGTTTAAATCTGAGACATCCTAAAGAAATTAAAGTAAAAAGCAGTGACGAAGGTTCGAAGCGCTTTGTTTATGGGAAAATCAATAATGTAGCTTTACTCAGAATTGGAACCGGTATTCAGAATGTATTGTATAAAAGAGCCGATCGTAAATCCGTAGAAATTCGTTGTTCTTATATCATTGGTGGCGGATTAGCCGTTGCAAAACCTTATTATGTTTTAACTTTTCGTAACGACCCTACCGGATCCAGTCCTACTAAACAATCTGTGAAATACAATGAAGAAACATTTAATCAAGACAGTGTAATTGGTCGCGGTCCGTTTTTGGATGGCATCGACGAGTTACAATTGTATCCAGTAATCCACGGAAAATTAAACATGAGTTTTGAGTATGCACCATATTCACATTGGGTACGCGCCATCGAAACCGGTGTATCTTGCGATTATTATCCGCGTGCTATTCCTATTATGGCTCGTAACCCGGCCGAAAACATTGTGGTTACATTATATGTTGGATTTGTATTTGGAAAGAAGTGGTTTTAAAAATGGAATCAGAAATTACCTCAACACCTAAAATAAAAAAACCGGATTGGTTACGTGTAAAACTTCCAATCGGCGAAGAATATCTTAAAGTTCGTGGAATTGTAAGCAAGCACAAACTTCACACCATTTGCGAAAGTGGAAACTGCCCAAATATGGGTGAGTGCTGGGGAGCCGGTACAGCCACCTTTATGATATTAGGAAATATCTGCACACGCTCTTGCGGATTTTGTGCGGTTGCAACCGGAAAACCAAAACCCGCGGATTGGGACGAACCTAAACGTGTTGCGAATTCCGTAAAATTAATGGGGGTAAAACATTGTGTTATTACGTCTGTAGACCGCGATGATTTAAAAGATGGTGGCTCTATTATTTGGGCTGAAACCATTAAAGCCATTCGTGAAATTAGTCCTGAAACAAAATTTGAATGTTTAATCCCTGATTTCGCCGGAAAGTGGGAAAACTTACAGCGCATCATTGATGTGAAACCCGACATCGTTTCTCATAACATTGAAACCGTAAGACGATTAACGGCGCAAGTTCGTATTCAAGCGAAGTACGATAGAAGCTTAGAAGTGATTAAACGACTGAATGCTGCCGGTGTAAAAACAAAAAGCGGATTAATGGTTGGATTAGGAGAAACTGATCAGGAAGTGTATGAAACCATCGATGATTTACGCAACTCTAATTGTGATGTGATGACTATCGGTCAATATTTGCAACCTACTCCAAAGCATTTACCGGTAGCGCGTTTTGTGCATCCTGATGATTTCAAAAAATACAAAGACTACGCTTTAGAAAAAGGCTTCCGTTATGTTGAAAGCGGTCCGCTGGTACGTTCTTCTTACCACGCCGAAAAACACGTTTTTTAATTGAGATGAAAAAAATAATTTTCTTTCTTTTAATTGCATTCATGCCTTTTGGGAGTGTATTAGCTCAAACCAGAAACGAAAAGCAATTAGCGAAAGAAAAGGAAGCGAAAAGAAAGAGAGACGAGAAAGAGAGAAAGAAAAGAGAGAAGAAAGAGAAGAAAGAAAAAGCGAAAATTCCGGAAAACATTGAAGTGTTTCCTAAAAACTTTTTATTCAAACCAAAATTTGCTTACCCAAGCGTTATCTTTAATGTAAGCAGCCGCAAAAAAAACGGTGAAAATTTTAATTGGAAACCTTCCATTCCAGGCGTTGTTGGTGCAGCCATAAGAATTAAAAAAGTGTATGTTTCTGCCGCCTTTAAATTACCATCGGATAAAACACTCATCAAACAATATTGCGACACCAAATACACTGATATTTTCATTAATATCCAGGGACGAATTACATCGTGGGGATTTTTTTACAGAGATTACAAAGGTTACTATCTGAAAGATTACGGCAAATTTTACTCGAATTGGAATGAAGATTCGTTGGGTTATCCTAAATCAAATAACCTTCATGTGATTGAAGGTGGATTAAATATTGGATTTAATTTCAATAAGAACTTTTCATTGAACGCAGCATTTGCTCAATCAGAAAGACAAAAGAAAAGTGCAGGTTCTTTCTTAATGAATATTTCGGAGCGCTATCAAAGAATAGAAACAGATACAAACATTGTTCCTCCCGGACAAAAAGACAACTATCCTAATCTTGACAGATTACAAGCGGGTGATTTCTTAACTACACTCATAAGCTTTGGTGCCGGCTATCAATTTGTAATGGGGAAATTTCACTTGACACCGGTTTTATTAGCGGGTACAGGAGTTCAGTTTCAAAGTTATGTACAAAGCAGCTTTAAACGATTCTGGATTAACGTTCCGACTTATGTAAACGGACGCGCGCAATTTGGTTATAACGGCGATAACTTTTTTGCCAATGTCATTTATGGAATTGAATTTAACACCATTCCAATTAAAGAATCACGCATTCGATTGTACTACCAAAACATTGAATTCGGATTAGGTATACGATTCTAAAAATCGTAGATGTCGATTAAATCCTGAACTTCTGTTGGCTTTAAAGAATTACTTCCTTTTCGTTTATTAGGAATAACAATATTTCCATTGCCAGGATTTACATTATTCTCGCCCGGATCTATTGTTCCGTTAATATCAATGGCCTCGTAAATGTTTTGATTATTCAAGTATGATTTTGTTCTTCCGATTCTGAATACTAAGCCCAAATTAAGAAAAATAGTTCCGCGAGGATTGTTCGAATAAAATTCGCCCAATGCATTTTTATTGTTTTTGTTATGCGTGTTAGAATAGAAAGCAATATAGTTACGTGTGCTAAATCCGGTGGCCACATAAAAATTAAACCACTTAGTTGGAACTACATCCAATCGCGCACCCGTTAACAATTCGTAACGACCGAAATGAATGGTTTTATCATTATTCATTTTATAAATAGTGTCGTTATTCGAAAAATTAAATAATCCGCCTTGTGGCTTGGTGTAAATCGACATACGCACCACTTGATTAAAAGGGATATTTATACTTGCATTGCGTGGGAACTGTACGCTAAAATTAAATTTATCAATTTGTCCGAATCTTAATCCCACGAATGGTAACCAAAATTTATTACCATATAAAAATGATTTGGTAGCACCCAATCTTAAATTAAAATGTTTGGATGGAGAGTAACTCCAAAGTAAGGTTCCGGCCATACGATACGTTGCTTCACTTTGCGCTCCCTTTGTGATATCCTGTGTAATGAAAGGCGTGCTTTCAACAAAGAAAATAGAACGCTTACCAGTGTTATAAATCATTCTCAAACCAAAACCATATTTAGCTAAGGTATGTTGTGAAATGCCCTTAAATTTTGGTTGCAGATAATAGGCTGTACCTGCCAGTAATAAATGAAAATTGGAATTCACGCTACTGTCTTTGTTATACCAGTTAGCTGTAGCAACAGGCGCGTAAAAATTCAAACAAGTTTGTGTGATACCGTAAGATTTTAAATGTTTACTTACTTTATTGGAATCTCTAAGGTTTAAGTCTACTTCCGGCTTATTGTAATAATCCATGATACCGGTTGTGTTAAAAAAATGACGCGGTTCTTTCTTCTTTTTTGCCGGCTTTGTGCTTTGTGAAAAACAAGAAAAGTTGAATGCCATTAAGACAAACAACATCATCCAGTGCGTATGCTGTATCTGCTGCTTATTCATAGCTAGTCGCCGCTATTTCCCTTAATGGTTTTTATAATTTCCTTTTTAAACTCTTCTTCTGCCTTTCGGAGTAATCCGGTTTTTTTAGCACCGATTATTTTTTTAAACTTTTCGAAGTATTCCTTATGTAAATCTAATTCGGTTTGTTTCAATTTCAATTCGGCATTCAAATAACTTTCTGCTTCCGCATCCGTTTTAAAATCCGGTACATCATTATAGGCGCGGCGGAAATTACGACGGGCAAATTTTATTTTGTCGGTATACTCATTATACACCGGCCAAAAACTTTGCGCTTCTTGCGTTGTTAAGTTTACCTTCTGTGTTATAAAAGAAACCTTCAGTGCCTCTACTTTATCTTGCTTGTCGGGCTGTGCTAAAACCGGCAAGCCAAAAGCTAATAGAAGTATAACAAATATGTATTTCAAACTAAATTTCATCTGTTATATCATTTACGTCAACATTCTCCAGAATATAGCTTTCGGTATTTTCATCTTCTGAAGTTGTTGTATTTTGTTCAAGTACTTTATTTAAATTTTTTTGCAAATCATCGGTATTTACAGCTTCAATTAATACTTCTTCATCAAAACTGTTCAATTGATTTGTTTTAATAATTTCGTTCTTATCCAAACAAGCCACCGTGTTACAATCTGTATTAACCGTGCCGTTATCTAAATTAAAAACATAGATTCCTAAACTAATCACAAGCATGGCCGCAATGGCATAGACTGTTTTCTTACTGAATACAATATGCAATACTTTTGTAAATACATCCTGCTCATTATTTCCAGCAGTAATTGTTGTGCGTACTTTAGGTGAGAAATTTTCAAAATAACCGGCAGGAACTTCGAACACATTTTGCTTATCTATAGAAGCAAGCGTTGGATAAACACTCATTTCTTCGGCAAGCATTGCTTTCTCTTTTAAACGTACAGCTGCGTCCTCAAAATAATTTTCAGGCACTACAAAAACAGACTTATTACGCAAAGCGCTTAACGAAGGGTATTGCGCTAATTCTGATTTGGATTCAAAATAGCCCGAAGGGGTTACAAAAGGCAACTCCTTGCTTATCGAAGACAATAATTTGAATTCCTTCAACTCATCAGCCAGTTCAATTTTATGCATCATTTTTTGCGAAAATGAGCTAAAATAATCGCCGGGTACCGAGAAAGGATTATTCTCTTTATTTGACTTATTATTTTCTTCGTTCGGGTTCATTTATGGCTTTGACGCTATAATTCCTTTTAGGTTTAATGGTTCAGTAAATATTCTTCAATTTTTTTTGCAGCATGATGGTAAGAGGCCTTTAAAGCACCAACCGACGTTTCCAATACCTCCGACATTTGTTCATAAGGCATTTCATCATAATACCTCATATTAAACACAACTCGCTGTTTTTCAGGCAAGGTCAATATAGCTTGTTGTAATTTTAACTGAATGGCATCCCCTTTAAAATACTCATCAGATTCCAAGGTTTGGCTTAACAGATACTCAATTGGTTCTAAAGAAACGGTGTTTCTTTTTTGCTTTTGGCGCAAAAAAGTAAGGGCCTCATTCGTGGCAATACGATATAACCAGGTAAAAAGCTGAGACTCTTCCTTAAAGTTTTCCAAACCCTTCCACACCTTAATAAAGGTATTCTGCATCACGTCGTCAGCATCATCATGATCGATTACAATTTTTCGTATTTGCCAGTAAATTTTTTGCTGATACTTCTCTATAAGATGGTGTAAAGCCATATTACGGGAAGATTCCTCCCCATACAACTTTAATATTTCTTCATCAGATAAGTGCTTCACTTACGATTAGACGCTTAAAAAACGTCAAAGTTTAATTTGGCTTTTATAAAACTAAAAAAATTTATTCATTTGTAGTGTTATGTTCGACCTCCGTAAATGGGAAAATATGCACATTCCGCTTTGGCTGATTAAAGACACGTGTTGGATGTTGGAATGGCGTTGGCTGGGAGTTACCATGGTTTTGCCTACGGTAGCAATGGCCATCTATATTTTAATAAAATCAATTAAGATGGTAGAGTTTTACATTAATCTTGCCATCTGTTTTTGGATTGCCGCCAACTCGTTTTGGATGTGCGCCGAATTCTTCGACTTTATCGAATATAAAATGTATGCCGGAATTCCTTTCGGATTAGGGATGCTTTCCGTAGCAATATTCTACTACAAACAAGCTCGCTTAAATACGGGTAATTAATTCCTTTACAATAAAAGTCATTTTTGGTTCCTGCGCATTTGCTACTTGAAGTACCTCTTCATGACTAACGTTCTCCACCCTACCCTCAACGCCTAAGTCGGTTATAATACTTATACCAAAAACATTGATGCCGCTATGGCGAGCTACTATTACTTCAGGAACTGTACTCATACCAACCGCATCAGCACCAATACGCCATAAGTAACGGTACTCGGCAGGCGTTTCGAAACATGGTCCGGTTAAACCCGCGTACACACCTGTGCTTACTTTAATATTATTTTCTTTCGCGATGTTAAGCGCTAGTTCGATGTACTTTTTGTTGTAAGCATCGCTCATGTCTAAAAAGCGCGGACCTAATTGATTAAGATTTTTTCCGATTAATGGATTATCCGGAAACAGATTGATATGATCATTAATAATCATGATTTCTCCAACCGCAAAATTCGGATTCATGCCACCGCTTGCATTACTTACACAAAGTGTTTTAATACCCAAAGCTTTCATGACACGAACAGGAAAAGTTATCTGTTTCATGTCGTAACCTTCATAATAATGGAAACGACCTTGCATGGCCATTACTTTCTTTCCGCCAATTGTTCCGAAAATTAATTTACCGCTATGTCCTTCAACTGTAGATACCGGAAAATTTGGAATATCCTCATAAGGCAACACATGCTCAACTGTTATTTCTTTTACTAATCCACCCAATCCAGTGCCCAAAATGATTCCTATTTCAGGAGAAAAATTATTGGTTTTCTGGTGAATACTTTTCGTGGTAAATTCTATTTGCTCTAACATATTTTAAAATGGTATTATTAAACTCTTCCGCTTTGTCCTTAAATGTAACTTCAACCGGAAGTACAAAAATATTCATTCTTTCGGCAATTGGCCACAAATCGGGCTCTTTTAATCGCATTAAATCTTTTTCAGTAGTTACAAGAATTTTATTTCCACCTTCAAAAGAATCATAATATTTCTGAATGTTATTTAAATCCTGTTGAGAATAATCATGATGATCGGCAAACGGCAAGTGACTTATCCCCGCTGAATATTCTTTCAAATAGGTAAGCATTGGTTGCGGATTGGCTATACCTGCAAACACAATTAATTTGAATCGGAATAAATCATTTAATGTACTGATGATTTCGTTGGCATTACTGATAGAATAAAGCTCACCATACTTAAGGTAACTAAAGAAAACTTGCTGATGCGCCAGTGGTTTTATGTCTTTCAAGATATTGCGCATGTCAACAGCTGTAGCTTTCTCGTGCGTTTTCGTGATAACAATAATATCTGCGCGCTTCATACCTGAAATACTTTCACGTAAGCGACCGGCAGGCATTAAGTAATCATTAAAATATAAATGATCGTATTCACTCAGCACGATGTTTAATCCGCATTTAATGGCGCGATGCTGAAATGCATCATCCAATAAAATCGCTTGTGTATCGGGATAGAGCGCCGTAATTTTCTTTACACCTTTCACTCGGTTTCCCTCTACAAATACATTTAAAAACGGGAATTTGCTTTTGTACAAAAGTGGCTCATCACCAATTTCGCGACTGGTACTATTTGAAGTTGCTTCAACAAATCCGGTCGTTTTGCGCTTGTATCCTCTACTTAATGTAGCGAGTTTAAATTCATCTTTTAATAGAGTAACCAAATAATTAACCATCGGGGTTTTTCCGCTTCCGCCCACCGAAAGGTTTCCTACACAAATGGTGTGTTTTTGAGGCGAATAACTTTTTAAAAAGCCCCAATCGTAAAATGAATTGCGCAATCCGGTGATGAATCCAAAAATCCATGCCAGCGGCAGAAAAGGTATTTTACTGAGGTCTTTCAAACTTTTTAAATATGACTGATTTTTTTCAGATTATCAAACATTAATTTTAAATTATTTGTGATTTTTATTAGCAATGAAAGTTTTGCAGATGGCGTCCTTTTAAATAATTTTGAATTCAAATTCAATTACAATGAAAAAAATTATAGCAGCTATTTTATTAATTGCAGGTTTTACTGCAAATGCGCAAGACAAAGAAAAAATCTTTTCCACTACCGAATTAGTGTGGTTTGGTTTGGATTTTACCAAAGCCACTTTTGTCGGACAGTTTGATCAGGGGATGGGTGCCATGCCGGCCAACGGAACTGATATGAAAAACAAATGGATTCCGGGATGGAACTCTTTAGTTGTTGCAGAACCACAAAACTTCGATTTCAGAAAAAACTTAAATAAAGAAAGTGTTTATCTTGACATAAATAGTGTTAATGAATTAAATTCTAAAATCGACCCAAATAAATGCATGGATATTAATCCGGGTAAATTAGAAGCAAAGGAAATAGATGCTATGGTAAAGAAGTACAACTCTAAAACCAAAAAGGAAGGGGTTGGTTTTTCTTTCATCGTTGAAAATTTTGATAAAGGCACACAAATGGCAAGTGTTTATGTTACATTCTTTGATATTGCTACAAAAAAGGTGCTTCTGGTAAATAAAGTGGAAGGTAAAGCTGTGGGTATTGGAATGCGCAATTATTGGGCTGGTGCCATTAAAGCAATTATCAAAAAAACAGGGTCTGAATACAAGAATTGGTAAAAGAAAATATAGAAACTATTTTACGAAACGGGTTGAATATTCAACCCGTTTTTTGTTCATTTGCTTATGAAGATTAAAGAACTTACATCCGAACTCGAGAAATTTGCTCCCCGCATCTATCAGGAGAGTTATGATAATTGCGGATTATTGGTAGGAAATTCAGATACTGAAATAACAGGCGTTTTATTGAGTCTCGACTGTACAGAAAATGTCATTGAAGAAGCCATTCAGCTAAAATGTAATTTAATCATCGCGCATCATCCCATCATTTTTGGCGGACTAAAAAAACTTACCGGCAGTAATTATGTGGAACGTACCGTTATCAAAGCCATTCAAAACAATATTTCCATTTATGCGGCACACACTAATCTTGATAATATAAAGAATGGTGTGAATGCTAAAATTGCCTCTAAACTCGGATTAATCAATCTCAAAATATTAGCACCCAAAAAAGGTTTATTAAAGAAATTAGTGACTTATGTTCCGGCTACTCACGCTGACTTGGTTCGTGAAAGTTTGTTTGATGCCGGTGCAGGAAACATTGGTAATTATGACAGCTGCAGCTTTAATACTGAAGGCACTGGCACCTTTAGAGGGAATGAAAACTCCAATCCCTTTATTGGGAAAAAAGGTGAGTTATCCAAAGAAAATGAAGTGCGCATCGAAGTGATTTTTGAAGGCCACAAGGAAGCGGAATTACTAAAAAACCTCTTGGCTTCTCATCCCTATGAAGAAGTTGCTTTTGATGTTTACCCACTGGATAATATTTACCAAAATATTGGCAGCGGCATGACAGGCGAGTTTGAAACAGCCCTATCCGAAACCGAGTTTTTAAAGCGGGTAAAATCGGCTTTCAATTGCCCGATTGTTAAACATACCTCTTTGTTAAACAAGCCGGTAAAAAAAGTAGCCTTTTGCGGAGGAAGCGGCAGTTTTTTAATCAAAAATGCAATAAATTCAGGATCAGACGCTTATATAAGCGGAGATATTAAATACCATGAGTTTTTTGACGCTGAAAGCAACATTTTAATTGTAGATACCGGACACTTTGAAAATGAGCAGTTTACACCCGAGATTTTTTATGAACTTATTCAGAAAAAATTTACTACATTTGCAACCTATTTATCGAAAGTTAATACCAACCCGGTAAATTATTTTTAACTATGTGCGCAAAAATTAAAGAAAAGATTGACGCTTCTGTAGAAGGCAAATTACGTTCACTTTACGAATTACAATTAATCGATTCAAAAATCGATCGTTTACGTACCGTTCGCGGTGAGTTACCATTAGAGGTGAGTGATTTGGAAGATATCGTTGCCGGCTTAGAAACACGTTTAAATAACGTAACTGAAGAAGTTCAGGAACTTGAAAATCAAATTAACGAGAAAAAACAAGCGATTAAAGATTTTCAGGCTAATATTAAGAAATACGAAGCTCAGCAAAATAAAGTTCGTAACAATCGTGAATACGATGCGATCTCTAAAGAAATCGAATTCCAAAATTTGGAAATTCAATTGGCTGAAAAGCGCATGAAGGAAGCGAAAGCTGCTATCACTTTAAAACAAGATTTATTAGAGAAATCTAAAGTTGAATTCGAAGAGCGTTCAAAAGATTTAAAAGTGAAGAAAAGCGAGCTTGATGAAATCATCGCTGAAACTGAAAAAGAAGAAAAAGATTTATTAGTTGAATCAGAAAGCGCTTCATCTAAAATTGAAGAGCGTTTATTCAATGCTTATAAGCGTATCCGTTCTAACACACGTAACGGCTTAGCAGTTGTTACTGTTGATCGTGATGCTTGTGGTGGTTGCTACAACAAAATCCCGCCTCAACGTCAATTAGACATTCGCACTAACAAGAAAATTATCGTTTGCGAACATTGCGGCCGTATTCTTGTTGATGGAACTATCATTCCTGATGAACAACAATAATATTTAAATAAATTTAATGAAGTCCGGACTAAACACCCGGACTTTTTTATTTATGCACCTTGAGTTTATTAAATAAAAAATGTAGGTTTGATTATGGAATTCATTAGCGAAGCGCTTAGTCTTTATTGCGAACATCATAGCGAAGCAGAGTCTGTGCTTTTACAAGAACTGAATCGTGAAACGCATTTAAAGGTCTTATCTCCCCGAATGCTGAGCGGTCATCTTCAAGGACGTTTTCTTAGCTTTATTTCTCAATTAAAACAACCTAAATACATCCTCGAAATCGGAACCTATACCGGTTATTCTGCTTTATGTTTAGCTGAAGGTTTACAAGAAGAAGGAATACTAATTACCATTGATCCTAATGAAGAAACGAATGCGGTGGCAAAACGCTACTTTGATAAATCGGCGCACAAAAACAAAATTCATTTGATGCAAGGTCAAGCGGGTGAAATTATTCCCCAACTAAAACAAGACTTTGACATTGTATTTATAGATGCAGATAAACGTAATTATCCTTTGTATTTTGATTTGGTGATTGACAAAGTGAAAAAAGGCGGAATCATTATTGTGGATAATGTTTTATGGAGCGGGAAAGTTCTACAAAACGAAAATGAAATGGACACCGACACTAAAATCATTCACGCGTTCAATGACAAAGTAAATACCGATGTCCGCGTAAAAACTTTACTATTGCCTGTTCGCGACGGACTATTATTACTTATAAAAAACTAATTATGATTATAGATTTAAGAAGCGATACTGTTACAAAACCAACTAAAGCAATGTTGGAAGCAATGATGAATGCACCGTTGGGTGATGATGTTTTTGGTGAAGATCCAACTGTTATAGAATTAGAAAAAAAAGCAGCGGCTCTGTTTGGAAAAGAAGCCGGTTTGTTTTGCCCGAGCGGTACTATGACAAATCAAATCGCTATTAAAGTACACACCCAACCCGGAGATGAAGTATTATGCGATGTAAACTCACATATTTACAATTACGAAGGAGGAGGCATTTCTTTTAATAGCGGTGTGCAAGCCAAATTAATTCAGGGTGACAGAGGAAGAATCACCGCGCAACAAATCGAACAAAACATTAACGGCGATTTTGATTGGTTAACCAGAACCACATTGGTGAGTTTAGAAAATACGGTGAATCGCGCGGGAGGTTCTTATTATACAATTGATATGATAAAGCCAATTCAGAAATTATGCGCGGATAAAAAATTAAATTTTCATTTAGACGGGGCACGGATTTTCAACGCACTTACTGAAACCAAAGAAAATCCAAAAGACGTTGGAAGTTTGTTTGACAGTATTTCCATTTGCTTATCGAAAGGATTAGGCACACCGGCGGGCTCTGTATTAATCGGCACCAAAGAGTTCATAAAAAAAGCCCGCCGCGTAAGAAAAGTTTTTGGTGGAGGCATGCGTCAGGCCGGAATATTAGCAGCGGCCGGCATTTATGCATTAGATAATAATGTAACGCGTTTAAAAGAAGATCACATCCGTGCGAAAAAAATCGAGAGGATTTTAAAATCACTCCCTTATATTACTTCTATTTTACCGGTAGACAGCAATATTGTAATATTTGATATTGATACAAAAATCAGCGGAGCTGACTTTGAAAAGAAATTATTGGAAAACAATATTAAGATCGCGGCCTTCGGAAAACAAACCATACGTTTTGTTACGCACATGGATTTTACCGATGAAATGTTGGAGCAAACAGAAAAGGTTTTAAAATCTATTCAATAACCAACTTCTGATTTTTTACTACTTTGCCTGAAGTAATTTTCAGGTTATAAAAACCCGCAGCGAAATCGGCGGTCGATAATTTTGCTTGCGGTAAAGACGATGTTTCGCTGTAAATAATTTTCCCGGACACATCCGTTATTTCTATTTCAAATCCTTCATTTAAATCGGTGCTCACATAAAGCATAGCGTTTACAGGATTTGGAAACGCAACGATATTAAAAGATTTTTCTAACTCATTTACCGAAGCAAACTGACTTAAGCGATACCAAATTGGGGAAGATATAATTCGATCACCATCCGGTTGAATTACTTCCACAAAATAATATTTGTTAGAACCCGGTGCTTGTCCGTTATCCGTAAAACTAATCGTATTATTTCCTGTTACACTCGTATGAACGGTTGAATATAAATTACTCCCTTCCACACCGGCCCATAACTTCAACGTATCGGCAATCTCTCCATCCTCATCACTAAACGTAACATTGATGGTTGGATGTGTTAAACCGGAAGTCGAATCGCCCATTATTTTAGTATTGATCTTTAAATCAATTTTCGCGTTCCAATCATCAGTTGCATAAAAGTGCATGTTTTGCATAGCCGAATATAAATTAGCCCTTGTTAAAGATGGAGCTATTATAGCTAATCTTCCTGCGTTATTTCTTCCGAAAGTCAGATTGTGATTATCGTGATCGTAACCGATTCCAATGTGATAACCTATGCTCAACATTTTTCGGTAATACTGAAAAAAATTACTGGCCGGATAATCATCGTAGGTTAATGATGTACTAAAAGCTAATCCGTTTCTAAATGGTATTCCAACAATGGCAGAATCATACATGGCATTATACGGATTGCTCACTAAATAGCCGAAATCATTCCAACTGGGATGTCCTAAATAACAAAAGGTACCCGGTGTGTTTTTTACTAATCTAAATAAACTGTAATAATCATTTTTATCGACGTAAATATCATAATTAGGTCCAACCAATCCCGGTACCGAAGCTTCCCATCCGATTAACTGATTAAATCCATACACAATAACATGTCCGTTTGTACTTGAACTCGTCCCCCACTCCATACCGTATAAACATAAAAAAGTTCCGTCTTGATTTGCCGCATTTGCTTCATTTATGCCTAAACCATAACTGGTTCTTACCATTCCCGGATTATTATTCGCTGTATAATGATTATGTTCCGAAATTCCCAAAAAATCAAAGTGAAGCGAAGCCTTCGCAAAGTTGTAATCGCCTGTAGGCTTAGACACGCCTGTACTACTTGAATCTTTATTCCCATCCGAATAACCTGAATGTGAGTGTAAATTTCCGAAATAGTAATTATAGGTTTGGGATTGTACTCCTAATACAAACAATAATGATAAAAGTGAAAATAAATATCTCATGGTTTCAATTACATAAATTTACTAATAAACCGGTGCAAATTCCTAACTATTTATGTTAAACCTATTTTAAATTATACCAAACCTTTTTAAAGTCCGACCAGTATTAGTTAATAGGTTTTATATCAAAAAGCTTATATTTGTATTATGCGCATTTTTAGCAAAATAGCTCTGAGTATAGCTGTTTTAGTACTCGTTATGGTTTCGTGTCGGAAATCATTTGAAACAGCCTGGGATGTTGATATAGCAGCGCCAATTGCCAGAAGCTCACTTAATATTAAGAATTTTTTTAGTGATACTCTTTTTCAATCGGATCCAACAGGATTATTGCACCTCTCTTTCTCAAAAAAAATTGCGGGCTTTCAATTAGACTCCTTAATAGAATTACCAGATACCGTGCTTAACTATGGGTTCTTCATGGCACCCAATACAAATTTCTTTATTGCACCCGGCAGTAATATTCCGGGCTTTCCGCAAACACAGGAAATTAATTTCAACATCAGTAATGGTGCTGAATTACGAACTGCTATCATAAGTGACGGAAAATTAAAAGTTGACTATACCAATACGTATACGCAGCCATTGGTGTTCGATATGATTTTACCGGGCACAACTAAATACGGTGTACCCTTTAAAATTCATGAAGTGATTAATCCGGGTTTCAACAACACATCACGCTATTACGATGTAAGTGGTTATACCGTAAAAATGGGCGGAATATCCGGAAACAAAATCAACACCATTGTACAAACCATAAGTGTATCCGTATCGCCAACCGCGCAACCGGATACTATTCGTGGCGGACAGGGTGTTGCCACTAATATTTCTTACTCTAAATTAATTCCATATTATGTAGAAGGTTATTTTGGTCAGCAGAATATTGATTTACCTTACGACTCAGTTGCCTTAAACATCAGCAATAATTTACAGGCGAGTAATTTTCAGATCAACTCGGCTTACATCAATTTTAAAATCGTAAATGAATTTGGTGTCGACATCAATGCCCAATTAAGTAATATCAAATCGGTAAATTCATTTAGCAATACATCCGTTACATTAAATGCATCCGGACTCTCCAATTTAAACATCAACAAAGCCGGCAAAACCAATAATTTTTCCAATCCGGTATTCCCTTCGGTAAAAACTGTTTCTGTTAATACGAGTAATTCAAATCTGAAACCATTCTTGGAAAACCTTCCCGACTATTTAACTTATCAAGGAAAAATCGCTATCAATCCGTTTGGTAATATTTCCGGTTCCAATGATTTCGCATTCTTAAACACAGGCATTAATATTTACGCGGATGTTGATATGCCCTTACAAATACGCACTGATTTCTTTAAATTAATTTCAACCACCGCCATCGATCTTTCAACCGTTGAACAAATTGATAATATTAATTACGGAACCATAAACATTCAGGCAACCAATGGTTTTCCGTTTGAAGCAGTTTTGCAAGGTTATCTTTTAAACGAACAAAATCAAATTATCGATTCGTTGTTTGTTGTACCTAACAACGTTATAAAGCGAGGTATTATTGATGCTAATTATATAGTAACATCACCGGTGTATTCAAAAATTGAAGTTCCGGTAGATGACAAAAAACTGGAGAATCTTAAGCTTTGTCGTTTCATCAAATTCGTTTCTCAGTTTAACATGCCAACCCCACAACCTCCGGATATTAAAATCATGGACAATTACAATTTAGACTTAATATTAAGTTTAGATGTTAACTACAGAGCCCGTAAAAAATAATATGCGTAACATTTCCTCCTTTTTCATATTTATTTTTTTACTGGCTATTACACCGGCAAGCATAGCTCAATACAACAGTGATTTCATGAACTATGAACACACCGGAAAAAGCGTATCCGTTAATGCAGAATATGAAGCCGGTTCAAATGGTATACAAAATGCCATGGTGAACAAATTAATTTTTGGTGGCTTCATTGATCAACCCATGAAAGACGCCGCCTTAAAGAAAATGCGTGGCTACAATCAAATGGGACTCAACCTGAACTACGATGTGAATGCCTTTTTTGGCAGAAAAAAGAATTACGCTTTCCTGATTGGAATAAAAAATCAGGAGATTCTAAATGCAACTTATACAAAAGATTTTTACCAACTCATGTTTTATGGTAATAAACCATTTCTCGACAAAACGGCCAACTTCACCGGCACTAATATCAATGCTTTAAGATTTCAGGAAATTAAATTCGGCGTGATGATGCATAAAGTAGACACCACCGCCAAAATTGGTGTTTCAGTTTCCTTTGTAAAAGGCGAACAATTATTTTACATCCGTGCAAGAAACAATTCCTCACTTTACACCAATGCCGACGGTACTGAATTAATCTTCCAATCAAATTTCAACATGGCTGTTAGCGACACCGGAAAAAAGAAAAATTTGTGGTCGTTTAATGGAATTGGTGCAAGTGCCGATATCTTTTTTGAAACACCTTACAAAAGCAAAATCGGAACACATAGCATTTTAACTGTTAACGCTAATAATATCGGATTTATTCACTGGTCGGAAAATAGTTTACAGTATAGCAGTGATTCGGTTATAAAGTTCGACGGTTATAAAGTAAATAATATTTTGGATTTGAAAGATTCAACACTCAATCAGATTAACACCGACAGTATTTTGCGTGAGGTTACGAATGCAAGAAAAGAATCATTCAACACAAATATTCCGACCAACTTAATTTTAATGAATAAAATATTTTTCAAAAAAGGTTATGCTGTGGCGGCCGGGTTCCGATACATGTTTCATTCTAATTACAAGCCTTACGTATTCTTAGAACCGGAATATAAAATCAAAAACAAATTAACTATTACAGTGCATATAGGTTATGGAGGCTATACCCGTTTAAACACAGGACTCGCCCTCACTTATAATACAAAAGGCTGGTTTGTACGTTTAGGCAGTAATAGTTTGCAAGGATATATTTTACCTAAACAAACATTCGGACAAGGAGTTTATTTAAGCATTGCTAAAAAATTCAATTAAGATGAAGAAGGTTATAGCAGCATTTCTATTTCTTTTAAGCTTTGTGTTGAATGCACAAGCTCCGAAGAAGTTTTATACACGTTTTGGCGGTTATGGTCATGATATTGGATACAGTGTCGTGCAAACTTTAAACGGACAATACGCTGTAACAGGCTCTACCAGCAGTTTTGGAAATGGAAATACGGATGTTTACTTGGCTTTAGTTGACAGTATGGGTTGGGTACGTTGGGAAAAATCATATGGTGGATTTAACAATGATATCGGTCGCTCTATAATTCAATTAAAAGATTCAGGGTTTGTAATTGCAGGTTATACTAATTCATTTGGAAGCGGAGGTTATGATGTATTTGCCGTAAGAACCGATAAAAACGGAAACCTTATATGGCAAAAAGCGTTTGGTGGATTTGATTGGGATTTTGGTTATTGCGTGAAAGAAAGTAACGGTGGTGACAGTTTAATCATTTGCGGCAACACCTATAGTTTTGGTTATGGCAAATCAGACGGTTATATCATTAAAACAGATATTAACGGAAATCTGCAATGGCAAAAAGCATATGGCGGTGCTGAAGATGACGAATTCAAATCATTTACTTTAACCTATAACAACCAATATGCATTTGCAGGTACAACCAAAAGCATGGGTGACACAAAAGGCGATTGCTGGTTAATGAAAACGAATTTAGGAGGGGATTCGTTGATTTCATATTCTAAACAAACATCAAGAAAGGAAAATATTAACGATATTAATGAAACTAATGACAAGGGGTTTATTTTATGTGGAGGAGCTGATACCTCAAACGGTGCGCCTGAAAGAACTGATTCTTATTTGTTGAAAGTTGATGAATTTGGTAATTTCCAATGGGAAAGACCATATGGTCTTGGAATTGTCGCTGATGATCAGCACCATTCTATGACCAAGTCAAAAACCACCAATGAAACATATGCATATGTAAGGAAAACAGATAATGGGCCACAGGCACTTGATCCAAATTTAATGCTATTGAATTCTGGTGGTTACTATATTGCACAGACCTCCTACGGTAGTTTAAGTAACGAAGAACTTTTTTGTATCGAATCAACTAGAGATAAAGGATATATTTTATTTGGCTATACGTTTGGTTATGGTGCTCAATTAAGTGATTTCTATTTATTAAAGACTGATAGTTCTATTTATGGCTCTAACTCCAGCATGATTTCTGTTGACGAGGTTAATAAACCTTTACAAGAGTTAAGTGTTTTCCCTACAATTACTTCCGACATTATTAATATTAAGTTGAGTGGTAAATCAAAAATACTCACCTATTTTATTAGTGACTTAACCGGTAAATTAATTACAGAAAGGAATTCAATAGTTTCTGATGAGAGTATTAATGTGACAAATCTTATTGATGGAGTTTACTTTCTCACAATTGACAATGGTTCAATACGCAAGTCGTTTAAATTCGTTAAGTTGAAATGAGAATTGACGTGCTCAAAAATAAATTCATACTGAATCAACTATTTATTTTTCTCGGGATTTTTGCTTTTAACCTCATTTTAAAATCCATTAAGCTTGATACATATCCTTTATGGTATGACGAAATGATTAGTGTAAAAGCAACGTTTTTTGATTTTGGGCATATTAAACATCAATCTGAATGGGACACAAACCCTCCATTCTATTATTATTGTTTATGGGTTTGGGTAAAGTTTTTTGGGATTTCTGAATACTCCGTTAGATTCATGAGTGTTTTATTTAGCTCATTATCATCCGTTTTTTTCTACTTAATATGTAAAAAATTAACAAAAAATCATATCGCATTATTAGCAACATTTGTATATAGTATACATCAATTCATTTTTATTTATTCTCATGAAGCCAGAAGTTATTCTTTATTGCTTTTCCTTATAACAATCAGTACTTTGTTGTTTTATAAATTTCTTGAAAAACCAAATTATATTTTAGGTTTCGGTCTGGGATTTGTGAATTTTTTAATCATTTATACTCACTACCTTGCCGGAATATTTCTTTTCTTTCAGCTTATAGTATTGGTAGTTTATCATAAACAACATTATAAAGAAGTTGGTATCGCATTATTAACTTCAATAGTTCTTGTTTTTTTACGGTTCACTCCAAAACAGTTTAAATTACTTTTTGGGTTCCACTCGCAAACTACTGAGGAAAGCTGGATAAAACTCGCTAACACTGACAGCTTGAAACAGCTAATCTACAATCTGTTTATTGACAAATACATTGCGGTTTTAATAATCATAACCATTATTACTGGAACATTCTATCTTATTAAAAGGACAAAACAATTAAATGAAACTACTAAGCCGTTTTTTGTCTTTATTTATTTAACCTCGATTGGATCAATTATGCTATTTTTCTTAATGGGTAAGTTCATGCACATATTTATAGATAGATACATTATTTTTTCGGTACCCTTTATAATAATCCTTCTCCAAATTTCATTAGATTCAATTCATAAACACGCCACTCTTATTTTAATTCCAATCATCTGTTACCAATTAATTACCCTAAATACCGAAACACCAAAATCCATGGATTTTAGAACTGCTGCTCAAGTAAGTTCTATTCTTCAACAAAAATTTAATGGCTTTATAATTGTTCAAACTAATGATGTTGCGGAACTATTCACATACTATTACAAAAGAGAATCACTTGAAAATTATAAAAAACTTTCCGAAAATTTGCTTTCGAGTAATGTTGTCATTATTAGGACATTTGATGATTTAAAGGATATTAACCTCAATAGTGCACCGGTTGTTCTTTGTCAAACTTTTCAAAAAGAAACAGATTCAAATAAAATATTTGAATTCCTTAATAGTCAAGATAGATTATTTAGCAGCACACAAGCCGTAAAGGGTGTTAAAATCACTCTATTTTCTAGAGAAATGAGATAGTAACATCTTAAAGGTTATTAACCGTCCCAATCTTAGTAAGTTTTACCCCTTCAGACGATTATTTGTATAAAATATTGATTATTTTAGACTGACTAAAACACCTCTAACCTGAACACCCCTCTCCATATGAAATACAAAGTATTAGTAGCTTTTTCTTTATTGGTAAGTTTTTCGTTTGCACAAATTACCAACACGCGTAAATGGCGCAAAACCGAAAGCGATTCGATGCAATACGCTCTTATCATGTACGATGAGAAAGAATATTTAGCGGCACTACCTATCTATGAAAAATTGTATTATGCGCATCCGGATGAAATTTTCTTAAAGTTCGTTTACGGACGTTGTTGCCTTTATCGCAGTGATAAACATGAAGAAGCTCTTAAATTAATCGGAGAGGTTTATGCCAAAAATAAAAAAGCTGAAAACATTGAATTTGATTTGGCTCGTGCATACCATTTAAATTACAAATTTGATGAAGCTATTACCATGGCGAATCAATACATCGCTAATAAACGTGCCATTCCTGAAGATAAAGAAGCCTCCAAACAAGTAATACGTTACTCTGAAAACGGAAAAATTCTATATGCCAATCCAACTAATGCTAAAATAACACAAGCAGGCAACATTTTAAACAGTGAAAACGAAGAGTATGTACCGGTAGTTTCTGCCGACGAATCAATTATGATTTTTACCTATGTTGGTAAAGAAAGTACCGGAGGTCGTCAAAATAAATTAATGCAACCTTTCGAATATGGCGATTATTATGAAGATGTTTTTCAGTCGAAAAAAGTAAATGGAGAATGGACCAAACCAACGCCCATTACTAACATAAACACCAACACACACGATGCTGCTATTGCGATTAGTCCTGATGGCCAGAAATTATTTGTATATCGCGATAATGGTGATGATCATGGCGATATCTACATCAGTTATTTAAAAGATACTACCTGGAGTGTACCGGTGAAATTAATTGGTGAAATTAACTCATTTGCATGGGAAGGCAGTTGCTCTTTAACATCCGACGGAAAAACACTCTATTTCTCAAGTGAAAGAAGTGGTGGAAAAGGCGGTCGCGATATTTACCGCGCACGTTTATTACCTGATAGTACCTGGGGAAAAGTAGAGAACTTAGGTGACTCTATAAATACGGCGCTTGACGATGACGCTCCTTTCATTCACCCTGATGGCGTTACTTTATATTACAGCTCGAAAGGAAAAAACAGCATGGGTGGCTACGATATTTTTGAAGCGAAAATGAAGGATTCAGCCTTTAATGTAACACCTCGCAATTTAGGTTACCCAATTAATACCACCGATGATGACATTTATTACGTTTTATCGGCAAGTGGAAAAACAGGTTACTATGCAAGTGGTAAAAAAGGCGGAGCCGGTTTAAAAGATTTATATTTCGTAGATCCGGGTACTACCGAAAAAGCGCCTGTTGTTTACTTAGTAAAAGGTAATATCACTTTCAACAAAGTTCCTGCTGAAGGCGACATTAAAGTTGAAATTACTTCCAATAACAACGAGGTGTATAACAAACTTAAATCTAATACTGCAACCGGAAATTATGTAACCACATTCCCAGCCGGTGCTAAATATAAGATTACTTACACCTATCAAAACTATTATCCGCGCACTTTAGAAATTGACGCCAGCGCCATAACAGAATATACAGAGAAAATATTTGATATTGATTTTAGCGTTCCGCCTGATACAGCGAAACCGGTTAAGAAAGATTCTTTATTAGCTGACAACTTCACTCCTAAAACTCCTGCTCAAACCAAAGCTAAAACTTTTGCAGGTCGATATGGTGACATTGAAGCAAAAGGATTAATTTTCAGAGTACAGATTGCAGCCTATAAAAAACCACGTAACTACCGTTATAACCATTTAAAAGGATTAGGTAAGGTTGAGAAACTCTTATTAAATGATGGAATTACTCGTATGACTATTGGTGGTAATTTCAAAACATTAAATAGTGCTTATGAGCATATGAAAAAAGTAATTGAGGCCGGACAAAAAGACGCGTTCGTTACCGCATTATACAATGGTAAACGTGTTTACCTCGATCAATTAGTGAAAATGGGAATCTTTAAGGATTAAGAAATTAATCCTTAAAGCTTTTTGTTTAATTCGGATGCAAGAACCTTCATACCTTCAGAAGCTACCTTTTTTATGTGCTTCAAATTAATTACATAATCCAAATTAAAATCACCCGGATCAATTAGCCATTTTTGAGCACTTGGCTTTACATAGTTTAGAATTCCGGCTGCCGGATAAACATTTAAGGAAGTTCCAATAACAACAAATAAATCTGCTTCTGCAGCGATACTAATTGCATTATCCATCTCAGGCACCATTTCTCCAAACCAGACAATATGAGGTCTTAACTGAGATCCGCGTTCACACATCTCTCCTATTTTAATTTCCCATTTATCAATTGGATAAATTAATTCAGGATACATAGAGCTCCTTACCTTCATGATTTCCCCATGTAAATGCAATACTTTTTTACTACCGGCTCTTTCGTGTAAATCATCAATATTTTGTGTGATGATAGTAATATCGTATCGAGATTCCAAATCAGCCAATAACTTATGCGCGTCGTTAGGCTGAGCTTCCATCACTTGCTTACGGCGCAAATTATAAAATTCAGTAACTAAGGCCGGATTCGCGGCCCAGGCTTCAGGCGTGGCCACATCCTCAATACGGAATTCTTCCCACAAACCTCCGGAGTCCCTGAAAGTTTTGAGTCCGCTTTCGGCGCTTACGCCTGCTCCACTGAATATGACAAGCTTTTTCTTCAAATTATAAATTCGTTTTTACAAAGTTCAGCATCTTATTAAATAAGTGCAGACGTGTATTTCCTCCGTAAATACCGTGGTTTTTATTCGGATATGTCATGAATTCGAACGGAATGTTATGCATTACTAATGCTTTTGCCATTTCCATACTGTTTTGATAATGCACATTGTCATCTGCACTTCCGTGAATTAATAAAAATTTACCTTTAATCTGCTTCACGAAATTAACCGGTGAATTATCTTCATAGCCACTTTTGTTATCTGCAGGCTTACGCAAGAATCGCTCTGTATAAATGTTATCATAGTACTTCCAGTTTGTAACCGGTGCTACTGCAATCGCTGCTTTAAAATAGTCAGCACCTTTGCTAATCAATAAAGATGCCATATACCCGCCGTAACTCCATCCTTGAAATCCAATACGTGTTTTGTCTACGTATGGTAATGTACCCAAATATTTCGCTGCTTCAATCTGATCGATAGTTTCTAATTTTCCTAATTGTAAATAGGTGCAGTGCTTAAATTGACGCCCGCGTCCTAACGTTCCTCGGCCATCAACACAAACAACCATATATCCTTCTTGTGCGAGTAACTGATGCCACCAATATTCAAACGACTCCCATGAATTGTTACATTCATTTGAACCCGGACCATTATACGCGAACATGTAAACAGGGTATTTTTTATTTGGGTCAAAATTATGCGGCTTAATCATAAATCCGTTCAGCTCTACATTTTCAGACGTTTTGAAAGTGAAAAATGTTTTTGGTGACACAGTGTAAGATTTAATTTTCTCTTTCAGCTTTGCATTATCCTCTAAAACTTTAATCAATTTACCATCGGCACTGTGTAATTCGTAAACCGTTGGTGTATTGGCATTGCTGTAACTGCTTACATAATATTTAAATCCATTGGTAAAATCAGCATCGGTAAATCCTTCCGCGGTAGATAACATTTTTTTACCGGTTCCATTTAATTTAACGCTAAATAAATCGCGATTGATAGCGCCACGTTCTGTGGAAGTATAGAACAAAGTTTTGGTTTTAGCATCGTAACCTTTAAAATCAATCACGTCCCAATTCCCTTTTGTGATTTGATTAATCAACTTTCCTTCATTAGAGTAATAATACAAATGATTGAATTCATCCATCTCGCTGCACCAAATAAATCCACTGTTATCCGGTAAGAAAGTAAGATAATCCGTAATATCAATATATGTTTTTGCCTCTTCAGTTAAAATGACTTTTGAGCTTCCGTCTTTTGCATTCGCGTACAATAATTCAATTTTATTTTGTAAGCGATTCATGCGTTGAATACACAACGAAGCGTCGTTGTTAGTCCAGGTAATTCGCGGAATGTAAATGTCCTTTTCAGAACCAATATCGGCGGTAATGGTATTGCCTGACTTCACATCATACACATGAACGTAGACAATGGAATTATCTTCGCCGGCTTTGGGATATTTAAATGTTGTTTTATCAGGATAGAGCGCGCCATTGTACATATCCATGCTGTATTCCTTCACATTTGTTTCATTAAATTTTACGTAGGCCAAATAGGTGCCGTTGCTGCTCCACTCAAAATAATTTGCCTTTGAAAATTCTTCCTCATATACCCAATCTGCCCAACCATTTTTAATCTTATTGTATTCTCCGTCGGTAGTTACTTTCGTTTCCTCTAAAGTTTCAAGATTTTTAATAAATAAATTATTGTCGCGTACAAATGCCACCTTCTTACAATCCGGAGAAAACGTTGGAAACATTTGCTTACCACCGCTACTTAATTCAATTACCTTTTTATTCTTGATATCATAAATAAAATTAGCTGCTTTAGAAGAACGACGGTAAATGTGTTCTGATTCGGTAGTTAAAATAATTTTGGATTCATCCGGACTAAAACTATATCCACCCAATGAAATTGCCTTACCATTAAACTTAACATCATCACCCTTTACTAAGACGCCAATTTTTTTCCCGGATTTAATTTCATACTTAACCAAATCATAGATTTCACCGGCTTGTTCCAAATCCGTGTAATGCACCCCATCATTCATAGCGTTATAGCCATCGGGTGATGCCGGCATAAATGAATATTTTAACCAGATATCTTCAACTGTGATTTTATTTTGTGCGGCAAGTGTTGCGGCAAAAAGAACGAATAATACAAGTAACTTTTTCATGCGTATTTATATTTTAAAATTGTCCGATTTTTCGACAGGTTTATAACGTGTGAATTTAAGCATTTAACTGATTTTACTCAATTAAACCTCGTATTCAATAAGTTTTTAATAAATATCTAAATTATTTTTTTAGATTAGCCTTGTAAATACCCACAAATTATGCAAAAATATAAAGCTTTAATTATCGACGACGAAGAGAACAGCCGTAGTAACACTATTAATATGCTTAAGAATTACTGTCCTGAGATTGAGGTAGTAGGTGAAGCCGGCAGCGGACCTGAGGGAAAAGTGAAAATTCAGGATTTGAAACCTCACGTTGTGTTTCTTGATATCAATATGCCGGGAATGAATGGCTTTCAGATGCTGGAAGGTATTTATAACCGCGATTTTTGCGTGGTATTTTTAACCGCTTATAGCGAACATGGCATCAATGCGGTAAAAGCAGGAGCCATTGATTATTTAATGAAACCCCTCATGTTGAGTGAACTTCAGGGAGCCATTAAAAAAGTGGTGCAGCATTATGAAACCAAAGGTGCGCCGGTGGCAAAAGCAGAAACCGATAAAAATCTTGTATTAATTAATCATAGTAAAGGTTTTAACTTAATTGATTTTAAAGACATTATTTGGTTAGAAGCAAATGATAATTACACCACACTGTATTTAAATACCGGTAAAAAAATTGTGGCGTCAAAAACACTTAAAGAGTTTGAAGCTATTTTACCAACTACCGATTTTTTCCGTTCGCATCGTTCTACTCTTATCAACGTAAGTTACATTAAGGAGTATTCTAACAGCGAAGGCGGCGAAGTAATTTTGAGCGACGGCACGCACGTACAAATTTCAAAAGCGCGTGTGCAAGACTTTGCTGAATTCATTAAAAACCGCTCTGTTTCTCCTAAATAAATTGTATCTTTAAACTTATGCCCTTGGGCCTTTTGTGGTAAGTATCAGAACATATTTGCTGGCTATTTTATTTATTTTTTGCGTAAGAGTCCATGCGCAACAAAAAGCCTTTAACTTTCAGCAATATGGTCCGGAAGACGGATTAAGCAGTAACAACATTTGGGCGGCAAAACAAGGACCGGACGGTCTTATTTATGTGGCTACACAAAATGGAGTTTATACATACGACGGCTACGAATTCTTAAAACTTAAAGCGAAAAACTTAAAATCGAATTACATTCGGAATATAAATTTCGATTTAAAAGATTTATATGTTGTAAACCGTGAAGAAGGAATTTTTAGTTACAACAAAACAAATGGCAGTGCAAAAAAAGAACAAGCTTTTAATTTCAGCAACAAGGTTGATGAATTAATAATTGCCGGCGATTTTGCCTATAGCCTAACCGATGAAATTGAAGTGTGTGCCGTTAATTTAAAAACCGGCGAAGTATTTAAAGACGATTTAAAGGGATTTACCAATCAGGCCTTCTGCATTTTTAAAAGTCAGGAAGGCAGAGTTTACATTGGAAGAAGTGCCGGACTTTATTGGTTTAATGGCGGGAAGCAGGAGAAAGTAAAAGAACTTGGCAACACGGCTGTGTATTCAATTTGCGCCGATAACAACGGGAATCTTGCCCTAGGAAGTACCAATAAAATTTTAGTTATCAATAAAAATTACAAAGTCGAAAAATCATACTATCCGAAATTTAAAGCCGCCAAAACTTTTTTTATCAATGGAGAGAAAGCGATTAATAAACTCTTAATCGATAAATACAATCGCATTTGGTTCTCTACTCCAACGGATAACAGCTTATTCCTTTACGAAAACAATCTCACCTATGATGTTTTTGAGATATTAAATATTTCACCAACTATCATTAATCATTTGGGGAAAGACAAGAATGAAAATATTTGGTTAAGCACATTTAACGACGGGATTTACTTTATACAAAATCCTTTTCTTAATAATTTTTCGTTTGTTCTAGACAACAAAACGCTTGCTGTAAATGAAGCGGCCTTTACAAATAATTTAATTTTTGCCGCTACTGCAAACGGACTTTACGCCTTTAACCTTGCTGATTACTCTACGAAAACACTTTCAAATCCGGATGCTGTTTTTGGAGAGCCTATTTACAACATCAGTAATATTGACAATAATTATTATTACTCTAAATCCTTTGGCTTTAACAATAATACTTCGTTGTATGTTTCGGGTAAAAACACATTTAAGTTTAAACCATTCAGCTCAAAGTTTGTGTTGATGCTGAATGAAAAAGAAGCATTAACAGCGGAATCAGGAACCATTTACAAAATCAACATTGCGAACAATTCAGTAATTGATACGATAGTTTCATATCCTGATTATCGTATTAAAATCAGTTCAATTTTAGTTAAAGATGATAAAGTATTCATTGGTACTTCAAACGGACTTACCATTGCCAATATAAATGGTGGTAAATCCTATCAAGATACACTATTCAGTTTCTCCATTCACCATATTTCCTTGATTGACGGTAAAGTGTTTTTAGCGCATGAAGGAGGATTAAGTGTGTATGACACTAAGAAAACGTACTCTCAATTAGGAGAGATTAAATTAACTTCAGTAAAACGAATAAAAGTTCACAAGAACAGTATTTGGCTGGCCACCCTAAACGGTTTATTTATCTGTGATCAGCAATTAAATCCCATTACGGAATACAATAAATCCTGCGGCTTATTATCCAACACCATTAATGATGTAACCTTTGAAGGTGAAATGGCTTGCATTTCAACCGACAAAGGAATTTCCATTGCTAAAACTGAAGATTTAATCGCCAGAAAAAACAAACCGGATGCAATAAGCCTGGTTTCCTATGAAATTGATCAACAAGCTTATTATTCGGTTCCACAGAAATTATTTCTCAAAGCCGAGCAGAATAACTTAGCCATTTACTTTTCGAGTCCGGTTTTTAATAAGCCAAACAAACAATACTTTAAATACACCGATGAGACGGGAAAAGAAACGTTTTTAGAAAACAAACAAATACAAATCAACTCCATCAAAGGAGGTAAACACACTTATAAAATAACGGCTTCTCTGGATAAAATTAATTGGAGCGACCCGGTTGTTATTGAAATAGAGAAAGAAATCAGCTTTGGAGAAACTGCCTGGTTATATATTACAATTACTGCAGCCGCACTCTTATTGATAAGTGTTGGTAGTTATTTCTGGGTAAAACGCGTAAAGAAAAAGGCCATAAAACGATTGGGTGAAGAGCAACAAATTAATTTATTAAAACATCAGGCTATGAACGCCTTGTTAAGTCCGCATTTTATCTTCAATTCACTTACATCCATTCAAAACTATATTAATACAAATAATAGCTTAATGGCCAGTGAATATCTGGCAAAGTTCTCTCGCTTAATCAGAATGATTATTGAAAAAGCGGCGCAGAGTCAGATTAGTTTGAAAGATGAAATTGTACGATTAAATTATTATCTCGACTTGGAGAAAGAGCGTTTTAAAAACAAATTTGATTTTATTATTGAGGTAGATCCGGATATAAATACCGATGAAATAAAAATCCCGAATATGATTATTCAGCCCCATGCCGAAAATTCCATAATTCATGGCATTTTACCTAAGCATGAGCATGGTACCTTATGGATTCGATTTAAAAAACTTGGCACGGATTTGGTTATAACGATTGAAGATGACGGTATCGGATTAATAAAGGCAAAAGAACATGCAAAAAGCAGCCATAAATCTTTAGGTACCTCTACCATTTCAAGCATTTTAGAATTGAATTCGAAATTGTATAATAAAAAACAAAGTGTAGTAATGAAAGATAAGAGTGAAATTAACCCTTCACACCACGGCACTGTCATTACCATCACTTTAGAAATTTAATAAACTGAAAAAGGCACTTACATATTTAATTTTACTTCTATCATTTGCTATAAAGGCACAAAAGGTGAATTTACTGCCTGATACTATTGGTATGTGTAAAGGCGACAGTGCTTTATTGGAAATAAAACCCGGCACCTTTCCTAAAACGGCTACTTACCAATGGAACACGCCTTACCGAATTATTTATAACACCAAACAGTTATATGTAAAAATGGAAGGTAAATACGCCATAATTGTCCGCTATAACAATAATCAGTTTATTGATAGTTGTATTATTAAACATTATGCAAAGCCTCAGGTGAAATTAAGTGATACGCTAATTTGTAACAGCAGTGCTACCATTTTAGGATTCCGAAACAATAACTATAAATATTTATGGAACACGGATGAAACCTCCGCGCGCATCCGAATTGAAACTCCGGGACAATACTGGGTGAAGGTTAACAACAGAGGTTGCGCGGTTACGGATACATTTAATGTAAACTTCTATAAGGGCGCGACATTAAACTTCGGGAATGAAGTCACCTTTTGTATGAGTGACGAAAATAAATCACTTAGTGTGAAGCCTGCGCCCGGCACCAAAGTTACCTGGAGTAATGGTTCAAATGCGGCGAGTATCGTTCCGTATAAAGAAGGAATTTATTGGGTAAAAACCGAAAGTAAAACCTGTGGCACAAGTATCGATAGCGTGAAAGTAAAATTAAAAGCATGTGATTGTGAAATTATGGTGCCAAACAGTTTTACACCGAATGAGGACGACAAAAACGATTATTTCTTCCCGGTATTGACCTGCGAATACAGTTATTACAGTATGACCATTTATGATCGTTGGAATAACATTATTTTCACTACAAATAATGTGCATGGCAAATGGGATGGGCGATACAAAGGAAATTTATGTCCGGATGACATTTACGTTTACCGAATAGAAACCATTGAAAAGAATACAGAAAAGAAGACGGTTAGAAACGGGCAGATTTCCTTATTTAGATAAACTTAGCAAACGTTTTATCGCCGAAGTTTCGTTTTCGTTGCTGAAGACACCGTGTGAAGATCCTTTTACATCCTCTACCGAATAAAAAGCATCCGGCGTGTGTGTATGAATGAGTTTAATGATATCTGCTTTATTCGTTCTCTTTACCACGGTAAAAATTAGTTTAACGGGGCCTACTGCGCCTTGTCCGTTTACAATTGTCACGCCTTGATTATACTGCTTAAACGCATCAATTAAAGCATCTGTGTTTTCATTCGTTATAATGCGAATGATTTGCATGCCAAGTGCCAGTTTTTCTTCGATACGCATGCCCAAATATGTGCCGGCACTAAATCCTCCGGCCCAGGCAATGAAGCAGGCCACATTATTTACGTTATTAAATATTTGACGAATGGCTACTAACCAGATTAACACTTCAAAGAAACCTAAAACAGGTACGATTTTTTTAAAACCTTTCGAAACGAAAATATGACGAAGTGTGGCGAGCGATACATCTGCCAGACGCGAAATAAAAATTAAAACAGGTAAGATTATCCAGCTAAAGTAATCGAAAGACATAGCACAAATTTACCTCTGACTCTCTTTTCTTTCTTACAGGATAAGTAAAGTATTAAACAAAGAAGTTTTAATTACAGGCGCTTTAATTCAAAAGTACGATATCCTTTCACTTCCGATTCAACGGCATCTACTTCGGTAACTTTGGAGCGTGGAGGTCCAACATAGCACCATTCGATTAGTTTATTGATTGCCTCCTCGTTTCCCTCAGCTTCTATGTAAACACTCCCGTCGGGCATGTTTTTTACGAGTCCGGCTAAACCAAGTTTTATAGCCTGCGCATGCGTAGAAAAACGAAAGGCTACACCTTGAACTTTTCCTTTAACCCTGATATTATAATGACGCATGTAAATTACCTAAGAGTAGTTAACTCAGGCATGAGGTATGATTTTGCAACGTAAGTAACGATGTCTTTCAGCTCTTCATCCGACATGCTCTTCTTACGAACTATCACTGCAATCCCCTTAAATTTATCCTTAGTTTTATAAAACTGTACTACCATCCATTGCCCTTGAGAATCGCTGGCAATCACACGCCATTTTCTCTCTGCAAAATCAAACATCTTGGTGTTCTTCCAGATAAAATTCAATTGAATTTGAGTTTTTTGTAAGTTGACAGCCTTTTGCTCTACTCTCTTTTTGTTTTTGTAATACACCAATGTCTCCTTAAATGTCATTTTACTGTCCTTTATTTTAAAGTCAGAAAATACCAATTTAACTGTGTCTCGATCGCTTTTTACAAACTCATCACAATTTGTAGAAATCACATGCCATGTACCATTCAGCAACTTTTTAGATTGCTTGTATAAATGAGGAGGGGGTTCTTCCTGAGCGGTTAAAGAGACTGCAAAGAAAAACGCAATAAATAAGGTTATGTATTTTAACGATTTCATTAACTAAACTGCCTGTGTTCGGTTTTAAACAATTCCTCCTTAGGCAGATTTTTGAAGTAATTATACGTAATTTTTAAACCTTCTGCACGTTTTATTTTTGGTTCCCAGCCTAAAATTTGTTTTGCCTTGGTAATATCCGGTCTTCTTTGCTTAGGATCATCTTTCGGTAGAGGCAAAGAAATCAACTTTTGATTAGCGCCTGTTAATTTTAAAATTTCCTCCCCAAATTCCTTTATACTGATTTCTTCCGGATTTCCAATATTGACAGGTAAGTGATAGTCGCTCATTAATAAACGATAAATTCCTTCTATCAAATCATCTACATAACAGAAACTGCGCGTTTGGGAACCATCACCGAACATAGTTAAATCTTCACCACGTAATGCTTGTCCGATAAACGCCGGTAATACACGACCATCATTTAGACGCATTCTTGGACCATAAGTATTAAAAATACGAACGATGCGAGTTTCAACTCCATGCGCATTGTTATAAGCCATAGTCATAGCTTCCATGAAACGTTTTGCTTCATCGTAACATCCGCGCGGACCAACCGTATTAACATGTCCCCAATACTCTTCCGGTTGAGGATGCACATGCGGATCGCCATACACTTCGCTGGTTGATGCCACCAATACACGCGCATTTTTAACGCGAGCCAGTCCAAGTACATTGTGCGTTCCCAACGAAGAAACTTTTAAAGTTTGGATTGGAATTTTTAAATAATCAATCGGACTTGCCGGAGAAGCAAAATGTAAAATATAATCAAGCTGACCCGGAACATGAATGAATTTACTTACATCATGATGATAAAATTCAAAATGCTCTAGTTTAAATAAATGTTCAATATTTTTTAAATCGCCGGTAATTAAATTATCCATGGCAATAACATGCATACCTTCTTTAATAAAGCGGTCGCATAAATGTGAACCTAAGAATCCGGCTGCACCGGTAATGAGAACTCTTTTCATTTGTATTAATTTGTTTTTACACCGATGCAATAATAGGAATAACCATTATTCTTCATATCCACAGGATCAAAAATATTTCTTCCGTCGAACATCACTTTATTTTTCAGACGCTTATTGAGCTCATTAAAATCAGGAACTCTAAACTCCGGCCACTCTGTAATTATTAATAATGCATCAGCACCATCCAATGTTGCATACATTTCATTGGAATAAGCTATTTTATCTCCTAAAATACGTTGTGCTTCATGCATCGCCACCGGATCGTACGCCACCACTGAGGCACCTTCTTTTAAAAGTTTCTCAATTATGACTAATGAAGGCGCTTCACGCATATCGTCCGTTTTTGGTTTAAACGATAAACCCCATAAAGCAAATTTCTTTCCTTTTAAATCTCCTTTAAAGTGAGATTTCACTTTACTGAATAACACTTCTTTTTGCGCTTCATTTACATCTTCAACAGAATTTAAGATGCGCATGTTATATCCATTTTCCTTTGCGGTTTTAATTAAAGCTTTAACATCTTTAGGAAAACAACTTCCACCATAACCAACACCAGGATAAATAAATTTTGTACCAATACGTGTATCGCTACCAATACCTTTACGCACCATGTTCACATCCGCTCCCATGATTTCGCATAAGTTTGCAACATCATTCATGAAACTGATTTTTGTAGCAAGCATGGCGTTAGCTGCATATTTAGTCATTTCCGCTGAAGGAATATCCATCATAATAATAGGATGTCCATTCATTAAAAACGGTTTGTATAATTTACGCATGATTTCCTCCGCCTCTTTGCGATCGGTACCAACAACGATACGATCAGGCTTCATGAAATCTTCAATAGCTGCTCCTTCCTTAAGGAATTCAGGATTTGATGCGACGTAAAAATCTATTTTAGCGCCGCGCTTATCTAATGAAGCCTGCACTGCTTTTCTTACTTTTTCCGCAGTTGTAACCGGAACTGTAGATTTAGTTACAACAACTAATGGATGATTCATATGCTCTCCAATAGATGATGCTACTCCTAATACATATTTTAAATCGGCTGAACCATCTTCATCCGGCGGAGTTCCAACGGCGATAAAAACAACTTCAACATTTTGAATGCTGTCTTTTAAAGAAGTAGAAAAATGTAAACGATTTTTCTTTACGTTACGATCTACCATTTCTTCCAGGCCGGGTTCGTAAATAGGAAGAATTCCTTTATTTAAATTATCTATTTTCTTTTGGTCGATATCTACACAAGTAACGTCCACTCCTACCTCTGAGAAGCATGTTCCTGTAACTAATCCAACATAACCTGTTCCTACAATTGCTATCTTCATTTCTAATACTTATTTATTACAAAATTCTAAAACTGAATCACAAATATATTTTAATGTTTCTTCGTCTAATTCGGTATGCATTGGCAATGACAACACCGATGCGCATAATTTCTCTGTTACCGGGAAATCCCCTTCTTTATATCGTTCATCCTTATACGCTTTTTGCATGTGCAAAGGAATAGGATAATAAATCATTGCCGGAATGCCTCGTTGCGACAAAAATTCTCTGAGAGCAGTTCTATCAATACCATTTAACTGTAAAGTATATTGATGAAAAACATGAGTAGAATTTTTAACCCGCTTCGGAGTTTTTAATTTCGGATGATTGCTAAATGCTTTATCATAATAAGCGGCAGCTTTGTTTCTGGCAGCTGCATATTCATCTAGATGCTTTAACTTAATTTTTAAAACGGCTGCCTGAATGGTATCCAAACGTGAGTTCACACCTAAAACATCGTGAACGTATTGAACGCTTTGTCCGTGATGCGCAATCATTCTTAATTTTGAAGCTAATGTGTCATCGTTTGTATAGATGGCGCCACCATCGCCGTAGCAACCTAAATTTTTACTTGGGAAAAATGAAGTGCAACCAATAGTTCCAATAGTTCCTGCCTTTGCTTTTTTTCCATCACTAAACGAATAATCAGCGCCAATCGCTTGCGCTACATCTTCAATAACAAACAAATCATATTTTTTAGCAAGCGCCATTATTCTTTCCATATCCGCACATTGTCCGAATAAATGCACAGGCACAATTGCTTTTGTTTTTGGCGTAATATTTTTTTCGATCGCTTCAATGTTGATATCGAATGTGTCAGGATAAACATCCACCAATACCGGTTTCAGTCCCAACAAACCAATGACTTCAGCAGTAGCCACGTAAGTAAAGTTTGCGGTTATAACTTCGTCGCCGGGTTTTAAATCCAATGCCATCATGGCAATTTGTAAAGCATCCGTTCCGTTAGCACATGGAATAACATGTTTTACGCCAAGGTATTTTTCAAGATCGGATTGAAATTCTTTTACGGCAGGACCGTTAATAAATGCAGTGTTATCAATTACTTCCTGAATCGCTTTATCAACTTCCGATTTAATTTTTTGATACTGGCCTTTTAGGTCGACCATTTGGATTTTTTTGGTAGCTGTATTCATTTGAGATTTAAGACTTGCGAATTTAACAATTTTAGTGGATTTAGACCTAAAAATGCTTCAATAATTCTTGCAAAAACCAATCGGGTGCCGCAACAGGCTTGTTTTTAGCTTTATCGAGAAAAACAAGGGTTACTTTTCCTGTATTTAACAGCTCATTATTCTGATTAAAACATTCATAATTGAAGAAAATTCTCGCGCCTTTTGGCATTTCACTAATCGTCGTAACAACAGTTACTTCATCGTCGTAATAAGCAGGTTTTTTATAGCTGATAGCATAATCTGTCACTGGCATTAAAACACCTCTCGCTTCAACATCCTTATAACTGAATCCGAGCAATCGCATGGCTTCTACTCGTCCTACTTCATAGTATTGCGCGTATACGCCGTAATAAGCATAACCCATTTGATCGGTTTCACCATAACGAACACGTAATTTAGTTTTGGCTTTAATCATAAACTATTAATTTTAGCAAATATAATTTTAATTCGTTGAAGAGATTTTTAAAATACAGTGTAGTCTTATTAATTTTATTAAGTGCTTGTAAACAATCTCTAAAATTAAGTCACACTGAACATTCACACTACGAATTAAAATCCGGGAGAGAAGATTCATTAACCTCCGCCACCATTTCACCTTATAAAAACAAGATAGATGCGCAAATGAATGAGGTTATCGCCATGTGTGATAGCACGCTAACGAAGGATGGATATGAATCAACCCTTGCTAATTTTGTGATGCAGGCCATGGATCATTTTGTTGCGGAAAAATCGCCAAATTACCAGGGAAAATCTATAGCTATAGTTAACCGCGGCGGCTTAAGAATTAATTTACCTAAAGGTGAAATTAGTGTACGTACCATTTACGAATTAATGCCTTTTGATAATAATATTGTAATACTTACCATCAGCGGTAAGGCATTGAAAGAGGCTTTAGTTTCATTTGGGGAAAATGGAAAATTATTCAGCAATAATATTGCGTTTTACCTTGATAAAAAAAATCCGATTAATATTCAGGTTTTTGGTAAAGATTGGAATGAAAATGAAAATTACATAATCATCACAACGGATTATTTAGCCAATGGCGGTGACAATTGTTTCTTCTTTGAAAATCCGTTAAAATCCGAAAGCACCGGAGTAAAATTACGTGACGCGATTATTGATTATTGCAAATACTTAACTAATTTAAACAAACGGATTGTACCTTATAAAAATGGGCGAATTACAGTTTCAAAATAGAAGGGATTTCCTGAAATATTTTTTGGGAAGTGCAGCCGTGCTGAGTGGATTTACTGTTGGCGCCAATGAAATTGTAAATGAAAAAAAGGTAAAAAAGTTAGTCATACTTTACACTAACGATCAACACAGTCGCATTGAACCTTTTCCGGAAAACGATCCGAAATACGCCGGTCAAGGGGGATTTTCCAGACGAGCGGCATTTATAAAGCAGTTAAGAAAAGAAAACGAAAACGTTCTGTTATTAGATGCCGGTGATATTTTTCAGGGTACACCTTATTTCAATTTTTATAAGGGAGAACTGGAATATAAACTAATGTCACAAATGGGATATGATGCTGTTACCTTGGGAAATCACGATTTTGATTTAGGTGTAGAAAACATCGTAACACAAATGCCGCATGCTAATTTTTCGTTCATCAATTGCAACTATAATTTCAGCGATACTGCATTAACGGGAAAAATATTACCTTATAAAATTTTCAAAAAGAACGGAATAAAAATTGGTGTGCTGGGTGTGGGAATTGAACTGGAAGGACTAGTGGAAAAAAAACTATTCAGCAGTATAAAATATAATAATCCTTTGGATTGTGCAAATAATACCGCACATCATTTAAAAAATAATTTGCAGTGCGATTATGTGATTTGTCTCAGTCATTTAGGATATAAATACGATAGTAAAAAAGTGAGCGATATCATATTGGCAGAACAATCTAAAAACATCGATTTAGTGATTGGCGGTCATACACATACTTTTTTGAACGAACCTGTAAAGCACACAAATTCAGAGGGAAAAGAAGTATTAATTACACAAGTGGGTTGGGCCGGAATTTGGCTAGGAAAAATAGAACTATTTTTTTCTGACACGAATAAAAAAGTGTTTCATAACCCGAATAATCAAAAAATTTAAATAACCAAAAAATTTCAGAAAATTTTCTAAAATTTTTTTTTGCGCTTTTTTGTTGCGTAAATAAATAAAGACTGTATATTTACAAACAAATAAGAGTTAATTACTATAAACACCATAATATTAAAAACTAATTTAGACTATGAAGGAGAAGACAGCAGAACAGGTTTGGAACAATTGTCTTGAAGTTGTAAAAGATAATGTGAGCCCTCAGAATTTTAAAACATGGTTCGATCCAATTAAACCCGTTAAGCTTTCTGATACGACGTTAACCATTCAGGTTCCTTCTCAATTTTTTTACGAATGGCTTGAAGAGCACTACATCACTTTAATTAAAAAAGTTATTCGTAAAGAACTTGGTCCGGAAGGCCGCCTTGAATATAACATCGTAATGGATAACGGCACAGGAAAAACCGAAACACCAATTACATTCAAATTACCGAACATCAGCACCAACTTAAAAAACCCTTCAGTGTCTATGCCAATAGACACAAGCAATAACCCAATTAAAAATCCATTTGTGATTCCGGGCTTGAAAAAGGTACAAGTTGAATCGCAATTAAATCCTAACTACAGCTTTGAAAATTTTGTAGAAGGCGATTGTAACCGTTTAGCTCGCAGCGCGGGTTATGCAGTAGCACAAAAGCCGGGCGGAAACGCTTTCAACCCATTATTAATATATGGTGGTGTTGGTTTAGGAAAAACTCACTTAGCACAAGCTATTGGTATTGAAGTAAAGAAAAACTTCCCTAATAAAACTGTTCTTTATGTTCAGTCGGAAAAATTCATTACTCAATTCATTGAATCTATCCGTAACAATAACCAAAACGATTTCATTCATTTTTACCAAATGATTGATGTATTGATTATTGACGATGTACAATATTTCGCAGGAAAAGATAAAACACAAGATGTGTTCTTCCATATCTTTAATCATTTACATCAATTAGGTAAGCAGGTTATCTTAACTGCTGATCGCGCACCGGTTGATATTCAAGGAATCGAGCAACGCTTATTAAGCCGCTTCAAGTGGGGATTAAGCGCTGATTTACAAGCTCCGGGATTAGAAACCCGTATTGCTATTCTTGAAAAGAAAATTTACAACGAAGGTATTCAGCTACCAAAAGAAGTAATCGAATACTTAGCATACAGCATTACATCTAACGTTCGCGAATTAGAAGGTGCATTAATCTCTTTATTGGCTCAGTCTTCTTTAAATAAGAAAACAATTACTTTAGAGTTAGCTAAGAATATGATTGATAAGTTCGTGAAGAGTACTGCTCGCGAAGTTTCTATCGATTACATCCAAAAAGTGGTTTGCGACTATTTCGACTTAGCTATCGATACCATGAAATCTAAAACACGTAAGCGTGAAGTAGTTCAGGCTCGTCAGATTGCCATGTATTTCGCTAAGAATATGACCAAATCTTCTTTAGCTACCATTGGTATGCATTGCGGTGGTAAAGACCACGCTACAGTATTACATGCTTGCCGTACGGTAAACAACCTAATGGACACCGATAAACGCTTTAAAGCTTATATCGAAGAATTAGAAAAGAAAATCAGCATTAGCAACTAAAAAACAAAACCCCGGATTTACCGGGGTTTTTTATTTCCTTTTGTTTTTGTTCCATCCCCACCAAACCATTAGAATTAGTAACAATAACAAGCTGATTAAAATTATCTGCCAGGTTTTTGAAACGCCCCAGGTACTGTCGTAAGGAATGGTAAACTTACCGCCTACCCTCAAAACAAACGATTTAATCGTTACCATGCACAAAGTCGTTATGCGTAAACACACGCACCGGATAAAGCGCTGCAAAGAAGCCTATCAGCATAATAAGACCAATAATCCATATAAAGTCTTTTAATTGCATATCTATCGGGTAATACGGAATAACATACTGATCATCGAAGGTCACAAAATGATATTGTATCTGAAGTAAACAAACTGCCAGGCCCAGAACAAGTCCGATTGAGGCGCCTATAGCCGTTATCAGAAAACCCTCTCCCATAAAAATGTTCCTAATCAGTTTATTATCGGCACCCAAATAGTATAGCGTTTTAATATCCTTCTTTTTCTCAATAATAAGCATCGTAAGCGCTCCAATGATGTTAAAGGTGGCTATAATCAAAATAAACGCCAAAATGATGAAGGTCCAAAGCTTTTCGGTTTCCAGAGTCTTAAATAAAACATCGTTTAACTGATAACGGTTTTTCACCATAAAGCCAGGCCCCATTAATTCGGAAATTTTCTCCTGTATCTCATCAGCATCTCTGCCAGATAATGTGCTAATCTCGATGGAAGAAGCCTCATTCGGACAATCAAATAACTGGCGGGCTAATTGAATATCGGTAATGATGTACTTAAAATCGAAGTCGTCGTTTAACGAAAATGTTCCCGAAGGAAAAACAAATTTCTGATTGAAATTATCATCGGGGTTAATGCTTTCGACGCCTCCTCGTTTAGGACTATAAATGCTAATTTGCTCAATGAGGTTATTTATGTTTATCTGTAACTGATTGGCAACTCCCCTCCCGAAAATCGCAAAGTATGTTTCTTTATTCTTTAAAACGTAACTACCCTCCTTAATAACAGAATCGAAACGTGTTACATCAATAAAATTTTCATCTACGCCTTTAACCGTTACTATTGCCTGTTTATCATTCGCTTTGATAAGCGCATTATCGCTTAAGCATATTGAGACTTTATCTACGCCTTCAATTTCCTTTATCTTACTTACGAGTGCATCACTGTAATTGAAAAATTTACCCTTCACCGGCATTACTTTAATATCAGGCTCTATCGCATTGTATAAATCTGCCACCACGCCGGTAAGTCCGTTCATGGCTGAAAGAATAATTACAAGAGCTGCAGTAGTAAAGGCAATAGCAATGATACTTATCCAACTGATGATATTAATGGCATTGTTGGATTTCTTGGAAATAAGATACCTCTTTGCTATTTGAAATGATAAATTCAGAATTTATTTTTTTAATAATTCTTCAATCTTCATGGCATAATCCAGTGAATCGTCGAGGAAAAACTGTAATTCCGGAACAACTCTTAATTGCTTCCCGATAATCATACCGAGACGCTTACGGATAAGATAGTTCTGTTCATTCACCAACTTGAAAATGGCAGCCTTATCCTTTGTAGCCATGATACTAAGGTATACTTTAGCAGTACCTAAATCCGGACTTACACGTACGACGGTAACAGTAATAAACGCACCGCCAAACATGGCACGGGCTTCACTTCTGAAAATTTCTGCCAGCTCCTTTTGAAGCAGTTTATTTACCTTTTGTTGCCTAACACTTTCCATGCTTATAAAGGTAGTGAGATTTTAGGGAAATTTAACCGGAAGCTTGTAATAATTTGTTGCTATCTTCGTTAACGCAATATGCTTAGGCTTTTTTCGGCACTAAAATACATTAACGGATATTGGCGTTACGCCTTTCTGAATATATTTTTCAATATAATTCAATCTGTATTGAGCGTATTTTCCATTGCGCTTGTGATTCCTTTTTTAAAATTACTTTTCGAAAAAGGAAGTTCTGAATACGTTAGTATTTTATCCAAAGGCATTCCTCATTTTTCACTTTCCATAGATTATTTTATGGGATACTTTGACTTTACCATGGCGTTTTACATTGTAACCTATGGAAAAGTTTACGCCTTAACTTTCATTTGTACTGCGGTTATCATAATGACGGTTATTAAAAACTTTTCACGTTACATGGCTATGTATTTCTTAGCTCCAATCCGAAACGGTGTGGTGCGTGATTTGAGAAATAAAATCTTTTCCAAATCACTCGATCTGCCCCTTTCCTATTATAGCAATGAGCGTAAAGGAGATATCATCAGTCGTATGACCAGTGATGTGCAAGAGATTGAATGGAGCATCATGCAAACACTGGAATTGATATTCCGTGAACCCATTGTGATTATTTTCTCGTTGGTTATGCTAATCTCCATTAGCGGATATTTAACGCTCTATGTGTTGCTTTTTTTACCTGTTGCAGGAATTGTAGTAGCTATCATTGGGAAAAGCTTAAAAAGAAATGCACAAAAAAGTAAAGAATTACTTGGTCACCTTTTTTCCATTATGGAAGAAACGCTTGGCGGATTAAAAATCATTAAAGCTTTTACCGGAGAGAATTTCGTGAATACGCGTTTTCAAAAAATGAACAACGACTATTACAATCAGTCGGTGAAGGTTTATCGTAAAACGGATCTTACATCTCCAATCAGTGAATCGGTTGTAGTTTGTATTCTCATGCTCATTATGTTTATTGGCGGTAAAATGGTATTAAGTGGTGATGGAACCTTAAGTGCAGCAGCTTTCATCGGGTATTTTGCCGTAGCCTCTCAAATCGTTCCTCCTATCAAACAAATCACGCAAGCTTACAATAATATTCAGAAAGGTGTGGCATCAGAAGAACGCATCAATAAAATTTTAGATGCAGAAATAAACATCACCGAGAAAAAAGACGCGAAAACTATTCCGTCATTTAATACCGGTGTGGAATTTAAAAATGTTTCTTTTGCCTACCATAAAGGAGATGCCGGTTACGTTCTTAAAAACATTAACCTCAGCATACCAAAAGGAAAAACAATTGCATTAGTCGGACAAAGCGGAAGCGGTAAAACAACATTAGCCGATATGGTTCCGCGTTTTTACGATGTGGATGAAGGAGAGTTGTTAATTGATGGAACCAATGTAAAAGATCTTCGAATAAAAAATTTACGTGAGCAAATCGGAATGGTTTCACAGGAAAGCATTTTATTTAACGATACAGTATTCAATAACATTGCTTTTGGTATTTCTAATGCCACACAAGAGGATGTAATGAATGCGGCTAAGATTGCTAACGCCCACGATTTTATTGAGGCCATGCCAAACGGATACAATACCAATATTGGCGACCGCGGAGGCAAATTAAGTGGTGGGCAACGTCAGCGTATAAGCATTGCGAGGGCGGTTTTAAAAAATCCCCCGATATTAATCTTGGATGAGGCCACCTCAGCATTAGATACAGAAAGCGAAAAATTGGTGCAAGATGCTTTGTCGAACCTTATGCAAAACAGGACCAGTATTGTAATTGCGCATCGTTTAAGTACAATTGCTAACGCTGATGAAATCATCGTGATGCAACAAGGACAAATTGCTGAGCGCGGCACACATACTCAGCTCATCGCGCAAAATGGCATATACAAAAAACTCTGCGACATGCAGAGCTTTAAGTAATTCAATCTTATCTTTTTATTTTTTCATAAGGTGCCAGAAGCGCCAATACAACGCAATGCCAACAAACACTAAACTGAAGGTAAGCGCCCACCAAATTCCTATTACCTCCATTTTATATGTAAATCCTAACAAGTACGCGAGAGGTAAGGCCAAAACCCAATAGCCTATTAAAGTAATGTAGGTCGGGAACTTCACATCTTCAATACCGCGTAAAATCCCAATGGAGGTAACTTGCAATCCATCGAACAATTGAAAGAAGGCCGCTATAATCAACAAACTCGAGGTCACTTTTAAAATCTCTGCGTCGGCTGTAAAAATCTTAGGGAGTACATCACTCAGTAAAGCGAACACGATTGCGAAAAAACCCATGCAAATTAACACTAACATTACCGCAATATTTCCCGCACGCCTGGTTTCATTTTTATTTTTCTCCGCGGCAAAGTTACTTACCCTAATAGTGGCCGCACTGCTGAGTCCGCTTGCAAACATATAAGTACCGGAAGCTATTGTAATTGCAATACCATGCGCGTCTATAGCTTCTTTTCCAAACTTACCTGCCATAAATAAGGCCACCACAAAAGCAGCTACTTCAAATGTAAACTGAAATGCTGAATTGATTCCGATTTTCCAGATTGGCTTAATGGCTGTTAAATTTATCTTTACCTTTTTTAATAGCGGAACAATTTCTTTTGTTCTTTTATTCTTAAAAATATACCAAACAAAAGAGGCACCCATAAAACATCTGGCAATGAAAGTCGCCCAGGCGGAACCCATGTAACCCATTTCAGGCAAACCCCATTTCCCATATATTAAGGCATAGTTCAAAACAATATTAAGCAAATTGCCTGTTATACTAATATACATGGCAGCGCGTGTATTACTTAATCCTTCGGTGTACTGTTTACAGGTAAAGAAAAACGATATAGGA
>JAEUTQ010000083.1 GCA_016787445.1 Bacteroidia bacterium
TATTTCAAAGCACACAAAATTTACACGACCAACAATTATGAAAGTAAATTAGGAATACTATCCAATAACATTGGTACCATTTATCAAAAGTTAAAACAGATTCCAAGTTCTAATGTTTATTTGAGACGAGCCTTTGAAGCAGGGAGAGCAAAGGGCGATTCGATGTTAATGGCAATGGCCACTCATAATTTGGGGGTTAATTATTTGGTAACACAAACTCCCGATTCAGCCATTTCCTATTTTAATAAGTCGTTGGGATATGTGAGCAGATACGATGAAGGACCGGGACACATTTTTAATTACGAACAGTTAGGCGCAGCCTATTTGCTCAAGAAAGATTATGGAAAGGCCGGAGATAACTTTAATAGGGCCATGCAAATTTCAGAACGCACCGGCATTACATCCAGTAAAATGGAATTGAGTCGGCAGTTATCTGAAGTGGCGGAGAATAAAAGTAATTACAAGGAAGCCCTCAAGTTTTTAAAGGATTATCTATTGTTAAAGGACTCTACCTCTATTGAAAAACTAAGAAGCGAAGTTTTAAAGACTGAGTTTGAAAACGAATTAAAGCAGCAAAAAAAATTACAACAACAAGAGCAGAAGAATCGTGACGCGATTTCCAAAGCAAAAATTGAGGCGCAGAATAAAGTAATTATGGCCGTTGTTGTAGCCTTAATCGTTGTGTTGTTTTTAGTAGCCTTTGTGTTTAAAGAATATCGTCAGAAGAAAAAAGCAAATGACATTATCTCCAAACAAAAGGAATTAGTAGAGCAAAAGAATACCGAAATTTTATCTTCTATTAGTTATGCGAAGCGAATTCAAAGTGCTTTACTAACGAGTGATTTGTATTTAAAAAAACACCTTCCGGATTTTTTTGTATTGTATAAACCAAAAGATATAGTAAGCGGCGATTTTTATTGGGGATTAGAAAACAAAGGCGTGTTTTATTTAGTGGTAGCAGATTGTACCGGACATGGTGTGCCGGGTGCATTCATGAGTTTGCTGAACATCTCCATTTTAAACGAGATTATTATTGAAAGAAACATTTCAGAGCCCGATAAAATATTAAACGAGGCACGCAAAGACATTATTCGTTCGTTGAATCCTGAAGGTGGTGATGAAAGTAAAGACGGTATGGATTGTATTCTGTGTGCATTTGATTTTAAAGCAAACAAACTAAAATATGCTTGTGCAAACAATTCATTTTATTTGGTGCGAAACGGAGAAGTAATAGTATCTGAAACTAATAAAATGCCCGTGGGGAAATCGCACGACGATACCATTCCTTTTGCCATGCACGAATTGAGTTTACAAAAGGGTGATACTTTATATTTAATTACAGACGGTTATGCCGATCAGTTCGGTGGACCAAAGGGAAAGAAATTTAAGTACAAGCAGCTTCAGGAAGAAATTCTTAAAGCAAGTATCTTGTCAACCTCAGAGCAAAAGGAAAAACTAAGTAAAGTGTTTGAAGACTGGAAGGGTGCATTGGAACAGGTGGATGATGTTTGTATTGTAGGTTTAAGAATTTAAGAATTTACTATGAGAGTTATTCGTTTTATTATTTTTCTGTTTTTAGTGTGTTGCATCACTATTCGTGCTAACGCGCAGCAAGACTCAGTTCGCGATTTAATTGCAACAACGCAGAACGATTCGATAAAAATCATGGCCTATACAGGATTAGCATTCAGTAAACTGAATAAACCAGCAGAAGCGCTTCAAGTAATTTCCGAAATGCGTTTATACGCACAAAGCCTGAAGGATGAAAAGTGGCAGGCTTTATGTAAGCGAAAACTGGGCACACTGTATCATCGCTTAAACTATTTTGATAAGGCGCTTGAGTATTATATTGAGTCGGCAGCGGTTTTTGAAAAGCTGAATGATAAAGATGGAATCGCCAATTGCTACAATAATATTGCTAATGCCTATGCCAGCAAGGGCGAACTTACCTTAGATAAAAATTATTATGAAAGAGCTACTGAATTTCATTTAAAGTGTATTGACCTCCGACGACAAAGCGACACCTCTCAATTGAGTAATTCATATAACAACATTGCTATTGTATACATGTATCAGGAAAAATGGGATTTAGCATTGGAATATTTAACTAAAGCTTACAAAATATTTTCCGTGGTTCCGGAAGGTGCCGGCGGACTTGACATGGTTACAATTAATCTTGGCGATCTTTATTTAAAGAAAGCTTTAAAGGAAAGAAAGCCGGAAGATTTTGATAAGGCCATGGGTTATTTCAAAAACCGTATGGATGCCTATAAAGGTTCCGGAGCCAACGACCGACAAATAAAAGTGTTATCAAGCATTGGTCAAATTTTATGCGAAACAGGTAAGTGCAGAGAGGCAATGAAGTTATTGAGAAGAGCCATGGATATGAGTTTGCAAATAAAAAACAAGGGCTCTATTATGGAAACATCCTACTTATTGGCTGAAGCCCTCGAAAAACAAGGCGATTTAGCCGGCGCTATTCAATACATGAAGCTCTATAACCAAACCAAGGATTCTTTGGTAAACGAAAGAAATACGAATGCCATGGAGCAAATGCAAGCTTTATATGAATCAAACGAGAAGGATAAAGAAATTAAATCCTTAAGCAGTGAAAATGAAATGCAAGCCATGCGTGTAAACAGGCAGAGAACAGCCCTGGTGACTTTAATCGGAGGACTCGCGCTTTTGGTAATAGTTGCACTATTGTTGTTTAACCGATATAATATTAAGAGAAAAGCGAATGTTGAACTGGCGCGTGCTTATCAGAAGATAGAAGTAAAAAACAATCAGATTACAGACAGCATAAATTACGCCAAGAGAATTCAAACCGCGATTCTTCCGCCGCAGGAAGCAATAAAAGCACATTTAAAGAATCATTTCATTTATTATAGTCCGAAAGATATTGTGAGCGGTGATTTTTATTGGTTTACCTATCATAATAACAAATCGTTTTTCGCGGTGGCGGATTGTACCGGACATGGTGTTCCCGGTGCCTTGATGAGCATGATTGGAAATACTTTGCTAAATGAAATTGTAAATCAAAAAAATATTTTAGATCCCGCTGAAATTTTATTCCATCTTAACGAAGGCGTGATAAAAGCTTTACGTCAGAGTGGAGTTGATATCATGGAGCAAGACGACGGCATGGATATTTGTGTGTGTTACATCGATGACAAGAAGAAAAACGAATTGCAATACGCCTCTGCTAACTTAAGTATTTATGTAAAGAGTAATGGTGTAGCCAAAGAATTGAAAGGCGATATTTTCTCCATTGGAGGAGGACTTGGTTCTTCCGGCAAAATGTTTCAAACAAAAACAGAATTATTGAAGGAAGGCGATGCTGTCATCATGAGTACAGATGGGTATTACGATCAGTTTGGAGGAAACAATAATTCGAAGTTTCTGGTTTCTAACTTTGAGAATCTGATTACACAAATAGATTTTGTAAACGGACAACCACAGCAAATACTTAAGGAGAAATTGGAAAACTGGAAAGGTCAACGTCATCAAACAGATGATGTTTTAGTTGCCGGATTTATTATTTAATTCTGAATAGTTTCAATAGGCATTTGGCAGAGTTTTGAAAAACGCTCGCCGGATAATTGCATATCCTTATCGCCTTTATCAAAATACCATTTAATGGCCACCGACTTTGTTTTCGATAATTCCTTTAAGAGCGAAATTATCTTAAAGATTTGTTTAGAGGAAGAAGTATTGAAATATTCCAGTTTAAATTCGGCAGTTGTACTAGAAGGTGCATTATTCAAATACACACTCAACCATTCGATGACCGGTTGGTAGAAAGTGGCGGAATCTTCAGGTAATGATTTTCCACTGATGCTAAGTAAGCCATTAGTTTTATGCAGCGTAACCGCCGGTGTGTCTTCTGTTGCCTTTATTTCATAGACATATTCCATTAAAAAGCAATAAAAGCATTAATAGATAAAAAGGAATATGAATTAGCACAACTCACAACGGTATAATCAATATTATTACCGCTTTTCATTTTAATATCAATGAAGCCGAGTCCCGCACCTTTTTGTCCGGGTTCTTGTTCTTTGACAATGGTATCAGAATATAAATCTTCGAGTTGTGAATCGTTGAGCGAATTAACCAAATCAATCTTTTGTTTCAGCGCATTGACTTCCGAATTATTGATGTAATTACCGGATGAGATGCAACAACCTTTATCATTACTCGACACAATTAAAATCCCGTGCTTGCCAAGAGATTCTTTATTAGGCGTAGAAGCATGATTGCAAATATTCTGCAATAGCTCTACCATTACGTTCACCGTTTTTCTTTTAAAGGCCAGATCATCATTTTTACTTACGCTGCCTTCGGTCATGGTGAGGAGACTTTTTAAATTCTCGTGCGTAAATACACCCTGATAAATTAAATTGATTTTATGTTCCTTGGTAAAATCATGCAAACGCATAATATTATCCGGACTGTTATTTAATTCTGCCGTACTTTTTTCGGAATGAACTTTTGTGTTGAAGTAGAAAAAAGAAGAATTATCTTTTAGCTTGCGGAAATGATACAAAAGTTTATTTCCTGATTTACGTGCCATTTCAATTAGACCTAAACCGGCGCCGCCTTTATCGGATAAACCCGTGTTTTCCAAAACGTATTTAGAATATTCTTTCAAGCCATCCGGATCCAGCGAATTGATTTTTTCAATGCTGCTGCTTAATTCAGCTGTTTTAGAATCGTCAATAATATTTCCGCTCGTCAGAGAGTATTCGCCGTTTTTATTAAGTACCACAAAAAAAGCGTGATTTTCTTCTGATTGTGTTAAGTCCTGATGGCGGGTAATGTTTTGTAAAGTTTCTACCATCACAAAATAAACCTTCTTTTGAGTTTTAGATGACTCACCCGTAAGGTTCATGTTGGTTTCGGAGAGGGAAAGAATTTTATCCGTCAAATTCGGATTAAAAATGCCTTTGTAGACATAACTTAAGTTATAATCTTCCAACTCCTTAAACAAAATAAAGAGTTGTTCGCCGCTAATGCAGTATGTGGCCGTAGAAAGCACATACTAATATAAGTATTTTTGATATATTCCAAAACCCCACCCCTATAGGCAAAAAGCCTATAGGGGTTTAGGTCTTATTTAGCACCTAGCATAGCTAAAGTAGCCTGGGTTTGCAGATTGGTAATGAAACAAGTGAGATCTTTTACATGGGGCTGAGCTTGCAATGCAGCATCAATTTCAGCGGCACGACCGGATACAGGCTCATTCATTTGTTCGTAGGTGTAGATTTTACTGTTTAATTTCGATTCAAAATCCACTACAGCCTCAATGAAATTTGCTTTTTCTGGAAAGGCATTAAATTGAACCGGTGTTAGAACAGTAGGAGTGATTTGCTCATCATTTTTAAGATAAGTTTGAAAATCAACACCTGCAATTCCGTTAATAATGGCATCCTTTAATTTATCGGCACTTTGCATAAATGCATGATAAGATTCCATATTCGCCTGATTGAGAGAATCAGGTTTAACTAGCATTTTCATGGTGTTTAAAGTCTGATTTTCGTTACGCATGTAATTAACGGTTGCTTTGCTCAGCGTTAAACTTGGCGACGCTTTCGGAAGCACCATGGATAAAGCGGTACCCGCTAAAATCAGTACAGAAGTAACAATGGTGTTAACTTTCGTCTCAGGGTTTTTAATGCCGCTGATGAAGTAAAGCGGAAGAAACACCAATAGAACAATACTTAAAGTAACCGATAAGAGAATGCTGGCATAAGGCCAATGCATAATTTTGAAGAGAGAGGTGATGCCAACCATAGTAGCGGCAATGGAACCGGTAGCTAAAATGAGTTTATCTTTTGTGTTTTGTTTTTCCTTTATTTTTAAAGTGAACATAAAAGGAAGGAAAACCAAACTCATCGAAGCAATACCGAGCAACATTAATATGTTTGCTCCGGGCCAATGCATTACTTTAAATGAGGCGCCGAGAAGTGTAGCAAATGCGCCAAACAAGCCGCTGAAGATCATTATTTTTTTCATTGTGTAATAGTGTTTAAAGATTAATAAATTGATGGTTTCTTCTTCTATCTCCCAGAGTTCGCTCTTGCAAAATTTGGGAATGGTTTGTTTATAGAAGTCCTCAAAGTCTCCATCATGACTGAGGTTTTGTTCAATAATGCAACAAACATGATCCAGGAGGTTTAACTGCAGGTCCTCCATCTCAATGCCACGACGTCTTATGTCATCGAGAATAAAATCAATTTGTTTATCACTGATTTGGTACATTAAGCGTTTATAATTGGTTTAAAACGGTCTTTAATCTAAATTTAAAACGCTTGTCTGCCAGCGAATCTTCGGGGAATTTAGGCCCGGATAATGCTTTTAAGGAGTCGACATATATTAAATTCGCATACCTGTCAATTATTACATTTAATGGGAATTTATAAGCGCGCAAAAGTTCTCGTTTGTAGTTTTTCTCTTTGTAAATTGAAAAAACAAAATCCTGACAGTTATACATGTATTTAAAATTCTTTGTTTTAATGCCTTCCTTATTTAAACAGCGCTTCGAGTAGCCCTCAGGCATTAAAGTGATAAATACATATCCAAAATTGTCTTTAACTGGTTCAACAATTGAATCTAGCATTGGCATTTGTTGGATACACGATAAGCAACCTGTATCCCAGATATTTATATAGAAGTATTTTTTGTCTTTAAGTTCAGGGTTTAATTTAATAAGCGAGTCCATAAACGCGGAACGGGCAACATTAATATTTATATCTTTCGGCTCAGTTTCACGAACTCTATATACGGCTTTATAAAAAACCTGGATCCCAATTAAAACAAGGTTTAATATCAAAGAGAAAAATAATATGATTTTTAATGACCTTTTCATTTAATTTCATTTAAAATATTAATTAATTTTTTATCGATGAAGGACATTGAAACAGAAGATTCATATAGTATCTTTCCGGATTTATTTATTAAAAAGGTTGTTGGAAATGAAATGCCAGTACGTTTTTTAAAATTCCCATAGCCAACTAACAATTTCGGAACATCTTTTACATAAATTAGGTTGTGTGTTAAAGCTTCATTTTTAAGAATTTCTTTATCGACACTTTCATCAGAATACCGATATGCATACACAAAATTAATGCTACGATAAATTGCGGCTAGGGAATCATGCCTTTTCAAACTAATCGTTTCCGTCTTGATTTGCATATTATAAATTAGCGAATCCTCCATATTCATCTCGCCGTAATTAATATATGGGTATAAGTCGAAATTGAAGGTGATATAGGTATATTCTTTACTAATAATTTCTGGGTACTGCTGCTTCATTTTTAACTTAAAATCTTCTAAACCTTCTTCAAACGAAACTTTTTCAATTCGCTTCCATTCATTCTGGTATTTCTTTGTTTGGTAGAATTCATAACCCAATCTAGCTAGTACAATAGCGTTGTAGCTTAAGGAAAGAACAAGTAATATGTATAAAAAGCGTTTCATTTTATAATAGTTTTTAAAATATAAAAGGCCTACTGTTTCTTCTTCTATTTCCCAGAGTTCTGATTTAAAAAATTGTTTTATGGTTTTGTTGTATTTTGCGTTAAAATCATCTGTTTCTTTAAGCTCTCTCTCCAGTATACAGCAAATATGATCCAGGAGGTTAAGTTGCAGGTCCTCCATCTCGATGCCACGTTTTTTAATGTCATCAAGTATAAATTCTATTTGCTCGTCAGAGACTCGGTACATTAAGCTTGCTTGGGCTTTATATCAAGCAAAAATTTCATGGTATTCATAAAGTCGGCAAACTCACTTAATTTTTCTTTCGTTAGTTTTTTACCTTCCGGACTTAATGAATAATATTTTCTAACGCGCTTACCAATAAATTCGGTTTCGGTAATTAAAATCCCTTCTGCCTCTAATGCATGCAGAGTAGGGTAAAGCGCTCCTTCCGTAATCTGAATTTTATCTTTGGTCATCTCTTTTACCATCTGGGTAATTTCATAACCATACATCTTCTTATGCTCGGCCAACAGTTTTAAAACGATGGTCTTTAAGGTGCCTTTTATTAATTCGGATGAATACATGTTTTTCCTTTTATAATGTTTTACTTAAGACAAAGATACATCTAAATCCAATACATAAGAAACCAATGTATGTGAATATAGTGTAATGCAGTGATTCATAGGGTATAAAAATTTTTTGAAGATCAAGTTTCTAATATTATGAAATGAAAAATCTAATCGGAAAGATTATTTTCCAGTTCCTTTTTTACCTGTAAATAGAAGTCTTTTTGTTCCAGAGGGTTTATATTACCGCCGCTCCAAATTGCGCTTACTTTATTATGACTATCTAGTATGATACAGGTTGGATAACCGCCAATAACACAAAAGTCATTCATAGCTTTGTTTTTTGAAATGTTGGTTTGATAGGAATTGTACTTGTGTTCTTTGAGAAATTCCTTTAGGGTCAACATGTCATCAGTGTTTATAGCTAAGAAATAGGCTTTCCCTTCAAATTCTTTCTGTAATGAATTTATGGTTTCGATTTCTGCAATGCAGGGTCGACAAGAGGTAAACCAAAAATGTATAAAAACAGGCTTGTTCTTGAATTTAGAAATTGAGATTGTTTTATCATTTACTGAGCGAAGTGGGGTGTTTGGGAATTGACATCCAATAAGATTTTTGATTATATTTTTGTTTACACTTAGGGGTGAAAACAAGCTATCTTCTACATTCTTTTTTATTTGATCCATTGAGCGAAACATTGTGTCTTGCCCGATTTTTAATCTTTTCAGACAGTCAGAAAAGCAATCCTGAGAGTTTATTTTAAAGGAAAACAAAAGAAATAACATTAAAATAAATTTATATCCACAAATATTTTTAGGCCGTTTTAATGCTTTTAAATTAATTCGTTTAAAAGTCATTATTATAAATCTAGATGAATGCATTTTAGGAAATGGATGAAATAAAACAAAGATACATCTAAATCCAATACATAAGAAACCAATGTATATGAATATTATGTAATTTGCTGATTTAGAGGGAGTAAAATTTTAAAAGTGGAATCACCCCCTCCCGCTTCGCGGAAGCGCACCCCCCTCTCCCTTGGGAGAGGGCTGGGGTGAGGGTCTGCTTTAGTCACTACTAAAACCCCTCTGTCCTGCGGACATCTCCCCTTATCAGGGGAGAATTTAGTCATGGTTCAATTTAGCCTTTATATTAACGAATAGGCTCTCACCCTGCTAAAGAGTAAACTTACTTCTTATACAAATTCATCTCGTCGATATACTGCCAGGCTTTTTCAGGTAAATAATGGCGCACATCTTTTTTCTTTTTGATGGCATCGCGGATGAAGGTGGAGGAGATATCAATAAAAGGCGCCTGTGTGAGAACTACGTTAGGATGTTGTTCTAATTCACTTGATTTAGCGCCCGGTCGCGGATATACATACAATTTATATTTCTTTAAAATCTCTTCGTAGTTTTTCCATTTATGGAAGTTCTCTAAATTATCCTGTCCAATGATTAAACTAAATGTATGTTGAGGATATTTTTCTTTTAAATGCACTAAGGTATTTATTGTATAAGAAGGTTGAGGCAAATCGAATTCAATGGTGCTGCTTTTAAAACGCGCATCGTCTTCAATGGCTACGTTTACCATATACAAACGCTGATTCTGGTTGAGCAGACTGGCTTTTTCTTTTAACGGATTATGCGGAGAGATAACAAACCACACCTGCTCCATATCGGTAAACTCCACCATGTAATTAGCTAAGGCCATGTGGCCAACATGAATGGGATTAAATGAACCGAAGAATAAACCTATGCGCATTTTGTTATTGTGTTTTTGAAAGCTCAAGGTAAGGCACCTTCTCTTGTTTTTCTACATTATCCTTGTTTTTGTATTTAACTAGCGCCTTATGTTCTAAATCATCAAGTGAAATAACTTCACATTGAATTATTTCTGTTTTTTTAAGCATTCCACCTTTTGACCAATTAACCTTTTCTCCAATGGTAAATTTGTATTTTTGAATCTCTTTTGAAAAATTCTCTTTTTCAGAAAGGTACTTGTCTTTTGAAATTTTTTCTATTTCTAAATAGCCAACATCTGTTGTTTTTTCTTCCCCATATATATTTAAATATTTAATTGAGGCTTTGTGATTCGAATTATTTAATCCTACAACCTCTCCAACTTTTAAACTTTTCGACTCAATCCAACTAACTTGTTCACCTACTAGAAATTTATACTTTTCAATTTCTATATTAAATGAAGTGACAAATTCGTTATACTTATTAATGTCTGCCTTTTCTAATTTCAAATAATCGAAATTATCTGTTTTAACATCACCGTATATATCAAGAAATTTAACTTTAGCATCATGCTTTTCGTTATTTAACGAGACAACCTCGCCATATTTCAATTTTGAACCTTCAGTCCAACTTACCTTTTCTCCAATAGCAAACTGATGTTTTTTAATCTCTTCCAGTTGTTGTTCTTTATATTTATTAAAAGTTTCATTGTTAACTGGAGTTAGTTTTTCATAACTAATATTATCAAGTTTGTCTTCGCCGTATTCATTTAAATACTTAACGCTAGCTTTTTGTTTAGTGTTGTCTAATTGAAAAATCTCAGCATATCTTGGTTTCCCCCCTTCTTTATAACTTACCTTATCTCCACCCTTAAAGCCACCTCCTGTAATTTCTCTGCCAATGAATTTTATTAGTTGAGCTTTTTTATGATTTCCATCCTCGAAAATTATCCCATCAACATTATTGTATTTTTTTCTTACTCTTGTTAGCGCTTCTTTGTATGATTTATCAGGATCATCCGGATTCCAATAAACGTCCCAAATGTCAATTACATCGTATGGGTTAACAGGAGTTGCTCCAACAAAAATAAAGACACCATCAACTTGTTTGCCAACTTTGGCAAGAGAATAATCTTTTTCAGTTTGAGCAGCAAGACCACCCATCAAAGCAACTAGTGTTAAAAAGTAGGTTATTCTTTTCATGGATTAAGATTTAATATGTCATTTATAATTTCTGCGACCCCTACGGGGTCGACGGTTTCTAAAAATCTTTTTTCTATAATGCTACGACTCCTGCGGAGTCGAACATGGTGCGCTGTTTTTCTAATCTGTGTCGTGTCTCGACTTCTCCCGATAGCTATCGGGACGACATGACACCTGTGCCGGCCCCTTCGACAGGCTCAGGGACCGCTTATTTACTTCCCTAACATCTTCGCGATGTATTTTCCTACTATGTCAAATTCCAGATTCACTTTTGTGCCGCGCTCAATGGATTTAAAATTGGTGTGCTCAAATGTGTAAGGAATAATATGAACCGAAAACATATTTGGCTTCGAATCCACCACTGTTAAACTTACACCGTTAATCGTGATACTGCCTTTCTCAACAGTAATATGCTTAGGGTTGCTTTCATATTCAAATACAAATTCCCAGCTGCCATTTAAATTATTAACGCTAACACAAGTCGCGGTTGTATCCACATGTCCTTGTACAATATGTCCGTCAAATCTTCCGTTGGCCGGCATGCAGCGTTCTAAGTTCACCACATCCCCAACTTTTAAACTTCCTAAATTGGTCCGCTTCAAAGTTTCGTCAATAGCGGTCACCGTATAACGATCGCCGTTTATTTTTACAACCGTAAGGCACACACCGTTATGCGCTACGCTTTGATCGATTTTTAATTCGTGTGTGATAGAGGAAGAAAAAGTAAAATGCACATTGCTGCCTTCTTTTTCAATGCTTTCTGTTTTTGCTAATGTTTCAATGATGCCTGTAAACATTTTACTTTTTTAATAAGAGTTGTTCTACTAAATGTTCTGTTTTCTCTGTGTATTGTACGTAAGCTTTTCCTGTAGCCGGACCGCTGAATCCGGTGTAAATACTTTTTACTTCATGATTGCGGTCGAGTATAATGGTAGTTGGAAACGCGCTGATGTTGTTGAAGAAAGGCAAGCTCTCGGCGGCTTTTGCTTTTCCTGTTAAACCTGTAATCAACACATCATAATCAACCATAAAGCGTTTTTTCAGACGTAAAACATTTTTCTTGGCTTTTTCAAAATCGTCGGTGCGTTCATAGGCTAAAGCAATAATTTCCAAACCGGAGTTTTGATATTTATGGTACACTTTCGATAAATACGCGGTCTCATCCATACAATTCGGACACCAGCTGCCCATCAACTGAATGATGACAACTTTGTTTTTATATTTCTCATCACTCAAACTTACTTTTTTGCCTTCTGTATCCGGAAAGGTGAAATAGATTTTTTCTCCCGGTGTTTTTAAAACAGTAATCGACTCCGGATCTTTTAATTTGAATTGCTCATTGCGTTTCGCCACAAAATTTTCGGTACCGCTATTGCTGTAAAATACTTTTCCTTCCAAATCATTTACTTTTCCTGTTTTGTTGTTGGCCGTCATGAAAAACAAAAAAGCATGAGAACCATCAAAACAAGAGAGCGACATGTTTGAATTTTGCACCGCTCCTTCTAAATAGCGATAGTCGCCGGTTTCAGTTAAGAAAGTGCCGGTTACTTTACTTCCGTTTTGTTTAAAGATACCAACGGCTTTATATGCATCAGAAGTGCCTGCATTAAATGTGACTTCATAGCGACCGGTAAAATCTACTTTTGGTTTAGCGCTTGTTATAAAGCGTGTAGCGTTGTTGAATACAGCTTCAAACGGAAGTACGTTCTTTGTTTTTTTAGTGTGATTAATCCAAATTCCATTTAAAGAATCACCTCGTAATGCCGTGCGGAATTCAGTATCAAACACCGGCATGTAAAAGTTAACAGAGTCACCAAACACGGAAACTTCATCTACCACAATTTTCTCGTCGGCATTGAGTACTTCAATAACAGGAGCATTGTTAACGTATTTTACGTTAAAGTTGAAAGGAAGAATGATTTCGTTTTTTGTTTCACTTAATGTAAGTACACCGCGCCAGGTACCGCTTTTAAAATTTTGTGGAAAAGCAATCGCAGTGCAGAAACAAAAAAGTATAATCAGTTTTTTCTTCATTACATCACAATGTTTACAATCTTCTTCGGAACAATAATCACTTTCTTCGGTTGTTTACCCTCTAAGTATTTGTGTGTTTGTTCGGCTTCCATCACCAGCTTCTCAATTTCCTGTACACTTAAATTAGCCGCTAATTCCAAATTGAAACGCATTTTACCATTGAAGGAAATCGGATAATTAAAATTATCTTCTACTAAATGCGCCTCGTTAAATTCTGGGAAGGCCGCAAAAGCAATGCTTCCTTTGTGGCCGAGTTTTTCCCACAACTCTTCAGCAACGTGTGGCGCGTAAGGAGATATTAAAACCAACAATGGCTCTAGTATCGCGCGCTTGTTGCATTTTAAATCGCTTAATTCATTCACACAGATCATGAAATTACTAACTGAAGTATTAAACGAAAAGCGTTCAATGTCTTCCGTAATTTTCTTGATGGTTTTGTGTAATGTTTTTAATTCCGGTTTTGTCGGCGCATCTTCACTCACCACAAAACTTCCTGTTTGGTAGAACAAGCGCCACAATTTTTTTAAGAATCCTGATACGCCGGTAATGCCATTCGTGTTCCAAGGCTTGCTTTGCTCCAATGGACCTAAAAACATTTCGTATAAACGTAAAGTATCCGCACCAAATTTTTCGCAAATGTCATCTGGAGTTTGAACATTATGCTTCGATTTAGACATTTTCTCAACTTCAGGAGTTGTTTTAAAAATATTGCTACCGTTGTTATTAAAGCTTATGAACTCGTTATTTAGCCAATAACCTCCTTCACAAATGAAAGCAGCAGCACTATCTTCATTCCACCATTCTAAATGCTTTTTTATGTCTAGAACAGAGTTGCTAACATTATTTACATTAGCATACTTATCAGTTGAATAATCAAATTTTGAGCTTTTGTCTATAATGTCAGAGCTAATGAATACATTTTTAATTGCAAGAGGTATATTGTGTTCTTCCAAAACACTGCCTTTATAAATATAAATTAATCGCTTATTGTTATCGTCAGGATTTTTTTCTACCGAAATTAATCTATTGATTTTTTCGCTCATCCCCTGTATCATCCCTTGATTAATCAATTTCTTCGCAGGTTCATCCACAGCAATAAATCCTCTGTCAAATAAAAATTTAGTCCAGAAGCGCACGTACAATAAATGTCCGGTAGCATGTTCACTGCCGCCAATGTATAAATCTACATTTTGCCAGTAGTCGGTTAATTTTTTATCGGCAAATGCTTTATCATTCTTCGCGTCCATATAACGCAAGAAATACCAGGAGCTTCCTGCCCATCCCGGCATGGTGGTCCATTCGTAATCGTACTGTCCTTTGTATTTCCAGTCTTTCGCGCGAGCCAAAGGCGGCTCACCGTCTTCCGTCGGTAAAAACTTATCGACTTCCGGTAACACCAATGGCAATTCATTCTCAGGCATCACATGCGGAATGCCGTCTTTATAATAAACAGGAATCGGTTCTCCCCAATAACGCTGACGGCCAAACACGGCATCGCGTAAACGGTAATTGGTTTTACCTTTTCCTAAATTTCTTTTTTCAATTTCTTCAATGGCTTTTTTAATGGCTGCTTTTACTTCGAGTCCGTTTAAGAAATCGGAGTTAATGCATTTGCCTTCTTTGGCGTCGTAAGATTGTTCCTGCACATCCGGTCCTTCCACTACCTGTAAAATTGGTAAGCCAAAATGTTTAGCGAAGCGGTGATCGCGCTCATCATGTCCCGGCACTGCCATTACCGCACCTGTTCCGTAACCTGCTAACACATAATCGCCCACCCAAATCTGTACTTTTTTTCCTGTGAACGGATGAATGACATAAGCTCCGGTAAATACGCCGCTTACTTTGGTTACGTCCGCCTGGCGTTCGCGCTCACTTCTGTTCTTGGCTTTGGTAACGTAGTCCAGCACTGCGGCTTTTTGTTCCGCTGTTGTAATTGTATCGACATATTCATGCTCCGGTGCTATGGTGATAAAACTCACGCCGAAAATGGTATCCGGACGGGTGGTGAACACTTCCAGGTGTAAGTCAGAATTTTCAATTTGAAATTTCAAACTTGTTCCTTCGCTTCTGCCAATCCAATAACGTTGAGATTCTTTTAAACTTTCTGTCCAGTCGATAGTATCTAATCCATCTAACAAACGCTGAGCATAAGCAGTAATGCGCATGCTCCATTGTTTCATTAATTTTCTTTCTACCGGATGTCCGCCGCGCTCACTCACACCATCTTTCACTTCATCATTCGCCAACACAGTTCCTAAAGCGGGACACCAATTCACATACGCTTCACCTAAATAAGTAAGGCGGAAATTCATTAACACATCGCTGCGTTTTTTCTCGTCGAAGTTTTTCCATTGCTCCGGTGTGAAAGCTTCCAGTTCTTTTTCAATATCTCCGGTTAAAATATCATGTGTTAATCCTTTGAATCCTTCTGTTTCAAAAATCTTAATTAAGCTCTCGATTGGTTCTGCTTTATTGTTGCGTGGATTGTACCAACTGTTGAAGAGTTGAATAAAAATCCATTGTGTCCATTTGTAATACGAAGGATCTGAGGTTCTCACTTCGCGATCCCAGTCAAATGAAAAACCGATTTTATCTAATTGTTCACGATAACGTGCAATGTTCTGCTCTGTAGTTACCGCAGGATGTTGTCCGGTTTGAATGGCGTATTGCTCTGCAGGCAAACCAAAACTATCATAACCCATTGGATGCAGCACATTAAATCCTTTGTGGCGTTTATAGCGCGCCATGATATCGGAAGCAATATAGCCAAGGGGATGCCCTACATGTAAACCCGCTCCCGAAGGGTAAGGGAACATGTCGAGTACATAATATTTTGGTTTGGTAGAAGTATTATCTGCTTTAAATGGTTTGGTGTCTTTCCAAATCTTTTGCCATTTATTTTCTATGTCCTTAAAATTGTATTCCATGTAATCGTAAAAAGTGCTGTTTTTATAGAGTATACAAAGATAGCTTTTTAGAGGGAATGGCAAGGGGGGAATTTAATTACTTACGTTACTTTTTGCATCGCCAAAAAGTAACCAAAAAGCTCTTGATGCCGAAAGGCGATTTTGCGCAAGAGGCAGGCGCAAACCGCGGTTAAAATTGCCGTCGGCTTAGGCCTCGGAGGAGGCAATTTTTCCGCTATCGCTGCCCGGCATCAACCTTCGATAAGAATTAATCTAACGTAATCACAATAGCTATAATATTCTTACTTCTCCTGACTTAATGAAGACATTAATCCTGCGGCAAAAGGTGTCCAAAGTCCTGTTTTTACGCCACAATGTTTTAATGCTTTGCTCGTCCAAACATTGCAGGTTTTAAATATGCTATACTTACCATTAGCTTCATAGAACAGATCGTTTTCGCCATATCCTGGGTGATTGATTTTAGCCACATCGCAATCATTTTTGCAAAAACTTTCTTCAATGTATTCAATCAGTTTTTTATATTGAGATATACTAATTGTTAGTTTGATTTTGTTTTTATTGAGATTCTGAGGTTCTTTCAAGTAACGAACATGCATTGCTGTGCCGCCAAGCCCAAAGGCAGCATTGAATGCAGTTGAAATTTTTAAATCAGACCATTCCGGTGTATTTAAATAGAATCCCTTGTCGCCCCATCCAAATGCGATGTAATTAAGAGAAGAGTCAGGAACCATGAATGTATCACGACAAAATGTGGTTTCCCAATTTTTGGTGTCATTGTTTGAGGGGAGAGCTATATCCGTATGAACTCCGTTTGACAGCACGTAAATTGTTATCTGATTTTCTTTTCCGGAAATGGGTTGACCATTTACAGAAATTTGTGGAAGACTAAATGCACAAAGGAGGTAAGCGACCACAATTAGTAAGACAGATAATATTGATTTAAATAAAATCGATTTGATGATTTGAAAATTAGTATTCATGCTCTGTGTTTATATATTGATAGCACAGTTCACAAAAGGTAACCTCTAAATAATTGTTAATGGAAATTAAACTGTGAACCTATACTTCGCGATTTTGTTGCCGTGTTCAATATCATCACCAATGTAGCTCATGCCTGTTTTTTCTAAAACTTTTCGGGAAGCAATATTCTCAATAGCGGCGCGACCTACAATTGTCTTTAATCCTAAATTCAGAATGCCGTAATTGAAGCAAGCGAGTGCAGATTCGGTAGCATAGGCTTTTCCCCAGTGAGACTCAAAAAAGCGATAACCTAAGTCAATTTCATCTACTTCAAGTATGTGTTTGAGTCCGCACCAACCAATAAACTCATGGTTGGATTTTAAATGCACGGCCCATCTTCCGAGCTTGTTTTTATATTGAGGAAGTATAACATCCAAAATAATTTTTTGTGCTTCTGCGAAGTTGACGGGTCCATCACCGGTATAGCGTGTAACATTGGGATTACTGTTTAAATCCACTAATAATTGCGCGTCTTCAGGAGTAAATTCACGTAAGTAAAGTCTTTCTGTTTCTAGAACGATTTTCATTTATAACAGCTTAAAATCATCGGCATCTAAGCCTACAGGAAATACTTTTCTGAATTCAGAGAGGTAATTGTAATCTAAGGTTACCGTTTCAATGCTTTCTTCGTTGGCTTTGGTTTTGCTGATGATTTCACCGCGTGGATTAATCACCATGCTGTCGCCGCTGTGCGCGATATTATTACCATCGGCGCCAATACGGTTAACCCCAATCACGAAACATTGATTTTCGATGGCACGGGCAATTAAAAGTTGCTTCCAGGGATAAGAGCGGACCTCAGGCCAATTGGCAACGTAGATTAAAACATCATAAGCCGCGGTATAAGAACCGTTATTTTTTGTGAAAGTATTTCTGCTCCATACAGGGAAACGCAAATCGTAGCAAACAAGCGGACAAATCTTAAACTCTCCAATGGCTTGAATGATTTTATTTTCTCCTGCCGAGTAATGTTTGTCTTCACCCGCCATTCGGAATAAATGACGTTTGTTATAAAAGCTGAATGTACCGTTAGGCTGCACCCAAAATAAGCGATTAAAATAATTCCCCTTCTCTTCAACAGCCACGCTTCCTGTAATCACTGTGTTTTTTTCTTTCGCCTTTTGTTGCAACCAGGCGAGTGTTGGTCCGGATGCAGGTTCGGAAAGTTTTGAGGGATTCATGGTGAATCCGGTGGTAAACATTTCGGGTAATACAATCAAATCCGTTTTTTCTTTAACTGAAAGAAGTAGATTATCGAAGTGCGCGAGGTTTTTTTCGCGGTCTTCCCAAAAAAGTGAGGTTTGAATGAGTGTTACCTGCATAAAACAAATGTAAGAAATTGTATTATATTCTTAACCCCGATGCAAGTATATAAGAGTTTATTTTTGATAGATATTTGATCGGGATTAACCATTCTAAGATTGAAACCTGCTTAATTATTTTAAATAGGATTGGTTTCAATCAAGAATTGGTATAACTTTACAACATGCCACAAATTTCGGTTGTTATCATAACTTTTAACGAAGAAAAAAACATTGCCCGTTGTCTGGATTCGGTGAAAGAGGTGGCGGATGAAATTGTGGTGCTGGATTCATTCAGTACTGATAAAACCAAGGAAATCTGTGAAAGTAAAGGCGTGAGTTTTTATCAGCATAAATTTGATGGGCACATCCAACAAAAAAACAGAGCCATCACCTATGCCAAATTTCCGCATGTTTTATCCTTAGATGCGGATGAAGCCTTGGATGATACGCTTAAAAAATCCATTCTCGACGTAAAAAATAATTGGAGCAAGGATGGTTATTATATGAATCGCTTAACAAATTATTGCGGACATTGGGTAAAACATTGTAATTGGTATCCGGATAAAAAATTGCGATTGTGGGATAGCCGTAAAGGTGCGTGGACCGGAATTAATCCGCACGATAAATATGAAATGAAGGACGGTGATAAGAATACAGGTTACTTAAAAGGCGATATTTTACATTACAGTTATTACAGCGTAGAAGATCACTATAAACAAGTAGAGTATTTCACCACTATTGCTTCTAAAGCATTTTTCGAAGCGGGAAAGAAAGCGCCTATTTATAAATTACTGGTGAATCCCATCGCGAAATTTATCGATCATTATATTTTGCATTTAGGATTTTTGGACGGAAAGGCCGGGTATTTAATTTCAAAAATTTCGGCATACGCCACGTATTTAAAATATAAAAAATTAAGAGAATTATACCGTGCAAAAGCTGCCTGATAATTTTTCACTCATAATAAGTCGTACCGACAGTATTGGTGATGTGGTACTCACACTGCCAATGGCCGGCTACATTAAAAAGTATTTTCCTCACTGTAAAATTATTTTCTTAGGAAGAAACTATACGCGCGATGTAGTAGTATTATCGCAGTTTGTGGATGAGTTTGTAAGTTGGGATGATGTGGAAGCAAGAAAAAATTTAAAAGCCGATTGCATCATTCATGTTTTCCCGGTAAAGGAAATAGCACAACAAGCTAAACAAAATGGAATTAAGCTTCGCGTTGGAACTACCAACCGTTTATACCATTGGATGACGTGCAATAAATTAATTTCATTATCGAGAAAAAATTCTCCATTACACGAGTCGCAGCTTAACTTACAACTATTGAAATTTTTAGGAATTCCAACCGAATTAAAGTTGGAGGCTGTAAAAAACTATTACGGTTTTACAAATGCCGCAGCTTTGGATGAAGAGTGGAAAAACCTGATTGATTCAACAAAAACGAATGTGATCCTGCATCCTAAATCGAAAGGAAGTGCTAGAGAATGGGGCCTGGAAAATTTTTCAACTTTAATCGATGCTTTAGATAAAAATAAATTTAAAATTTTCATCAGCGGAACGAAGGAAGAAGGACAATTGGTTAAACCACTTTTAGAAAAGCATAAAGACATAGTAGATTTAACCGGTCAATTAAGTTTAAAGCAATTTATCAGTTTCATCAATCATGCCGATGCTTTGGTGGCCGCAAGTACAGGTCCGTTACACATTGCCTCTGCTTTAGGAAAAAAAGCAATAGGTTTATTTGCACCAATGCGACCAATACATCCCGGAAGATGGATGCCGGTTGGCGAAAAGGCAAATTATTTAGTATTGAATAAAGAATGCAGTGATTGCCGTAAAAACAACGATTGTCATTGTATACGTGAAATAAAAGCAAAACAAGTTGTAGATTTACTTAATAAATAAAATCGTCATTGCGAGCGATAGCGAAGCAATCCTGATAATAGATTGCTTCAGTCGGGCGCAGCCCTCTTTCGCAATGACGGAAAAACAAAAATGAGTGTATTTAAAGATAAAGTGATTTGGATAACCGGTGCTTCTTCCGGTATTGGAGAAGCTTTGGCTTTGGAGTTCGCCAAGCGTGAAGCGCGACTTATACTTTCCGCGCGCCGTGAAGATGAATTAAAGCGCGTGGCAAAAGAAACCAAATTACCGGATTTAGACATAATGGTTTTGCCGTTTGACTTGAAGGATACTTCCAATGCATCTGCCTTAGCTGCGCAAATCATGAATAAATTCGGACGTATTGATATTTTAATTAATAATGGCGGATACAGTCAGCGCTCAGAGGCCATTGTTACCGATGAAAAAACAGAACGCGAATTAATTGAGGTTAATTATTTCGCGCACGTGAATATTACCAAGGCTGTATTGCCTTATATGAAGCGACAAAAAAACGGCCACATTGTTGTGATAAGCAGTATTGCCGGGAAGTTCGGATTTTATTTGCGCTCTTCTTACTCAGCCGCCAAACATGCTTTACACGGTTATTTTGAAAGTTTACGCTTAGAGACTGAAAAGCTCGGGATAAAAACCTTGATGGTTTGTCCGGGTAAAGTTAAGACCAATGTTTCTTTGAATGCGGTAAGTGATGGCGGCAAGCAACACGGACAAATGGATGAGAGTCATGAGAATGCCATGAGTGCTGAAGTATGCGCTCAACAAATCATTAAAGGCATCATCAATCAAGATGAAGAAATTTTCATTGGTGGCAAGGAGTTATTAGCTGTTAAAATCAAACGATTCTTTCCAAAATGGTTTGGAAAAATTATTCGTAAGCAAAGTCCGTATTGATTTCCCGCAGATAGCGCGGATTTTCGCAGATAGTTCAACTTCATTCTACATTTCTTATTTGAGTTATTCAAAAAAAATTCTATGTGTTTTCGTGCTGAGGGCTTGAGATTTCGGATCTAATTCTACTCTTTTTTTCTTCTTATGTGCAAGAAAATCTTAACCTCTCTTAACACCAAACTATGCGTTTAATCATATTTTTAAGAATGAAATTAAATTTACTTTGGATATTCATTAAAGAAGCGCAAATGTCACATACATTTCATATACCTGTCATGGGATTATGCTACACGGTAGATACACCACTTAAGGTAGCCAAGTTTGGAATTAACTCAGTAGTATCGATTATAGAAGACACCTTAATTGAAAAGATGAGGGTGTACCATTCGAAAAAAAACAATATCGATTATGTACCTATCACGAATAATGACGACGATTATAGAGCAAAACGCATTACCGGCTATTTAAATTTGATGAACAAGTTAATTAAATCGGAATTCGAAAAAATAATGGAGGAAGACATATTAACAAGTAAGGCAATTAAAGAGATAGTAGATGTGTTTCCTGATGATTCTGAAATTAAAAAGCTTTATATGCAAATCAGGCAAAATAAGGATGAATTTGACAATTTGGAACTGCAGGCAAAATTCATATCCTTATTAAATCCCGGAAGTATTGATGTTAACATCATGACTAAGTGTGACAATTTTACCTATGATAAAGAGGGGCAAAGACTACCTGAATATTATTCAGATGCGCACAGTGCATTACGCGGATACGCGCAAAGCGATTTGGAATCATCTGTTGTGTTTTCAGCAGGATTAAATCCAAAACTATATAGTTATTGCGCTACTTTTGAAGATTTTTTACCTGATAAAAAGGGAAAAATCAAAAAGAAAATTATAGTAAAAGTCAGTGATTACAGATCGGCATATATTCAGGGGAAGTTCTTAGCAAAAAAAGGATTAATTGTTAGTGAGTTTAGAATTGAGTCCGGATTAAATTGCGGAGGGCATTCTTTTATATCGGATGGTGTGTTGTTAGGACCGGTTTTGGAAGAATTTAAATTGAAGCGCGATACCCTAAGAAAAGAATTAATTGCGATGTGTAATGATTACTTGAAGCAAAACGGTAAGAAAACAGTGAGTGATAACTACAAAATTAAATTATCTGTTCAGGGTGGTGTAGGCACGTCTCAAGAACATAATTTTTTAATAAAATATTATGGCGTAGATTCAGTTGGATGGGGCAGTCCGTTTTTATTGGTACCGGAGGTCACTTTAGTAGATGAGAACACTAGAGATTTATTATCAAACTCAAAAGAGGAAGACTATTACTTAAGTAATGCTTCGCCTTTAGGAGTGAAATTTAATAATTTCAAACTTAGTACATCTGTTGCTACTATTAAGGAGAGAATATCAAAAAACCGTCCCGGAAGTCCTTGTGTAAAAAAGTATTTAGCTTTTAATACTGAATTTACTGAAAAACCAATATGTGTTGCCTCACGCGAGTATCAGTCGAAGAAAATCGAATCTCTGAAATCGATGAATCTTAAGCCTGAGGAATTTGAAAGAGAATTTAATAAAGTAGTTGAGAAGGAGTGTCTTTGTGAGGGATTATCTGTTGGAGGACTTATTACATATGGAATTGAGGATAAGAAACGGCCGCAGGGAGTTGCGGTTTGTCCGGGCCCTAATTTAGCCTACTTTAAGGGAACTTTTACGCTTAAGCAAATGATTGACCATATTTATGGTAGAACATCGCTTTTAGAAAAGGTTTCTCGGCCGAATATGTTTATTAACGAAATCGCGCTTAATATTAAATATCTCAAGAACATGAGAATTGAGGATATCGGGACGAAAGATTTAGTTCAAAGATTTACAGCATATAAACTTACATTGCTGACCAATATTCAGTATTACAAGGAAATGGTTTGGGAATACATCAACAAGCCCTCTTTATTGCCAACTAATTTCTTAATTGATTTATACGATAAAGAGCGCGAGCTTTTGGCGTATAACTAAAATTTGTTCATCCATTGGCAAATTAGAGAATACAAATCTGCCTGTAATGACAGCCCTTTATCTTTTGCGTACCAAAAATGAAGTTGTTTTACAAATTCATCATGCGAAATTGTTGGATTTTGTGACTTGAGTGATTTAACCATTGAAGCAATTTCAGTTGGTCGTGGCCCCCAGTTACCAATTTCGCTATTTGTAAGAGAATTTGTACAAATGAGTTTGGGAATAGATTTAGAACCATTTGTAGAATATTGGTTCATCAATTCATCATTTTCATCTCTTAAAATTATTTTCAAGTGGATGCCTTCGTTAAGCTCCGAAATTTTGTGAATAATAGGAAGACACTGTGCGCTATCGCCACACCAAGCTTCTGAGATAACAAGCCAATCCCAATTAATCGACTTATTATTCGTTAATAGTTTTGTGAGTTTTTCCTCAAGATCAATTTGTTTGTAGATGCGGGTCATTCGGTGAGCATTCAGTTTCGTTGCTTCAATTCTGTTTGCTGATTGTTCGCCTCCGGTTGTTGTATGATTAGCAGAACATTGTTGCGTTAGTTGATAATATTCGTCATACGAATAGAATCGGGTGTTTGTTTTAAGTTTCAACATGATATGCAAAGTAATAAAGCATATAAATAAATAAATATGATAAAACGCATAAAATTATAGGTGTTAAACAGGTGTGAGGTCAATGATATGTCATATTTAAATATGATTATAATCATAAAACAAGCTATGCCTTCCATGTAGCTTTGTATAAAAAACAAGCTATGGAAACTATAGATATTATTGATGTTACGGTTATTGAACCAAAACTTAAGCATCCAACCATTTTTAACAAATTCGACGACATGGAGGGCGGTCAAAGCCTGATAATCTACAATGATCATGATCCCAAGCCGTTATATTATCAATTACTTGGCGAAAGAGGCAATATCTTTAAATGGGAATATTTAGAGGAAGGACCTGATTATTGGAGGGTTAAAATCTCTAAATTTAATCCTAACGACAAAGAGGCAACAATTGGTGAGATGGTGAAGAATGATTACAGAAAGGCGGAAATATTTAAAAAATACGGAATTGATTTTTGTTGTGGAGGAAAAAAAACTGTCTCAAAGAGCTGTCAGGAAAAGGGTGTTGATGTTGTTGAACTCGAAAAGGAATTAAAAGCCTTAGATAATAACACACAAACACTTCCGTCGCAAGATTTTGATAGTTGGGAATTGGACTTTTTAGCAGATTACATATTAAATACACATCATCGGTATATAATTCAGGCTAATCCTGTTATTTTTGAATATACTCAAAAAGTGCAACGAGTGCATGGTGAGCGAAATCCGGAGTTGGTAGAAATTGCAAGTTTGTTTATGGATTTAATGAACGAACTTAATTGTCATATGATGAAGGAAGAAAAAATTTTATTTCCATACATTAAGAGTCTTTCCATATCCAAAAGACAAGGTAAAGAATTTGCAGCAGCAGGATTTGGCACAGTTGCAAATCCAATCTCAATGATGGAATCGGAACACGATGCTGCGGGGGAAATAGTAGAGAAGATCAGAAATCTCACCAATAATTATGCGCCGCCTTCAAACGCCTGCAATACCTATAGAGTTTCGTTCGCGAAGTTAAAGGAATATCAGGATGATTTATTTCAACATATTCATTTAGAAAACAACATTCTGTTTCCGAAGGCAATTGCGTTGGAAAAAGAATTACTCAAGGGTTAAAGTTAGCCGGTATAAATGTTTGAGGCCAATTAAATTATAACAATTGGAAGCTATGGTAATTACTGAAAACACCAAAATAAGTGAATTAATTAAGGCAAATGAAAAAGCAATTGACGCGATTGCCTCAATAAATAAGCATTTCGAAAAATTGAGAAATCCCATTTTACGGAAAATATTGGCGTCGCGTGTTACTATAGCTGATGCGGCGAAAATCGGAAACTCAAGTGTAGATGTTTTTTTTCTAAAGCTGGCCCACTTGGGATTTACAGTAAATACGAACGAAAAATCGGAGACACCCGAAACGCGAACAGATCATCACCTATGGCAACAAATGGAAAGTAAAACTGTAATGGAAATGGATGTGCGTCCGCAAATCGCTTCTAATCTCGATCCGTTTAATGATATTTACAATTGTGTAAATAAACTTCAAGCGAATCAGGTTTTTAAACTTATTAATTCCTTTGAGCCAATTCCCCTAATTAAATTACTCCGACAAAAGGGATACATCTGTGAAGTAAAGAAGCAGAACGATGTTATTCTTACTTTAATAATGAAAACTGATTCGGTTCAAAATGCTATGGAATCTGTTACTACTCATGAAGACACGGATTTTGATAAAACTGCTGCGCATTATCGAAATTGCACCGTTACAATTGATGTTCGTGAAATGGAAATGCCAAAGCCGATGATAAGTATTTTGGAAGAATGTAGCAAGTTGCAATCAGGTCGGGCTCTGTTTGTGAAACATAAGCGTGTTCCACAATTTTTGTTTCCTGAGTTGTCCGCATTACACTTTCAATGGAAGCTAAAGAAGATAGACGAAGATAATGTACATTTAATTATTTACAAGAATGATTAGCGTAACAAAAAATGCTCCACCGGCAAATATTGTCATTCCTCATTTTATTGCGGGAGCGTTTTCATTTCTTGTGTTATGTTTACTGATGGCGCTTTCGCCGGAGTCTTTTCAGTTACACTATTTCAATCCTAATTTACTTGCCATAACACATCTCGGTGTTTTAGGATGGGCAAGTAATATTATTTTAGGAGCCTTGTATCAATTATTGCCTGTCTTAACACAGTCACCGCTGTACAGTACTAGATTATCACGACTTTCTTTTTTCCTATTTAATTTAGGGGTTGTAATGCTGGTGTATAGTTTTTATAATTTTCGAGTGGGTGTAATTATGCTTGTGGCGGCTGCCCTTTTGATAACTGCAGTGACGTTAGTTTTTGCAAATGTGTATTTAACAATAAAAAAGAGCGATAGTAAGGAAATCGCTCTTGATTTTATTTCAACAGCTATATTTTGGTTATTCGTTACAGCAGTAATAGGCACATTTATGGCAGTAAATTTTGTATATCCTTTTATCAGAACCGAGCATTTAACACTATTAAAAGTACATGCAAATGTTGGGATAGCGGGATGGTTTATCTTATTAATATTTGGCGTAGCCTCAAAATTGTTGCCTATGTTTTTATTATCACACGGAGTTTCTGATAATAAATTAAAGCTCAGTTATTTTTGTATAAATAGTTCGCTGGTTATGTTTTTAACCGATGTTTTAGTATTCTGCACATTACAAAGAAGTATTATTTATTTTAGCATCGCTGCACTTGGCATTATTAGTTTTTTAACCTATGTTTATGAAATCTATAAAATAAGAGTAAGAAAAATACCGGATATTGGCATGAAACAATCTCTTATTGCAGTTGTATTTATACTAATTCCTCTTTTAATGGGATTTGCAATCAACAGTAATTTTTTGAAAGGAGAGTTAGCAAATATAAAATGCAGCATGATTTATCTGACCGCAACAGTTTTTGGAGTAATATCGTTGCTTATTCTCGGGCAAACTTATAAAATACTCCCTTTTATTGTTTGGATGGACAAGTATGGAAGTGTTGCCGGAAAAAGTAAAGTGCCGTTGCCTAAAGATTTATATTCCGAACCGCTGGCAAAACTACATTTTGTGCTATTTATGTTAGCTTTTCCTTTGTTTTTAACCGGAATACTTTTTGGGGATACTTTCATATTACAATTAGCGAATATACTTCTGGTTCTAGTAGCACTTTTGTATACTTACAATGTGCTAAAAATTTGCTACCCTCCGGCTTCTAATACTTTAACGAATATAAGCTATGGACGAACATAAACAGGCTAACGAAACTGAGCTCCATATTTTATCCTTGTTAAAAGGAGTAATAGATCCTGAATTAGGTATTAATATAATAGATCTTGGTCTGATTTATGAGATTAGTTTTTCTGAAATTAACGGCATTAAAATTTTGTTAACCCTCTCCAGTAAAGGTTGTCCGATGGGAGATGTAATTATTAAAATGATAGAGGAAGTTTTAGCGACTCACTATCCTCAACGTAATACACTTGTAGAGCTAACCTGGGAACCTGCATGGACGACAGACAGAATTACAGAAGAGGGAAGACACGAGCTAAATATGCATTATTGAATATATATAATTAAAATTTTAAACAATGAAAATGATGAATCACCTCTTAACATTTTCGGCAATAATATTTGCTTTTATATCCTGTAGAAGAGAGGAACCGAAGGAAACAAAAGCGGCAACAACAGGCGTTGTTGAAGTTGATTATACTTATTTTGGTGATCCGATAACTGCCGAAGGAGCTATTGATGTCAACCAATTGACTACACAGTTAGCAGGTAAAGATTCGGTATTTGTAAAGGTAAGCGGAACCATTGAGGAAGTTTGTCAAAAGAAGGGTTGCTGGATGAACGTTAACTTAGGTAATGAACAAAGTATGAAAGTACGCTTTAAAGATTATGCTTTTTTTGTGCCAAAAGATGCGGCTGGTCAAACAGTAATTATAGAGGGTTTTGCTTATAATGATACTGTTTCAGTTGCAGAACAGAGACATTATGCAGAGGATGCAGGAAAATCAAAGGAAGAAATAGCAAACATTACGAAACCGGAAATTAGTATTTCGTTTGAAGCAAATGGCGTTATCATTAAGAAATAAATTGGTTATTTGGACATTGATTTTTGTTGGCTTGTTGCTGTTAAATTGCAGTAGAGAAAGGGAAGCAAAAATCGAGACGACTGAGAAAACGGATTCAACTACTTGTGCAAAGCCACTGGTAAACCCAAATGGTGATAGCGAACTCGCTTTACTTATGCGTGCCATGCGCGACACCACAAAAAGTTTTAAAGAAATGATAATGGCGGGTAAAGTACCAACTAAATTTCCTGATGTGTTTTTAAAAATTCATTCGGCGCAGCCAACAGATAATGAGACTAAGAAGCCGTCATTTAACGGTTTTGCCGATGGCTATTTGGCGGCGTTAAAAAATTTATCAAGTTCAGATGACCTCAATGTAAAAGTAAATTACAATGCTTTGGTCCAAGCCTGTGAGAATTGTCATTCGGAACACTGTCCCGGCCCTCTTGGTACAATCCGCAAATTAAAATTGAAGTAAGAATTATTTAGATCTTTAAGACGGCTTGGTGATAAATATCACATCATTATGTTTTATTAGGAATAACGCCGAATACCCTGTAATTTTACTATAAGATTTTAATAAACTTTATGTCATTAAGTTTTATAATAACGGCCTTTGTTTTATTTTTTGTAATAGCTACGTTATATTCTTCTATAGGGCATGCAGGCGCTTCAGGGTACCTGGCAATTATGGCATTACTTTCGTTTGCACCGGAGAGTATTAAGCCAACGTCATTAATTCTAAATATAATTGTAGCTGCCATTGCTTCTTATCGTTTTATTTCTCAGGGATATTTTGATAAAAGAATATTCTGGGCTTTTGTAGTATTTTCAGTCCCGGCTTCTTTTATTGGTGGATTAATCATTTTGCCCGTGTTTTATTTTAAAGTGTTTTCGGGAATGTTTTTAATTGTTTCTGCCATTTTTTTACTAATCAAAAAGCAAAAGACCAATGAGGAAATAAAATCAGTAAAAAATTTGTGGTTGATGAGCGCGATTTTTGGAGCTGTCATCGGTTTTGTTTCCGGAATAATTGGGGTAGGTGGCGGCATTTTTTTGACACCGCTTATTTTAATGTTTGGTTGGACCCCCGTAAAAAATGTTGCCGGGATCTCAGCATTGTTTATTTTATTAAATTCTATATCGGGATTAATGGGACATTTATCTACGATTCAAGAGGTAGATGCAAATATTCTTTATTGGATGGGTGCAGTAATAGCAGGAGGATTACTGGGCTCCTATCTCGGAAGTAAAAAATTTAATCAGCGAGTGATAATATATTGTTTGTTTGTTGTGTTGTTAAGCGCCGGATTGAAATTTATTTTTGTGGATGCTTTGAAATAGACATCAATTTTCCGTTTCTTTTTTTCCCGAAAATTTATTGTTTGTGCAATTCTAAGCCATAACAGATCGCTATGCTCAAAATTATAGGCACTATTTTTCTGTGCATATTGATATACATAAGTGAGATTGATCAGGAGATTGTCAGTTGGCTTATAGCCAAATCCTGCAATGGCACGGTTTTGGTCGTAATTGTAAACAACGGTGTTGCCAAAGTTCAGAAAGAGTTCATCTCCTGCAATTACATCTAGAACTTTTAAAGACATGTCGTTGTGATTACGGGGTATGGTTAAATAAAATCGGTAGCGAAGTCTGAAATTGAAGAAGTCTGTTTTTGTAAGTAAAGAACGAAAATAAGGCTATTCTAGACGAAGCCGATATGAAGTATAACACTTGTTAAAATTTTGTTTCATGAAAAATTCCTGATGACTGCGGCACTCCTCCCTTACAATTTTGTCGTTTTTATTTTGCGAGAAGTAGGCCCCGCCTAAGGCTGTGGAAAAAACTTCGTTGATTTGATATTGTATTGCTATTCTGGCAAGTGTTGCTGCTTTCTCAGAAATTGCCTTTCTTATTCGTATGCCTGCATCAAGTGGAAGACTCTATTTCGTGTTTAACTGTTATTGTCCATAAAATTGCAGTCAGTACTGTTCGGAGTAAGTAGTTTTTCTCTCTTGCGTAATTAGCCTAAATGAAATGGAAAGACTCATCAGGATGCTGATGAATGAGATAAAAGAGATTTATTTGAAGTAATTTTCACATTGTATTTAAGGGTGAATAACGAATGGCAGAAGAAGACACAATGAATTCACTATGCTTTTGGCCGGAAAACTTTTATTACCGCTTCATTCGCCGTTATGTAAGGACCGTTTAGTAAATCTATACAATAAGGAATGGCCGGAAATACCGCATCTAGACATTCTTTAATCGATTTTGGTTTTCCCGGGAGATTAACAATTAAACTATTTCCTCTTATGCCTGCAGTTTGTCGCGATAATATAGCTGTTGGCACATATTGTAAACTTACTTGTCGCATAAGTTCACCAAAGCCGGGCATCATTTTTTTGCATACTTTTTCTGTGGCTTCGGGCGTTACATCGCGTAACGCAGGGCCTGTGCCTCCTGTTGTTACAATTAAGCAACATTTTTCTATGTCTGCAAGTTCAATGAGTGTTTGTTCAATAAGTGTTTCTTCGTCAGGAATTAATTTATAAACGGGCGACCATTCATCTTTAATATAGCTGCGTAATGTTTCTTGGATGGCCTTACCGGAAAGATCTTCATACACACCGGCGCTGGCCCGGTCGGAAACGGTAACTATTCCTATTTTAATCATCTTCATATTAAAGTGAATCGTATTTGGAAAGGTCTTGGGTTTTATCCATCATTAATACATAAATATGTGCGGGATTAATCACATATATATCCATTCCGAAATTAATTATCTTATCATCTTGTAATTTTTTCAGGTCATTATGATGTTTGTTATTATTTTCAAACACAAAAAAATGTTTATCACCAAAATAGTCGAGCACCTTGCTTACTACCATAACAGGCGTGTCTTTAAATGTGTCTAAATGTTTGCCAAGTTCCGAATATGGGAAGCCGTATTCTTCCGCAAATATTTTATTTAGCATTTCATCGTCTTCAAAAAAATGGTCAAGGGATTTTACTTCCCAAATAGCCATGTTTTCAAACATCTTGTAATTCTTATCGTAATCTGTGATTGTCATTGTATTTAATTTTAGTTTATTGATTCTCCATTTTCATTGTATGTTTTTATTTGACCCGAAATAATGTCATTTAAAAATACACCTTCACTTTTTAAATGGCCATTATCATAATAATCATAAAAGGGCCCATTAAGTTTATCATTTTCATAATTCCTTTCTGTTATGATTATGCCGTTTTTGTTGTACATTTTCCATTTGCCATTTCTTTTGCCACGTTTAAACACACCTTCCATTTGTTTAGTTCCATTTTCGTAATACCAAATCCACCTACCCTCATTAAATCCGTTTTCTCTACGCCCTTCGTGTTTTATTTGCCCGTTATCATACTGGTCGGTATTTGGTGCATTTAAATATTTAAATATTATGTATGTGAAAACAATACTTAAAACAAATAATCGATGATATCTTAAAAGGGGTTTATATTTTTTCCAGATAATTGCCATTATTTTTTATGCTTCAACATTTTGAAGCCATGTAATACGTAGGGGAAAAGCGCATCCATGGTTTCTTTTGCACCATTTGTTGAACCAGGAATGACAAGCACTAAAGTTTCGCCAATTGTTCCTGCAAAACCTCTTGAAAACATAGCATAAGGTGTTCTGTTTTGACCGTAATTGCGAGCTACTTCCATGATGCCAGGAATTTCAACATCAATTAAACTTTTTATTGTTTCCGGAGTTTTATCTGTTTTTGTTAATCCAGTTCCGCCACTGATGATAAGTAAATCAATTTTTGAAGAAAGTTCCTTTACTTTTGAAGTTAGGATTTTAGGATTATCTGGTATAATTTCATACGATGTGTTGTCTAGGTTGTTTTTGTTAAGGGTAGAAAGAATTATTTGTCCGCCAACGTCTTCCTTCTTTTTGTTATAAATTGAATCGGAAACAATTAATACGGCAGATTTTAATCCTTTACCTGTATCTTTTCTGAAGTCTGATTTACCGCCTTCTTTCTCGAGTAATTTTACTTTTTCAATTGTAATATCTTTATCAATTGGCTTTAGCATATCGTACATTGTCATTGCCACAACAGAGGCTCCGTACATAGCTTCAACCTCAACTCCGGTTTTGTAAATGGTTGCTACTTCCACATGAATTATGATTTGCGTGCCGTTGACTGTATGTGATATTTTTGTGTATTCAACAGGTAGAGGATGGCAATCGGGTATGACGTCACTGGTTTTCTTAACGGCCAGTAAACCTGCGGCTTTCGACATTTCAAAGACATCGCCTTTAGGCACTTTTTTATTTAAGATTGCTTCAATAGTTTCTAGTTTTGAAACAGACAAGAATGCTTCCGCAATAGCTCTGCGTTCTGTATTCGATTTCGATAAAATATTTACCATATTATTTATTTATTTTCCAAGTATGTGTATTGTCTTCTAATATTTCTTGTCCCCAAACGGGCAATTCTTTTTTTAATCGTTCAACGATGTATTCACATGCTCTAAAGCTTTCTTTTCTATGACCGCATACAACCATTACCAGCAAACAAATTTCTCCTTTTGAGACTTCGCCAAGGCTGTGTAATACATGAACAATTTTTGTGTCAAATTCATTAAATGCGTCATCAAGAATACCGGTCATCACGTGTTTAGCCATTTCCACATTAGCTGTGTAATTAATGGCTCGTACTGTTTTGTTTTTAATAATGTCATTTCTTACTTGCCCCATAAAAACTGAATAGGCACCGGAATCATGAAACTGTGTGCCATGTTGTAGTACTTGAGCTATTTTAGAAGCAGAAATACTACCATCTAAAAACTCAAAGCAATTTGTAAGAGATGTTTTCATGTTAAATTAGTTTTATCAGTTCTTCAATGCCGTTTTTGTACGAATAGATTTGTAGATCGATCAATTTTTCTTTTGCTAATTGAGCGGCTTTTTTACTCCTGACTCCGGATTTACAAACAAAGATAATACTGTTATATTTTTTCAATTCATCCATTCTCTCATTCAAAACGGATAAAGGAATGTTAATTATTTTATGGGAGCTGATAATGGGCAATTCGTTTTTTTCGCGCACATCAATTATTGTATAGATATTTTTTGGTATTTGTTGTAATTCAGACGCATCAATAACTAGTTTGTTTGAAGTAGAGCAAGGAATATCGTAAGTCTTATTAAGAATAAACTTTTCAGAAACTTTAGTTGTTGAATTTGAAGCCTCAAACTTAAAGAAACTTGTTTTTAAATTAATAGCATTAAGTAGTAGTAATTGATTTGTCAAACAATTTGTTTTATCGGTATAGTACTTTAAAACTTCATTGGCTTGCATTACGCCCATTATGCCGGGTAATGTAGCAATTACGCCTGCGGCGTTACAATTTAACGACTGAGCATTTTTATCACTTTCAGGAAATATATCGGAGTAGGAAGCGCTGCGTGTGTTATTGCCTAAAATCATATTAAATGTTCCGAGTTGAGCCTCGGTTTGGTAAAGTGAGGCCGATACAAAGGCTAAATTGTTAAGTAGGCAAACGTCATTAATGAGATAGCGCGTTCCAAAATTGTCGCTACAATCTACAATGAGGTTATATAGAGGAAATAGACTTAATGCTAAAGTAGCAGACAAAAATTGATTTTGAAATGTAATGTCAATAAAGGGATTAATAAGCTGTAGTTTGCCGGCAGCAACTTCTGCTTTGTATTTACCTACATCATTGGTTGTAAAAAGTAGCTGGCGCTGCAAATTGGATTCATTTACAATATCGCCATCCAGAATATGTATTTTTCCAATACCTGCAGCAGCCATATACTGTAAAGCTGGGCAACCTAATCCTCCTGCACCAATTAATAATACTTTAGCTTGTTTTAGACGTAACTGTCCCTCTAAACCAATTGCTTTTGTTTTTAATTGGCGGTCATATCTTAATATTTCATCGTTTGTGAGCATGGTTATCCTCCGGAAAAGGGCGGCATAACAGAAACAGTATCGCCGTTTTTAAGTAGTGTGTTTTGATGAATAATAATATTATTGTTAGCGAGGAGAAGATTATGTTTACCAAATTCAGGAAATTGTGACACGAGCTTCTCCCTTAACTCATCAGTGTTGTTAATATTCTCAAGTATTAAATTTGAATTACCAGCCAACTCGGCTAAGACACCAAATAAAGTGATGTTAATTTTTACCATTAAATATTTTTCTATTTCAATTAATTCTGTTGTTGTATTAATGTTTGTTAGTGAGGCTGGTGTTATGTCATTCGAATTACTGATATCGATGTAGTGAACGTTTAGGTGTTGTAATGCGCTAATTACACTTAATTCATCTTTTTCGATGAGTGATTTAAGGGTTTCAGTAATCTTTTTATTATATATACCGCAAAGCGGCTCGATGTTATTATTGTGTATTAATACGCTTGCGTCTGAGCTATAATCGGCGTGTAATATTAAGTGGTTAATTACTGCATTGTTCAATAAAGGCATATCACAACTAACAAAAAGATTATGTTGCGAGGAGGAGTGTTTTAATCCTGAATATATACCCGCTAAAGGGCCTTTATTTTTAATTAGATCTTCAATAATAGGGTACCCAAGGTAATTGTAGTTCGATGTATTGCTGATAATAGTAATAGAATCGGAGTGCGATTGAATGGCCTCGATAATTCTAACAACAAATGGTTTACCCAAATGCAATACCAAACCTTTATCAGTGCCCATACGTGTACTTTTACCACCGGCAAGAACAAATGCATGAAGAGTATTTGGTTTTATTATCATCGTTATAGGCGCTAGTGAATAACGCTATGTATATTTATAATATTTTGCTCTGAGCTTTTAAAAACTCATTAAATTTAAGTTTAATCTCCTTATAAAGTTTAATTACTTTTTCTCCTTCCAATGTTAAAACGCTGCCGCCGCCGCCTACACCGCCTGAAGCTTTGTGAACTAATGGCTTATTGTATTGTTTATTCATCGATTCTATTTGCTCCCAAGCTTGTCTATAACTCATTTTCATTTCTTTCGCCGCTTTATTAATTGAACCGTGAAGTTTAATTTTTTCTAAAAGTGCAATTCTACCTTCTCCTGCAAAAGTGCCTTTAGATGTTTCAAGCCAGATTCTTCCGTTGACATTCATTATTTTTCAAAAATATTTTATTTGTAAGTAATAATCAATGATTATAATCATATCAAATGATATTCTATGAATTCCCCTTTTTTAACCTCACTGGCATTTTCAGGTATTATGGCTAAGCAATTTGCCATTGCAAATGATGTTAATTTATAAGATTCCTGATCGGGGAGAATGGTAATTCCATTATCATCAACCGTCGCCTTTAAAAAGTGGGTTAAGCCGGCTTTCTTTTTATATTCATTCAGAAGCTTCGCTTTTTTAGGCAATGTATTAGCGGGTTTTACTGATGAGAGTGATTGTATGAATGGCAACACATATTCATATAGGCAAGTAAGTGTAGCGGCAGGATTACCGGGCAAACCAAATACAAATTTGTTTTTATTCCGTCCAAAGTAAAGTGGTTTGCCGGGCTTCTGTTTAATTTTATAAAATACTGTTTGAGTTTTTAAATTGGCTAAAGCATGTTGTACCAGATCATATTTGCCAACTGAAATCCCTCCACTCACCAAAACAATATCTGATTGTTGAAAGGCTTTTTTTAATTGATTTTGTAATTGATTTAATGAATCCTTAGAATAGGAAGATCCGCTTATCTCAATGTTATACTCTTTTAAAAGTGCGGTTATCATTACAGAATTACTTTCATAGATTTGACCGGCGCCTAATTTCGAGCCGGGTAAAGCAAGTTCATTTCCGCAAACAATTATATGAACCTTTGGATTTTTTAAAACTTTAAGTTGAGCATAGCCTGCAGTAACAGCAATAGCAATTTTTGCAGCGTTCATAATGCTTCCTTTTTCAAGGATTAATTCACCTCTTTTGAACTGGGAACCTTTATGTCTAATATTATCATCTTTAGAGTATCCTGAGGCATTTAATTGTAATTTATTATTCGAGTCAACACTAACATGCTCCTGAGGAATTACAAGATTACAATTTAAAGGAACTTTTGCCCCTGTGAAGATTCTCACAGCAGTATTCGGATTTAACTTAATTTTTTTGTTACTGCCAGCACTAATTTCAACATCTGATTCTAAGTTTATATTGTCTAGTTTACCAAATGCTTCGGTATTTATTGCATATCCGTCCATTGCTGATTGATGAAATGGGGGCGAGTCACATTTGGCATAAAGATCTTCACCTAATGCCAGGCCAAAAACGTTATCAATATTCATTCTAAGTAGACCTTTAGGTCTTCGATTAGATTCTTCTAAAAGTTTGATTTTAGCCTCGTTAATTGAAATCATAATTCAAAGTAATAAACAATGCTAAATTAAGAATATGATTAAAATCATCAAAAAACAGAACATATGTCTGCTCTCTAGGAGCACTAACAAGGTACTTTTGATACAAATACAAGCCTCTCAGCAATGGAAACAAAAAACATTCAATCTCCTAGTTGCGCAAATTGCATCACCTGTTCTCAAAGCATTTTTTCAGTCTTTAAAGGAGATGAACTTGCTAAGCTAAGCGCAAAGAAGCATTATCAATTATACAAGAAGGGACAATACATTTTTAAAGAGGGTGCTGAACCACGCGGTATATATTGCATTCATGATGGAAATGTAAAAATAACAAAGGCGAGTGAAGAGGGTAAGGAACAAATAGTGCGATTAGCTAAGCCGGGAAATTATATTGGGTACCGTGCCTTATTATGTAACGATATCTATCAAGCTTCTGCAATGACGCTAGAAGATACACATGTATGTTTTTATCCGAAGGAAGTTTATTTCGAACTGCTATATTCAAAACCGGAAATCGCTGCTCAAACAATAAATATTCTCTCACGCGATTTAAGGTTTGCTGAAAACATGATGCTGAATATGGCACAAAAAAATGTGCGAGGAAGAGTCGCTGAAATTCTTTTAATCCTCGAAGAGTTTTATGGGATTTATGAGAAGGACGGAACCATTAACGCAACTTTTAAAAGAGAGGATATTGGGCATATCGTTGGAACAACTACCGAAACCAGCATTAGAATTATTTCAGAATTTGCAAAAGAAGGCATTATAGAATTAAAAGGAAAGAGAATACGAATAGTTGATAGACAAAAAATTACGGAACTATCGAATCGTATGGACAATATTTTGAAAAAATGATTAGAATCATATTTAAGTAAGTAAACCTTAGTCATATTTGTATCTGAATTTATCAGATAAAAAACTAAAAAACATGTTTATGAAAGGAAAGTCAATAATAAAAACTATAAGCATTTTTAGTTTATTTGTTGCTACCATACAATTACCGTTAGCGGCGCAAAACGGTGAAGCAACGTTTAAACAATCTTGCGGCGTTTGTCACTCAATAGGTAAAGGCAAACTTGTGGGTCCGGATTTGAAGGACGTGAATAAACGCAGAAGCGAAGAGTGGATTTTGAAATTTGTTAAAGGCTCACAAGCTTTTATTAAAAGTGGTGATGCGGATGCAAAAGCAATTTTCGATGAGTATGGAGGAATGGTTATGCCAGATCAAAATTTGAGCGATGACGCCATAAAGTCTGTTATTGCTTATGTTGCTGAGCAAAGTGGCGGTGCTGTATCAGCGTCCGTTGCCGAGGCAACCCCTAGCCAAACTGAAACAAAAGATACTGCTAACTTAGCGGACCTTATTTTAAAGGGAAGATTGTATTTTGAAGGAAATACCGCTTTCAAAAATGGCGGCGCTTCTTGTATCTCATGTCATAATGTAAATTATAAAGACATGATTGCTGGTGGTGTGCTTGCAAAGGATTTAACGAATTGCTATGCCCGCTTAGGCGGTGATGCGGGAATTAGCGGATTACTTTCTTCACCGCCATTTCCTGCCATGACTCAGGCGTTTAAAAATAATCCTTTAACGCAAGATGAGATAAAAGCCTTATCTGCATTTCTTCAAGATGTAGATAATCCTCAAGCACCACAAACTGCAGGAATGAACCCATTATTAATCGGCGGACTGATTGGATTTATGATTTTATTCGGTTTAATACTTCTTGTATGGAATAAAAGAAAAATAAGATCGGTAAAAAGCGATTATCACGGACGTCAAATTAAAACTATTAACTAACTAAATCCTTAAAATTATGAGCTGGATTGAAGATATAATTTCTCCGAAAACCCGTAAATGGGAAGAGTTTTACAGAAATCGTTGGCAACACGATAAAGTTGTTAGGAGTACGCATGGTGTTAACTGTACCGGCGGTTGTTCTTGGCAAGTATACGTTAAAGATGGAATTGTTGTTTGGGAAACACAAGCCTTAGATTACCCTTTGTTAGAGGAAACTTTACCACCATATGAGCCTCGCGGCTGTCAGCGTGGTATCTCTTACTCATGGTATTTATACAGCCCAATTCGCGTAAAGTATCCATTAATTCGTGGAGCTTTATTAGATTTATTTAAAGAAGAGAAACAAAAATGCGGTGATGCATATACCGCATGGGAAAGCCTTCAGAATAATCCTGAAAAAAGAAAGCGTTATCAAAAAGCAAGAGGTAAAGGAGGTTTCAGAAGAGCTAAATGGGATGAGATGGTTGAAATAATTGCAGCCGCTAACCTTTATACTATTAAGAAGTATGGTCCAGACCGTGTAATTGGTTTCTCACCAATTCCTGCCATGTCAATGTTAAGTTATGCTTCAGGCGCTCGTTACCTACAATTAATTGGCGGTGTTAACTTAAGTTTCTACGATTGGTATTGTGATCTTCCTACAGCCTTTCCTGAAATATGGGGTGAGCAAACTGACGTTTGTGAGAGTGCCGACTGGTACAATTCTAAATTTTGTGTGTCGATGGGTGCAAACCTTGGTATGACTCGTACACCTGATATTCACTTTTTCTCTGAGTCGAAACATAACGGTACTAAAACAGTTGTAATGTCTCCTGATTTTAGTATGGTTGCAAAACACGCCGATCAATGGATTCCGTGTCATGCCGGTTCTGATGGTGCTTTTTGGATGGCAGTTACTCATGTTATTCTTAAAGAATTTCATGTCGACCGTCAGGTTCCATATTTTATTGATTATGTAAAACGCTATACCGATTGTCCTTTTATAGTTGAATTAGTGAAAGACGGCAATAAATATTTACCAGGAAAACTAGTTCGCGCTAATCGCATTTCAAAATATCAAAATGTTGAAAATGGTGACTGGAAATTCCTAAACATCGATTCAGCTTCGGGTCGTCCTGTAATGCCAAAAGGCACAATGGGTCAACGTTGGGATAAAAAGAAAGAAGGCAACTGGAATCTGAAATACGAAGACGGTGAAGATAACTCAGTATTTGATCCAACATTAACATTCATTGATAAAAAAGACGATGTGTTAAGCGTAGAGTTTACTGAGTTTGGCTTGGATAAGAGAGCTGTTCGCGAAATCCCTGTTAGATATCTTGAAACTACTAATGGTAAAATTCCTGTTACAACAGTTTACGATCTTACCATGGGCCAGTATGGTGTTGGCCGTGGTTTATCAGGTGAATATCCAAAAGATTATAACGACGAAAAGCAAGCATACACTCCGGCTTGGCAGGAAATATTTACCGGTGTTGGCCGTGAAACTGTGCTTCAGTTAGCGCGCGAGTGGGGTAATACTGCCGAAATAACAAAAGGTAAATGTATGGTTATTGTTGGTGCAGCGATTTGTCACTGGTTCCATAATAACTTAATGTACCGTTCGGCTATCATGACTCAAATGTTAACCGGTTGTAATGGTGTAAACGGTGGCGGTATGAATCACTATGTTGGTCAGGAAAAACTTGCACCGGTTGATTCATGGGGAACAATTATGTCGGGTAAAGACTGGCAAAATTCTACACGTTTGCAACAAGGTCCAATCTGGCATTATATTAATTCCGACCAATGGCGGTACGATAATAATCAGGCTTTATACAATAAAGTACCGCATGGCAGTAAACTAGGTCATATGCACTCTGCAGATCTTATTGCTATGTCGGTAAGAAACGGATGGATGCCGTTCTATCCTCAGTATGACAAAAACAACCTGCAAATAGCAAAAGAAGCTGTTGCTGCAGGTGCAAATACTGATGATGAAATCAAGAAATATGTAGTAGATAAGTTAAAATCAAAAGAACTTAATTACTCTGTGATGGATCCTGATAACGAAGTGAACTTCCCTCGTAACTGGTTTATCTGGCGCGGTAACGCTTTAATGTCGAGTGCTAAGGGTCACGAGTATATGTTAGACCATTACTTAGGAACTCATACAAATAAAATTGCAGATGAAGTAGCGAAGGATGAAGTTCACGAGTTATTATGGCGTGAAGCTCCGAAAGGGAAAATGGATTTGATTGTTGATATCAATTTCAGAATGGATACTACTGCTCTTTATTCTGATATCGTGTTGCCTACCGCTTCATGGTACGAAAAGGCAGATATCAATAGTACTGATATGCACTCGTTCATTCATCCTCTTTCTGCTGCTGTTCCTCCTGTTTGGGAAGCTAAAACAGATTGGCAGATTTTCCAGTACATTGCAAAAGCGTTTAGTGAAATGGCAAGAAATCACTTCCCTGCTCCTGTAAAAGATATTGTGAATGCTCCGCTTTCTCACGATAGTATTGATGAAATATCACAACCAAAACTATTAGACTGGTATAAAGGCGAGTGCGAACCTATTCCTGGAAAAACAATGCATAAAATTGCAATTGTTGAGAGGGATTACACTCAAATCTATAATAAGTTTATTTCATTAGGACAAAACCTTTTAAGTAATCAAATTGGAGCACATGGCGTAAACTTTATGGCCGATGATGTTTATAAAAACATGTTAAACGATAAACGTCACGTACAAAAAGTTAATAATACAGAATACCCTTCACTGAAAGAAGATATTGAAGCGATTAATGCTATTCTTAAATTATCTTCCCTTACCAATGGAGAATTAACCGTAAGAGCCTACACCAACATGGAGAAGAAGACCGGTATGCCGCTCTTACAGCACGGTATAGGAAGTAAAGATGTGAAAATTGACTACAAAGATTTACAATCACAACCTCGCCGCTATAACAACTCACCACTTTGGTCAGGTTTAATGGATAACGGTCGGGCATACTGTGCTTATACTTATAACGTTGATTGTCTTGTGCCTTGGAGAACTTTAACCGGTCGTCAGTCATTTTATCTAGATCATGATGGATATATTGCGTTTGGCGAACATTTACCTACTTATAAGCCATCTCCGAAACCTGAAGCTTACGGTGATTTGCGTAAAACCGTGAATGACGGTAAAGCAAAAATGTTGAATGTATTAACTCCGCATGGTAAGTGGCATATTCACTCTACTTATGGTGACACTCTTCGTATGTTAACATTATCCAGAGGTATGGAACCATGCTGGATGAGTGAGCAGGATGCCGCAGACTTAGGAATTAAGGATAATGATTGGGTAGAAGTTTACAACGACCATGGTGTGTATTGTACACGTGCTTGTGTAAGTGCACGTATCCCTAATGGAGTTTGTATAGTTTATCACTCTCCTGAAAGAACTTACTCAATGCCAAAGTCTCAAATACGAGGTGGAAGACGCGGAGGCGGACATAACAGTTTCACTCGTGTACATCTTAAACCTAATTTATTAATGGGCGGATACGGACAATTCTCTTACCACTTCAATTATTGGGGTCCGGTGGGGGTTAACCGCGATACTCATGTATTGGTAAGAAGAATGGACAAATTAGAATTTTAATAATAACTAAATAAGTAGTATTATGAACGTAAGATCACAAATAGCCATGGTTTTTCATCTCGATAAATGTATCGGATGCCATACCTGTTCCATTGCTTGTAAAAACATTTGGACAGACAGAAAGGGCGCTGAATACATGTGGTGGAATAACGTAGAAACCAAACCGGGCACAGGTTATCCTACTAAGTGGGAGAATCAGGAAATTTATAAAGGTGGATGGGAAAAAAACGGCGATACCGTTTCTTTAAAGGGCACAGGAAAATTTAAAGGCTTAAAAAACATCTTTCACAATCCGTATATGCCGGTTTTGGATGACTATTATGAGCCTTGGACCTATAAGTATCAGGATTTATTCACTGCTCCGGAAGGGGATGATCAGCCAACCGCACGTCCGGTTTCATTAGTAACAGGTGAAACAATTGAAGTAAAGAGCGGACCGAACTGGGATGATGATATGGGCGGCTCGCCCGACTTCGCGCGTCAAGACGTAAACCTTGAAAAATTATCTCCTGCTGAAAGAGAGGCTATGTTCCAATTGGAAAGAATGACCTTTCATTATTTACCTCGTATTTGTAACCATTGTTTAAATCCTGCGTGTGTGGCTTCTTGTCCGTCAGGCGCATTATACAAGCGAGGTGAAGATGGTGTGGTATTAATTAATCAGGAGCGTTGTCGTGCATGGAGAATGTGTGTTACAGCTTGTCCTTATAAAAAATCTTATTACAACTGGCATACAGGTAAATCAGAAAAATGCGTATTATGTTATCCTCGCTTAGAAAGCGGTCAGGCTCCGGCTTGTTTCCACTCTTGCGTTGGAAGGATTCGTTACTTAGGAGTTTTATTATACGATGCTGATAAAATTGAAAGAATTGCTTCTGCAACTGACGAGAATTTAGTAGAAGCGCAATTAGAGATTTATCTTGATCCGTTTGATCCAGAAGTTATCAAACAGGCAGCTTTAAATGGAATCGCAATGTCAACCATTGAAGCGGCACAAAAATCTCCGGTATATAAATTCTTAAAGGTTTGGAAACTTGCATTACCATTGCACCCTGAATTCAGAACTTTGCCGAACTTATTCTATGTGCCGGCTTTATTACCGGGTATGGCAAACGTTCAAAACGGAATTTACAATACTACTAGCAAATCGTTGTGGCATGGAATTGACGCAACACGTTTACCAATCAAATACCTTGCTTCCTTATTCTCAGCAGGAAATACTGATAAAATTGTTGAAGTTCTTAAACGATTGATGGCGGTACGTATGCATAGAAGAGGGGAAACCGTAGGAGATTTATCGAAAGAAGAAATCAGCGCTGCAATGCACGAAATAAATTTAAACGGAAAAACTGCTGACGAAATTTTCAGACTAACATCTTTAGCAACATTCGACGAGCGTTTTGTGATTCCTCCTGCACATCGTGAAGAGTCAATTGAAATGCTTGAGAATACTGCAGATGTTAAAGGAAATACAGGCTTCGGATTTAAAGAACGACCAGCGCGCGGATTATGATAAAAAATCCAAATATTTATACAGCAATAGCTGAGCTCTTCAGGTATCCCAGTGCGGATAGCCCTGTTAAAGCTTTGGCTTGCCAGGAACTGCTCGATCAGGAGTATCCTGAAGCAGCTACGTTGTTACTTCCTTTTACAAAACATTTCATATCGCTTAATGATGACGGAAGAGAAGAGTTATTTACAAAAACCTTCGATGTACAGCCTATTTGTTATCTTGATTTGGGATATGTAATTTTTGGTGAGGATTACAAGCGCGGTTCATTTTTACTTCACATGCAACAGGAGCAAAGCAGCATTAATCATGATTGTAGTCCTGAGCTACCTGATCATTTATCGCATGTGTTGTATTTAATAACTGTTCACTCTGATAAGGAATTCGTAAACGAGTTAGTAGCTAAAATACTTGTTCCGGGAGTAAAAAAAATGATCCAGGAGTTTGATACCGCAAAAATCGAACTGAAAATGAAAGTAATTAAAAAGCTCCACAACGCTTTAATTGCCGAAGAACTTAACAATGGCAATCTTTATCACAACGCGTTCTCAGCTTTATTAAAAATTTTTGAAGCAGACTTTAGTGATGCAATTTCTAAATACAATCCTAAAGAGGAAAATTTAGTAAGTGATTCGTTCTTTAATAAAAATAATTCAGTAAATCAATTAGTAAACAACTATAAAATCGATTAATTATGCTAAACCAGTTGTTATTTATCGCGTTGCCTTATGTTGCTCTAGCAACATTTTTAGTAGGATCTATATATAGATACCTTTACAAGGGCTTTAAAGTTTCTTCATTATCTTCTCAGTTTTTAGAGGGACGAACTTTGTTCTTCGGAAGTCAGCCTTTTCACTGGGGATTATTTTTTCTCTTTTTCGGGCATCTAATAGCGTTTTTATTTCCGTCTACATTAATTGCATGGAACGGACATACTGTTAGGTTGTTAATCATCGAATGCGCTTCTTTCGCTTTTGGTATTAGCGCATTGTGGGGGCTTTTAGCTCTTGTTACTCGTCGCTTAACAAATAAGCGAGTACAAATGGTCACTAATAAAATGGACGTAGTCGTTTATTTAGTTTTATTCATTCAAATAGTATCCGGATTGTGTGTGGCCTACTTTAATCGTTGGGGCTCTAATTGGTTTGCGGCTTTCCTTACACCTTATTTACGTTCTATTTTTGTATTTGATCCGCAAATCGACGCCATTTCAACTGTAAATTCAGTGTGGTTAAAAATACACGTTGTTTCTGCTTTCAGCATTATTGCAATCATTCCTTTTACACGCTTTGTGCACTTCTTAGTATATCCTGTAGATTATCTATGGAGAAGTTACCAGCAAGTGATATGGAATTGGGATCGTCGATCTATCAGAACCAGCAGAGCCCATTCTTACGGAAAAAAATCGCTCAATAATTAATTACTAAATTTTAAAACATGAAAACCAATATACTATATATCAGTATAGGTCGCATACGCGGTTTGATACTGATAATCCTGTTGTGTTTATTTAGTGAAATGTATGCTCAGGACGGAAAAGCGTTATTTAAACAAAATTGTGGCGTTTGCCATACTACAACAAAGCAAAAGTTAGTTGGTCCGGGATTGGAAGGAATTAATACCACACGAAACGAAGAGTGGTTGATTAAGTGGATTAAAGATTCGCAGGGAATGGTTAAAAGTGGTGATGCAACTGCAATTGAGGTTTACGAGGCAAGTGGGAAAATGGTTATGCCACCTTTTGCACAATTGTCAGACGGGGACATAAAAGCAATTCTTTCCTTTGTAGGAAATCCTGATGCGGGTACTCCGGTTGCAGTAGCTGCGCAAAACGTAGCCGTTGAACAACCTGTTAAAAGTGCACCCTGGAGTACCGGCACTAAAGTTTTCATTACGCTGCTGCTTACTTTAATCATCGGATTATCGGCTTATTTAATGGTTCTTAAATATAACTTGAAGCGATTAGGATATTCCTTTGATACATTGCCTTTGAGCGATCGGGTAAGTAAGTATCTAGAGCAAAATGGAAGGTTTTTAATGTTTGTAGGTGTAATAGTATTAGCTATGATTATGAAATCTTGTATATCGAGTCTAATATAAATTGAATTGCTGTGTGTGTAATAAAAGCGGGTTACGATTTATTCGGCCCGCTTTTTAATTTCGTACTTTAGTTAAAGTTGGATAAGCGAAGAGCAGAGATTTTTTCTCCGCTCTTCGCTATTAGTAAGGCAATGGATTAACCGCATTTTGAATGGCCGCAGCTTTTACATTTTAAACACCCTTCTTCGTAAATCAGTCCGCTAGGGTCGCCACAACTTGGACACTGCTTGTCCTTTGCCTGCGAACCGTTAGGAATGAATTGTTTTAGTGCGCGCTCTAATCCGGATTTCCAGGTTATAATACTTTCGTTCGAGAAGTTAAGATTCTCTATTAAATCAATCACATGAATTAAAGGCATCCCATGTCGTAACACGCCTGAAATTAATTTAGCGTAATTCCAGTACTCTTTATTAAACGAACGAGATAATCCTTCAATGGTTACTTTGTATCCGTCTTTATCAAGATATTGGAAATCATATCGGCTTTTACCGCTCTCGTTTTTTGATTTAATAATCCAACCTTTACTAATCCACTCCGGTAAAATAAACGAATCTTCTGCTTTACCGGTGAAAATTTCATAAGGTCGATTGTCAATAATTCCTACAAAAGCAATCCATTTTTCATTATGATTCATGAATCGCATAATGGAAGCATCTATTTTTGAAGGTCGTTTTGGAGGAACAGAATCTTTAAGATGTTTTGATTTTTCTTTTTCCTTGTCAGATACTAATACACCTGAACGTGAACCATCTCTATAAACAGTAATACCTTTTAATCCTGCCTCCCATGATTTTAAATAAATATCGCCTACTAATTCTTCAGTGGCGCTATTGGGAAGATTAATGGTTGAACTGATACTATGTGTGGTATATTTTTGAACAATGGATTGTAACAAAATACGTTTCTCCCAATCAATATCATTAGCGGTTGATTGAAAATACGGACTTTGCTCAATGTTATTATTTCCGGTAATACCCATCCAATCCTTTAAACGGTGATGGTAAATCGTAAATTCCTGCCAACAGTCGCCAAGGTTGTCAACAAAATCAACTTTACAATTAGGGTCGCCCGGATTAACTTTTTTACGACGCTTGTAACTTAATAAAAATACCGGCTCAATACCGGAAGATGATTGTGCTAAAATACTTATACTACCCGTGGGTGCAACCGTACTAATGGAAATATTCCTTCTTCCATATTTGTACATTCTTTTTGTCACATCCGGAAATGAAGATTTAAACATATCTATAAATTCGGATTGATCTTCATATTTGTTATCGTAAGCTTCAAATTTTCCTCGTTCAATAGCCATGTCGATGGAGCTTTCAAATTCAGCTTTGCATTTCGTTTTCATGATTTCATCTGTCATGGATAATGCTTCGTTACTGTCAAATTTAATGTTTAGTGCAGCGAGCGTATCCGCAAGGGCGGTAAAACCTAAGCCTGTTCTTCTCCCTTTTTTTCCGGCGTTGTACAATAAATTCCAGGTTTCGAGCTCTACTTTTTTAATAAAATCGGGCTCAGGATCAGACTGAACTTTCGCAATTATTTTCTCAATAGCCTCAAGTTCTAAATCTACTAAATCATCCATTAATCGTTGCGCTTCATAACTAATTTCATAAAATTTCTCAAAGTTAAATTTGGCATCAGAAGTAAAAGGAGAATCAACGAAATTGTACAAATTAAGTGCCATTAATCGACAACTATCGCCGCCCTGCATGGCAATTTCAGAACATGGATTAGTTGAAACATTTTTAAATCCGGGATAAATGGATGACGTAGAATAGTGATGTTGTCTGTCCCAAAAGATGATTCCCGGCTCAGCCGTGTTATGCGCACATTTTGTGATTGTTTTCCAAAGTTCTCTTGCATCAATAGTTTTTGTTATGCTTGGGTCTTTTGAGTCGACAGGATATTTTAATGTGAATTTAGTTCCGTTTTTCACAGCAGTCATAAATTCATCTGATACTTTTATAGATATGTTAGCCCCGGTAATTTTTTTAAGATCTTGTTTTATTGTAATAAACTGTTCTATATCAGGATGAGCGATATCCATAGTAATCATTAAAGCGCCTCTTCTTCCGTTTTGTGCTACCTCTCTAGTTGTACTTGAGAATCTGTCCATAAATGAAACGGCACCGGATGTGGTTCCGGCCGCGTTACTCACATTTTGTCCGCTCGGACGTAGACTAGAAATATCTATGCCAACCCCACAACGGCGTTTAAATAATTGCGCCATTTGTTGATCTGTATAAAAAACACCTCCATATGAATCATATATTTCCGGTAATACGATGCAATTTGATAATGAAGCGATCACGTGCTGATTTCCTAGCGAAGACATTACACTGCCTTGCGGAATGACATATTTGAATTTATGAAATAAATGAAAAATCGACTCTTGAGTAAGTTCTTCTCTTTTTTTGCCATAATGAGACAGTTGATTTTTCTGATTTTCTTTTGTTTTATAAATCGATTCAACACGTGCGAATTCTTTTGCCATGCGTCTATGCATCTCAACTGGAGTGCTTTCAAGAAAATTCCCTTTCTTATCTTTCATAGCATACTTGCTCAACCATGTGTTAGCTGCCAATTCATCACCGTTGAAATACTCCAGGCTTTTACTCAGAGCCTCAGCGAAGGTGTATGTGCCGGTAGCGCTTTTAGTTTCTTTTTTATTTTCAGTTGTAATCATATAATATTTTTTGATGCAAGTTATTTCAATAAAATCGACACGATGGGCTTGAAGGATGCGACTTATTCAGTTTGTTTCTAACATTTAAACTTTAATCAGAAATTATTTTTAAGAATTAATAAGTAATATGATAATTATCATTAAACATCCCTTGTTTAATTAGTAACTTACATATATTATTTGCCGTGATTCTTTTTGATAAAATCGTATTTGGACCTGTTGTCAGTCGGCGTTTTGGAAAATCGTTAGGCATTAATCTTTTGCCTTTAGATAATAAGGTGTGTAACTTTAACTGTATTTATTGTGAGTGTGGTTGGACAAATGTTAAAAACACTAAAGTTAAGTATACAAGTTATGAAGATGTTGTTTCTGCAATGCAAATTAAATTCAAGGAGTTGGGACAAAAAGGAGATTTTCCGGATGTGATAACTTTTGCAGGAAATGGTGAGCCAACAATGCATCCGCAATTTTTGAGAATTATCGACGATACTATTCGATTGAGAAATGAATATATGCCAATGGTAAAAATTGTAATTCTCTCGAACGGAGTATTAATGAATAAACCGGATGTTTTAGAAGCACTGTTGAAGGTTGATTTATGTGTTATGAAGTTAGATGCGGGTAATGGTAAGTTGTTTAAAATAATCGATCAACCATTAAATAATAAGAGCATCAATTGGTATGTTCAAAATCTAAAGAAACTAGGGGATAAATTAATTATACAAGCAATATTTCTTAAAGGCGTGTTTAATAATGAATTTATAGACAGCACAGATGAATCAAATCTGAACGATTGGCTAAATTATGTAGTGCAGTTGCGCCCAAAGGAGGTCATGATTTACACTATAGATAGAGAAACTCCGGCTAAAGAACTGGAAAAAATCCCAAGTGACATTTTAAGTAATATTGCTCTAAGAGTAAATGAAGCGGGAATTAAGGCAAAAGTTTATTCGTAAGTTGAAATACAATTTCAACTTCAATCATAATTCATGAAATAACTTATTCTAATAATAGTTTTGTAGAATCTATATGATGTAAGTCATAGTGATTGTATTCCAATTATTAGAATATTGTTTAACTCATAAATTTTATCAGATGTCTTATAAATACAAATCTATTGAGCTTTCAAAAATTTCAGTTATTGGTGCCGGTCAAATTGGTCCGGATATAGCCTTGCATTTTGCAAAGAGCTTATATAAATACGATATAAAAATCAGTGTTCTTGATGTTTCATCTCTTGCCATTGAAAAGGCAAAGGAAAAAATATTTAAGAAAATAAATAAAGGAACTGAATCGGGTGTTTTCAAAATTGATCAAGCGGAAAGAATCAAGTCTTCAATTATTTTCACTACGGATTATAAAGAGGTAGTAGGATCGGGATTGGTGGTAGAAGCTGCTACGGAAGATGAAGGCATTAAAGACAAAATATTTAAGCAGGTAGAAGCACTTACCGATACATGTTGTATATACTTATCAAATTCTTCGCATATGCAGCCGGAAGTGATATTTAAAAACATTACGGATAAGTCGAGATGTTTAGTAGCGCATTATTTTTTTCCGGCCGAAATTAATCCAGCTATTGAAATAGTACCGGGAAGAGATACTAATTTGGACATTACCAAATTAATACTTGGTTTTTATGAGTCCATTGGTAAAGTTCCTGTAAAGGTAAAAAGTTCATATGGTTATGCAGTTGATCCGGTGTTTGAAGGAATTTGTCAAACGGCAATTTTGTGTTTAGAAAGTGGGATGGGAAATGAGAAGGAAATTGATAAAGCTGCGGTAAAAGCCTTAGGTCTCGGCGTAGGACCTTTTACGGCTTTAAACCTTACAGGTGGTAATCCTATAACAGCACATGGCCTTGATGAGTTGGGACGTTTAATAATACCTTGGTTTAAAACACCCGAGACTTTAAAAAGGAAAGTTGCAGAAAAAGCAAATTGGGAAGTCGCACAAAGAGGTGAAAATATAGAGCTGACAAAGTACAGGGAAGAAAAATTGGTGAATGAATTTCTTGGGGCTTATTTTGCGTTATCAAGTTATATTTTAGATTTAGAGATAATTAACATCAGCGATTTCAATATGATTTGCGAAATTTCTTTGGTGATTAAGGCGCCATTCGAACTAATGAATTCGATTGGTATAGAAAAAGCCTCCCACTTAGTAAAAGAGTTTTGTGTTAAACATAAAAACTTTCCTTTCCCAAAAACTTTAGAGCAAGCAAATAAAGCAGGAGGCTGGCAACTGAAGGATATTGTTTCTGAAAAAATTGATCAAGTTGCCACCATCACAATTAGAAGACCAAAAGTTCTTAATGCTCTTAATTTAAGCGTACTAATGCAGATTCAAGAAGCACTTGAAGAATTTAAGCAGGATGCTTCGATTGAGGCTTGTGTAATAACCGGATTTGGCACAAAAGCGTTTGTATCGGGAGCGGATATTAATATGCTTGCCGCTCTAAAAAATCCGCAAGAAGGTTACCAAAATTCTCAAACTTTTCAGTCTATTTTAAATTACATAGAAAATTATTCTAAACCTATCGTGTGTGCCATGAATGGTTTTGCATTCGGTGGCGGAAACGAACTGGCTATGGCATGCACAACACGTATCTGTAAAAAGGGGCTGCCTGTTTTGGTTTGTCAACCTGAAGTTAATTTAGGATTTATTCCAGGCGCGGGAGGCACACAACGATTGCCAAGAATTATCGGTGTTGAGGCAGCTGCCGAAATATTAAGAACCGGTAAATCAATTAGTGCAGAAGAGGCGTATCAATTAGGGTTGGTTTATAAATTGACAGAAGGAGATTTGCTGGAAGAAGCTGTAGATGTAGCGAAAAAAATTGCAGCAAAAAGCATCGATATAAAAATTATGCCAAGGGAACCAATTACAAATAACGGAAATCCAAAACAAATTGATCTTGGACACTTGAGTAAAAAAATCGACGAAATATTAACTAAGGCCATTTATGAAGGTTCGCGTTTAAGTTTGAAGGAGGGCTTGGAGCTTGAATCAAGAATGTTTGGTGAATGTTTAAAAACCGAGGATATGAAAATTGGTTTGGAAAATTTTAAATTAAATGGACCAAAGCAAAAAGCAGTATTTAAGCATAAATAGGTTTGCGTTTCTAAAACATATTACTACTAATACTTTTTCCTCCATCAACATAAATTACCTGGCCGGTTATAAATTTAGTAATTTCCGATCCCAGAAACATGACGGCATTGGCAACATCTTCTGGTTGGCCTATGTTATTAGTTGGCTGTGCATTTATTAGAGATTCTAAAACATCAGGTTTTAAATTTTGTGTGAGGGGCGTGTTTATTAATCCCGGAGCAACAGCGTTAACACAAATGTTGTACTTTCCAAGTTCAAGAGCAAGCACTCTGGTTAAACCTATGACACCGGCTTTCGAAGCTGAATAATTTGATTGCCCTTTATTACCAAGCCATGCACGCGATGAGATGTTTACTATCCTTCCGAAATTTTGGGCTTTCATCATAATAGCGGCCTGTTTGCACATCAGCCATGTTCCTTTTAGATTTACATCAATAACTTTATCGAAGTCTTCTTCGGGCATATTCCAAATCATATTGTCTTTTATTATGCCGGCATTATTTACTAATAAATCAATCTTATCAAAAGTGGCCTTGACAAAGTTAAACAACTGAATGATGTCGTTTTTTTTGGTGATGTCGCATTTAAAATAATGACAATCGGAATTTTCAATTTTCTCCGTGTCGACTAATCCTTCTAAAATATCAGACACGATTACAATATAGTTTGATTCAATTAATCTTTTGGTAATGGCAAGGCCGATTCCTCGCGCACCACCCGTTACTATGGCAACATTTTTCATGGCATAAACAACAATTTGATTCAGTTAAATAACGAAGCAAATCGCAGTGATATGAAGGTATATTAATCCATTATTTCAAAGTATGATTGAAATCATATTAAAACTTTTATCATAGTTCTAAATTGGATATGTGATTAAAGAGCAGATTTTAGAACACAAGATTTTAAAAATTAAGAATGAAAAAACTATCCGAACTAATAAATGAATGCAAGGAATTAGCATTTGATTTATCATACACCAGAGCTAAACAATGGAAGGAAGAAAAGCCTGGAAGAGCCATTGTAGGGTACATGCCTATTTATTTTCCAAGAGAAATTGCTCATGCGGCAGGAGCCTTACCGGTGGCTATTTTTGGCGGTGGCGACAGAAAACAAATTATTAAGGGGGATGCATATTATCAATCCTATATCTGTCACATTCCGCGAAGTATAATTGAACTAGCATTAGATGGTCATTTCAAGTCGTTCGACGGTTTTGTGTTTCCATCAATTTGTGACGTTATCAGAAACCTATCGGGCATATTCAGACAACTTAATATTGGTTCTTTTATTAAGTACTTGGATTTTCCGCAAAATTTTTCGAAAGATATCGGAGGCGTTTTTTATAAACAGGAAATGGAGCACATTATCCATTACCTTACCTCTATCACTAAAAAGGAAGTGACGGCAGAAGCCTTAAATCATTCAATAGATCTCTATAATAAGAATAGAGAAATGATTGATTTTATTTACAAAATCAGACAGGATTTTCCATGGCGACTCAATATGGAAGATGTTTATTATATCGTTAGGGCAGGCACAGTTATTCCTGTTGAAGAGCACAATAAATTGTTAGAGCAAGTTTGCTATCATATTAAGGAAAACATCGGTACCCCGCAAGATAAAGTCAAGGTAGTTGTATCCGGTGCTTTTTGCGAACAGCCGGCAGTTGGATTAATTAAGGCAATTGAGGAAGCAGGTTGTTATGTGGTGGATGATGATTACCAACTTGGTTCGCGAATGATAATCGGGAATATTGATGCTCAATCAAGCGATCCGCTAATGGCACTGTCTATGGGATTTATTAAACAAAGTCAATATTCTTCATCTATATATGATGTCAGCAATCCAAAGGAATATCGTTTAGCTAAGATTGTAAAAGACCGCGGCGCAGATGGTGTAATTTTTGCCTCAGCTAGTTTTTGTGACCCGAGTTTATTGGACGCGCCAATTTTCCAGAATGCATTTAATAAAATGGGAATAAGATATATTGCATTTCAATACAGCGAAAATATAAATCAATACAAAGTAATTAAAGAGCAAGTAGGAGCTTTTTCGGATTCCATTAAATTATGGGAAGATGAACCTGCTACTGTACAGGTAACAAATAAATAATTAGCGTTATGGCACAAGAAGCACAGAAAGAAAAAAGTATGGTTCTTCAAAAGGAAATGGTTGAAGGATTATTTGATGCATTATCTAAAGTTAGTGAAACAGGTAAAAAGGTATGTTACACGTTTGTTCCCGGAAATTTGTCTGAATTAATTAGAACATTCGATATGTTACCGGTTTATCCTGAAATAAACGCTTTACAAAGTGCCATGCGAAAAAAATCCGCATCCTATATTAAGGAAGCGGAAAAGCATGCGCATTCTGAAGATGTGTGCACATATGTGAAATGTGATGTTGGGATGTTAATGAAGGGAAACATTGGACCAACAGGGCAAAAATTACCTGAACCGGATATTTTATTATTAAGCTACACAGGTTGCTTTACGTTCATGAAATGGTTTGAAACATTGAAGCGCGAATACCCTAACGCAAAAGTAATTATGCTTCATACTCCTTATCAGGAAAACGCTAAAATGACTCCTGAAATGGTACAATACATGGCTAAGCAATTGCGTGATGAGGTTATTCCCGTAATGGAAGAGGTAAGCGGTGTAAAATACGATGAAAATAAACTTAAAAAGATTCTTGGGTATTCAAAGGAGGCAGGTGATTGGATTGCAAAGATATTCGATACCACTAAACATAAGCCCTCTCCTATTGATGCCTATTTTGCGGGAGTATATTATATAGGCCCTATTAATATTGGCTTTAGAGGAACACCGGAAGCGGTAGAATATTATAAGGAGTTGTATAGTGAAATTATGCAAAGAGTCGAAAAAGGTTTAGGACCAATTACGCCGGAGGGAGAGATGAAAGAGGAGAAATATAGATTGGTAGTTGAGGGTCCGCCAAACTGGACAAACTTCAGAGAGTTCTGGAAATTATTCTACGATATGGGAGCAGTGATTGTCGCGTCTTCCTATACTAAAGTTGGCGGAGTTTATGATATGGGTTGGAGGCATGATGCATCTCGACCGTTAGAAACCCTGGCAGAATATTGTATGAATTGTTACACCAACCTTAACCTTCCTCAGCGAATTGAATTATTATCAAAATGCATCAAAGATTACAAGGCGGATGGATATATTACAAATTCCATTAAGAGTTGCAATTCTTTTTCTGCCGGACAATTAGCCATGATGCGTGAAATTGAAGATAGGATGGAGGTGCCTGTAGGTTTTATTGAATCAGATTTGGTTGATCCGCGGTATTTTTCATATTCAAATATTAAGAACAGATTGGAGTCTTATTTCCAAATGCTGGGCCAACGAAAAATGATGGAGAATCAAGAAGTATAAAACACTTTAAACTAAAGTAAAAATGAAAAAATATTATTTAGGAATTGACTTAGGTTCTACTACCTCAAAAGCTGTGATAGTAAACGAGAACGATGAAATAGTTGGAAGAGGAATCACAAATACACGTGCAAATTATAAAGTAGCGGCCGATATTGCTCGTGAGGAGGCTATATATGACGCACGATTTACTTTACTTCAAAGAAAAGTTGGCGCTGAAATGATAGACAAGCCCGAATTTAAAAAGTATTTAAAAGATCTACGAAATGTATTTCAATACGGACAGTTCAAAAGAAGAATGGACAGCTTGGAGAAAACACTGAGGAGTACCGTCTTGGCATTTACTTATGATAACAAAGAGGCCATAATAAAAGCATTAAACAGCATTATAGAAAGTATTCGTCCGCAAATTCATAACGGGTTTATTAATGAAAATCTAGGATCTAAAAATCAATTTTTCCGCGATATTGTAAGTGAAAGATATAATGCAGAGGTAGAAAAATATCCCGCTGAGTTTTATGAACCATTATTGTTGGCCTTTGATAAAAGTATTACTCCTACTGAAAACGAAATGGTACAATACAATTTTAAAGAGTTGATTTATGAGTCAATGAAAATTCTCGATGAAAAATATAAAGGATTGGCGGATGAACAAGAAGATGGCAGTAAAGAAGATTGGTATTATGCCGAACTCAATGCTATAAAAAATAATTATAAAACAGTAGAGCATACTTTAAGACAGCACATTACTGATATTGCGGATGAGGATATTCACATAGCAAAAATGGTGGGGACCGGTTATGGTAGAGCATTGTTGCCTTTCCCTGAAGATTGCATTAAGTCAGAAATTTTATGTCACGCCTTTGGAGCGCATGCCGTGTTTCCGAATACAAGAACTGTGCTTGATATTGGTGGGCAAGATACAAAAGCGATTCAGGTAGACAGACATGGTTTAGTGACGAGTTTTCATATGAATGACAGATGTGCTGCCGGTTGCGGAAGATACCTTGGTTATATTGCGGACGAGTTCGGACTTTCCTTAAATGAATTAGGCCCCGAAGCGAATAAAGCTTCAAAAGAAACCACTATATGCTCAACATGCACAGTTTTTGCTGGTGCTGAAGTTAAAGAATTACTTCACAATGGTGAGGAACGCCCAAATATTTTGGCGGGTTTACACAAAGCAATTGTTCAACGAGCCATGTCATTAATAGCACGATCGGGAGGTGTAAAAAACGAATTTACTTTCACCGGTGGAGTGGCAAGAAATGAAGCCGTTTTAAAATATGTAAAACAAATGGTGCGCGGTTCCTACGGCGAAGTCACAATGAACATACATACAGATTCAATTTTTATGGGCGCATTAGGAGGCGCAATGTTTGCAAGAAGAAATATTAATGCCGACTTACCTGTTCAGGAAAAGGCAACAAATGAAACATTATAATTAAACTATATTATACTAAGATGAGCAAGTTAATTTATACAATGGGCGTGGATGTAGGGGGTAGTTATGTAAAGGCTGTTTTAATGCAATACGACAACGAAACCGGCAACCATAAATTAATAGATAAGCAAACTGAAAAAATCAGAAAGCGAAATCCTAAAGATGTAGTGGTGGATGCTGTTGATATTATTCTGGATAGAAACAAACTAAATTATGATAAGGACATATCTTATCTGGCTTCCACCGGAGAGGGGGAGATGGTGATTAAAAAGACCGGTCATTTTTATAGCATGACCTCACACGCGCGTGGAGGAATTTATTTTGCTCCGCAGGCAAAAACAATTGTTGATATGGGAGGTTTATATGTTAGAGCAATAAAGGTTGATGGCAGAGGAAAGGTTATTGATTATAAAATGACGGGACAATGCGCATCAGGATCAGGACAGTTCATTGAAAACATTTCACGATATCTTGGATTAGCAATTGAAGAGGTTGGTGAAATTTCACTAAAAGCAGATAACCCTGAAGTGCCATCAGGAATATGCGCAGTTTTGGCTGAGACCGATGTAATTAATCTGGTATCAAAAGGCCTCTCTACACCCAATATTGTAAAGGGTATAAATATTTCAATTGCACAGCGAGTGGTTAAACTACTAAGTTCTCTTAAAGCTGAATCGCCAATAGCATTGGTTGGAGGAATGGGAATGAACGCCGGCATGATACAGGCCATTGAAGAACTATCATCGGAAAGTAAAAAAAATAAACTTGTCTTTGTTTCTCATCCTGATGCAATTTATTCTGGTGCAATAGGCGCTGCATTATGGGGTGGATATCGATACTACAAGTTAAAATTAAAAAAGCCGGAGTTGTTAAGTGTTTAAAATTTGAATCGTGAAATATTTGGAGTCTGACATAAAATTAGGTGATGTTATTCCTAACATAGCTTTGTTTCTTAGTAAAAACAGTAAGAAGTTCGGCGATAAAATTGTTTTTTATGAAAAGGATAATGATGGTATTTACCGGGGGATTTCATGGAATAAATTTTATGACGACATTCTTAATATATCTTACAATCTTAAAAATGCCGGATTAAAAAGGGGAGATAAAGTTGTTTTGTTTTCAAGAAACTGCTTAAATATGCTTGAAACAGAATTAGCCATCATGGCTTCAGGTGCTATTGCTGTTCCAATTTTCGCGAGTTTCAAAAAGGACACAGCCGAATTACTGATACAACATTCGGATGCGAAATATTTAATGGTGGAAGGCGAAAAACAATTAAGTGAACTCGATGAAAAATTAATTTTAAAAAAAATATGGACTTATGATAATAAAAAAATGGAGCGTCATAAGAATCTTTTTGAATATGCTGAATTGTTACATTCAAGAAAGGATTTAAACTATTCATTATGTGAAGACGCGTCGCCTGATGCTATTTGTTTGAATATGTATACATCCGGAACAATGGGAATTCCTAAATGCGTGCAACTAACGCATAAAAATATTCTTTCTCAACAAGCAGCAATACATAAAATTCTTGGCATTAATGATACCGATAGATTTTTATCCTATTTGCCTTGGCACCATAGTTTCGGAGGGATATTTGAGTTGTTTTCATCGCTATACAACGGTTCAACATTTTATCTCGAAAGCAGCTATGGCAAAGACGTCAATAAGATTTTTGAAAATTGGAAACAGGTTAAGCCAACAGTATTCTTTAGTGTGCCAAAGGTATATCAGTCTTTATTCGAGTTAACGACGCAAAGTAAAGAAGCAGAGGAGGTGTTTTTTAATAAGGGACTTAAGTTTGTTTTTACAGCCGCCGCCGCATTACCGGAAAAATTATCTAACGAATTTGAAAAGCGCAAAATTCCGGTAATTGAAGGATGGGGATTAACAGAAACATCTCCTTGTTGCACATTAACCGACCCATTGCTTAAAAGAGAAACAGGTGTTGTTGGTAAGCCAATTCCTGGTGTAAGTATACGAATTGCAGAAGATGACGAGATACAGGTAAAGGGGCCTAACGTGATGGTTGGTTATTATAAAAACAATGAAGCCAATCAGGATATTTTCACCAGCGATGGATGGTATCGAACCGGAGACGTAGGAGAAATAACACCAACCGGACTTAAACTCATTTCAAGAAAAGACAGAATATTTAAACTATCTAACGGAGAAAAAGTTATCCCATCTGATTTAGAAAAGGCAATAGAGCTGAAGTGTCATTATGTTCAATATGCAATTGTAGCAGGTAGCGGCAAAGAACATCCGGTTGCACTAATCTTCCCAAATAAAAAATTGCTTGAAAAACCCGATTACCAAATATCACCTGACGAAGGATGTTTTTGCCCCAGAAGTTTGAATGAATTGGGAAAATGTTTAACAGGATGTTTAGCAATCGCAAATGAAAGCATAGGGCAGAAATTCGCAAAAATTAAATCGGCTGCAATTATTCTTGATGAACTTTCGTTAGACACAAATACGCTAACACCGTCTATGAAAGTGGCGCCAAAAAATGTAGTTGAAAAATATCGCGACCATCTTCATAATTTATACGGAGATAATGTACCCGTTGGCGAGGAAGTATATATTGTTGAATTGGATACTCACAAACTGAATTCGAAATGTACCAAATAAAGTCTACAGAGAAAATGAAAAAAATAATGAGTGATTATTTTCGCTCATTAGACACGGGTGAAAAGAAAATTGCCTGGTGTACCAGTGTTGGTCCGGCTGAAATACTTCGTTCTTTTGGTTTTGAAGTTTATTTTCCCGAAAATCATGGCGCCTTACTTGGTGCCACAAGAAGCGCAATGGATTACATACCGGAAGCTATTAAGTGTGGTTATTCAGGACATGTGTGTTCTTATACAACTGCTGATATTGGATCATACTTAAAAAAGCAAAGCCCTCTAAAATCTCACTACGGATTAAAAGGCCATCCTAAGCCCGACTTGATTGCATACAACACCAACCAATGTAGAGAGGTACAAGATTGGTTTAATTTTTTTGCGGAGGAATTTAATTGTCCGATAATTGGGATACAACCTCCAAGACATATTGATGAGATAACCGACGAAGAAGTGACATTGGTAGTAAGTCAATTTAAACGAATGATACCGGTGTGTGAAAAAGTGAGCGGCGTAAAATTTGATTTAGATAAATTTAAGGAAGTTGTTAAGTTAAGTAAAGAGGCTACTTTACTTTGGCAAAAGGTATTAAAAACATCCATCGCCGCGAATGCCCCTATTAGTTTTTTTGACGGTACAATTCACATGGGACCGATTGTTGTGTTAAGAGGAACACAGGTTGCGAAGGATTACTATACGGGATTGCTAAATGAGTTGGAAGAAAATGTAAAGAATAACATAGGATTTTTACCACAGGCTAAAACAAGAATATTTTGGGAAGGAATGCCTATATGGGGCAAACTGCGAATGATGAGTGATTTGTTTTGTTCGAATCAGGCAGCTGTTGTAGCTTCTACTTATTGCAGCAGCTGGGTTTTTGATAAGTTCGATGAAAATGATCCTTGGAACTCAACTGCGAAAGCGTATACTGAAATATTTATAAACCGAAGCGAAAAGGCAAAAATGAAAATGTTAGCGGAGTGGTTTAAAGAATATAAAATAGATGGCATTATTTATCACGATACCAAAACGTGTTTTAATAATTCAAATGCAAAATTCGGCATGCCGCAAAGGCTAAAGGAAGCAACCGGAGTGCCGGCATTAATTATTGAAGGTGATTTGTGTGACCTGCGTTTTTTTAGCGAGGGCCAAAGCATCACAAAAATTGAAACATTTTTAGAACAACTTCAAGAATGATACTATGAACTCAAATGCGCCTATAAAAGCTGCAGTTATCGGATTAGGTCCTGTAGGCATGATTTTGGCAGTTAAATTGCGAGAGGCCGGTTGTGATGTGGCCCTGTGTGAAATTAATGAAACTAAAGCCAAAAAAATCAGAAGCGAAGGAATCATTCTCGAAAATGTAATTAATACAAGGGCGAAGTTTGATAAAGTGTATAATAAAATATCCGATTTAGGTTCGTTTGAACCTGAATATATATTTTTTGCTTTAAAAAGCACACAAACGTCCTCAGCGGCCAAAGACGCCGAGCAGTTAAATACGGAGAAGCTTACCGTAATATCTGCGCAAAACGGAATTGATACCGAAAATCTGCTTGTCGCAAGTTTCGGTGAAACGAAAACACTAAGGCTAGTTGTGAACTTTGCAGGAAATAATGTTGCGCCTAATATTACGAAGGTAACTTTTTTCACCCCCCCTAACTATATAGGATCTGTTAATGACGCTAGAAAAGATAAGGCAATTCATCTGGCGGAATTATTAAATAAGGTAGACTTAAATACTGTTGCGGTTGATTCATTCGAATTAGTTAAGCGTATTTGGGAAAAAACTATTCTGAACTCATCGCTCAGCGCATTATGCGGAGTTAGTCGTTTAACAATGGCGGAGGCAATGTCTGATCAGGATACGGTAGAATTAATAGAGCAGGTAATTTGCGAAGGTATTCAGGTTGCCGCGGCCGAGAAAATAAATTTTCCGGACGATTTTCTTCGACAATGCTTAAAATATTTAAAAAAGGGTGGCGACCATTTTCCCTCACTGGCCGTCGACTTAATTAATAATCGTCCAACAGAAATCGACTACTTCAATGGAAAAATAGTTGATTATGGCAGAAAACATTATATACGAACTTCTTTAAATCTTGCTTTTACAAACATGGTGAAGGCTATGTCTAATAAAAATATTTTATCGAGGGTGCCGGGTGCTGCTTTTGATGTAAATAAAAAAATATTGGAGAAGGGTCTCGTTGATAAGTCGCAATCTAAAGCGCAATATAAAAAAACAAATTGCTATCTCGGGATTGATTTAGGATCGGCATATACCAAATTTATCGTAATTGATGAACAGAAAAAAATAGTGTTTCGTTATTGCATCTCAAGCATGGGTCAAGACAGTCAAACCCAAAAAAACATTTTACAAACTATAGCGTCTAATTTTAATATAGTTTATAGTTGTGCAACTGGATACGGCCGAAAACACTTTGGAAATACCGACATTGTAAAAACAGAAATTAACTGTGCGGCTGCAGGCGTATCATATTTTACACATGGCGAGAAGAATATAATTGATATTGGTGGAGAAGATATAAAAATTATCAGATGCGATAAAGATAATAACGTAGCGAACTTTTATATGAATGATAAATGCGCTGCTGGCACGGGTTCCTTCTTGTCTGAAGCGGCCGAACGCGCGAATATTCATATTCACGAAATGAGCTCGCTGGCCGAATTATCTTCTTATGAAAATGAGCTGAATAGTTTTTGCACAGTGTTTGCTAAAACAGAAATAATGAATTGGGTATTTGATGGTATGACAGCCTCAGATATTGCAAAAGGGATTTACATATCTATCGCAAATAAAATCGCAAAAATGAAAATAGACCCCGCCGCACCAACTGTGATAATTGGAGGCGTTATAGCAAATCACCCATACTTAAAAAAAATCCTCGAAACTAAGTTCAATAAGGAAATTAAGGTTGTGAACAACCCACAATTTGTTGTGGCATTAGGAGCGGCAGTTTTGGCCCGACAACATTTTTTAAAAAGCAAAGGAAAAGAATATAAAGAGCCCATTATTAATTGATGATAAATTAAGACCTCACCCTATGAAAATAAAAGGATTTCACGATAAAATAAAAGGAGTAGCAGCGATATATGACGATGTTTTTCTTATTAATGGAGCAAGAACACCATTCGGTAAACTGTGCGGAACCTTGTCGCAGGTATCGCCAACCGATTTAGGCATACTCGCGAGTAAGAACGCTTTACTAAAATCAAGTATTAATGCTGCCGATGTTGATCAGGTTTTTTACGCAAATATTGGTCAAAGCTCTTCCGATTGTTATTTTTTACCACGACATATTGCTTTGTACTCTGGCATTCCGCAATCAGTACCTGCATTAATGTTGCAGCGTATTTGTGGCTCAGGATTTGAAACTATTATTGCGGGCGCAGAGCAAATTGCGGTAGGAAAATCGTCCGTTTCTATGTGTGGCGGAACCGAAAACATGTCTTTATCGCCAACAGTGAGTTTTGGAAACAGAATGGGGTATGCATTAGGAAAGATTGATTTTAAGGATATGTTATGGGAAGCGTTAAACGATACCGCTGCGGTTCCAATGGGATGCACTGCGGAGAATGTGGCTGTTAAGTATAAAATATCAAAGGCAGATGCCAATGAGTACGCTAAGCTGTCTATCGACCGTTATATTAAAGCTAAGGCAAGAGGTTTTTATGAAGATGAAGTGTTAAAAGTAAACTCACAGCTAATAGAAGCTGAAGGATTAAAACCACGTAAAATAGCACTGCCTAAATCAGTCAAAGATTTTTGTGTTGATGAAAATGTACGACCTGCCGATTTGGAAGCCATGGCCAATTTACCTTCTGTTTTTGCACATGACGGTGTGCAAACCGCGGCAAATTCGAGCGGAATAGTTGATGGCGCGGCAACTGTATTAGTTGCCGATAAATCTTTCATAGCAGCTCGTTCTATTAAGCCTTTATCAAAAATAGTGGCATCGGCAACGAGTGCATTAGATCCAAATGTAATGGGTTTGGGTCCTGTACCTACAATAAAATTATTGTTGGAAGTTACAGGTTTGTCTTTAAGTCAGATTGGTTTAATTGAAATTAATGAGGCGTTCGCAGCTCAATATATCGGTTGCGAGCGAGAATTAAATCTTAACAGAGATATATGTAATGTAAATGGCGGCTCAATAGCTTTAGGACATCCTTTGGCTGCAACAGGCACGCGCTTATCCTTAACTATTTCGCGCGAAATGAAAGCGAGAAAAGTGAAATATGGAATAGCCTCTGCCTGTATAGGCGGCGGACAAGGCACCGCAATTTTATTTGAAAACACAGAAATATAAAAAAAGGTTTATGAAAGATAAAATCAAACAATGGCAAATGACTGAGCTTAAAAATGATTTTAAGTTAGTTGAAGCTGAACTACCGGTTATTAATGAAAATGAAGCTTTAATTAAAGTAGCCGGCTGTGGTGTTTGTCATACCGATTTAAGTTTTTGGTATGATGGTGTTCGTACAAAAAAGGAATTGCCTTTAACGTTGGGTCACGAAATTAGTGGACAAGTAGTTATGGGCCCACAATCTTTAAAGGGTAAAAATGTAATTATTCCGGCGGTGCTTCCATGTGGCGAATGCGAATTGTGCAAAAAAGGCAGAAGCAACATATGTCAAAATCAATTAATGCCCGGAAATGATTTTCATGGGGGCTTTGCATCTCATATCGTAGTTCCGCATAAATATTTATGTCCGGTTCCAGATGCGGTTTTGAAGAAATATAAGTTGGAAGAGCTATCTGTTATAGCTGACGCTATTTCTACACCGTATCAAGTGATTAAGAAATCAGAATTGGAAAAGGAAGAATTAGCTATTTGTATTGGGGTTGGAGGAGTTGGTGTATATGGAGCTCTTATCGCGAAAATAATGGGAGCCAAAGTTATTGCGATTGATATCAATGATGAAAAATTGGCACAAGCCAAAAGAAATGGTGTGGACGCAACTTTAAATTCAAAAGGTCTTGATATAAAGGAAATAAAAACGAAAGTGAAAGAAATCGCAAAAGAACTTGGCGCTCCAAAGTACGGTTGGAAAATTTTCGAATTTTCTGGAACCGCACAAGGACAGGATTTAGCTTTTAATCTTATAACTTTTACTTCCACATTAAGTATTGTTGGATTTACCATGAATAAGTTGGAAGTAAGATTAAGTAACCTTATGGCATTCGATGCCAAATTAATCGGAACGTGGGGTTGTAAACCGGAGTTGTATCCTGAGGTAGTAGACTTAATTGCAACCGGGAAATTGGAAATTAGAGATTTCGTTCAAGCTTTTCCTATGAGTAGTATAAACGAAGTGTTTCAAAATACGTTGGCACATAAATACAGTAAACGTTCTGTTTTAGTGCCGGATTTTAATTAATGTATCTCAGGAAATGAAAGTACTATATAAAATATATTTTGCATTATATTTTTCAATATCTCTGGTATTGTTTTATCCGGTATTTAAAATCTTACTGTCACGAAAGAAATGGTTTCCAATAGCCTTTAAGTTTATGCGGCTTTATTCAAAGTTATGGCTGTTTTTTACAGGTATTAGGTTAAAAGTAACAGGAGCCGAAAATGTAATACATAACGAACCTTATATTATCTGTGCCAATCATAGTTCTTTTGTTGACATTCCCTGTTTGTATTCATTTTTTAATGAATATTTTGTTTTCACCGGTAAACAGGAAATAGAAAGATGGCCGCTGTTTCATATTTTCTACACATCAGGAATGAATATTTTAGTTGACAGGAAGAATCCTAAAAAAGCTTCTTTAAGTTTTAAGAAGATGATAGCTGAATTAAACAATGACCACCCAATATTTATTTTTCCGGAAGGCACAATTTCTAAAACTGCTCCTTTGCCAAGCGAATTTAAATCGGGAGCCAGTGCTTTGGCAATACAGAAGCAAATCCCAATTTTACCAATAACATTTACAACAAATTGGAAGCGATTAGAGCGTAAGGGACTTTTAAACGGTGAGGCGAGTCCTGGAATCGCGGAGATGATTGTTCATAAGCCAATTTACACAAGAGGCCTGAAAAAAACAGAGGCCGAGTCAGTAAATCAGATTTTAAAGGAAACAATATTCAGGCCAATATTCAGGAAATATAAGTTTAATTACCAATAATAAATTAAAAAACATGGATTTAAAAAATCATAACATTATTGAAAGTTATCAGTATACTGATATTATTTTCGAAAAGAAACCGGTGATAAATATTGACGGTTCTGAGGTGAAAGGATTGTATAATGCATGGATTGTATTAAATAATCCCAAGCAATTTAATTCTTACACAACCAAGGCAGTAAAAGAAATTATATTAGCTTTTGGTGAGGCATCAAATGACAGAAGTGTAGTTGCTATAATTTTTACGGCTACTGGCGATAAAGCTTTTTGCACAGGTGGAAACACAAAGGAGTATGCTGAGTATTATTCAGGTCAGCCAAACGAATATTCTCAATACATGCGTTTGTTTAATGATATGGTTTCGGCTATTTTAAAATGCGAGAAACCTGTTGTATGTCGTGTTAACGGGATGAGAATTGGTGGCGGACAAGAAATAGGAATGGCCGCCGATTTTACTGTTGCCTCTGATTTGGCGCGTTTTGGTCAAGCCGGACCAAAACATGGCAGTGCGGCAATTGGCGGTGCAACAGATTTTCTGCACTTGTACGTTGGTGTTGAAAGGGCAATGGCTTCCTTAACATTGTGTGAACCATGGACGGCTCATCAGGCACTTCATTTCGGTTTAATAACAGATATCGCACCGGCGTTAAAAGTTGATGGAAAGTTTATAGCAAATCCATTGGTAAACATTGAACACTATGCGGATGAATACGGACGTGTAATATTTGGCGCCATGAAAACGGGAGAAGAATTAATTAAAGGAAAAGAATTGATGGCAAAGGGAGTAATAGATTTGTCGAAGTTGGATGAAACGGTAAATAAATTAGTAGCAAAATTATTGTACACATTCCCTAATTGCTTACATAAAACACTTACTGAAGTAAGGAAGAAAAAATTAGAGCATTGGGATAAGAATAAAGAGAGTAGCAGGGAATGGTTAGCACTAAATATGATGACTGAAGCAAAGGCGGGCTTTAAGGCATTTAATGAAGGCCCTAAAAACGACCGTGAAGTTGATTTTATTAAATTAAGACAACTTTTAGCGGAAGGTAAAGAGTGGAATGATGAAATGCACAAAAGTATTTCACCGCAATACAAAACACAAAACATATAACATGGAAAAAATTGAAGTATCCTATTCGCACGAAGGAACAGTTGCTAATGTTTTGTTAAACGATGGTAAAGGAAATGTTCTGGATAACGTTATGATGAGCGAAATATTAGAAGCTTTTAATGTATTTAAATCAAATAAGCATTTAAAACTAATAGTGTTTCAGGGTAATGGAAAACACTTTTCTTTTGGAGCAAGCGTAGAGGAGCATACCAAAGAATTAGCTGAAACAATGTTGCGCACTTTTCATAAAATATTTTTAGATATCGTGGCAATACAAATCCCAACAATGGCTAAGATATCAGGACAGTGTTTAGGTGGCGGACTAGAATTAGCCCTTATTTGTAATCTAATTTTCGCAGATAAGACGGCTAAAATGGGACAACCTGAAATTAGTTTGGGAGTTTTTCCACCGCCAGCCTCAATAATATTACCTGAAAAAATTGGTTTAGCCCGAGCCGAAGAACTTTTGATTTCAGGGCGAAGTATGGATGCTATGGAAGCATTCAACGTTGGGCTGGTGAATATAGTTTTTGATAACAAAGAAGCTTTAGATGCAGGAGCCGAAGAATGGATAATTAAAAATATAATTCCAAAAAGCGCCTCTTCATTAAAATATGCTGTAAGATCATCACGCATAAAATTTAATCACGTATTAAGTAATTTTCTCCCTCAATTAGAGACTATTTATGTTAAGGAATTGATGAATACCAAGGACGCTAATGAAGGAATAAACTCGTTTCTTGAAAAGCGCAAACCGGAGTGGGTGAATGCCTGATTTAAATAATTTTTTTCTGGTGTAAAAAATCGGTAATTGCGTCTATGACGATTTGTTTTTTTTCGAGATGCGGCGAATGACCACATTCACTAATCAATAAGCTTAGGCTATTTTGGTTATGTGTGAGAATAGACTCAACTTGTTTTTGTGTTCCGTAATTATCTTCTGTTCCTTGAATAACAAAAATCGGAGCTTCTATTTTTGGCAAACAATGTTCAATGTTCCATGTTTTAAACGATTCTCTGGCAATTGTTTTTGTAAAGGCGAGCAGGGTGCTTTCGCTGTGGTCGTAATGGTATTTATGTATTTTAGCCCTAAATTCTCCGTCAGAAAAATATTTTTTTTCCAGTGCCTTAACATTGTTAATACTGATTTCCTCTACAAATACATGCGCCGCAATACTCACTACGGCTACAACATTTTTTGTAAAAAGAGAAGCGTAAATAAGGGCAATGCTCGCACCATCACTATGGCCAACCAGAATAAGCGGAATATCTTTTAATCCGCATTGCTCAATAAATTCCGGCAAATATTTTTCTGCTTCTATATTGAGATAATTATCGGGTCTTTCTTCGCGTAATGCAGTTGAGTGACCATAGCCGTATCTTTCATAAATTACACCAGGGAGTTTTAAGGACTGACATAGTAAATCAGGAAAATCTCGGAAGAGTTTTATGCAGCCCATTCCCTCATGCAAAAATAGAATAGCAGGTTTATTTTGACTAACTTTTCTTATGGTAACAAAAGCAAGTTTAATGGCATTACTTATCTCAGCGTATTGCATTGCAATTGCAATTTCTGTATAAATTCATAAAACTCAAAACTATTTCGCTACTTAGCCAGAAGTTTGTTTATACTTTCAGGAATAGCCTCAAGAATCTTTTTTTTGTCAAAACTTAATTCGCGATCGATGTCTTCGAATTGAAAGTACATCTTTTCTAAATCTGAAGGATCCAAAAGATTTTCCGCCATTATAAAGAGCTCTTCATTTTCAACAGCTATATGGTCAAGTAAATGGTCGATTAATTCAGACAATTTATTTTGTACTAGAATGAAATCTTTTAGTTCAAGCGCGTCAATAATTTCATTCTTGTAATTTCTGAAATCTTCATGGTGTTCCAGTAATTCATCTAAAATTTCTTGTAAATTAAATGACGGATGTTCTCTGATAGTAGGGAAAAGAACCTCTTCCTCTTTATAATGATGAAACCCATCACTATATTCGCTTATAAACAGTAACAAATCATTAACAATTTGCACATAAATTACAGAGTCCTTTTCCCATAGTAGATATATTTTTTGAATAATATCATTAAGTCTTGTAATTATTTCATGTTCCTTTTCAAGAACTTTAATCGGATTATTTATTAGCATATATTTAATTCTTTATAGCTTTTTTCTAAAAACACTTTAACCATATCTCTACGGTATTTTCTCGAAAAGAAATCATTATCAACGGCTCGTGATAGTTTTAACAGTTGTTTTGATGTTTCTTGGGTAGGAACTGTTTTATCTATTTCGAGATATACAGGTTTAGGGTCCATTCCTGCCAAGGTAATTTTAACAATACCACTGTTATCAAAACTCACAGCCGATGTAAGGGAAGTGAACTCAAGTGTTTCTCTCAGGCGCAGTTTATTGAATGAACACTTGAAATGTGGGTTTTTGGGAATAATAATTTCTGTAATCAATTCTGTGTTTGATATTGATCGTGGTTTCACACCATCACCGGTATAAATATCGCGCAAAAGAACTAAGCGTGATTCGCCTTTGCAATTAATAATATTTAACGAGGCATTAGCGCATATCAGTACCGGCGCAGTATCTGAAACAAACTCAGAAAAGCAAGCGTTAGCGCCGCCGGTAGCAATACAAACATCGCCATTGCACTTTAAGCAATAGCCAACAGCCTCGCGCCACCAGGCAGATTGATTATAATACAAACATCTGTTTTCGCATAACAAATTTCCGCCAAGTGTTGCCGATGATCTGATTAGAGGTGAGCCAACTGAATAAGCGGCTTTTTGCATGGCAGGAAGATGCGTATGAATTATTGAATTTGTTTGAATATTATTTAGAGTTGTTAAAGGGCCTATTATAATAGCGTTGGCGGTTTCTGAAACACCTTTTAATTCTGAAATATCTGTTATATCTATCAAAACGGGTGAGGCATCATTTTCTAAAAATTTGTTGGCCATTATGTCTGTTCCGCCGGCAATATATTTACAATTCTCGCTAAACGAGTTAACATAGTTAATTGCGTCCTGAATTGAGAGAGCTTTCACAAATGTTTTTTGTTCAGTAATCATAAGGCTTTTTCATTTAATGTTTCTACTTCTTTCAATTTCCTTAATACATCTTCCGGCTTAATCGGCAATGAAGTAATTCGAATACCAACAGCATCATAAACGGCATTTACAATTGCAGGAATAGATGGATGTAAAGCACCTTCACCACACTCTTTTCCTCCAAAAGGACCTTCCGGATCAATGGTTTCAACTATTGTACTATGTATATCCGGAATATCAAGTGAAGTAGGAATTTTGTAGTTGATAAAGTTGGCATTGGTGAGCAGTCCGTTATAATAACTCATTTCTTCACTTACAGCTTGACCCATTCCCATATGCCAGGATCCTTCTAATTGACCCTCTACCGCCAATGGATTAATTGCCTTTCCGCAGTCGTGGGCACCCCACATATTAATTACTTTTATAAATCCTGTTTTAGTATCCACTTTAACCTCGGCAACTAAAGCGCCAAAACTGTAGGAAGGACTTAATCCTGCTCCTGCCCCTTTAAAATCTCCTCCCAGTTTCGGTGAATTGTAATATCCGCTTACAGTTAATGCACCAACTTTTCGTGTTGCCATTTCAATAGCCTCATTCCAAGTTAAATTTATTTTTTTGTCTGAAGTGAATATATGTCTTCCTTCCATGATTAGCTCTTCCACCGGAATTCCGCTGTGTAAGCTTACATTGTTTAGAATGTTATTTTTAAGATTTTCTGCCGCCATTTTAGCCGCATTACCCGCCATAAATGTTACACGACTTGAGTAGCTTCCTAAATCGATAGGAGTTAACATGGTGTCTGCAGCCAATACAAAAATATCATCGATATTAATTCCAAGAACTTCACCAACAATAATTGCAAGCATAGTGTCACTGCCCTGACCAATATCACTTGCTCCGGAGGTTACCAAAACCCTTCCATCAAGATCGACTTTAAGGTGTACCACCGACTGAGGATATTCATTCCATTGAATGGGTAGGGCGCTGCCACTGATAAAGAAACCGCAGGCAACACCAATGCCGTGACCGTTAGGAAGCTTTTTATGTTTTTTCTTCCAATCACTTTGTTCCATAACTTTTTGTAAGCTTATTTTGCTTCCGTTGGAGGTGATGCGGTATTGTCCAACAGTTAAAGTGTCTGAATCTAAGAAATTGCGCATTCGTAATTCGCAGGGGTCGATGTTTAATTTTTCAGACATGACATCCAGCATGGTTTCAATCGCGAAGCGTGAATTAACCGCACCATGTCCTCTCATAGCACCTGATTGAGGTTTATTTGTATAAACTCTTAACGTCCTAAATCCGAAATTATTTAATTTATAAGGTGCTTGTAGGAGCACACCGTTATAATAGGAAGTAACAACTCCAAAACTGCCATAAGCACCGCCGTCAATCACAATATCAGCATCTAACGTACTTATGATGCCGTCTTTTCGCATACCAATGGCCATTTTTATTTTACTCGGATGCCGGCCATGATTACATAAGAACACTTCTTCTCTTGTAAACCGCACTCGCACAGGTCGACCAATTTTTTTTGTGAGGTATGAAATTATTATTTCATGAGGAAATGGATCACTTTTTCCACCAAAACCACCACCAACATAAGGTTTGATAACTCTCACTCTGCTCATTGGTAGTTCTAATACTTTTGCGAGATATCGATGTAAATAATGCGGTACTTGCGTGGCAGTAATAATGGTTAATCCGTTATGGTCCCAATATGCAGTAGCGGCATGAGGCTCTGTAAAACCATGATTAATACCTTTAAAATCAAACTCCATATTTAGTGTATGGTCAGCTGCTTCTAAGGCTTCTTTTTGATTACCAAACCGCAATTCAGCTTTTTTATGAATGTTATTGTTGAATTTTACATGACTATGGATTTTTTCTTTTTCACCAGTGTCTTTTATGGATTCATCCATTTCAAGAAAAGCATGCAATGGCTGATATTTTACTTTTATGAGTTTACATGCCTGTTGCGCAATTTCTTCCGTTTCGGCAGCAACGGCAGCAACAATTTCTCCCAAGTATCTGGTTTTTTCAATTGCAATTGCAGTTTCATCTTGAGAAATCGGTAAAACTCCGAAAGTCACAGGGAGTTCATTTCCTAATAGAATATAAGCAACTCCTTTTATTTTTTTTGCTTCTGAAGTATCAATAGAAAGGATACGTGCATGCGGATAGATACTTCGTACAAATTTGCAGTACAAGGGATTTTTAACAACGATATCATCAGCATACTCGGCGGCACCCGTCACTTTTTTTGTAGCTTCAATGTATGGTTTCGCAACTCCTACTAGGTGTTTTTTTTGTTCGGATTCGTTGTTGTTACTGCAATTGCCATTATAGCCGCATGAAGAAATTTTGGACACTTCGTTGTTAATATGTTTTGCGTAGGCTTCAATGGCATTTATAATTTTGATATAACCGGTACACCTGCATAGGTTGCCTGAAATAGCATCTTTAATTTCATCTCTGTTAGGATTGGGATTTTTGTTTATTAAAGCCAGTGTCGACATTACCATACCAGGTGTGCAATAGCCGCACTGAATAGCACCATGTTCAACAAACTTTTGTTGCAGAGCATGAAGTTCTCCTGCTTTTCCCAAGCTCTCAATAGTTGTGATTTTTTTTCCTTCGTATCGGAATGCCGGAGCAATACAGCTCTGGACGGGCTCCCCGTCAACCAGCACCGTACAAGCCCCACAGCTTCCTTGTTCACAGCCTATTTTTGTGCCTGTTAAATTTATTTTATTTCTAATAACATTAACAAGTGTGTCATGATCTTCTGCAGTTACAGTATAATCTACGTTATTTATATTGAGGTTTAAGATTCTCATGTTTAAATTTTGAATTTGTTGTTTTTGAAGAACCGGGTTTAGAATTATTTTTTACTAGAATTAATTTCGCTAAAATGCTAATTGCAATTTCCTCCGGATTTGAGGCACGTATGGAAATTCCCATTGGCATATCTACCTTATTAAAATCTTCCGCTTCGCATAATCCGCCCGACAAAAACATTTTTTTTGTAATTTCTACTTTTCGCTTACTGCCTATCATTCCCAAATACGCATGCGGCTTGTTTATACAGAAGGCTAAAATTTCGCGATCTAAACTATGGTCCCTTGTCATGATGGTAATATAAGTGTTGTTATCAAAGGGTAAAGACAACATGATTTCTTTCGCAGAAAAGGGAAGTTTATGAATGCCTTCAGTGTTTGTTAGGTCAAGTTCATTCGTTCTATCATCGATTAAAAATATTTCAAAGTTTAAGGTAGAAGCTACTTTGCATAAAGCTCGGCCGACATGCCCTGCGCCAAATACATATAATCGATTTGGCTTACTGATAAAATCTATAAATACAACTACGGTGCCGCCGCAACACATACTGTGTTGTTGAAGTAAATTGTGAGTATATTGCTCCGATTGTTTGATCGTTATAACAAGTAATGCATTCTCAATAACTTTTTTTTCCAGATCGCCTCCGCCAATTGTGCCAAAGATTTTTCCGTTCGCGGTAACAATCATTTTAGCTCCGGCTTTTAAAGGCGTAGAGCCTTGAGTAGTAACAATTGTACACAGGGCACAATCTTCGCCATTCTCTAAAATCTCTGATATTTTTTTGAATAGGTGATTCATTCTTTTGTATTCAGATAATTATGATAATCTTCTTGTGTATCAATGTTAATAAGAACATTTTCAGATTTTGTATCAATTCTTTTTGTTGTGAATTTTTTCAATTCAAAATCAAGCCTCGAGTCATACGGCGCTTTTAAGAGCGCATTAATCAATTTTTTGTTTATTAAGATGGGGTGCCCCCCTTTGTTGTTAAAAACAGGACAAATAAAATCGGCATCGTTTCTTGAGGCAAACATTTCATTAATTAACTGCGCTTCAAAAAATGGGTTATCTGCATTTTGAATAAAACAATAATCATAGTTCTTAAGTTGTTGAAGAGCGCACTGAAGCGAATACATTCTTTCCCTTTCAGGATGTGGATTAATTATTATTTTAAAATTTTTATGAATTACGTTTTTGGTTTTTTGATACACATAGCTTGAATTAATAGCAGAAGTGACGATATTAAAACTGTTTATTATTGTTTTTTGGGCCTGACTAAGTATAGCTTCCAATAAAGAAGAATGATGTTTAGATGGTAGTAAAAACTTACACGACCCCATACGGGAAGACGTGCCGGATGCAAGCACCACCAAAGCCACTCTATCTTGTAATGTATTAAGCATGCATAAAAATTTTCTTAGCCTCTAACTCTTCCTCTGATTCAGTATTCGATTCGTCCGGAACGCAGCAGTCAACCGGACAAACAGCGGCGCATTGTGGTTCATCATGAAAGCCCTTGCATTCTGTACATTTATCAGAAACAATGTAGTAGTAGTCTATAGATAGTGCAGTGTTTCTATCGTCTGCGTTTACGGTTTTACCATTTGGTAACGTAACATCACCGCATAGGTCTGTTCCGTCAGAGTAACTCCAGTCTTCGGCATTTTTGTAAATAGCGTGATTTGGACATTCCGGTTCACAGGCACCGCAATTAATACATTCATCTGTAATTTGTATTGACATAGCATTAAAATGTTAAATATGGATGATTAGATTATTTAGAATAAATTTCACTCATCATACTTTAAAATAATATGATTTCAATCATATCACTTAAATATTTAACGAGTTAGCTTTGTTATGAGTGATATGCTATGTCTGATTCAAAAAGAAATTTAGAAGTAGAAAAGGTTGTGATAAAATTTGCCGGAGATTCTGGTGATGGTATGCAGCTTACGGGGTCTCAATTTGGTGACGAATCCGGATGGTTAGGGAATGATATTGCAACGTTTCCGGATTATCCCGCAGAAATACGTGCCCCGGTTGGTACAGTGGCAGGTGTTTCCGGATTTCAAATTCATTTTGGCAAATCAGGAATACACTCTCCCGGAGATATTGCAGATGTTTTAATTGCGATGAATCCTGCTGCTCTTAAAGCGAATTTAAAAAGTATACGGAAGCAAGGCATAGTTATAACTGATAGCGACAGTTTCGACCAGAAGAGTATTGAAAAGGCAGAGTATACCTCCAACCCATTTGAAGATGGGTCTTTGGATGATTACGAATTGATTAAAGTTCCAATATCAAGCTTAACTAAAAAGGCCATTAGTTCCTTAGAGTTAGGATTGGACAATAAATCTGTTATGCGATGCAAAAATCTTTTTGCGCTTGGTTTGGTTAATTGCATGTTCAATCGTTCATTGGCCCAAGCTGAAAAATTTATCAGCGAAAAATTTAAAAAAGATGCCGCATTGGTAAAAGCAAATATTGCCGCATTAAATGCTGGATTTAATCTGGCAGAAACAATTGAAGCTATAGCTTTCGCATTTACTGTTCTACCAGCGTCTAATGAACCGGGATTATATCGTAATATAACGGGTAATAAAGCCGTGGCATGGGGATTAATGGCGGCTGCAGAGAAAAGTAAGAGGAAATTATTTTTAGGCTCTTACCCTATAACACCGGCAACCGATATTATGCAAGAGTTGGTTCGACATAAATGGTCTGGCGTAAAAGTATTTCAGGCGGAAGATGAAATTGCGGGAATTTGCTCGGCGATAGGAGCAAGTTTTGCCGGAAATCTTGCTGTAACAACAACCTCCGGGCCCGGCTTAGCATTAAAAGGAGAAGCTATTGGTTTGGCAATGATGACGGAGTTACCTTTAGTAATTGTTAATGTACAAAGAGGAGGTCCGTCAACTGGATTACCAACAAAAACAGAACAGTCTGATTTAATGCAGGCATTGTATGGAAGAAACGGCGAAAGTCCTGTTGTTGTTTTAGCCGCAGGTTCTCCATCCGATTGTTTTGATTATGCATTTATGGCTTGTAAGATAGCAATGGAGCATATGACACCTGTTATCTTGTTAACCGATGGTTATTTAGGTAATGGGGCTGAAGCCTGGAAGGTGAAAACTACTGACGAACTTCCCGAAATGAATTTATCAGATGTAATAAGCGCTGACGAAACATGGAAGCCTTATCAACGAAATGTAGAAACGCTCGCCAGAAAATGGGTAATTCCCGGAATGAAAGGATTTGAACACAGAATTGGCGGATTAGAGAAGCAAGATGTAAGCGGAAATGTTTCGCACGATCCTGCTAATCATGAACACATGGTAAAACTACGCGCAGAGAAAGTGAAAAGGGTACAGGAATTTATTCCAATGCAAAAAGTAAAAGGAAAAGATAAAAACGATTTATTAGTTGTAGGATGGGGGGGCACATACGGTACAATATATGGCGCGGTTAATGAGCTGCAGAAAGAAGGAAAAAATGTAGCGTTCGCACAGTTTAATTACATCCATCCATTACCGAAAAATACAGCGGAGGTGTTTTCTAAATTTAAGCGGATTGTTGTCTGTGAATTAAATCTAGGACAGTTTGCTTCTTATTTGAGAATACAATTACCGGAATTTAAGTATTCACAAATAAATAAGGTACAAGGGCAGCCCTTTACCATCAACGAGCTCAAAGAGGATATTAATAATATTTTAAGTTCATAATTATGGGACCCGAAGTAAAAACTTGCAGCTTAACAAAAGCTGATTTTGTAAGCGATCAGGCGGTAAAATGGTGTCCGGGATGTGGAGATTATTCGATCTTAAGTGCTGTACAAACTGCATTACCGCAAATAGGAAAAAGAAGAGAAGATATTGTTTTTATTTCCGGTATTGGATGTTCGTCCCGTTTTCCTTATTACATGAGTGCCTACGGTTTTCATACCATTCATGGTAGAGCGGCAGCTATTGCTTCAGGAGTGAAATTGGCAAACCCGGATTTAAGCGTGTGGGAAATAACCGGCGATGGTGATGCGCTTGCCATTGGAGGAAATCATTTAATTCATTTGCTACGACGTAATATTGATTTAAATATTTTATTGTTTAATAATAAAATATACGGACTAACAAAAGGACAATTTTCGCCAACAAGCGAAGAAGGATCAATCACTAAATCTTCACCTCACGGTACTATAGAAGAACCTTTTCTACCGGGAGAATTAGCGATTGGCGCAAAGGCTAACTTCTATGCCCGAATTACGGATAGTAGTCCAAAATTTATGGCCGAAATATTTGTAGCTGCTGAGCTGCATAAAGGCACTTCACTGGTTGAAATTCTGCAAAACTGTGTCATTTTTAATGACGGTGTGCATGATGCCATCAGTTCAAAAGAACATCGCGAGGAAAATCAATTGGTGCTACAACATGGCAAACCTATGTTGTTTGGAAAGGACAGAAAAAAAGGAATTCGATTAAATGGTCTTAAATTGGAATCGGTAACCATTGGTGAAAACGGAATTGCAGAAAATGATATTTTAGTTCATGACGCGCATAATCCGGATCCTACCTTACATTTAATGCTGGTAAGAATGTCGCTTCCTGAATTACCCGTAGCAATCGGAATAATACGAAATGTAAGTAATAGCACATACGAAGCAAAAATGAAAAATCAGATAGATTTGGCCCAAACAAAAAGTAAATATACTTCGTTGAACGATTTTTTTAAAAGTGGGGATGTTTGGGAAGTTAAATGAAAGAAATAGTACCGGATTATTTTAATAGTTTTAATTTATCGCGACGGTTTTGCTCTTGTAATATCATTTTTAACTCTCTGCTCATTTGTCCCGCAATACCGGAATTTTCCTGAGCCCTTCTAGTCAAGTAAGGAATGACAGATTCTACCGGACCGTACGGAACATATTTTGTGACATTATATTCACGTGCTCCAAGATTCATGGTAATGTTGTCGCTCATCCCGTAGAGTTGAGAAAAGAAAATGTTCGGATGATTATTTGTTAAATTTCTTTTTTTCATTTCATTTAAAAGAAGTAAAGTGCTAATTTCATTATGAGTACCGGCACAGAGCATAATAATATCAATATTATCTAAACACAGCTTCACGGCAGTGTCAAATTCAGAATCTGTTATTACTTTGGTAGAATTAATCGGGCTGGGGTAATTTAATTTTTTTGCACGCTCATTTTCTTTTTCAAGATAAGCACCTCGAACCAATTTAATACCCAGTTTAATTTGATGAAATCTGGCAAACTTGATAAGTTTTTTCAAGTAAGGTAATCTATCATTTCTATACATCTGAAGCGTTGTAAGAACAACATGGTTATTGCGATTATAATTCACCATAAATTCCTCCGCTAGTTTATCTATGGCTGGTTGTATCCAAGTTTCTTCCGCATCAATAAAAACCGGAACATTATATTTTTGTGCAGCATCAAATAAAGTTGTAAGTCTGTTTTTTAAGTTACGCCATTCTTGTTGCTCAATCGCGCTCAATTCTCGATTAGAACTTACTTTCTCAAGCAATTTAGTATCTACAAACCCTGTTAGCTTAATACATGTGTAAGGTATGGAAGGGTTGTTGTGCGCTGTTTGAATAATTTTCAGTGTTTCATTCAGCGTATTTGTAAAGTTTTCATCTGTACTGGCGCCTTCAACGGAGTAGTCTAAAATAGATTTCACGTTAATGCCATATAACTTACTGATAACAATCTTACTTTCATTTATCGTTTCTCCTCCACAGAATTGTTTAAAAACCGTATTCTTTATTAAATGCTTAACAGGCAAACCTAATTTTAGTGAAAAGTTAACCAGCTTGGTTAATATTTTGGTAAGCCATGCATAATTCATTATTCTATACATTAATTTAGTTTGAAAAAGTTCGCTGTTCGATTTAAGCGCGAAGGCTTTTTCGGTGTTATATAGAATAGGAGAATTCATGTCGGATGGAATTAATTTTTGCCATTGGCGGCAAGTTGTTTTAGCAGTTCATTATTTACGATGCGCAACCTTCGGTCTTTGAAGCTTACTATTTTTTTACTTTCTAAATTTTGTAAGGTTTTATACACATAGTTTATAGTAGTACCTATTAGGTTGGCAAGGTCTTTGGTTGTAACTACGCAAGGAATAATTCCGTTACATTTAATAGAATTAAGTTTAAGTAGCAAATTAGCCATATTACACGTAACACTTCTTTGCGTAACGTTCATTAGATTCACTTCTACCTGATCAGTCATCTCAGAAATATACTGCAAAACCTCCATATTTATTTGTGAGTTTGTTTTGAGAGTATTTTGTAGAGGGGCAATTGATAACTGTTTGATTTCTGTACCTGGAATTGCATAATAGTATTTATCATTAACGCTGTCGTTAAACAGCTGTTCCAGTCCAATAACGTCTCCTTCAAAGCCAATAGATAAAATAAAAAGCTCACCTTGTTTTTTCTTAAATACTTTGATAGCACCTTTTTTTATCAGATAAATATTTTCAGCCTTACCATGCGAACTGTTTAGTAAAGTATGTTCAGAGAGTTTAATTGTTTCACTCTGATCAAATAAATGCGCTATACGTTGACTATTTTCCAAATTATTCTTTCCTCTTGTAAAATTAGATACGCTTCATGGCTTTTAATATGATATTAATCATACAACCAAAAGAGCTACAAAGGTTATGTAAAGGTGAATTTACAGAATGAGTTGTTCAATTTTAAAACATGACAAAACGCTAAAATCATGATGCCAATCATTTTTAGAGCAAAATTCAGATTCTAATTTTGAACTAGAATTAAAGTTTATTTTTATGGCAAGTTTTAAAACATTTCTTAAAGCAGGGCACCCACCAACTTTGTTCTCCGCTTTTTTATATTTCGATTTTTGTTTTGCAATCTGGGTATTAAATGGAGCGATGGCGCCATTTATCAGTGAAGAGTTTAATTTATCTCCGGCTCAAAAGGGGTTTATGATTTCGGTTCCAATCTTAGCCGGTGCCATTATGCGCTTTCCGTTAGGCGTGCTAGCGCAATACATAGGAAGAAAAAACGCGGCCTTAACGGAAATGACATTAATCTTTTTTGCCATGCTATTTGGTTATTATTTGGTAAAAGATTACGATGACGTTCTTAAAATGGGGGTACTACTCGGCATTGCAGGTGCAAGTTTTGGTGTTGCCTTATCGCTTGGATCTGGATGGTTTCCTCCAAAGTATAAGGGTTTAGCAATGGGTATAGCAGGAGCAGGAAATAGCGGAACCGTATTAGCCATGCTATTTGCACCACCTCTTGCAACAAAGTTCGGTTGGCAAGCGGTGTATGGTATGGCCGCATTGTTTATGCTTATACCAATAGTGGTGATGGTTATTTTTGCAAAGGAGCCTCCGGATCGCGAGCATCAATCGCTTAAGCAACACTTAGCCTGTTTATTTGAAAAAGACGGATGGTCATTCAACCTAATTTACATTATTACATTCGGTGGATTTATTGGCCTGTCAAATTTTCTACCGACTTACTTTTACGATCAGTTTCATGTTTCTAAAGTTGAGGCAGGACAACTCACCATGTTGGCAGCATTAATGGGAAGTGCGGTTCGTATCGTTGGAGGTGCTGTGTCAGATAAATGGGGCGGAATCAATACACTTACAGCAATATTCGGTGTTGTGATTGTTTGTATGGTGATTGCAAGTTTTCAAACAAGTTTAGTGCTTACTACTATATTGTTTATGGTTTGTTTTGCTGCCCTAGGAGCAGGAAATGGAGCATTATTTCAATTAGTGCCATTGCGTTGGCCGCTTGCAACCGCAGTTGCTGGAAGTATGATTGGTGAAATTGGAGCGTTGGGCGGAAGTTTTATTCCGAACGCAATGGGCATTTCTAAACAAGGTACCGGATCTTTTGCGGGTGGATTTCTTGCTTTCGCAGCATTGGCTTTAATTGCTTTTGTTGTATTAAGAGTTGCTCAAAAAAGTTGGACGAAGAAATGGGTTGGAGAAGGAGGAAGAGCTATTATTAAACCCGAAACAATTGAATTGGAGATTCATGATCATGTGATTGGTGAAAAAATAATTAAGCCGGTTACTCCTCATGGTGATTTTGCATATCGTACTATTATTTATCCGATTGGAAATTCTGAGTTAGCAGATAAAGCACGTGAACAAGCTGCCTACCTTGCTAAAACCACCGGGGCAAATTTGCTCTTATTGTATGTGAATCAAAAATCTCATAGCACAGGAATTCTTGCATCGGATTCTGCGGAATGGTCTAAGATAAAAGAATCATGGATTACAGAAGGGAAACAAATGCTGATAGATGAAGCAAAAAAATTAAAAGAGATGCAGGTTCAAAATCTTGAAGCGGTTTTTGGTCAGGGTGATGTTGCCACAGAAATTGTAACAATTGCCAAAGAAAGGAACGCAGAGCTTATTTTGCTTGCAAGCCATAAAGCGTCTCCTATTGGAAAATTATTAATGGGCAGCAGAACATACGATGTCTTTTTGGATGCTCCTTGTCCTGTATTAAGAATTGTCAGATAAAATAAACAAACCCTATAAAACGTTATGGCTAAAACATGGTTAGATAAATGGAATCCAGAAGATGATAATTTTTGGGAATCCGAAGGAAAAAAAATCGCTTGGAGAACGTTATGGATAACAACGTTCACGTTAATACTCTCATTTGCCACATGGTTCATGATGAGTGCAATTGTAGTAAAGCTCCCGTCGATAGGATTTAAGTTTACCTCCGATCAATTATTCTGGTTAGCCGCCATGCCAGGTTTAGCTGCAGGAACATTGCGTATAGTTCACACGTTTCTTCTACCAATATATGGCACAAGACACATCTTAACAGTTGCTACTATTATCAAACTTATTCCTGTAATAGGAATTGGTTTAGCCGTAATGGATCCTAATACTCCATTTTGGGTATTTATGGTGTTAGCTTTTACTTCAGGTTTTGGTGGTGGCGATTTCTCTTCCTATATGCCAAGTACAAATATGTTTTTTCCAAAACGATTAAAAGGAACTGCTCTCGGTATACAGGCTGGAATCGGAAACTTTGGTGTTTCTGTTACGCAATTTGTGACGCCGGCAATTTTAGGGGTGGCCATTTATGGTGCTTCACAAGTGTCAACCAGTATTGATGCCAAAGAAGCCGCTGTAACTTTAAAAGAAATGGATGGAGCTAAAAGAGCGGAAGTGTTTGCTGCATTGGATACCGGCATTCAATCAAAAATCATTTTAAATATCCCTAAAAAAATTAAGGACTCAATCAAACAAACAGTTTCGTTAACTGATAAAATTGCATTCTTTAATGCTTGCCCTCCTAAAGCTCAAGGAAAAGCAATCAGTTCTATTCATCCTAAAGCCGGCGAAATGGTGATGAAAAAAATGAACGAGAACACAAAAGCTGTAAAGAACAAAGATGTTTATTTACAGTCGGCAGCATTTTGGTACGCACCACTTTTGATTATTCTAGGTATTATCTGCTGGATTTATTTAAGAAGTATACCAGTGAAGGCTTCTTTCAAAGAACAACTGGATATTTTTGGCAGCAAACATACTTGGTTTTGTACAATCACTTATGTAATGACATTTGGTGGTTTTTCAGGTTTGGCTGCTGCATTTCCTTTAATGATTAAAACGCTGTATGGAAGTTTCCCTAATGCGCCAGACCCTTTGGCATATGCATTTTATGGGCCACTAATTGGTTCTGCAAGCCGTGTCATATTTGGATTTATTGCCGATAAAGTTGGCGGTGCCATTCTTACAACTTTAACCGGTGTTGGATTAATAGTAGGAAGTGCCCTTCTGATTTCACAAGGATTATTAAACCCAACAAGTGTTGATCAATTTCCTATGTTCCTTGGTGTTATGTTAGGATTATTTTTCTTTACAGGTATTGGCAATGCAGGAACGTTCCGTCAGTATCCGATAATCTTTTCAGAAAATCAACGTCAGGCAGCAGGAGTTTTAGGTTGGACCGGAGCTATTGCTGCATATGGCCCATTCATTTTTGCAACTTTAATTGGTAACGCTATTACAGCAACAGGAAGCGCAAATCGATTCTTTTTTGGTTTACTTGTTTTTGCTGTAATTGGAACCATAATCAATTGGTATTACTATCAACGTAAAGGGTGTGAAAGACCAAGTTAAACTAAAAATGTATCCATATGAAAACAAAAAGTATTTCAAAATTAATCAGCGGATTAGCAGCAGGTATTTTGTTGGCTAATACTGCGAATGCACAATTCTCAATGTCGGGACAGTATATGGCTCGCGGCGAGTATAGACATGGATATTCAACATTATCGGATACGAATATGAAGGCGGGCACTTTCGTTTCACAACGTATGCGATTGAATGGAGAATACAAGCATGAGAAATTTAGAATATATGCTTCGGTTCAGGATGTAAGAACATGGGGGAACGTGGGACATTCTGTAATTGACAACGCAGCCGGGCTCTCCCTGTTTGAAGGTTATGGAGAATTGTTCTTCACAAAAAAAATTAAAGCAAAAATTGGCCGACAAGTTTTATCCTACGATGACGATAGAATTTTAGGAGGATTAGATTGGGCTATGCAAGCGCGCCGACACGACGCAGGTGTGTTTATGTATACAGATAGTACCTGGCAGGTTCATGTTGGAGGAACGTACAATCAAAATGCAGAAGCTAATAAAAACATCCCATACACTGTTACAAATGGCGCAGCAAACAACTACCAAGCATTTCAGTATTTATGGGCAAACAAGCAATTTAATAAACTCAATGCGAGTTTCTTGTTTCTAAATAATGGAATGCCATTTGTACACCTTAACGGGGTAACAGGCGTGAAATCTAATATAATTTTGTATCAGCAAACGATGGGTTTACGCGCGGAATATAAAAGTGATAAACTTCAAGCATTATTTTATGGGTATTATCAAATGGGTGATGACGCAACCGCTTCAGCAACTTCAACAAATACACCTAAGTATGAAAAAACTAGCGCTTATGACATTTGTGCGGAAGTGGGGTACAAACCTATAAAAGGCCTGTTGGTAACATTAGGAGCTGAATATCTTTCCGGCAATGATGAAACAGATACGACGAAAGCATATCGCGTAGTTAATCACGCGTTTAATCCTTATTACGGAACTAATCACCGATTTAATGGTTATATGGATTATTTCTACGTTGGAAATCACGGAAGCAGTGTTGGATTATTGGATGGATACCTACGTGTAACGTATACCTATAAAAAAGTGATGGTCGGAATAAATGGGCACTATTTTAATGCCGCAGCGCCAGTAAGAGACAGACGAGAAGGATTTAAGGTGGTTAATAATAAATACGTTCCATTGGCTTCAAATCATTTAGGAGGCGAATTAGATTTTACTTTAAGCTACAATTTTGCAGAAGGAGTTGCTATTCAAGGCGGTTATTCACAATTCTTTGGCGCAGCAGCTTTACAACACTTAAGAGGCGCCGTGAGTTTACAACCAAAAAGCAATTGGGCATATCTATCAGTTATTATCCGTCCGGGTAAAATCGCATGGCCTAAAGTTGGTTTAAAAATGTAAGACTGGCTGAGAATTTTGATTCTCTTAAACATGACGCTAATCATAGTATGTAACTTAGTTTCTTATTACATTTATGGGTACAAAGAGTTAAGTTATATCAATGGTTAGATTTAGTAAAATCTTTGTTAGTTTTTTAGAAGGATTGCCATTCATGGTGGCAATCCTTTTTTTATTTGGTTGTAGAAAGGACGAGATTATGCCCGAATATTCGAAAGCAAAATTCTCGCTTATCCTTAAAAACGATAACACCACTATTATTTGGGATAGTTTAAACAATACAAACGCAGCCGGAAATATTTATAGTGTTGAGAGTCTTCAGTTTTATATTTCTGATCTTACTTTTAAAAACAGCAAAAAAACAGTAACGTCGAATAAGATAATTTATATTGATGGTTCTATTAACTCCACCTGTAGTTTTTTGATTGACTCGATTACCCCGGGCGATTATACCGAGGTTTCATTCGTAATTGGGTTAAGTAATTCAAAAAATATTTCAGGAAGTTTGCCAAACACTATGGAAAATTTAAATATGGCTTGGCCTGATGGAATGGGAGGCGGCTATCACTTTATGAAATTAGAAGGAAGATATTTGGATACGTTAACGATAAAACGAGGATACGCTATTCATTTAGGGAAAAACAACTTTCAACCAAAAATTACCATTTCCAAAAATTTAACGCAAAAATTTTGGAATCATGAGTACAAATTAGTTTTTAATATTAATGAGGTTTTTCAAAATCCCAATTTGTATAACCTGAATTTTGAAAATAATTACACCATGAATGATACTGTTGCTAATAGAAAAATAATTAATAATATAAAGGATGCGTTTAGCCTGGAGTAAAATAGTAGGTGTATTATTTCTTGCTTTAGTATGGGCTTGCAATAAAAAGCAGCCCGATATAACTAATTTACAAGCTCCTCTTACACCCTATGTGTTAGATGTTCCGACTTATTTCCCAAAACTAAATATTCCTGACAATAATCCATTAACGGTTGAAGGAATTGAGTTGGGAAGGAGATTGTATTACGATACGATTTTATCCAATAACGGAAAGTCTTGTTCGTCATGCCATGTGCCAAATGAATCGTTCTCCGCCTCCGGGGTTAATTCATTGCCACACATCAATCTGGGGTTTAATACTAACTTTTTATGGAACGGTAAAGTAAGCGGTAGTGTCGAAGACATCATGCTGTTTGAGGTGAAAGATTTTTTCAATACCGATATAAATAAAGTTAACAACTCAACACTTTATGCCGATTTATTTAAACGTGTGTACGATGTCGATGAAATAACACATTATGATCTAGCAAAGGCGCTTTCACAATTTATTCGTGTGATGGTATCGCAGAATTCGAGATTTGACAAATTTGTGAAACATCAAATTGATTTAACGGAGCCGGAATTGCGAGGGTTTAATATTTTTAATTCAGAAAAAGGTGATTGTTTTCATTGCCATTCGTTAGGGCTTTTTTCCGATAATCGCTTTCATAATATTGGAATTGATTCACTGTTCTCTGGAGTTAATTTAGGACGCTATACTATTACCGGACTACAATCCGATATCGGATTATTTAAATCGCCTACATTACGAAATATTGAGCTAACAGCTCCGTATATGCACGATGGTAGATTTTCTACTCTTGAGGATGTGATTGAGCATTATAACAGTGGTGTAAAACATAGCTCAACACTTGATCCAATCATGACTAAGTCGAGTAAGCAGTTTGGTTTACAATTAACCGAACAAGACAAGCAGGATTTGATTGCTTTTCTCAAATCGCTGACAGACACTACATTTACTAAAAACCCGCTATTTGTCATTCAATAGTATGATTAAAATCATACAGTTTGTTTATTTTTATACCGTTATTTGCTTTAAAACATAACGATATGATCGACTTAAAAGAAACTAATAAAAAGGACCCTATTAAAAGAAATGTGGAGCATGGGTTAGACAACATGAAAGGTTGTACTCCTTTTGATCCTCCTTCTGTTTATGAGGAAGAGAAGAAGCCAAAAGTTGATTTTAAAACAATGCATGAAACATTACAGGAGTTGGTGCGTGAACACGAAGTGGCAACTGCGGAAATTGATAAGTTTGAAAGTGCTTTAGCGGAGTTCAAATCAAATGGCTATAACGTTACTTCGGAGATAAATTATGCATTTTCAGATTTTTTTAAATTTTATGATAACAAATTATTAGTTCACAATGAAAAGGAGGATAAAGTGCTTTTCCCACTCTTAAACAAAAAACTATTGGAGTCAGGAGAACATAGTACAGGCGACAACCCAAAAACAGCCATTGATGTGATGGAAGACGATCATGTGAAATTTATTCAGTTAGGCACATTGGCATTTAATTTATTGGGATTGGCAACGCGAATTCAAGATGTTACTTCACGAATGTTTGTGTATGATACAGCTTATGATACTAGCCGTGAATTTACGGAGCTTCTGAGACTTCATATTTACCGTGAAGATTACACGTTGTTTCCTTTAGCACAGAAATTAATCAGTGGGGAGGAGTTTAATCAATTACTTATTCAACATAAGAAATTCAAATAGGTAAATATGTTGCGCGATCAGTTCGGAAGAGTACATAATTATTTGCGCATTTCTTTAACAGAGCGATGTAATTTGAGGTGTTTTTATTGTATGCCGGCAGATGGTATTCAACTATCACCCAAAGAAAATATTATGCGCGCAGAGGAGATACAGATCCTGGCCTCAGAATTTGTAAAGTTGGGGGTGAATAAAATAAGGTTTACGGGTGGCGAGCCTTTAGTGAGAAAAGATTTTGATAACATTGCGACTCGCCTGAGTAAATTGAATTGTGAAATGGCTATTACCACCAATGGCATTCTTATTGATCAGCACATTGAGACCTTTAAAAATTGTGGTATCTCTAAGATTAATATCAGCATCGACTCATTAAAGAAGGATAAGTTTAATTCAATTACACGTCGTGATTATTTTAACCGTGTAATGGATAATGTAGAGCTCTTATTCAGTCAAGGATTTAATCCGAAGCTAAATGTAGTTGTTATCAAAGGAGTGAACGATGATGAATTAATTGACTTCATTGGTTTAACAAAAGAATGGAATACAACAGTTCAATTTATAGAATACATGCCCTTTCAGGGGAATAAGTGGGACTTTTCTAAAACAGTCAACGCAGAGGAAATTTTGCGGAATGTATCTAGAATGTTCGGCGAAAGAAATGTGTTAAAAGTAGAGGATAAGAAAAATGACACATCACGAAAATACAAGATTAAAGGATTTAGCGGAAATTTCGGCATGATTTCTACTGTAAGTAATCCATTTTGTGATTCATGTAATAGAATTAGATTAACCGCAAACGGGAGAATTAAAAACTGTTTGTTTTCCGGTTCGGAAACCGATTTACTTACTGCTCTACGAAATAACGAAAATGTTGAAGAGCTGATTAAGGAAACTGTATTTAATAAAAAAAGTCAAAGAGGTGGCATAAAGAATTTTGCGAGTGAAGAGGGAAGACTAATGTCGGAAAGTAACAGAAGTATGATTTTAATAGGAGGATAATATTAATTTATGTTTTCAATAAATTTATTTACTAAGTATTGCTCCAGTGAGGGCAAAAAATTATTTGAAAAGAAAAAACAAACTTTATTTTTTGATGAAGGTCAACGAATCTTTCATGAAGGAGAACTGGTAAAGGGTATTTATTTTATCGAGAGAGGTAGAGTTAAAGTACTTTCTAAATCACATGACAATTCGGAAAAAATTATTCGTTTAGCTTCAAATGAAATGATCGTTGGCCATAGAGGCCTTAATACAAAAGTTTATCCGATATCGGCTGAAACTTTATCAGAATCGGTTATTACATTTTTGCCAATTGAAGTGTTTTCTTCAATTCTTAAAAGTAACAATGAGATGGCTGTTTACCTGATTAATTTCTTATCAGATGAACTTAGAGATTCGGAAACCAGAATGAAAAACTTATTAATTCTTGACCCTAAAACAAGGATTGCAATTATTTTAGTGAAATTAATTGATTGTTTCGGATACAAAAAGAATGCAGGTAATAAGTTATTAAACTATACGTTATCGCGTACGGATATAGCCAATATGGCCGGCACAACTTACGAAACAGTTATTAGAACACTTGCAGCACTTAAGAAAGAGCGTGTAATTGATTTAGTAGGTAAAGAAATTGCAATTATTAATGCAAAAAAATTAAGCCAAGTTGCAGCAGGAGTTAAAGGCAAAAAGTAATTCGACTCCACAAATCGGCAGTGATAATAACACAGTAAGAAGAATCATTTTAATTAGTTATTTGTTTCTTGTAATTATTGCTTGCCTTGGGGCTCTGCTAAGAATTCTTCCTTTTAGCAGTTTTAGTATATCTTATAATAATTTAATCCACGCCCATTCTCACGGAGCCTTTTTGGGTTGGTTGTTCTTAGCGAACTTTGCAATTACCGGATATCTCATTCAATATAAGTTAAGTACTAAAGTAATAGTTTGTCTGGCTGCGGATGTTTTACTATTATTATTAACGGTTCCCCTTTTTGTGAAATATGGCTATAATTATATAACCATAATACTATCCACACTTCATGTAATTCTTTCAACATTTCTGGCGCTACAATTAATAAAGCAAATTGGATTTAAAAATTTAAGATCGTTTAATGGATATAAGTCATATTTGGTTTTAGCTTGGATATGTTTGATTATTTCGGGGATTTTCCCACTTATTTTAGGTATTATCGTTAAATCGTTTGGTAATGCAAGCCCCGCCTATTATAACACAATATACACCTACCTTCATTTTCAGTATAATGGTTTTTTTGTAAGCAGCATTCTGGCTATCATTCACTTTTACTTGGGCTCAGTGAATGATATGAAATTAAAGATAGCTTATCATCTCTTTGCTTTGTCTGTGCCTCTTACATTAACTAATTCGTATTTATGGTGTGCGCCCGGATTTTGGTTCAATGTAATCAGCACGGTGGCCTGTGTCATGCAATTGACAGCCTGTATGTTTCTGCTCAATATAAAGTCTCTACTACAGAGTTTGGAAAATAGAATACCATTTAGCTTAAACTGGGTTATTTATGGATTGATTTTAAAATCAATAATGCAATTCGTGGTGTCTTTTCCATATGTAGCAGTGGCAAGTTACTCAAATCGGTATTTAATATTATTTTATTTACATTTCGTATTGCTGGGCATCATTTCAATTACCATTATAAAAATGACAGCCTCGATATTAAATATCACAAATATATTTTATTACAGAATAGCCATAAATGTATTAAAGCTTGTGTTTTTAATAACACAAGCTTTAATGGCTTATAAAGCTGCCGAGATGGAAGGTTTATTTCACTATTCAAACTTAACTCTACCTTTTTTGGCAATAATTTCAATATTATTTCCGTTGATTCTAGTTACTGTATTAATAGTTTCTTTAATAGAAAAACCTAAAGTTTCTTAAACTTGGCCTGGAAAAATCTTAAGTAAGCGGGTTCATAAATCATTTCCAGTCCTTTTATTTTATCGCGTTTTGCATATACACTTTCTATAGATTCGGCAATAACATCCATATGGGCTTGTGTATACACACGGCGCGGAATAGTTAGTCGTACTAATTCTAATTCCGGGTAGTAATGATCACCGGTTTTACTATTTCGTCCTGCCGAAACAATACCTCTTTCCATGGTTCTAACACCACTGTCTTCGTAAATCTCCGCTGCCAGTGCCTGCGCAGGAAATTGAATTTGCTTTAAATGAGGAAGAAATTTTTTCGCGTCAATAAAGATGCCATGACCTCCAATCGGATTCACAATTGGAATTTTTAAATCATTCAGTTTTTTACCTAAATAAAGTACTTGTCCGATTCGCGCTCTAATATGGTTATCATTAACAGATTCTCCAATACCAATGGCCATCGCCTCCATATCTCTTCCGGCTAACCCCCCATAGGTATGTAGACCTTCGTAAACAACAACTAAATTACTCGCTTCTTCATACTTGTTTTTATCATTTAAAGCCAAAAATCCTCCTATATTAACTAAAGCATCTTTTTTGGCACTAAACGTTGCGCCGTCGGTATAACTACAAATTTCCTTAACTATAGAGGCAATGCTTTTACGTTTATAACCTTCTTCTCGTTGCTGTATGAAAAAAGCATTTTCTGCTACACGTGTCATATCTAAGATGATCTTGATACCGTGTTTGTTTGTATAATTCCGTAAATCCTTCAGGTTACCTAAAGAAATTGGTTGACCGCCCGCCATGTTTACCGTTGTTGCTACACATATATAAGGAATTTTTTTAGCACCAAATTTTTTCACGAGGCGTTCGAGTTTCCCAATGTCTACATTTCCCTTAAATGGAAATAAATTGGAACTATCATGCGCTTCATCTATAATAACATCATAAAACACACCTCCGGCCAGCTCTTGATGTAATCTGGTTGTTGTGAAATACATATTACCCGGAATTACATCTCCTTTTTTTATCATGATTTGAGATAAAATATTTTCAGCGCCACGGCCCTGGTGTGTAGGAATAACATACTTATATCCGTAATATTTTTTTACAGCGGCCTCAAGGTTATAAAAGTTTTTACTACCGGCATAAGCTTCATCGCCAAGCATCATTCCTGCCCATTGTTGGTCGCTCATGGCCGATGTGCCACTGTCGGTTAGTAAATCGATGTATACATCTTCAGACTTTAAAAGGAACGTATTGTACCCTGCGTTTTGAAGTGCTTTTTTGCGTTGTGCGGGAGTAGTCATTTTTAATAACTCAACCATTTTTATTTTAAATGGTTCTGCCCAAGAGTGATGAATCATAGTTTCAATTTTACTGTAAAGCACGAGATTTTTAACAGGTATTAAAATGATTTAAGTCATAATGCATTTTTTCGTTGTTTTATAAATTTGAAGTAAATATTTATTCTAATGGAAGTAGAAGCATTAATAGACAGTCAGGATTACATTGAGTATGAAATGCTCGAAGTATCACTTAATTATTGGTTTAATGATCAGGAAGACCGCCGATGTCCATTTCCGGATTATATAAAAAGTGATTTGCGAAAAGCAGCCATTACAAGTTTTTTAAATTGGACAAAAAAACTATCGGATGATGCAAAAAAGGAAATTAACGATGAGATTTTAATTGAAAGATTTGAAGAGTGCTTGTTTGAAGAAGCTTATAAAATGGTTATAACGGAAGAAGAAAAAATTACCGTAAAATATCCATTTATGTTACGTTGTGGCGATAGGGTTAATTATAAAGATAAGCCTGAGAGCATCGTGGTGAAGCGTGAGCTCACAAATGAAGGAGACACAAAATACATGCAGATTACATTTGAGGAAATAGAATCTGGACAAATGTGGAATTCCTCTTTTGAATTACCGGAATGATTAAGTATAAAAAAAGCGCTGACTCAGAAACTACCGTAACAGAGGTAGTGTGTCCTAATGATACCAATCCGATGGGTATCTTACAAGGTGGACGATTAGTGCAATGGATGGATATTGCATCTGCGGTTTGCGCGCAAAATCATGCTGAGAAAATTTGTGTTACGGCCTCTATCGATAGTGTAAAATTTAAAATGCCCGCTAAAGTGGGAGATATCATTACTATTAAAGCAAAAGTTACCAGAGTGTTTAATACCTCCATGGAAATTCATGTTGTTGCCTGGGCAAAAAAAATAGTCAGCCAAAAGGCCTATTTAATTAATGAGGCTTATTTTACTTTTGTAGCATTGGATGATAACGCCAAAGCTACTAATGTGCCGCAAATAAAACCCTCTACTCTTCAAGAGAAGAAATTATTTCTCTCGGCAAATACTAGACGAAAATCAAGATTAAAATTTTGACATTATTTCGATTTACTTATTCCTTTAAAGAAATAAGGTATAATTATTGCAAACCCAATTAGCATAAATAAGCCTGCTGTTGCAAAAACATATAGGCTTGTTACTACCGACGGAATTATAGAAGCATAAGTTTTAATTCCTAAGTGCGTCTGTTCATAAGCACTGAATACGCCGGCAGCAATCAAACTCAGCCAAAAAATCACTAAGCTTACTTGAATGATGATAAAACCGGCATGGAATAATTTTTTTTGTTTCATCTGAATGTTATCAATCTTTAGCAGATAAGCGAAGGATCCTAGGAGAATCATGCTATTTATTCCAATAGTGGTTCCCATTGCGTGTGCTACCGTTACATGTGTTCCATGAGTATATCTGTTAATGGCCGGAATACTCATGAATAGTGCTAATATCAAATTAAGAAAAACCCAAAATTCGGATGCTATAAGAAATCTGTAACTAATGAGTTGCTTAAAGCGCAGTGTTTCCGAAAGTGTTTTTTTGAATCCTTGAATAATATTGATGAGAAGTATCCATTCGGTCATACTTATTGCATAAGCAACATGCCTCATCCAATTATTGGTGGGCAAATTGTAAATATGATGCCCCCAATTAAAGAGTAAATTTGTAAAACCTAAAAAATAGAACACAATAGATTTTTTATCAAACGCAATTTCTTTCTTACCGCTAATTTGTACCATTAGGTATAAGGATGTGCCGTAAATCATTTGATTCCAGGCACCCACCATGCTGCCATTAGCCTTCCATTGTATTGTAACTTCTTGTAAAAACGATTCACGAAACCAGGTAATCTGCCACAAATTTTGTTCAATAAATGTTATTAGAAAAAACAGCATTCCGGTTCCCCACATTATTATGTATTGTGGCCGTTTATTAGGTTCGTTTTTCCAAAACAAAAAATAATAAGAACAAAATCCTATCCAGCATAATAGAAGTAATAATGAAATCCATCCGGGGAACTCCCAATATTCTCTTCCGCCAAATTGTTTAAATATGTAGTGTATAAAAATCACCACAATACTTATCTGCCAAAGTACTATTGAAACGTTCCGAATACTTAACGCGTTTTTCGGAATTGTTTTGTCTTTTTGATTATGAAGAAAGATATTAAGTGAGGCACCGCTGATTATCCAAAACAAGGCAGCGCTTACATGCATGGGCCGCAGTTGTTGTAATGGTAAGTAGTCTTTAACATGTTCGTGAAAAATGAAGGAGAATGCTGTAATTACCCCAAGCACTAATGAAAATAAAAGCAAAATAAAAGCGAAACGGGTATAATTTCTTTCCAGCTTATCCATACTAATCTATTATGTAAGTTCCGGTCCAATGTACATTCTTGAAGTCAACAGCCGAATGCCCGGATTTATCAACCCATTTTAAAAAAGCGACCACTTTTTCTATTTCCTTGTTGCTTAAATTGAAATTTGGCATTCGTGAAGTGCCGGATTTAATGACTGCTTTAATGTAGGCTACATCTACTTTAGAAGTGCTATTTGTTAAATCAGGCCCCATATAGCCCCCTAAGCCATATAATTGATGACAGGCCTGACAGTTTTTATTCTGCCAAATTTCCCAACCTTGATTTATTTCCTTAGTTAAAGGAGTTGGAGTTTTATTATGACATAAAACGTTTATAAAAACAGTATAGACAACAAAACTTGCAACTAATGATATCCACGTAATCTTAACCATGTTCTGCGAGCCTCTAAATTATGTGGATTATATTTTTTAAAACATGATTCTAATCATTTATTGTTGCTTTGCAGTATTAATAAATCATGAATAACTCGCAGCTGTTAACATAGGATTACAATATTGTTTTATTAATAGCAGGAAACATTTTAATATTAGAGGGGAGATAGAAGGTTATACCTATGGTTTTATTCTTTGGCTACTCATAACTCCATTCTCCAAAATACTGCTTCATAGGTTCAAAATAATAATCGCGCCAACCATCTCGGTATTTTTTCGCATCGCCTTTTTGTAAATTGTAGTGGTACAAATTCAATTTGGTTTTGCCGTTTTTCTCTTCGAAATCAAGCTCAAGAATGGAATCAGGAGCGTCCTCCGGAAACTCGGATGTGCGCCATGTTTGCACAATTTTTTTATTCGCTTTTAACTCGGTGTTTTTTCCGCTGATGTATCCATCCCAGGCGGTAAATTTTCCTCCCACTTTCGAAGAAACCTTTGCAGCTCCGCCTGTGAAAGCAGCGTGCTCTTTACTGCTTAGCCAGGCTTTGTATAACTTATCGGCTTTAACCGGAAGCGTTACTGACATTTTTAATGATTCCATAAATACAATTTATAATAATAAATGTAATGAATGAAAAGAAGAATGTCAATCATAAAAAAACCCCGCTTTGGCGGGGTTCTTCAATCATAGAACTAAATAATTAACCTAATAAAGCACGGAATAATAAGAACAATCCGCCTGATAAAATAATGGTTACCGGTAAGGTTAATAACCAAGCTAAAGCAATTGTTTTAATCGTATTCTTTTGTAAGTTTTTCAAACCTTTCTTTGCCACCATTGAACCGGCGATACCTGAAGACAACATATGTGTTGTAGAAACCGGCAATCCGTAAGCCGATGCCATACCAATTCCCATAGAAGCAACCATTTCAGCACTTGCACCTTGAGCATAACTCATGTGTTGCTTACCGATTTTTTCTCCAACGGTTTTTACAATACGTTTCCAACCAATCATAGTTCCTAATCCTAAAGAAATCGAAATTAAAATAATTACCCATGACGGAGCGTATTCGATAATTCGTTTAGAAGCTTTTATTTCTCTGTTTAATTCCTTAATGTCGTTAGCACTTAAAGTTAAGTTACCACCTTTAATTAATTTTTCGGTGTTCTTTGTTACTTTCACTACATCTTTACGTAAACTGAAACGTTCAGTTACTGCAACTTCTTCTGAAGAAAATTTACCATTCGTTGCTTCGTGAAAGTGAATGCTGTGTTTCATTACATCGGCAAACATTTTCTTTTCTTTAGCGGCTAAAGCAGTTGTATCTGCTTTTTTCATTAGTAATTCAATCTTATCCATATTACCATGGATGCTTTGTAAGTTGATGGATTTATCTACTGCGAAATAGCCAGGAAGAATCGCTATTAAAATCATCATGATTAAACCTACACCTTTTTGTCCGTCGTTTTGTCCGTGGAAGAAACTTACCGTACCGCAAGTCAACCATAATAACATTCTGATCCAGATAGGAGGTTTTTTTCCCGGGATTGGTTCTTTGTAAATGATTTCATTTTTGATGAAACGTTTAAAAATGAACATCATGATAATGGCTAATGAGAAACCGATAAGCGGAGACAATAATAATGCTAAGCCTGTATCTTTAGCTTTGTCCCAGTTAACTGCAGTACCGCCAACTTCGCCCGGTAAAAAATAAAATGCAATACCAATACCTAAAATAGCGCCAATTAAAGTATGAGAGCTGGAAGAAGGAATACCATAATACCAGGTTCCAAAATTCCAGATGATAGCACTCACCAATAAAGCCAGTACTAAAGCGATGCCGTGATAAGGATTTGCATCAACCAGTACATCCATAGGTAACAAGTTTACAATTCCCATGGCTACGGCGATACCTCCAAATAAAACACCAACGAAGTTTAAGATACCACTGTATACAACAGCTACAGTTGGCTTCATGGAGTTGGTATAAATTACGGTAGCAACAGCGTTGGCTGTATCGTGAAAACCGTTAATGAATTCGAAAAAGCAAGCTAAGAGCAAGCAAAGAATAAGTAAAATGGCCAGGCCTGTAGTTAATCCAAACATAATATCAATTTTATGGTTACAAATCTATTTTTTAATAACGGAATCCGTGTTAAGTTAATGTTAAATCCCTAACTCCAATTGAATAACACCAAACCAATATTTATTTAAGTCTTTATTGGTCTTTAAGTTACGCTCACGGTTATAAAACACATTTCCCTGAACTTTTACTTTGTGCTTCATTAAATACTTGGTAACACCTAAGCCATACTGTTCATTCTCATGAATAGAACTTAGTAAATCGTTATGCGGAGAAACTAATGTATGGCGGGCAGCAACTTCCCAACGGCTTTTAAAGCAATAACTGATTTGTGAATTAATTCCATCGCCTTCAACAACAGTTCTGCTTGAACCTGTACTATTTTTCGTAACCGGATTATCACAATTTCTTCTAAGATATTCTGAGCTTACGGCAAAACCTTTATATTTTAATAAGAAGTCGGCAAAATAAACTTCAAAACTTCTGCTTTCATATAAATCTTTTCCTAAGGTTCCTTGGGTACGTACAGACAAATCATTTAAGTGATAACCACCACCAATTGAGATTTTAGGTTTTTCTTCACGTGCCACATCACCTTCAAAATAATCACCACCATCTGTAAAAGTTCCCAATGGGAGCATTTCTAAACGTCCTGAGTATGCTAAGCCAGGATTACTCGAATTAGAATTTCTACCTTCTCCTGAAGTAACAGCGCCTTTAATTAAGGTAACGAATTTTTTACCAATTGGTAGGGTATAAGTTAAGAATAAGCCGGCATCACGGTCGAGCGTAAAATTGGAGTTAGCAGGTGAGCGATCATAAAACTGTAAAGAACCTGAAGAAACTACACGTTGACGGTTACCGGGTAATTTAGTTTGTCCGATACCAATTTGTAAATGTTTAATTGGTTTATAGTAAATCATCGCATCACGCACAACGTTTACGCCGGTGTTATAATTAGAAGCGTCGTTCATGCTCCAATCCATATCTCCGCGTGAAAATGAGAGTTGTAAATAATAACTCCACTTTGGATTATATACATGTCCGGTAAAGCTTAAGCGACATCTTCTCACTCTGAATTCATAGGAAGCAGGATTTAAATCTTCATCAGAAATAGTGTTCATCATTAAGCGATTTTGCATTCGGAAACGAATGTTGATAGAGTAAGAGCTATCGGGAGTTGCAAAGCCTAATCCATTTTTGAAATTAAAATAAGGCGATTTCTGTTCGGTTTGTGCGGTTACAGTAACAAAGGTTATTGTTAAAAGTAAAAATAAAGTTTTCTTCACGTTAATTAATTATTAATTGCACGCAAAGAAATGGTTGGTATGTAAATACTAGTTAAATTTAATGTTAAGGAATTGTTAAGCCTGGGATTGTAATTTCAAGTTGGCATATTTGTTTTTGAAAATCAGGTATTTAGGCGCAGGCAATATCCCAGGCCCCTGTAGGTTTTTATAATATCCTCACCCAATTCTTTACGAATATTACGTATATGTATATCAATGGTGCGCTTCGCGGAAATATCTTTGTTGTTCCAAATTTGCGAGGCTATCTCATCTTTCGAAAAAATTTTATTGGGTTGTGAAAAGAGTAAATTCAAAAGTTTAAACTCTAATCGCGGAAGTGTATGTGCTACTTCACCTAAATAAATTTTGTATTGCTCATGGTCGATAAAAAATCCTTGCTGGATATTTTGTTCTATTCCATTTTTGATTCGCTTGCACAAGGCTTTCATCTTTGATTCAAAAATCAAATGATTGATGGGAAGTTCTATAAATTCATCCGCTCCTGAGTTCAACGCACTTATTTCAATAAAATCATCCGCTTTGTTTGAGCAAATAATAATGAATGGCTGAGTACTTAACAGATGACTTTTTATTTCCTTAATAACGGTAATGGCATCGGTATTATCCAATTCCAAGTCCATAATAATAATTTGTGGAGTTTCACTTAACAGAAACCTTTCAAAATCGGTAAATGAATAAACTACATTTATCTTACAGTTAAGGTTAAGTAAACCTTTTTTGTAAAAGTCAATGTTGTTATGATTAATAGAATATATTAATGCTTTATAACCCACTATTAATTTCTAAAGAATATAAAAAAGCCTGTTTAGTCTAAACAGGCTTTTTAAATGAATGAGATTATTTATTTACAACCATTTTGATGGTTTCGGTTTTTGTTCCGTTGCTGATGGCAACAAAATAAATTCCACTAGCTAAATCAGCAGTTACAGGTAATGAATTCACACCTTCAACAATAGTATGATTTTCGTAAGGTAATGAAAGTAACTGACCGGTAATTGAGTAAATTTTTACAGTTACGTTAAACGGTTGTAGAGCGTGGATGATAACAGTTGCTTCTCCATTGTTTGGATTTGGATACACACCAATTTGCTTTGAAAAATCTTCCAATGAATTTACTGATAAAATTCCGCCGGCTTGTAAAGCAGGGTCGCCAAAGTTAGCGCCACCGGTAACAGTGTTGGATGCAACCGGACGATAATCAGGAGATGTATAATTCCAAGGAGTAACAAGGATACCATTAGATGAATTAAGTGAATCATTTGGTTGTGATACATACCATGCGCCGTTAACATTCACGTTCGCTGTAGTTGTTTCAACAGTTTTAGGATTCACACCTGAAGTTGTAGCAATTAAATTGTATTTGAACTTTAAAGCACC
>JAEUTQ010000036.1 GCA_016787445.1 Bacteroidia bacterium
CACCGGTACTTCATCGCAGAACACTAAAGTTTTTCCATTATCTGTGATATAACTGCTGTGGTTATATCCGGCTCCTGAATAGCCTGTTAATGAACCGAGTGAAGTGAAATTATTCGGACCGGGATTATATTTAAAAACATGAAGGCCTTGTCCGCCTGCCGATGCATAAACAGTATCGTTTCTCACAAACATGTCGTGCACGTAATTGATAACCGGAAAATCATCACTTAAAGTCCGAAGTAAAACCGGTAATTGAGGATTTGCTAAGCTATACACACGCATATTGATGGTTCCTCCAAACGATGGCGTAACTCCGCCAACGTAAAGTTTATTTCCATCTACCCAACATGTGTGTCCGCGTTCAAACAAAGTAGTATCATCATATACCACATGCACCGAATCGGGTAAATAACGCATATCTACAATTTGAAAGCTGTTTGGTTTAGCGTCATCACTTACAATGTACGCATAGTGCTTATAATTTTTTATTTCGCGCCAGGTGCAACCGCTTCTTCTGGCTTGAACAGAGTCGCGAATACTTGGTGCTACCGGATTTGTAATATCAATAAAATAAGTTTTATCAGCAGTTCCAACTAACGCATACTCTCTTCCTGTAGAATCTTGACGCCATCCCCAGCAGCCTGAGTATTTACGACCATCTCCTCCGGTATTAGTTTGCGGATTGAGATGACTTACCAATGTAAAATTATAACTTGGATAAATAGTTTGGCCTATTGTTTTCAGAAAAATAAAAGCCAACAAAAGAGCTGTAAATTTTAATTTCATAATAAACAAATGTACCAATAAAAAAAGCCTAAAACAAGGCAGTTAAACCGAAATGGATTTTACCGGCTCTGATATCGATTGGGTTACCTTGCTGACTACCCAAAGCATAGTTTAAAGAGAAAATACCTGCTTTGGTATCAAAATTAATACCGGCACCAACGCTGTAAGGCATATCGCTGTTATAATTTCCACTGCTGTTGTTTTCGTACCAGGCTCCCTCGGCAAATAAAAGAATATTGGAGTTTTGACTAAATAAAAAACGATATTCAATCGTTGGAATTACGTAAGTTGATGCGAAAATACTTTCTTCATCAAAACCTCTCAAAGTTCTTAAGCCGCCAATTCGGAACAATTCATTTTTAAAAACCGGAGCGTCGCCAAACACACTGCCGTATTGAGCTGCTAAATGTAAAACACTATTTCCCTTAATGCGAATGAATCCGTGCACCTCGCCCTCACTTTGATATTGGGTTGATTTTAACTGAAGATTTGTATATACAGCATCATTTATTTTTGGATTTTTCTTAATGGTTTTGTTACCGGTTTGCGCGGTGATGTTGATGAAAATTCCCTGATGTGGATTAAATCGGTAATCACTTTTCTCGAACACAAACCCCACGCCGTACGATTGCGTGGTGATGTCAGCATAATCCGGCAACACAGTCGTAAAAGCTAAACCGTTTGCAGAAAGTAAATTTGCATTTCGTTGTTTGTAAAACACTTTAAGATTATTTAAGCCGTTGAAATAATACTGCAAACCAATATTATTATTTACATCAATGAAGGAGGTGTCTTTTTTGTAAATTTTAATGGCGTAATCCGTTCCAATCGGAGAACCCAATAAGTATGGATAAATAACGCGCGCTTTAAAATCCTGGGTTTGTGTTTGTAGTCGTCTCCAATTTAAATCAAATGTTTCTCCTCCTCTGAAAATAGTATTGATGAGTTTTATTTTAACATCGCCAGTGAAAACAGTTTTTCCGGTATTATCCGGAAGTATACCAATGATACCGTCGAACTGAGAAGCATTTTTCTTATTCAGAAACAAATAAAGTTTATTTTGTTTTTCGGTTAAACGAATCACTTGCGGCTTAGCTTCAGATAAGAACGGTAATTGTTTTAGTTTTTTTGAAATTGCTCTGAAAGCCTCTTCGTTATAAGGCATATTTGGCTTAATGCTTAAGTAGCGGTATAAAAATGTGTTGTTGATTTTCGCGTCGCCTTCAACCAGTATGCTATCAAGCTTGATGAGTTTGTTTTTAGAAAGATTAATCACCGCCGAAATTGTATTCTCTTGAATTGTTAAGCTGTCTAATTGTAATGATGCAAACGGATAACCATTATTTTCATAGTAACTTAAAGTTTTCTCAATGAATTTAGCGGTTTGTAAATAATTAAAGGACTTACCGGTATATATCTTTTCGCTGTAACCAAGCTTAGAAACTACATCCATTTCCGCGTTACCTCTTTTTAATTTGGCCCATTTATATTTGGCACCAATGCTTAAATAGGCAACGCTTGTGAGAGAGTCTTTTTGTATAGAATCAATATTGGCAATAAGATGCCCCTCTTTTCTTAGTTCAAATAAAATTTTATTGAGCTCTTTCGTAATTTCTTTTTCGGCTTTAAACGAGTTTTTGTATTTCAGATATTTGAAAATTTTTACGGAATCGGTATTAATTAGTTTAAGACTATAGTTTTGGGCAGAGCCTTTTACCGATAAGACTATCAGTGCGCTTACTATCAGATATCTAAACAGCTTTAGCAGCATTTATCCCCTAAATTACTAATACAAAACGGGTTATTGATTAAATTTAGTATATTTATTAAAATTTTAATTTCATGAAAATACGTTTACTTTCTTTCTTTCTTGTATTAATTTCTTGTGCTAACGCACAGATTGTAATTACAACCAGTAATGTTCCTGCCAGCGGCGACACTGCGCGCATGTCATTAGCTTCAGTAGTAGCCTTAACAACCAACACTTCTTTAACCAGTTATACAGTTACGGGGGCTAATTTTACCTGGAATTTTGACTCGTTAAAACCTGTAGGTCAGATCATGCGTGAGTTTAAACCAGCTAACGCTTATGGTTATTTTCTGTCGACCGGTTACGCCGAAAAAACAGACGACACCTTGGATTTATTCATAGCGCAATTAAATAACGTTTGTGATATATATAAGAAAAACACCAATGGTTTTTATATGGATGCCTGGGGAATTACGTACTCCGGTTTCCCTATTCCTGTTTCTTATAGTAAAAAGGACTCCATTTACAAATTCCCACTAAATTATTTAGACCGCGATTCAACAAATTTCGCATTATCTACACCATCAAGTTCTTTGATGCCATTTGGATTTAAAAAACACGGACACCGCATAACGGAAGTTGATGGATGGGGAAGCATTAAAACACCATTTGGCATGGAGCCTTGTTTACGTGTGGTTACTACACAGTATTCTATAGATAGCATTAAGGCTAGTATTCCTGTTGGAACTTTTACATTGCCAATAAATATCGGATACCCAAATTATGTAAGGAAATATCAGTGGTTAACTTTAACGGAGCACGTGCCTTATTTAGAAATTACCGGTACAGTGGCACTGAATAATTTTATACCGAATGAAGTACGTTACCGTGATATGATTCGTTCGTTTACCGGAATTAAAGAATCCCCTTCTACACAAATGGCATTGGCTATTTATCCTAATCCTGCTACCAATCAGATTAATTTTATTATTCCATCACAGGGTGAGTTCGAAATCTCGATTATGGATATGCAAGGACGAATAATTTCAAAACACAAGTTTGATAACAGAAACAGCATCAATCAAAACTCCATAAATATTGAGGCTTTAGCGCAGGGTATATATTCGGGCAGGATTACCAACGGCAATGCTGTTCAAAACTTTAAATTTGTAAAGGAATAAGATTTTTGAAAAATAGAATTATCTAGTATTTTTATCCCCATAAAACTTACAACAATGGCACATCATCACGACGATCACAGCAACCACACCGAGCAAAAGCCGGTATCTTTTACTGTTCCTTTAATTTTAGGTGCAATCACCGTTTTTATTATTGTATTATTTGTTAGCCTGGGCGATCCTTGTCACCATAATGAGTGTGCCGAAGGATGTTCAAAGGAATGTATGGAAGCCTGCGCAAAAGGCGACCACAGCAAACATCCTGAAGGAATGAGTATGGAAGAGTGTCACAAAGGAATGGAGAAGCATGGCGAAGGACACGGAGAGTGTGAAGGTTGTAAAGATGGTAAAGTGTGTGAACATCACGCAGCTCACGCTGAAGAACATGCCGCAGCTCCTACCGATAGTACTCATGCAGCACCTGCTGATACAACTCACCATACTGCTGAGCCTGCAAAAGAAGAAGCACATCACTAATTGATTTTAAATAAAATTTAATAGAGCGCGGAAATATTTTTCGCGCTCTTTTTATTTTAAGACTTTTCCCCTCTCTGCGTGAGTAGAGAGGGGGTGGTTGAACGAAGTGAAACCGGGGGTGAGTCGGAAAATATTCTTACTTTTAAACCCAGGCTTTTCGTCTGGGTTTTTGTTTTGACAAACGGTAAAATACATATCTATACAGATGGCGCTGCCAGTGGCAATCCCGGTCCGGGCGGATACGGAATTGTCATGCTGTTTAATCAACACCGCAAAGAGGTGTCGGAAGGCTTTAGGTTAACTACGAATAACCGCATGGAACTCTTATCGGTAATTGAGGCCTTAAGTATGATAAAGAATAAAGACTATGAGGTTATTGTGCATTCAGATTCTAAATATGTTGTGGATGCCATTAATTTAAAATGGATAGATAATTGGATCAAAATTGGTTTTAAAAATAAAGCCAATGTGGATTTATGGCTGCGTTTTTTAGACATCTATAACCCTAAGAAAATGAAATTTGTGTGGGTGAAGGGACATGCCAGCAACAAGGAAAATAATCGTTGCGATGAATTGGCAGTATCAGCTTACAAACAAAAAAACCTCAAAATAGATGAGGGATATGAGGCAAGTAAAGGAGAATTGTTGTAACTTTTCCTGATAGTATTCATTATTCATTTAAACCCATCCCATGAAAAATTATTTATTTTTTATTCTGGCCATAAGCATTTTTATCTCGTGCACGCCTCCGCATAAATCTGATGAAACTAAAACAGAATCATCAACCTCAAGAACACTTATCACGTCTTGTATCGAATCCACTTTTATTTTGAGAGATACCACACAGATTAAAAATTTAGCCAAAGAAAATGGCGACATGGAAATGTTTCAATATAGTGGCGCTACAGAATCCTACTTGACATTTTTAACAGAGCCTGAATTTCGGGTGATACTTGAATCTGTAAATAAACTGAAGAATAATCCGCAATCATTTTTGTTTTGGAATATAAATGATAAGCCTTTAACGCGAGATGAAGTGGCTCAAAGAATGATGGAATGTGACAGTGTTGTTTTTTCCGAATTTGATTCAAAGGGAAAGGAAACTATCAAAACAATTTGGGCTTGCGACTCCATCTCAATACCTAATAATATCAATATGATTAAATTCTACGAGGCTTGGTATGTAAATAACGAAACAAACTTAATAGAAAAAGAAATGCTAGGATACGGTGTGTTTGTTTATTCTTATTCCAGAAAAGGATACAAACATTTATTCTATGCGTTTAAAGATAGTATAAGCAGAGAAAAAGCTAAATATAAATTAGCCTTTATTTAATTCCAGCACCCTTTATTATTATTGATGCAGCCAACCACTTTTCCTTGTAATGATTTTTCAATTAAAGGTGTGTTTTTCGACTTCGAATAAATATCTTTCTCAGTAAGTTTGGTTTCACCTGTAATAGTGAAGAGAGTTAGATTAGCTTTTTCACCTTCTTCAATTTTTGGCATTTCTAATCCTAAAATTTTACGGGGATTAATACTCAAAGCTTCCACTAATTTTTCCGCTTCACCTTTTAATCCTGTTAATGCGCTTACATAGGCAGTTTGTAAGGCAATGATACCATTATCCGCTAAATCGAATTCTAAATCTTTGCACTCGATGTCTTGCGGACGATGATCACTCACTACTACATCGATAATGCCATTCTCCACGGCTTTGCGAAGAGCTTCAACATCTTTTTTATTTCTTAATGGAGGATTCACTTTATAATTCGTGTCGAAATCAACTAAAGCTGTATCATCCAGTAATAAATTATGAGCGGCTACTCCACACGTAATATTTAAATCGTTCGCCTTCGCTTTTTTAATTAATTCAACACTTCCTTTTGTGCTGATAGTAGGAATGTGCATTTTTCCTCCCGCATATTCGAGTACTGAAATATTTCTTTGCAACATGATTTCTTCGGCAAGCGCAGGAATTCCCTTTAAGCCTAACATGGTGGAAGTTTCGCCTTCATTCATTTGTCCGCCATGAGAAATACTTTTATCATCACAATGAGTAATAATAAAGCTGTTGATGTTAGTAGTGTATTGTAACGCGCGTAAAATTAAACCCGCATCTTTTATCGGATTTTTATAATCACCAAACGCTACAGCGCCTGCTAATTTCATATCGTACATTTCCGATAAGTCTTTTCCTTCCTGATTCTGACTTAAAGTTCCAACAGGGTATACATCGGTTAAACTGTTTTTACTGCGGTTTAAAAGATATTCGACTTGAGCTTTATTGTGTAATGGAGGATTGGTTCCGCTCATTACTGCAACACCTGTAAATCCTCCTGCCGCTGCGGCTTTTAATCCACTCTCCAAATCTTCTTTATGCTCATAGCCCGGATCGCATAAGTTAGCTTGCATATCAAACCATCCCAAAGAAAGTAGTAAGCCATCCTCTTCAATAGTTTTTACACCCGAAGCAGTAATGCTTTTTTTAATTTGAGAAATGTTGCCGTTTTCGATTAGGACATCCATTGTTTTATTATGGAAGCTGCTGCTTGGGCAGATAATTTTGGCTTGTTTAATTAATACGTTCATTTTAAAAATCGGATTAAGGCTATTTCTATCGCTACAAAAATCAAGGTTAAAATAACAAATAATTTCCAAAGTTTGGTGTTGCCGCTTATTCCAGCTACAGAACTTGTGAGCGTTTTTTCACCTGCAATAATCGTCTTATACGAAACTAAATGATTTTCACCCAGATTCTTTTCCATTTCATCATTAGTGTAAAACTCCAATCCCGATTCAAGACGATTAAAATTAAAAGCAAGTGCTTGCAAGGTTTGAGTCTGCAGTGTTAAGTTGTAAAAGCCGGGTTCAACAATCTGTCCTTGCGTAAAAATGTTTAGGCGGTTATTTCCAACTCGGATTTCCGGAATAACATCAGATTTATTATTCAATGATTTTAAATGAAATGGTTCGTCGCCTTTGTTGCTGATAGCATTTATCTGAATTACTGAATTGTTTTGCGTGTAATAGTAGGGCGGTACCGCTTTTAAACTATTAATGGCCATTTTATAAATCGTAGGTACAAATAAGGCGTGTTTACAAAAATTACTGCTGGCAACATCAAGCGGGCCGCTAAACAAATATAATTTGGAACTATTATAGTCTAGTTCGCCCAACCAGGTTTCTCCATTCATTAATTTTAAAATCGGCTTTAAATTACTACGACTTGACAAATTCGTCAGGAAACGTTTTTTAATGACAGGTAAGTCGATGCGTTCATCTATTTTATCAAATACACCTTCGTAAAATCCTGTTTTGAAATCTGTTTTTTCAACTTTCAAGGTAGTTGTGTCAGTGTTACCGGGGGCCGGCAATGAAAGTGCTTTGTAGAATTGGCTGTAACTTGAAGCTTCCATTTTTTTGGCAGGAATTAAAACCAAATGGCCGCCTACCTGCATATACTTATTAATTTCAGAAATTAACCCACTGCTGAAATTTTCAACTTCATTCAGGATAATGAGATTCGCTTTGGCGAACAAGCCATAATCAATAGATAACTCGTTGTTTTCGTAAAAGCTAAATAAACTATCCGATTGCATTAATGATTTAAAGTAAGAACCTGTTTCGCTAGACTTTCCGTTTATTACCAAAGCCTGTATGTTTAATTTAGAATTGAAAGTGAAAAATAACTCATCATCAAATGTTATGGGATAATCATCCAGTTTTAACGAGCAAAAATTAAATCCTTCTTCCTTACACTCAAAAGTTAATTGCGTTTCGGTTTTACTTTGTGCTTCCGCATTAAAGCTCGCTATACCGGTTTGTTTATTGTTTATCGTTAAGCGTATGGTACCATTCTCAATCGCTTTATTGCTTTTATTGTAAATGCGGATATTTAGTTTTTGAACAACACCCTTTTGCTGAACCGGAGAATCAAACCAACAGGTGTCGATATAAACATTATCGCTGGTGTTGGCATTAACTGCAATGAGTGAATTTATTATCGCAGTATCGTTCGGGAAATTTTTAAAATCAGAAATTGATTTTTGAAAATCACTGATCACAAAAGAACGCATGTCATTTAATTTCGCGCCTCTTAAAAAATCCTGCTGACGTTTAATAACCGATGATAATGATTTTACAGCCGATGAGATTTTTACTTCATCTATAGCCTCGTTTATCTCTTCCTTAGAAAAAAAGCGTTGATGTTTGCCCTCAAAATCATTGGTAAGAAGCATGAACTTATCGGCATTGCCAAATGCGGCAACAATTTCTTTTGCCCGCTTTTTTGCGTTTTCAAGCAGACTTCCGTTTTTATTAACCCCTTCCATACTGAAGGAATTGTCGATATAAACACCTATGGCTTTGTTTCCGGTTTTAACTTTGGTAGTATCGTTTACCAGAACAGGTTGAGCAAAGGCGAATACAAGCGCTGAAATGGCTAAAATCCGGCTGATTAAAATTAATATCTCTTTTAAGCGGCTTTTCGACTGACTTTCCTGTTTTAATTCACGTAAAAACTTTACGTTTGTAAAATATATCTTTTTATATTTCCTGAAGTTGAATAAGTGAATGATAACAGGAATGAGGATGGCAAAAAGGGCGTATAAAAAGGTTGGAAATACAAAGCTCATCGGAGTTTAAAATTAATAAAAAACACGGTATTATTAAAATGAACAGTGCTAAAGCTATAATTGGGAAAAATCTGGTGCTCATTGCTCTCGTAATCCTTACCATTTCAACCCTTTTCAGAGGTACTGTTAGTAAGGCAGAGTTATTAATATTTCAGGCGATACTCGGACTTTTATACGCCATTTTAAGTTATGTGGAGTATAATAACACGAGTTACAAGGCGCAATTACCGGTTGAGCGATTTGCCTATTACCCGGGTAGTTTTTTTACGCTGAGGGCGCTAAAAGTGGGTATTTATACAACTTTCGGCTTATTGCTTTTTGCTTCCCCTAGCGCAGTAAAGATTATTTATCCCGTATGTTTTATCATAGCTTTCACCGAATTGATTATTAGTCTGCTTAAATTCAATAAAAAATTATGTTTTGTTAACGTTTATGCCAATTATGTTTTAATTGCTTTGGAGGATATGGAAAAGATTTTCGCTAGCGAAGTCGATTATATCGAATACCGTCACGAAATATTTTACATTATCAAGAAAAACGGACGTTCTACTACCATTAAAACTTTTTCTATCGACAATCAGGAGCTTTTTATGACGAAAATACTCGATTGGATTCGAAACAATAATATCAATGTTTCGGCAGAGTCTAAACAGAAGCTGGGTTTATAAGTGACTTTTGTTACTGATTTCCTTTTATACTGATTGTAACTTTACGTTAAAATTAATGCCATGAATTCAGTATTAGCGGGTACACGTAATGCCATTAATAATTGGTTAAGGCAATTCAAAACGTTTATCAATTTCGAAGACAATACCTACAAAATTCAAGAGAGTTTGATGGGTGTATTTAAATGGGGTGAGTTTAAACCCTTACCAAAACTGAATTACGTTTTGGTTTTTAAAAATGTTTTTGCTAAGTGCGAGACATGTTCCATAGATGAGTTTGAAAACAATCCCCATGCGTATTTTCAGGTTAGCTTGGTTCACAACTCTAACCGGAGAATAATTGTGCACGAAACAAAGAATAAAGAAGAGGCCTTCAAAATTGCGGAGCAATTAGGAAATAATTTGCATTTAAGAATCAAGGATTCATCAAGCAGACGTCAATCGGTTTGGTTAGGATAAATATTTTTTCTTATTACTTTTTGGTTCGCCAAAAAGTAACCAAAAAACTCTTGATGCCGAAAGGCGATTTTGCGCAAGAGGCAGGCGCAAACCGCGGTTAAAATTGCCGTCGGCTTAGGCCTCGGAGAAGGCAATTTTCCCGCTATCGCTGCCCGGCATCAACCCTCCGATTCGCATTTTACTCCATTTTATCAGAACATTCCCAATATTCTAAATTCTCCATTCGGAGAGATCATCGAAGACGATATTAACGCAATCCTCCGCATCAGACTCCGCAGTTTGGGACCCATAGCATTTTATCTGCGCAGAAAGCTAAGCTGTCTGAGCGTAGCGAGTTCTTAGCTTTCAGCAGAAAAATGCGTTATGGGTAAACGAGGAGGCGAAGCGGTGATTTTTTTGTTTCTTTTTTGATGGCAGCAAAAAAGAAAATTAAAATTTCTCAAACGCTCCTAATCCAAACAGTGCGAAGTCGTATTTCACAGGGTCATTCTTGTCAAAGCTCTTTAATACACTTGTAATTTCTTCAACAGCCTGCCAGTCATTTTGGGTGCGATGGAGTAAACCTAATTTACGTCCCACATTCCCGGTATGAACATCCAAAGGCAAACATAACTGCGAGGGAGAAATATTTTTCCATATTCCAAAATCAACCCCTTTTTTATCATTCCGAACCATCCATCGTAAGTACATGCTTAAACGTTTGGCACTCGACTTGGCGTCGGGATTTGAAATGTGTTTTTCGCTTCGGCTCTCGTGTTTAAAATCTAAAAACAGTTTTCTGAAACCGATAATGCTGTTTTTAATATTTTCATCTTTCTTTTGAATCCCTTTCGAAAACGCATTTTCCAATCCCCCATGCTTTTTGTAGATGTTTTGTAGTGATTGCAAAAAGAAAATACAATCAGTACCATTAAAAGTCCGATGCACAAATTTTTTAAAAGGCTCTAAATCTTTTTTGGAATGATGTACGATGAAATCATAAGGCGCGTTATCCATCCATAGCATTAATTTATTCGAATTATGAATGATGGATTTTCTTTGTCCCCATGCAATTGTTGCAGCTAAAAAACCAGCAATTTCAATATCTTCTTTTTTACTGAATTGATGCGGAATCTGAATAGGATCTGTTGGAATGAAGGATTTGTTATTATATAAAAGATATTTTTCTTCCAGAAAGTCTTTCAGCAATGATATATCTTTCTTTTTTTTCACTTACTGATACTTTGTCAAATCCATTTTCTTTAAATCAGGATTTAATTTGTGAATGCCAAGCACTACGCCAATAGTCATAATTCCGCCAAACACAATTGAAGGTACCAATCCCATTAAGCGCGCTGCCACTCCCGACTCAAATGCGCCAATCTCATTACTGGAACCAATAAAAATACTATTTACGGCCGCTACTCTTCCACGCATATTATCGGGTGTCATTAATTGAAGGATGCTATGACGAACCACCACGCTGATGTTATCGAATGCGCCCGTTAATAACAACATCGTAAAAGCTAACCAGTAATTGGTGCTCAATGCGAATAAAATGGTGAATACTCCAAATAAAATAACCGACCATAACAAAGCTTCTCCTGCTTTTTTACCCGGAGGTTTAATGGCTAAAATAACAGCCATTAATACCGCGCCAACCGCAGGTGCCGTTCTGAGCAGACCGTAAGCTTCCGGACCAAGCTTCAATATTTTATCTGTAAAGGCCGGAATTAATGCAACTGCACCTCCAAATAAAACAGCAAACAGATCCAAGGATAACGCACTCAATACCATTTTATTTTTGAATACAAATTTTAAACCGGAAGTCATGCTTTGATACAAGGTTTCTTTTACCTCACGCACCGGCATTGGTTTAGGACTAATACGAAAGATAAAGGCGAGAGCCAGTAAATACAAAATACCGTTGATGATATAGCAGGTTTCTGCATTTAAGCTGTTATTATATCCGTAAATTAATCCTGCTAAAACCGGACCTAAAATCGCGCCCACATGCCAGGCCGTACTATTCCAGGTGGCAGAATTAGTGTATTGATTACGCGGCACAATTTGACTCATGAACGGGTGAGTGGTAGCTGCCAGAAAAGAACGGATGATACCAAAGAGAAAAACCACTCCAAACAAAGCAAACATACCGGTATCCTTCAAAAATGAAGTAAAGGGTGCGCTATAAAAATAGAGTAATACAGAGCCGCAAAACAAAGCAAAGATGCCCGATAACAACACCTTTCTTCGGTTCACCGTATCTGCAACATGTCCCGAGAAAAAGGAAGAAATTACAAAAGGTACTGCTTCTGCTAAACCAATTAAACCCAGTACTAATTCCTCTCGTGTATGCTCATAATAAATCTGCAAACTGATTGTACTCATTTGCATTTGTATGGCAAGCGTAAGAAAAAAGCGGGCGTAAAAGAAAAAGCGGAATTCTTTTATCTTAAAAATACTGAGTGATTGACTGTCGAAAAGCGACATAATGGGTGTAAAGGTACCCAAATAAAACTATTGTAAAAAATGAATGTGTAATATTTGGACACAAATCGTAATTGCTACATTTTATAGCCAGCATTAAGTGTTTTGCAGCTCTAATTTTGGATTGTTATGGAAGAAACATTCATCAAGCACATTCCCATTAAGTTTTTGGCAGAAGATGACCGGCCAAGAGAAAAACTTTTGAGTATAGGCAGACAAAACCTCTCGGATGCCGAGTTACTGGCGATTCAAATAGGATTTGGAACACGAGAGGAAACCGCCATACAATTAGCACAAAGGGTTTTAAATTACTATGGCAACGATTTGAATTTATTGGCGAAAGCATCGGTATCCGAGTTAAAGAAATTCAAGGGAATAGGGGAGGCTAAAGCCATCAACATAGCTTCTGCTTTTGAATTGGGAAGAAGACGAAACGAGTTGGAGCGAACAGACAAGCCAAAGATTACATCTTCGTTAGATGCATTTAAATTACTCAATAAAAAACTAAGTGATTTGCCGCATGAAGAGTTTTGGATTCTCCTTTTAAACCGTGCAAATTCCGTGGTAAAAATGGAGTGTATCAGTCAGGGCGGTATAAGCGGCACAGTGGTGGATGTGAGATTAATTTTAAAACCGGCCATTGAATCCTTAGCAAGCGGCATCATACTTTGTCACAACCATCCATCCGGGCAATTAAAACCGAGCGAGCAGGATGTAAGTCTGACTAAAAAGATTAAGGAAAGTACTCGGATGATGGATATAAATTTGTTAGATCATCTTATCATTGGTGACCAAAAATATTTAAGTTTCGCTGATGAAGGAATTTTATGATGAATTTTTGACTAGAGATAACTGTCAGGTCGAGCGGAGTCGAGACCTTAACGGTTATGGAAGGAATTAAGTTTGTCTTTTCTCGACTCCGCTCGAAATGACAAACGGGAAAAGTCCGAAAAATAAGTAGATTGTCAATCGGAGTCAAAACTGTGAAGTGTGTTGTTAAGTATTCGTATGTCAGGTCGAGCGGAGTCGAGACCGCTTAGTAATTAGTAAAAAATGAGATATGGCTAAATTTAAAATTCTTTATGTGTATATACTTTCCTGCGCAGATAGAACATATTATACAGGCGTAACAAATGATTTGGAAAGGCGACTGCTACAACATAAACTGGGTGTTAATAAGATGGCATATACTTTTACTCGCCGCCCGGTTGAATTAGTCTACTACGAATCATTCAATAATTACCTTTTGGCTATAGAATGGGAATCTAGGATAAAGAAATGGAGTAATAAGAAGAAAAGGGCATTGGTAGAATCGGATTGGAATAAACTAAAGGAAGCGTCTGAATGTAAAAATGCTACTTCTCATAAATTTCACTCTAAGTTCAAATTAAATAAAAATAATTAGATTTGTATTTAGGTCTCGACTACGCTCGACCTGACATCAATTATGATAAAAATTGTAACCATCATAGGCGCCAGGCCACAAATTATCAAAGCTGCAGCTTTAAGTCGCGCTATTAAAACGCATTTTTCAGCGCAGATAAAGGAGATTATTGTTCATACCGGTCAGCATTACGACGAAAACATGAGTCAGGTGTTTTTTGATGAGTTAGGCATTCCTGCTCCTGATTATAATTTGAACGTAGGAAGTGGTTCTCACGGTAAGCAAACCGCGGCAATGATAACAGGAATTGAAGAGATTTTGGTAAAGGAAAAACCAAACGCTATTGTGTTGTATGGTGATACCAATTCGACATTAGCAGGAGGAATTGCGGCGAGTAAGATTCATGTGCCGGTAGTGCACATAGAGGCGGGATTAAGATCCTATAATAAAGCCATGCCGGAAGAAGTAAATCGCATCATGTGTGATCATGTGAGTACATTATTGTTTTCTCCGACCAAAACCGGTTTCGAAAATTTGGTAAAGGAAGGATTTAAAATCACGAATACTGCGCCGTACAATGCGAATAATCCAAAAATTTACCACTGCGGAGATGTGATGTACGATAACAGTTTGTATTTCTCAACCGTGGCTGAGCAAAAAACAGCTATCATCTGGAAGTATAATCTGCCAAAGAATAATTTTATTTTAGCTACCATTCACCGTAATAATAATACCGATGAACCGGAGCGCTTAAACGCTTTATTCAGCGCCTTGAATAAAATCAGCACCTTGGAAAATGTGGAAGTGATTTTGCCTTTACATCCGCGTACAGCGAAGTTGCTCGAAACAAACTTAAATCCTGTATTGCTTAGGGAAATCAAAAGCAATAAAAAATTTCATATTGCGCCACCGGCTTCTTTTTTGGAAATGATTGCCTTGGAAAAAAATTGCAAGATTGTTATGACCGACAGCGGCGGTGTGCAAAAGGAAGCTTTCTATTTTGAAAAACCTTGTGTGATTTTACGTCCCGAAACGGAGTGGATTGAATTAGTAGAATGCGGTACGGCAATTATCGCTGATGCGAACGAAACTAAAATCATTGAAGCTTATAAAACGCTCACACAAAAGCAAGGCATGCAATTCCCAAAACTTTATGGTGATGGTAAAGCCTCCGAATTTATTTGCGGAGAGATGGTGAAGCATTTAGCTTGATTTGCTATTGTTGTTTTACTTTACTAAATTCAAGTGTGAAAGAAAATCTTGTTTTCATACTGTTATTTGCTCTCTCATTCTCTTTAAACGCTCAAAGAGATTCCATAAAAAAAGAAAAGCTTAGAGATTTCAGAGGTGTTTACATCACAAGTTATTATAGTTTAGGTGGAGAAGATCATTATGTTTTTAGTAAATATTCTGATCATTGGAAATATGCTCTTCAATCAAGAAATTTTGAGTTTAAATCCCCTAATATTGGCATTGGCTACGTATTAAATAAGCGTGAGTTTTTTATCAGAACGGATATTAGTTATTCTTTTGGTTCGAAGAAGTTAGACGACACCTACGGTGGGAATAGCAAAAGTATTAACGGTCGCTCCGAATATTATGAGCTGAATCCAATGTCTATATACTACTCCGGCGGTTCCTATAAAGGAGCTATCTATTATAGGTATAAGGATTACCTTAAGGGAAAGTTGAATTTGCATTATGTTGACTTAGGTATGGTTCTTGGTGGGAATATGCTTCCATATCTTAGATTGTATTCCGGCTGGAGATATCAGGCATTGGTTCTGAAAAAGTTTAGCGCTATTCAGGATCGCACGGCAGAACGATTTATGGTAATTGGATATACATCGCAAAGCACCATTAAGGATTCATTGATAGAAACAAGTTATCTGCAATATAAAAATGATGAAATAGAAAATCTTTCAAATCAAGATCTTGCCGGGTCTTTTTATTTGACTTTTGGTTTTTGTAGCAATTTTAAAATTAAAAAACAGATGTTTATGTTTGAAATGCAATATGATTATAATGGTATGATTTTTCGAAGACCAGAATACAGTAGGGATTATATGTCAATAAAATTAAGTTACCTGATAGATTATTCTACAGATTTCGGCAACAAAAAATCTAAAGATTAATTCCTATCTTTGGGGCTGGTTATCAGTTACAGGTTATTAATTAATAAAATTAACTACACTTATAACAAATAACCTATAACCAATAACATAAAAATGAAATTTCACAAAGAAGGTTACGCCAGTTTAATACTAGTTTTGGTATTCAGCGCTATCATTACATTTATTGCACATTTCTTTTTCCCCAGCTTTGCTATCGCGCATTGGTTCGCTTATTTAGTAGGCGCGTTTTTAATCATTACAATCTTACAATTTTTCCGTAATCCTACACGTACCTTTACACAAGGAGAGAATTTCATTATTTCTCCTGCTGATGGAAAGGTAGTTGTAATTGAGGAAGCTGAAGAGCCGGAATATTTTAAAGGTAAGCGTTTGCAGGTGTCGGTATTTATGTCGCCAATTAATGTACACGTCAACCGTTATCCTATTGCAGGCGATGTGGTGTTCTTCAAATACCATCCCGGTAAATTTCTAGCGGCTTGGGAACCAAAGTCGAGTACCGATAACGAACGCACGACCGTTGTTGTAAAACACAGCAGTGGCAAGGAGGTATTATTCCGTCAGATCGCAGGAGCATTGGCACGTCGAATTGTGTGGTATTGCAAGGAAGGTGATAAGGCTTCGCAATGTCAGGAAATGGGCTTCATTAAATTTGGTTCACGTGTTGATTTGTTTTTACCGTTGGATGTAAAGGTGAAAGTGAAAATCGGTGACGTAGTAAAGGGATCTCAGACCGTTTTGGCAGAGTTTTAATTCTCTGTATCCAATTCTTTATTCAAAGCGTACTTTCTCCATTTATCAATCACACTTTGCATATCGGCAGGGATTTCACTCTCAAAAAGTAATTTCTTTCCGTTAATTGGATGTGTAATGCCCAATGTTTTGGCATGCAGTGCATGTCGCGGTAACATGGTAAAACAATTTTGTACAAACTGTTTGTATTTAGCAGTATTAATTCCCTTTAAAATAATATCACCACCGTATTCATTATCATTGAATAAAGGATGACCAATTGATTTGAAATGAACACGTATCTGATGGGTTCTTCCGGTTTCTAATTTACATTCAACTAAAGTAACATAACCGAATCTTTCCAAAACTTTATAATGTGTTACTGCATGTTTCCCATGTGATCCATCCGGAAATACAGTCATCACTTTTCTGTTTTTTAAATCACGGCCTACATGTCCGGTAATTGTACCACTGTCTTCTTTTAAATTTCCCCAAACCAAAGCCACGTATTTTCTGTCAATTGTATGATCAAAGAAGTCTTTAGCTAATCGGGTCATCGCTAATTCTGATTTTGCGATGATCACGATTCCGGATGTATTTTTATCGATGCGATGTACCAATCCCGGTCTTTCTAAAGTTACATCGTGCGCAATTTTTTGTTTGCTGGTTGGTAAATTTTTGAAGTGATAGGCTAGTGCATTTACTAAAGTTCCTCTGTAATTACCATAACCGGGATGTACTACCATTCCCGGAGGTTTGTTTACCAAGGCGATGTATTCGTCTTCATAAACAATGTTTAACGGAATGTTTTCAGGCACAACTTCTACATCACGCGGCGGAACTGTTAACACAATGGAAATTTCATCCAAAGGTTTTATTTTGTAATTGGATTTAACGGGTTTACCATTCACTAACACACTTCCTGCTTCACAGGCATTTTGAATTTTAGTGCGCGTGGTGTTGCTGATGCGGATCATGATGAACTTATCAATGCGCATCATAATCTGGCCCTTATCAACCTTTATGTTGTGATGTTCGTAGAGCTCGCGATCGTCTTCTTCCTCTTCTAAAAAATCATCAGTATCCGGACCTTTATTCATGGCTTATCGCGAAATGATGAATTTGTTTTGCGATACAACTTTGTTGTTTTGTTTGATAACAATGAAGTACATACCCGCTGCATATTCGGATAAAGCAATTTCTTTTACACCATTGCCAAGTTCTTCTTCATTCAATTTGTTTCCTAAAACAGAGTACAATTCAATTTTACAATCGTTGCACTCGTTGATGTTTTTTGTTTCAATGAATAATTTGTCGCTGGTCGGATTAGGATAAATTTTAACGGAACTTTCTTTTTTGTTCTCTGTTTCTTTAATACCAACCAATGCTCTTGCACTCGGGCCAACAATAGGATGTATCATAATAGATCCCGGAATGGCGGATTGTTGCCAGAAACCGCTTACATCATAATACAAAGCATCTTTATGATCAAAGTTTCTATCGAACCCGATATTCAATTGCTGATTGGTGGTTTGCACGATGCCGCAATAATAAGTTCCGGGGTTCAAAATAATTGGTGTAGTGTAAAAATAACGCGGCATTTGATTGTGGCCAATCTGTAAGTATTTCGGGTAAGCCACACTATCGCGGCGTATAACGGTTCCCGGACTACCCCCGCCATCGCTCCATAAATACATACGGTAAGTAGTTGCCTGAATTAAGTTACCCTGAGTAATAGGATTGAAATAAATATCCAAGCCGTGTAAAGTGTCGGTTACGTTTAAGGTAAAGCGTAGAGCTAATTTAGCGCCGTAGGTGTTTAAATAATAGCCCGCTTCCGCACTCCCGTCGTCGTAAGCATAATAATTATTGAGTTCAAATTTTTGATAAATAGTATCGTTGTATTTCCAAACATCCGGATTGGAATTAATAATATGACGAACATATATACGGGAACTATCGCTAAACGGACTAATCGTATAATTCACCGGCGGACTTTTATGCGTTGCTACTGAATCCCAACCACGCGTTACAAAAGGATTAACGTTACCGGCATTAGATGAACTGCCGCCAAATGTATGCAGTACCGAGTAATTCTCATCCATGATGGCATATTCATAGTTTGTATTCTTAACAACACCAACTGCATTGTTGCGAATAAAGTTCGAAAACTTCGTTCCCATTTCGGTTGATTGGTATTGGTAGTATGGTAAGGCCGAATAATTTTTTAAAATAGGGCGCGGCATGTAACCTAATGCCACTTCATCGTAAACTGTATCGGTTCTTAAATAATTTTTCTTCAGATTGATGTAATCAACATTCCAGTGATCCACACTTCCGCTGGTGGTTGCCTTGTTGCGGAAACGGAATTTAAATCCGTTGTGAAAGTAAGCAGTGTCTTTGATGCGGATGAATGCGCGCTTAAACATAGTGTCGTTACCGGGAAGGGAATTGCTTCCTTTGGTACTCCACACTCTGAACCAGGCGCCATAATTAGTAACTGTACCTGTTACAACCGGATAAAGTGGTTTGTAAAAATCGACAATTAAAGAATCATTTACTTCCGGATTTTCGCCGAAGCCGCCACGTTGGTATAAAAATGTAAGTGCTAAGCTATCAGCCGCAGAATATGTATAAGAACTTTGTACACCTAATGAAATCGGACGGGAGGTTAAAGTATCAGCCGCTGCTGAAACAACCGGTTGTGCAGTTAAATTATAAGGATAACCTTTTCTATTTAATCCATCGAAAGTTGCCACGCCAATACTTGGTGGCGCAATGGCAAAGCCTGTGTTTACATATACGCTGGAATCTGTCCAATGTGTACCACTCGGATAAATGGAACGGGAAGCATAATAAAAATCTTCAAAGAAGGGTAGGGTGTCGTAAAGTGCGGTTACTTTTTGAAGTGAATTATTTTTTTGAGCTTGTGGTGAATGATACATCAGATTAATGTTGCCATTCAGAGGAACCAGTTTCTCTTGCGAGAAGGCGATTTCCTTGCAGAACATCACACTCATTAATATCAAAATTATTTTTCTCATCTCTTTACTCAAAATTTGTTGGATCGGTAGACACAGCGGCACTATCTCCCGAATTAATAAATCGCTCTTTTCTTCCGATGCTTATGCTGATGACAGTTCCTTTTTTCACCATAGCGCCGGGCTCAATTTTTTTACCGTTGGCATATTGTTCTAATACGCAACCGTTGCAATCACCCGCAACTTCAGTAATCTTGCCAACTTTTAATCCGTAACTTTCAATCATCAATACAGCCTGGCGCGCGCTACGGTCAATTAATTTTGGCATAACTAATTGCGGTGGTTGAAATCCAGTAACGTATAAATACACCGTTCTATTGCGTTTAACGCGCGTTTTTGTTTCAGGGTCTTGGCGAATAACAACTCCCGGTTTTTCTTTTGGCGCGTAAATACTGTCGATGATTTGATAGCGTAAATCTTTACCGGTAATGAAAGCCTCTAATTCTTTTATGGATTTACCTTTGAAGTCGGGCACTTCCACGCTCTCGCCATGTTGGGTATATGAATTCAAGCTTTTTACTAAAATCCAAAGCGTCACAATTACCGTTAGAGTGGCAATACCAAAATGGAGGAAAAACTGTTTTGATTTGATAAAGGCAAAAAATTCCTTCATGATTTTTTTATTTTTTGCTTTTCAAATAAATGTTGATTAGGATTTTTTACGAACGTTTAATTCGTCACGGATTTTAGAAGCTGTTTCATATTGCTCATCATCCAATGCGGTTTGTAAAAGATTTTTTAATTCTTCAGTGCTTTTACTTTTTAAATCTTCTGAGTCGCCTGAAACTTCTTTTTGCGGAACTTCAGCTTCAATGTTTCCGGCGATACCCGCGTTCTCATCATCCAATACAATACCGGCAGATTTTAAAATAAATTCGTAAGTATAAATTGGGCATGCAAAACGAACGGCCAAAGCAATTGCGTCGCTGGTGCGCGCGTCAATTTCTACATCTTTGGTGCCATCGTTGCAAATGAGCTTCGCGTAAAAAATCCCTTCTACTAAATTGTATATAAGAACCTCGTTCACTTGAACGTCGAAGGTTTCGGCAAATGTTTTAAATAAATCGTGAGTAAGCGGACGGCTTGGCGTCATTTTTTCTAACTCAATGGCAATGGCCTGCGCTTCAAAACCACCAATGATAATTGGCAGGCGGCGGGTTCCGGCACTTTCACCTAGAACCAGAGCATAAGCACCGGATTGTGTTTGGCTGTAAGAGAGTCCAACTATTTCAAGCCTTACTTTTTTCATTCCCATGAGAAGTTCTAATTTACAAAAAAATGCCTGAATTAGTTCTGGTTAGCTTTAAATTTTTTAACCGCTTCTACCAATTTAGGAAGAATGGTGAAAGCATCACCAACAATTCCGTAATCGGCAGATTTAAAGAAAGGAGCTTCTTTATCGTTATTGATTACAACAATGGTTTTGCTTCCGTTAACTCCGGCTAAATGTTGAATTGCACCTGAAATACCAATGGCAATATATAAGTTCGGACGAATAGCCACACCGGTTTGTCCAACGTGCTCGTGGTGTGGACGCCAATGCATATCAGCAACCGGACGAGAACAAGCGGTGGTTGCGCCTAAAGCTTTTGCTAAATCTTCAACCATTCCCCAGTTTTCAGGACCTTTCATGCCGCGACCAGCACTAACTACTAATTCAGCTTCAGGAAGTGGAACCATACCACCAACATCAGTTGATTTAACTTCTTTCACTTTAATTTTTGATTGTACGGAAGATAAATCCACATTGAAATCAGAAACTGCTGCGCTGTTATCGCCTAATTTAACAGGGAAAGAGTTAGGTAATAAAGAAATTATTTTAACATCACTGTGGATGGTATAAATTGCGGTAGCTTTTCCTGAGAAAACATTTTTCTTCACATCTAATCCGCTGCCATTTACAGCAGGATAATCAACCGCGCCTGCCACTAAACCGGCCTTTAATTTCGCCGATAAACGAGGAGCTACTGCTTTTCCTGTGATATCGAATGAGAAAATAATCACTTTTGCACCTTCTGCTTTTGCGGCTTGTTCAACAGCGGCAGATACCGCCATACTGTCTAATCCTTTTAAAGCATCATTTTTTACGGATAAAATTTTCTTAGCGCCTGCTTTTCCGATTTCTTCTAATTGCGCCGCATCTGCGTTAATGGCGATTGCAGTTACAGAAGAACCGGTAAGTTCAGCAATTTTTGCTCCGTAGTTAATTGCTTCTAATGAAGCCTTCTTAACTTTTCCTTTATTAATTTCAGTATAAACTAGAACTGACATAAGATAATGTTTTTTAAATTCTACAATTAGATAACTTTTGCTTCAGTGTGTAATAAGTTTACCAACTCTTCAAGATTGTTTTCGTCAATCATTTTACAAGTGGTACGGCCTGCCGATAAAGCATATGATTTAACACTGGTTAATTTTTCGGCACCGGTAGCAGCAACTACGGTTAAAGGTTTTGTACGAGCTCCCATAATTCCTTTCATATTCGGAATTCTTTGCTCCGCCATACCTTTCGCGCAAGATAAAACCATTGGCAATTCACAATCTACAACTTGAGTTCCACCGTCAACATCATGTTCAACAGTAGCAACATTTCCGTTTAATTCGAATTTGGTAGCTAAAGAAACATAAGGTAAATCCATAAATCCGGCAATCATACCGCCAACAGAAGAACCATTGAAGTTAATGGTTTCTTTACCTACCATTACTAATTCATAACCGTTTGATTTTGCATAATTTGCAATTTGTTCAGCCACAAAATAAGCATCCGGGCCTTCAGCGTCAATACGTACACCATCATCGGCGCCTAAAGCAAACCCTTTACGGATAGTGGCTTCGCTATCAGCTAGTCCCACATGAATAAGCGTTACTTTTTCTGCTTTTCCGGCCTCTTTTAATTCAAGGGCGCGAACCAGGGCATACCACTCATCATAAGGGTTAATAATAAACTGAACACCGGCAGTGTTAAACTTAGTATCGTTGTCGCTGAACGCAATCTTGGTTGTTGTATCAGGAACGTTGCTGATGGCTACTAATATTTTCATAGGATTTTCTAAATAAAAAACGGTTCGCAAAGATAAAAATTTAGGCTGTCTGACAAAAAAAACTTTAAGCTCTTTTATCCTAGGATATAAACAGAAAAACCCTAATTTTGTTCGCTACAAAACACTGCTATGAGAGTTATCGAATTTCGTGAAGCCCTAAGGGAAGCGATGAGCGAAGAAATGCGCCGCGACCCAAATGTTTTTTTAATGGGCGAAGAGGTTGCCGAATATAACGGAGCTTATAAAGTTAGTAAGGGCATGCTGGCCGAATTTGGCGCTAAGCGTGTGATTGATACACCTATAGCCGAATTAGGATTCGCTGGTATAGGCGTTGGTGCAGCTATGAATGGTTTGCGTCCGATTGTTGAGTTCATGACATTTAATTTTTCATTGGTAGCCATTGATCAGGTGATTAACTCGGCGGCTAAAATCTTAAGCATGAGCGGCGGACAATACGGCGCTCCTATTGTGTTTCGCGGACCAACCGCAAGTGCCGGGATGTTGAGTTCTCAACACTCTCAGGCCTTCGAAAACTGGTATGCAAATTGTCCGGGTTTAAAAGTAATTGTTCCGAGTAATGGTTACGATGCGAAAGGATTATTGAAATCAGCTATCCGCGATAACGATCCTGTAATTTTCATGGAGAGTGAGCAAATGTATGGCGATAAAATGGAAGTGCCGGAGGAAGAATATTTAATTCCGATTGGTGTTGCCGATATAAAAAAGCCGGGAAGCGATGTGACTATCGTTTCGTTTGGGAAAATTTTAAAAGTAGCGATGGCTGCCGCAGCCGAACTTGAAAAAGAAGGCATCAGCGCTGAGGTAATTGATTTAAGAACTGTTCGTCCGATTGATTATGAAACAGTAATTGAATCAGTGAAAAAAACCAATCGTTTGGTAATTGTAGAAGAGGCGTGGCCTTTAGCAAGTATCTCCAGTGAAATCACCTTCAATGTACAGAAAAACGCTTTCGATTACTTAGATGCTCCAATACGTCGTGTTACATCAGCCGATGTTCCATTACCGTATGCTCCCACTTTAATTGAAGCTTCATTGCCCAATGTAGCTCGTACTGTTAAAGCTGTAAAAGAAGTGATGTACAGATAAAATTCAGAAGAAGCATGTGAATAACATGCTTTTTTTCTGCTCAAAAAATTAAATATGGTTTCTTTTGATAACACACAAATTGCTTTTATTTCTAAAAGTGATTCTGACTTAAAACAATCTTATTGGTTATTTAAATTAATTGGTAATCCTACGCTTGTAAAATACGGCGGAGGCTTGGCTCCTTTAGGTTTAAAATTAGGCTTCAAGGGTTTGATTAAAAGCACCATTTTTAAGCAGTTTGTAGGTGGTGAGAATATTGCCGATTGCAACAAAACCATTGAGCAATTAGGAAAGTATAATATCGGAACCATTTTAGATTACAGTGTGGAGGGAAAGGAAAGTGAAACCGATTTCGATAATTGCTGTAAAGAAACCATAGAAACCATTCACCGCGCTAAAAACGATAAAAATATTCCGTTTAGTGTTTTTAAAGTGACCGGATTGGCGCGCTTTGCTTTATTAGAAAAGGTAACCGCAAAGCAAAATTTAAGTTCTGAAGAAAGTGCCGAATACGAACGTGTACGTGAACGTGTACGAAAGATTTGTGAAGAGGCTTACACCAACAAACAGCCTTTGTTTATTGACGCGGAAGAAAGCTGGATTCAACAAGCTATAGATGATTTAGCGAATGAAAACATGGCGCGCTATAATAAGAATGAAGCCATTGTTTATAATACATTTCAGTTATACCGTAAAGACCGTTTAGCTTATTTGAAAACATCCTTAGAAATGGGCAAGACTAACGGTTATCACGTGGGGGCAAAGTTAGTACGTGGTGCTTATATGGAAAAAGAAAGAGCGCGTGCTGCTGAAATGAATTATCCTTCTCCAATACAAGACACAAAAGCAAATAGCGATAAAGACTACGATTTAGCAGTAGAATTTTGTGTGGAAAACATCGATCGCATGGGCTTGTGTGCAGGTACACATAACGAAAAGAGCAGTTTGTTGTTGGTGGATTTAATGAATAAGAAAAACATCGCAGCAAACGATAAAAGAATATTTTTCTCACAGTTGCTTGGTATGAGCGATCATATCAGTTATAATCTTTCGCAGAACGGATACAATGTGGCTAAATACGTACCATATGGTCCGGTTAAAGAAGTTTTGCCGTATTTAATTCGCCGTGCTCAGGAAAACACCAGTGTGAAGGGACAAACCGGTCGCGAGCTATCGCTGATCATTAAAGAAAAGGAAAGAAGAAGTAAGGCCAAATAAGCTTGTTTATTTCTTTTAGCTTTTTTTAAGGATTACCTTATACTATTTCGGGTATAAATACGTTAGAAGCCTAAACCCCTTTTATACATGAAAAAAAACGACTGGGTACTACTCGTGTCGGTTCTGTTGTACAGCTATTTGTTTTATGAACAAGCTGCCGGAATCAATTTTCTAATTTTCAATTTAGCACTTGTTGCAGGTGCAGCCATCAAAAATCCTGAAGCGCGAAATAACCGAAGTTGGTTAATAGTTGCGGCCGGCTCCATAATTTCTTCGGCGTGTATTATGGTTTATTCGAGTCCCCTTGCCATTGTTACCAATATTTTGTCCTTGGCGATTTTATCGGTAGTGAGTTTCTCTCCGAAAACATCGGTAATCGTTTCCCTGTTTCTTTCGTTTTGCTCTATCGGCTCATCCACAGTCATGATGATTTTGGATATGATAAAGCGCCGCAAGAATTCTAAAGAAATTGAAAACAAACGGCCTATTTACGTTAAGGTGCTGATGTTTATGATTGTGGCGGTGGTAACCATTTTGTTTTTCGTCATGTATCAAAATTCAAATCCTTTGTTTAAGGATTTTACCAAAAACATCAATCTCGATTTTATTTCTGTGCCTTGGTTGTTTTTTACATTGGGCGGATTGCTATTATTATATGGTTATTATTATGTTCGTCACTTAGGTACTTTAACATCAACGGAAGGAGAGATCAGTAACGAACTGGATAAAGAAAAGGCCTTATCGCCCGGTTTTTTTAATCGCCTGTTTAAAGAAGATACTGAAATGTTAACCGGCGTGGCCTTGTTTGCGGTGTTAAACATCATGTTACTTGTTTTAAATGTTCTGGATTTAAACTACCTCTGGTTTGACGGTACTTTGCCTGTTGGAATAAAACACAAAGAATTTGTTCACGATGGCGTTGGAACTTTAATACTCTCCGTTATTCTGGCTATTCTCATCATACTCTATTTTTTCCGCGGCCGTTTAAATTATAACGAAAATAATAAATGGTTGAGGTGGTTTACTTATATATGGATTGCGCAAAACGCATTTATGATTTTCTCAACGGCCTATCGCATGAATATGTATATAGAAGAATCTGGTATCAGTTATAAAAAAATTGGCGTGTATGTGTATTTAGGTTTAACACTCATTGGTTTGGCCAGCACTTTTATAAAAGTAATTAAGCAAAAAAGTAATTGGTATTTATTTAGAGTGAATCCTCAAGCGTATTATGCCGTAATGGTTCTTAGCTGCCTGGTGAATTGGGATGTGTACATCACTCATTTTAATATCAACAAGGCAATTCATGAAAATAAAAAATTGGAAAAATATTATTTGGTTGATTTAAGCTATAAAAATCTTCCCGACTTATTAATGTTGAATGACACTATTAAAGCGTATGACGACTATGAGGCACGCGATTATTATTTTTCATTGCGTGGCACTTATTTCTATAGTTTTAAATCCGGACTCGATAAAAAACTGTATGACTTTTTAAAGGATTATGATACTGATTCTGATTGGCAATCGTATTGCGTGGAAAAGAGCAGAGTGTTTAATGATTTAATCGCCTTAAATGCAAAGGGCGAAATAAAATCAATTGAACTCAATAACGAATACTCTATCTCTACTCTAAAGCCGCTTTATCCTATAGATAATATTGTTGAGTTGCGTTTGGATAATAATGTAATGCGTGATGTAAAGGAGTTGGCCCTTTTTCCGAAATTGAAGAAGTTAAGTTTACGGAGCAATACAATCGATTCTATCCATGCTTTTCCTGAATTAAAGGGCTTGGAAGATTTGGATTTATCCGGCAATACCTTAAGCGGAATTATTGCCTTAAAAAATGCGCCTTCTTTAAAGCAGCTTCGATTAGAGAGTACATCGCTTCAAGATGTAAGCATACTACCTGAATTTGAAAACCTGGAAATGTTGGATATTTCTAATAATCCGTTGCGTGATTTCTCTTCATTATCACGTTTTAAAAAATTGAATGATTTGAACATTGGTTCCACATTTAATGCACGATTAGATTCGTTTCCTGTATTGGAAAATCTAAAATCACTAGATTTAAATAATAATGGAATCACAGCTTCCAACTCAGCAGAGTTGTTAGGTAGGTTCAAATCTTCCGCGCAATTAAATGCACTTAACTTGAATAATAACCAAATCGGTAATTTGTATGGTTGTATTAATGAAACTACAGGGCAAGCTCTGTTTCCTGCATTAGAAAAGTTATATGCCTATAATAACAGTATCTATACTTTGGCCGGTATTGGTGTGTTTACGCAATTGAAAGATTTACAAATTAATTCAAATAATATTAAGGAAATTGAACCTTTGTTTAAACTCAGTAAACTGCAAGTGCTCAATCTTTCCAATAACCCTTTGCAAAACATTGAGGGTATTGAACAATTAAAGGAACTCCAAGATTTAAATCTACGCGCTTGTCATGTACGTTCAGGATTAGATGGGTTGCAGCAATTAAAGAATTTGAGTGTATTGGATGTAAGTGAAATGGGATTAAATAGTCTGGAAGGTATAACAGCTATCACATCACTCACTAAATTATATGCCGTTCAAAATAATATACGTAGCTTAAAGGGAATTGAGAAATTGGTGAATCTGCAAGAGCTGCATTTAACCACCAATAACATCTCGGATATTAAGCCGCTTTACGCTTTGAAAAATTTGCGTGTGTTAAACATTGATTACATCAATCAAATAGAATTGGCAAAGCTTAAAAAAGCATTACCGGATTGTAAAATAAACGGAAATTAATTCACGCGTTCTTTCACCATCAGCATATAAACCGGAAAGTGATCGCTATAACCGGCTGTATAGGCTCCGCCGCTATAGGTGCGGAATGGATAACCTTTAAAATTTCCGAAATCGCTTTTTAAATAAGCTTTATTAAATACATAAGCTTTATAAAATTGAAAGGTTTTAAAGTCTGTTGGAAAGAACGCTTTGTTTACGATTGTTTGATCAAACAAATTCCACGAATCCTGCCATGCTAAACTCCCAATGCCTTGTTTGTGCAACGGCTCCATGGGATTAAAATAATTTCCGTCTTTAGCCTTTTTAAAATCTGCTACCGTATTCAAATGTTTCTTTACACTTTCGTTATCGGGGTCATCGTTTAAATCTCCCATAATAACAATTTTTGTGGCCGGATTTGCTTTTTCAATGGAATCAGCAATGTGTCTCGCAATCTTTGCTGCTGTGATTCTTCCCGGACGACTTGCTAATTCACCACCTCTTCGGGATGGCCAGTGATTAATAATAAAAGCCATAGGTTCACCAAATAGTAAACCGCTAACCACTAATTCGTCGCGTGTTTTGTAACCGGTGTCTTGTGCTAAGGGTACAGGATAAGTAACAACCTTGGTTACTTTAAAATGTTTGGGGTTATACATAAAGCCGGGGTCAACACCGCGGGCATACGGACCATCGATTAAAACGCTTTGGTAATTGCGCGCTTTTAACTGAGGGTCTTTTGCTAAATCTTCCAGACAATTTTTATTTTCTACTTCACAAAATCCAATGCAGGATAAGCCTTCAGGCGTAGCATCGGTAGCCATTTCAGAAATTACTTTTGCTAAATGCTCAATTTTTTTCCAGTAGCGCGGACCGGTCCATGCGTTCACACCTTCAGGCGTAAATTCTTCATCGCTGCGTAAAGGATCGTTAAGCGTGTCGTATAAATTTTCTACATTCCAAAAGCCATAAGCTGCTACGTAGTAATTTTTCTTTTTGTCTAATGTTTGTGCAAAAGAAGTTATACCAAAAGCAACTAATGCAACTAAAAGTTTAAATTTCAAATTCATAGTTTGAATGAAAAGCGAGCGTCAAAAGTAAACAATAAAAATTGACAGCACTAAAAACTAAAATCTAATTCCCTAATTCTTTTTAGTGTTTTAGAGATTTAACATTATCGCCCCTGTTTGTTAAAATAAAGCTAAATTTTGTTTACAATTCGATAATATCAGGGTTTTCAAAATTATCTATATTTGCCCGTCCCAAGGAGAAGTGATCACCCTTGACGAGAATAAAAGGTCCTCTTTTATTTTACCGAAACCACTTCGCCAATAGTATTTAAACAAACAATTTCACACATAGAATGATTAAAAAACTCTTAACCGTTTGTATGTTATGTGCCAGCATCACGGTGTTTTCGCAAGCAGATAGCACTGCTACCGAAACCGCTGCTGATACAAGTGCGAATAACCAAACATTTAACATTCCTATATTTTCTACCTCCGGTGGAGATTTAGATGCGGATGTTGAACAGCAGGATGTTTCATCCTTATTAATGTCGAGTAGAGATGTGTTTACTCAATTCTCCAGTTTTCAGTTTAGTGCGGCGCGTTTCAGAATGCGTGGTTACATGGCCGAGAATCAAAACGTCATGATTAACGGTGTAAACGTAAATAATCTTGAAACAGGTTTTAGCTCCTGGAGTAGTTGGGGTGGTTTAAATGACGTAACCCGCTATGTTGAGAATCGCTTTGGTGTGGTGTCCAACCGTTACGGATTTTCTGGTCCCGGTGGATATACCAATATTGATTCTAAAGCTTCTTCATTTAAAAAAGGTACACGTGTAGGTTATGCAAGTGCGAATCGTATTTTCCAACACCGTGCCATGTTTACACATTCAACAGGCATGATGCAAAACGGATGGGCTATTACTTTATCCGGCTCCATGCGTCAGGGTGATGCTGAGCGCGGACCAAAAATTTATGCGCCGGGAACTTATTTCAGTGCTTTTGCATATTATGCTTCTATTGACAAGCGTATTAATGACAAACACATGTTAAGTTTTACCGGTTTTGGCGCACCAATTGAACAAGGTCGTGCAAGTGCCGCTACTTTAGAAACTTTTGAAATTGCAGGGTCTAATTATTATAATAGTTTGTGGGGTTACCAAAACGGAAAAGTCCGCAACTCTAACATTTCACGTACACATCGTCCTATGTTAATGTTGTCACATATCTTTAACATGGGTCCGGGAAGCAAATTAACCACTTCTTTATTTTACACCTTTGGAAAAAATGGTTTAACCGGATTAAACTGGAACGATGCTCCAAATCCTCGTCCGGATTATTATCGTTACTTACCAAGTTATTATTATATGTTGGGCGACACGGCTAACGGCGATATTTTAAAATATAACTGGGAGAACAAAGTGGGAAGTACACAGCAAATTGATTGGGATCGTTTGATACGTATGAATCAAGATAACTTATACACTTTACCTTCGCAATTAGGTCAGGGTATTAACACCACAGAAACCCGCGCCCGTTATATTCTTGAAAACAAAATTGAGGATTTAAAAAACTACGGATTTAATACTGTGTTTAATAAACGTATTAAAGATCTATTTGTGAGTATTGGTGCCAACGGAAATATTTATAAAAACAGAAAGTATAAAGTATTAGAAGATTTATTAGGCGCTTCATTCTGGATGGACGTAGATCAGTTCGCGGAAAACCTTGGTGTTGATGAATCATTCCAGCAAAATGATTTAGATAATCCTAACAAGAAAATACGTGAAGGCGAAAAATTTGGTTATGATTATACCATTAATGTGAATCGCGCTGAATTATGGGGACAAGCAGAATACACAATGAATAAAGTAGATGTGTATTTTGGATTAACCGTATCGAATAATACAATTTGGCGCGAAGGTCATGTGGCGAATGGAAAATTTCCTACAACCAGTAAGGGAGAGAGTAAAAAATCTAACTTCTTAAATTATGGTGTAAAAGGTGGAGCAACTTATAAAATCAGCGGAAGACATTTCGTAACAGCAAACGGAACGTATTTCACAAGAACACCTGAATCAAACAGTATTTTTGTTTCGCAACGTGTGAGGAATGACTTGGTGAATGGAGTAACCAATGAAGAAGTAATTTCTGCCGATGTGAATTATTTGGCAAAATTCCCAACATTCAAAATGCGTTTAACCTATTACTATACGCAAATTAATAATCAAACATGGGTGCGTTCGTTCTGGCACGATTTATATAATAACAACGTGAATTATATAATGACCAATGTAGATCAAAACCATCAAGGTGTTGAATTAGGATTAGAAAAAACTTTCTTTACATCTCATGTCGTTCAGGCTGTGTTTAATTACGGACAAAATATTTATACCGGCCGTCCAACTGCTCAAGCATGGCAGGATAATAATGCGACCCAATTGTTTAGCGACCGTACTGTTTATTTGAAAAATTATAGAGTAGGTGGTTCTCCGCAAATGGTAGCAGGGATTGGTTATAAATATAATGCCAAGAAATATTGGTTTGCCGGAGTTTACTTTAATTACTTTGATGAAATTTACATTGAACCAAATCCTGACAGAAGAACCGCGGAAGCGATTGATAAATACGTAGAAGGTGAACAAGAATTGTATGCTTCTATTATCGATCAGGAAAAATTACCGCGTTATTTTACATTGAATGCGAATGCAGGAAAATCATTCCGTATTCAGAAAAAATATTTCTTAAACTTTAATTTAAGTGTCAACAATATTTTAAATAATCAGAAAATAATTACCAGCGGATTCGAGCAATTACGTTGGGATAAGAGTCAGGTCGATAAATTCGACAGCAAGTACTACTATATGCAAGGTATCACCTACATGTTTATTGTGAATTTCAGTTTTTAATATTAATTTTATATAGCAATGAAAAAAATAATCGCATTATCAACCTTAGTTTTAGCAGGAGCACTTGCTATTACATCTTGTAAAAAGAAATTTGATGAGCCACCGGTAAAATCAATTCCTGAAAGTGCAAGAATTACGATTGGCCAACTAAAGTCGAAATACACTTTAAATCCAAATCAAAATTACCGTTTTCAAAACGACAGTAATTTATACTGTGTAGTTACCTCCGATGAGGTTAGCGGAAATTTATATAAAGAAGTTTATGTAAAAGACGCAACAGGCGCATTGCACTTGCGTTTAGTTTACAGTGGCGGTTTATATATTGGCGATAGTATCCGCATTAACTTAAAAGGATGTTATTTAAATGATGATAATAATTTGATTCAATTAGATTCGGTTAACACTGAGAAAAGCGTTGTGAAATTAGCTAGCGGTTTAAACCCGCAGCCGGAAGTAATGACGATCACTCAAATTACCTCTAATACTTCTGCTACGAATACAGCTCAATCAAAATTAGTTCGTATTGATAACGTAGAATTTACAAATGTTTCTTATCCTACATTTGCTGATGCAGTTGGTAAGGTTGACAAAAACCAAATCATTAAATCATGCAGTTCACCAACTTTAACTGTGCGTACAAGCGGTTATTCAAACTTTGCTGCAACACCAATTCCAACCGGTAACGGAAGCATCATTGCAATTGTTAGTCAGTATGGCACCACCATGCAATTAAGCATTCGTAAAATAAGTGAAGTAAATATGACCGGTGCTTTATGCGGTTCTACCTTAGCTCCGGGCACTTATTTAAGTAAAGATTTTGAAGATTTAAGCATCACCAGCGGTGGTTGGACACAACAAAATGTAATCGGCTCCATAAATTGGACAGCCTCTTCATTCGGCTCGCAAAATTTTGCGAAGTGTACAAATTTCTCAGGTTCTAACGTAGCGTGTGAAACTTGGTTAATCTCGCCTCCTGTAAGTATTGCAACATCAACCAATCCTAATTTGTATTTCCAAAGCGCATGTAATTATGCCGGAGCTCAATTAGAAGTATGGGTTTCTACAAACTATACTTCAGGAGCGCCTTCAACTGCAACCTGGACTCAATTATCACCAACATTATCAGCAGGAAGCTGGGTGTTTACATCCTCAGGAACTGTATCCTTATCGGCATACAAATCGGCTAACACCCGTATTGCTTTCAAATACATAGGTTCTAATACGGATGGTAAGACTTGGGAAGTGGACGATGTACTTATTAAGGAAAATTAAGCTATCTGATTAAAAATCAGAGATTCAATTCTTCTAAAAAAATCTTAAAAGCGGGTTACTTACCCGCTTTTTTGGTATTAATAAGTACATTTGCAAACCAATTTTTATTCGAATATGAAAACTATTAAATTTTTTATCGTGGCTTTGTTTTTAGGCTTAGCTGCAATCAATTTTACATCTTGCAAGGGTTCTGATGAGAAGGAACCAAATCCTTTAGCTGACAGCTTAAGCGGATTAAACAGCGAATTAAACGGAAAGCTTTCTGAAAAAGAAGCAGCTATTCAGCAATTCGTAACTACGTTTAACGAAATTCAAGACAACTTGAATGCAATTAAAGAAAAAGAAAAAATCGTAACCGGTTCTGCAAAAGCAGGTGATGTTAAAAGTAAAGAAGATCAAATTAAGGAAGACATCCAGGCTATTTATGATTTAATGGGCAAAAACAAAAACCGCATTAACTCATTAACCAAAAAATTAAAAGCCAGCAAAGTTCAGATCGAAGGTTTAGAGAAAATGTTAGAGACATTACAAGCTCAGTTAACTGCAAAGGATAATGAGATTACTGATTTAAAATCTCAGATCGAAGCTTTAAACATTGAGTTAAGCAATATCAACATGAACTACGAAGAAATTGAGCAGGAAGTGGAAGTGAAGACAGAAAAATTAAACACTGCTTATTATGCTTTCGGTACAAGTAAAGAATTAAAAGAAAAAGGAATCATTACTAAAGAAGGCGGATTTATCGGAATTGGTAAGTCATCAAAATTAAAAGATGATTTCAACCGTGATTACTTTACGAAATTAGATATTACACAAACAAGTTCAATTGTGATTGGTGCTAAGAAAGTAAAAATCTTAACTACTCACCCAAGCAACTCTTACAAGTTAATTGGCGAAAAAACAGTTGAGAAAATCGAAATCACCAATGCTGAAGAGTTTTGGGGAGCTTCAAAATATTTAGTGATTATCATTGAATAATAAATAATAAGATTGACTTTAAAACGGAGGCCGCAAGCCTCCGTTTTTATTTTGTATTAGCATATTTTAACAGGCTTTTAATAATCGCTTCATAAATTTGATTTACATCAAAAAGCTCAATCCGAAAATTCTTTTACCTTTAGTATAAGGTTAAATCAACCCCCTTGTATGACAAACGACGAAAAGATTAATTTAATCGGACAGAAAATCTTATTGCTGTCTAAAAATCTCGACAATTACAAACAAGAACTGGAATTTTTACAACAACAGTTAAATGAATTGAAAGGTGTAAAATCTTCCCAAGCCTACACTAAAATAGAGGAGCAAATAACTCCGCCAAAAATTGAAACAATTACGCCTCCACCGGTTGTAGAAACAATTAAGGAAGAAAAAGTAGCCGTTAAAGAAGAAGTTTCGAACTATGCGTACGAGGGTGAAACCAAAAAATCATTTACTGCCGGATTAAATTTTGAAGAGAAAATCGGTGCACGTTGGTTTAGCATCATTGGAATTATCACTTTGGTGCTGGGTGTAGCTATCGGTGTTAAATACGCTATTGATAAAGATTTAATTAATGAAACAACCCGGTTGGTATTAGGTTATCTGGCAGGTACATTGATTCTTGGACTCGCATTAGTTTATAAAAAGAAATACGAAGTTTTTAGTGCTGTTCTGCTGAGTGGCGCAATGGCCATCATGTATTTTACAACTTACATCGGCTATTCACATTATCATTTCTATAATGCCCCCGTTGCTTTTGTCATCATGGCTTTATTTACCGCCTTTACGGTTTTTGCAGCACATGTTTATAATTATGAAATCATCGCCTTAATTGGATTAATCGGCGGTTATATACTCCCTCCATTATTAAGTACAGGTAGCGGCGAAATACAATACATGTTTGGATTTATGCTTATTCTAAATCTGGGAGTATTAGTCTTGGCGTTTAAGAAGTACTGGAAATTTGTGAACCATGTAGCTTATGCTTTAACGTGGCTGATATTTTCCGGATGGATGCTTTCTTCCTATGAAGCAGACCGCTTTTTCGGACGAACACTGTTTTTCTCCACGGCATTTTATATAGTGTTTTATTTATCTTTTATTTCTTACAAAGTTTTCCGAAATAAAAACTTTAGTGTGTGGGATGTGGTGCTGGTGTTAAGCAATAGCTTGATTTATTTTGGTATTGGTTATAATGCCATGGACGATAAATATTATGAGCAGTTCCAGGGATTATTCTGCGTATTTAATGCCTTAATTCATTTAGGATTTGCGGTATTATGTAAAAAGAAAGAATTGAATGATAAAACCATTTATCATTTCATTTTAGCGATGGTGATTAGTTTCATTACAATGGCTATCCCAGTACAGCTCGAGGGGAATTATGTCACCATCATTTGGGTTATGGAAATGATTGTGTTAATGTGGATGACACAAAAAACAGGCGTGAACACGTATCGTTATCTGTCGTATGGAATTTCCTTATTGGCCTTTTTTAGTTTAATACACGATTGGAGTAATTATGCTTACTTCAGTAACAACACCGATACAACATTAGCGCTTCAGCCGATACTTAACCGTTATTTTTTAACGAGTATCCTTGGCACCGCAGGCTTTGCTTTCCTATGGAAAATGAATAAAATGAATTTGGAAACAGTGCTCTCACGCATCGCTAACATTTTTTTAATTGTGATTGGATTGCTGGTTTGTTATATGACTTTCTCAAACGAAATTTCTCTTTACTTCGATATACAATATAAATTAACGGAGTACACGCATGTGGGTGAATACGGTGAATGGACAGACTACGATGGCTCCTGGAAGTCTTACAATGGATTATGGCTAATGAATTATAGCATTGTGTTTTTCGCAGTGCTTGGCTGGTTTGCTATTAAGAAATTTAACAGCACTGTATTCGCTTATATTTCCTGGTCGCTTAATATTTTGATGGCACTTATCGCTGTCACTGCAGGGTTTTTAATTGTTTCCGATTTAAAAACTGAAGCAGTTTACAATTATGCGTATTCTCATATCAGTACATGGAATTATAATATACGTTATGCTTTTTTACCTTTTGTATTTATAATGATTGGGATGATTTACTTTTTCAGAAACTCGGAAGTGCTGAAGAAAGTAAAGCCGGTAAATTACTGGTTGTTTCATGTTTTAATTTTAATTGTATTAAGTAATGAATTGTCGCATATAACCACCATGCTGCATTTAAACGATTACGAGCATTATCAAAAAATCGCCTCACGAATGGGTTATACAGTGTTATGGGGACTTTATTCTATGGCCTTAATAGCATATGGAATTTTACGCAAGCAAAAGATGCTGCGTATCATTGCCATCAGTTTATTCGGATTAACTATTTTAAAATTAGCCTGTGATGCCATGAGTATGACCATGGGTTATCGCTTAATTGTTTTCATCACCATTGGCGTAATTTTATTATTAGTTTCGTTTATGTATCAAAAATTCAAACCACTGTTGTTTGAGGATACTCATTCAGTTAGTAAAGAAGAAGACAACACCTTATGAAGAAAGTAATAGTATTAATTTCAGTTCTGTTTGCGTTTAAGATTTCTGCGCAATTAAATACCTATGATTACTACCGGGAAATAAAACTGGTAAGTGAGAATGGTTTTTATAAATTAAAAATTGGTTCCGGTGTTATTGATCGTCCGGGTCATTACCGTGTTTTTGAAATCGGAAAGGATACTTTGGAAGTACCACATATTATTGAGGAGTACGATAATAGTACCTACGATAAAAGCTTTTTCAAGTATCTCGATATTATTGACAAGAGTTATACAGCAAATAAGTCTTCATACGCCACTTTAGTAGTTGATTCCGGTTTAACTTATTCATCCGTTTATTTAAATTTTTCCGCTCCGGAATTTTTTAAGAATGTTACATTAGAAGGAAGTGATGATAACAAGAACTGGAAAACCATCATTGAAAACGAAAAAGTGTTTCATTATTTCCGTCCGCCATTTGATCATTACTACCGTAACAAAATTTCGTTTAGTCCTGTTACATTTAAATATATCCGTGTGATAACGGAGGATAACGATTCACCGAAATTGGATATTTCCTCGGCATACATTCCGTTAACGGAAGAAGTGAGTAATGGCGACGGAGAATTATTGCCAACCGGATTAATAAGAACGGAAGACAAAGAAAAGAAGCAAACAGTTATTGAATGTTCATTCAGGAGAATGTATTTCATTGGTTGTTTGCAAATAAAAGTAGAGAACGAAATGCCTTATCGTCGTGAGGTGGAAGTAGAGTTTCTCACTCAAAATACAGGAAACGACAAATGGGTGGTTTTTGGCAGGAGTGTGATTTCTTCAAATTCTTCCAACAAAATTTATTTCAAGAATTATTCTTCACGGGATGAGAATTTCAAGACAATTAAAATGCGCATCATTATTCATAATCTGGATGATCGTCCGCTCGGCAATATTGCCATTGATGCATTTACTCATGAAGAAATTTTAAAATGTAAATTGGAGAAAGATAAAAAGTATGTGTTAGCTTACGGAAAAGATAATGACGCTTTGCCACAGTATGATTTACAGTATTTCAAAAATGCCATTCCTTTAAATCTTAAGTATGTTGGAACAGATGCTGAGAAAAAAATTTCGCATGCAACACCGGAAGTTCAAGCGCCGATATTCGGCAACAAACTATGGATTTGGATTGCGCTTACGGCAGGTGTGTTGCTCATAGGGATTTTCACCCTCAAATTATTAAAGCAAGAAGACAAACAAGCGTAAATAAAAAAACCACCAAGCGGTGGTTTTTTATTTAGTTTCTTTTAAAACTCATCTTCGTTAAAGAAGAAGTCGTCTTTGGTAGGATAGTCGGGCCAGATTTCTTCAATGGTTTCGTAAGCTTCACCTTCGTCTTCCATCTCCTGTAAGTTTTCAATAACTTCCATTGGCGCACCCGAACGCATGGCAAAATCAATCAACTCGTCTTTTGTCGCCGGCCATGGTGCATCTTCTAACCACGATGCTAATTCTAAGGTCCAATACATAGGTAAAGTGTTTTAAGTTTATTCTACTCTTTAATTTGCTGCAAAGAAAAAAATTTTATTTGATTTTACGCTAAAAAAACAGCAAAAGTTTCACTCCTTTTTAAAACTTTATAACTACCTAATAAACAACGTGTTAAATTTCAAATTCTTTATCAATAAAGGTCTCATTTTCACCTGCCAGCTTCATTTTATACTTCCCCTTCTTAAATCCCTTAATATTCAACCTCACTGCATATTCCTGCGAACCCGCATTCACCCATTGTCCTTTTATCTCACCCACTTTATTGCCCAGCGAATCGGTCACATAAAACCAGGCATAACATGTTTTGTCAACCTGATAATCCACATTCGCCTTTAATTGTATCGGATATTCATGAATGTTTCCGTATTCATTAATCACTGCCTTTTTTCTCAAGGTATACCACGGAATGGGTTCATCTTTTATCGTAGCAACGAATTTTCTTAAATCTTCGGTAATAGAATCATTTACTCCGGTTATGTTTGCAGTAGGCCGATTGTTGCTCACCGCCCACACGGCATATTGCTCTGTGTTATCATCCGTTTTAGAGGCGTTTAAATATTTTGCCACGAGTAAAAGTTTAGTGTCGGCCAGTTTTCCTGTCTCGTATTTTAATCCTTTAATCGGACCCGAATTAGTGTATTCACAACAATAGCCTTTAATCTCAAACGATTTTGTTTCGTTTCTTCCCATAGCTAAAATTTGCTCATGCGCTACCAAAACATCCTGATAATTCTCTTTCACCGCATTCATTCGCCAGCCTGCGGGAACAATCACTTTTACCGAATCATCAATGTTGTTTTTAATTTTGTAATCCAAAATCAATCCACCTTTACAGGTAACATCGGCTCTTATTAAACTTTTTCGGAGAGCATCATCAATACTAATTGTTGTTACAGCCATGCAGTTTATGCTTAATGCCGGTAAAAGTGTGCTGAGTTGTTTGAGTGTTTGTTTCATAATTCCCTCCTTGTTTTTTAATATAATGTTCATTAAGTGTATTTGGTTACACCTTATTTATAAAACTTATTTTTTACCTTGCTCTTGTAAATTTTATTGCATGGAACGTTTTACAGGAATATTGGGAATCATTGTGATTTTAGGAATCGCTTTTTTGTTATCCAATAATAAAAAATCAATTAATTATCGTTTGGTATTAAGTGGCATCGGTTTGCAACTGGTAATCGCCTTATTGGTTTTAAAGGTTCCTTTTATCACCAACTTTTTCGCTATGCTAGGAAGAGGCATGGGTAAAATAGAACAATTTGCTACGCAAGGTGCTTCTTTTGTTTACGGTGGAATAATGATTGATACGCACGATGGTGCTTCAAAATCTTTTGGTGCGCCACATACTTTTGTGTTTGCATTCAGTGTTACAGCCACCATTATTTTTGTTTGCGTGCTGGTAGCCGTTCTTTATCACATCGGATTCATGCAAAAAGTAATTTCAGTGATTGCTAAAGTGATGAATTTTGTGATGCGTGTGAGCGGAGCAGAAGCGTTAAGTAATGTGGCGAGTGCATTTGTCGGACAAGTAGAAGCGCAGGTAATGATTCGTCCGTATTTACCTACCATGACGAAAAGTGAACTCATGGCTTCCATGGCCGGAAGTATGGCATGCATCGCAGGAGGAATTTTAATTGTATACGTCAACATGGGAGCGAAGGCAGAATATCTTTTAACCGCCAGCTTAATGGCTGCACCCGCTGCTTTAGTGATTTCAAAAATCATGTATCCTGAAACAGAAGAATCTCAAACCAAAGGCGAAGTAAAATTAGAAGTGAAGAGTCCGTATACCAATGTGATTGATGCTATTTCTCACGGTGCGGCTGACGGTATGAAAATTGCGATTAATGTTATCGCGATGTTAATTGGTTTTATTGCGCTAATCGCTTTTATTAACTGGGGTCTCGGAAAAATATATCCGCAGTTATCGCTTGATTTTATTTTCGGAAAATTATTTTATCCTTTAGCTTGGGTAATGGGTGTGCCGGGCGCAGATGTGGAGACCGTTGCTACCTTAATGGGACAAAAACTTACGATTAATGAGTTTGTGGCTTTTGATACATTAACACATCGTTTAGCAGCACCGTTAAGTGAAAAGGGAACCATGATTGCGAGCTTCGCCATTTGCGGTTTCGCTAATTTTTCTTCGGTTGGTATGCAAATTGGCGGTATCGGCGCCCTGGTTCCTGAGAGAAGAAATGATTTGGCGAAATTGGGTATTCGTGCCCTTATCGCCGGTACCTTGGCATCCTATCTTTCTGCATGTATTGCCGGAATGTTGGTGTAATTCCCTTAAAAATTCCCTATCTTTGCACCCTTAAATTTTAGCAATGATTTCGGTTAACGGCGCAACAGTAGCATTTGGTGGTTTCACTCTGTTCGATAATATTTCCTTTTTAATTAATCCTAAAGACCGTATTGGTTTGGCAGGAAGAAATGGCGCAGGTAAATCTACCATGCTTAAATTATTGGCAGGACAACAAAACCCTACCAAAGGTGAAATAGCTATTCCGCGTGAATGTAAAATCGGTTATTTACCACAGGATATGACGCATCAACACGGACGTACTGTATTTGCCGAAACTGAAACAGCCTACCAGGAGGTTCAAATGATGCAAAAACGTTTGGACGAAATTAACCACCAATTGGAAACACGTACCGATTACGAAAGTGATGAGTACATGAAATTGATTGAGGACTTAACCGACATTAATCACCGATTGGATATTGTTGGCGCCGGAAATGTGGAAGAGGAGATTGAGAAAATTTTAAAAGGTTTAGGATTTGACCGTAAAGATTTGCAACGTCAAACTTCAGAGTTTAGCGGCGGTTGGCGCATGCGTATTGAATTAGCAAAATTATTATTACAAAAGCCGGATGTTTTGTTGTTAGATGAGCCTACCAATCACTTGGATATTGAAGCGATTCAATGGTTGGAAGAATTCATGGAGACTTTCCCCGGCGCAGTTGTTTTAATTAGTCACGATAAAACTTTCTTGGATAACGTTACCAATCGTACCATTGAAATTGTAAACCAAAAAATTTACGATTATAAAACCAATTACTCACGTTATTTGGTGTTGCGCAAAGAGCGTAAGGAACAACAAGAAAACGCCGCTAAGAATCAGCAAAAAATCATTGATCAAACGGAAGTGTTGATTGATAAATACCGTGCAAAAGCCAATAAAGCTTCCTTTGCTCAATCGTTAATCAAAAAACTCGACCGCATGGAGCGCGTTGAGGTGGATGAAGATGACACAGCGGCCATGTATTTCCGTTTTCCTCCTCCGGCGCACAGTGGTAAAATCGTGATAACAGCGGAGCATGCAGGAAAAGAGTATGGTGAAAAGAGAATTTTCTCCGATGCTAATTTTATCATCACCAAAGGTGAACGTATAGGTTTTGTTGGAAGAAACGGTGAAGGAAAATCTACCATGATGAAAATGATTGCGAAGAAAGTACAACACGAAGGAACCGTGCAATTAGGACATAGCGTGATGATGGGTTATTTCGAGCAAGATCAGGAAGAAAAGTTAGATGGCGATAAAACAGTTTTTCAAACCATCGACGATTTAGCGGTGGGCGATATCCGTAAACGCGTTAGAAATTTATTAGGTGCTTTTTTATTTAGCGGCGAAGACATTGACAAAAAAGTGAAGGTGTTGAGTGGGGGAGAGCGCGGACGATTAGCCTTGTGTAAATTATTATTAGAGCCTTACAATTTGTTATTGTTAGATGAGCCAACCAATCACTTGGATATTCGTTCGAAAGAAATTTTGAAGCAAGCCTTATTGGATTACGAAGGAACCATTGTTATGGTGAGTCACGATCGTGATTTCATGAAAGGAATGTGTACGCGTTTATTCGAATTCAGAGATGGCCACGTGAAAGAACATTTGGGAGGTATCGAAGAGTTCATGGAGTTACGAAAGGTGGAGCGTTTGAATGAATTGGATTTAGATAAGAAAGTAGCTGCCGTAAAGAAGGAAGCCGTAGTTGAAAAAAAGCAAGTGGTTGATTCTAATGAGCAGGAACAAAAACAAATTCGCAGTCAAATAAAGAAAGTAGAAAGCGAAATTGAAAGACTGGAAGCAGAAATAAAAAAATGCGACGATAAACTTTCTAATACTGAAACCTATAATCAGTTAGTTAACGATAAAACCTTTTTTGATAATTACAACAAATTGAAAACCTCACTCGAGGCTGAAATGCAGAAGTGGGAAGAGTTATCTGCAAAATTAGGTTAAACCCCCTCGCCCTTAGCAAGGGGAGGAACCGTTTCTAAAAAAGCTTAATAGCGCCACGACTTAATTGTCCCCTGCTAAGGGGAGATGTCCGCATTTATCAGCCTTAGCGCAGCAGGCTGGGGACAGAGGGGTTACTTTCTCCAAACCATTACAAAATCATTCATCACATAACCGTTGCCTATGTCAAAATCGGCAACTTGTTCAATCTTAAATCCGTTTTTAAAATAAAAATTGATGGATTTAAAATTTTGACGATTCACTGTTAAGCGAAGTTCTTCGGGTTTGAGAAGCTTTAGTAACTCAATAAATGCCGCCGTGCCAGTTCCTTTTCCAGCTAACTCTTGCAATAAGTAATATTTATGAATGAAGTAACTGTGTGTGGCATTTTCCATTTTACTTACGGCAATAAAACCAATGCAGCGTTCGTCTTCGTGAATTAAATAAAACACATGTCCCTTTTGTGTCATTTGTTCAGTTAAACTCTCATAGCTGTACATCATCTCCAGCATGTAGTTGATTTGGTCGGTGCCAATAATGCTCGTGTAATGTTGATGCCAGATGGTATGGGCGAGTTTGGCGATAGCAGGAATGTCTTCTGTTTTCGCAACTGATAATAGTACACTGTGGTTTGACATGGTATTAGTATATTTGCAACGTGTCAGCTAAAATAAACAATAAGGTTAATATAGAAAACCGTCGCGCCAAGTTCGACTATCAGTTTTTAGAAAAGTTGGTGGCAGGTTTAGTTTTAACCGGCACTGAGATTAAATCTATTCGTGAAGGTAAAGCAGCGCTTGTTGACAGTTATTGTTATTTCAGAAACAATGAGCTTTTTATCCGGAACATGCATATTGCCGAATATTCAGAGGGTACTCACTATAACCATGAACCTAATCGCGAGAGAAAGTTGTTGTTGAGTAAGCCTGAGCTGAATAAAATGCAGAAAAAATTAAAGGATCAGGGATTAACCATTGTTCCTATTCGTTTATTCATTTCGGATAGTGGTTATGCAAAACTGGAAATAGCCCTTGCAAAAGGAAAAAAGGAATTTGATAAACGTGAAAGCATTAAAAAGCGCGATACCGAGCGTGAAGCGAATCGCAAGTTTTAATTGGCTTGTTTTGAGTTTGCTTCTCAATGCCTGTGCCGTAAGGTCGGTTTACATTCCTGTTAGTCAAAACACTCCCTTATTCGATTCTTCCAAAGTTTTACAAGCTTCGGCTTATATCGGTGCCAATCATATTGAAGCGCAAGCTGCGTTTAATCCTGTAAAAAAATTGGGTGTTTGTGCTAATATTAATTACGGAAGTGGTATTTCAATTTACGATGTGGCAGTTGGAACATACGCTTATAATAAATCGGCACACTGGCGTTATGAAGTATACGGAGGTTACGGTTATAATTCCAACTTTGCTTTTCAAACGGCAAATTATAATTCGCTAATTAAACAGCCGATAAAAAATTATGAGATAAAATCATTTTATGATAAAATGTATTTACAACCTGCCATCGGTTATTTTAACTCCATTAAGATGTATAAGTTGAGTTATTCCTTTTCGCTTTCGGCGCGTATTTCAGCTCTGTATTATAAAATCTATAGCTTTAAAGAGATTGATGATGAGGCCACGAAGTTAAGCGGACAAACAGTTTATCTTACCGATAAAAATTACAACAATAGTTTTTTGTACTTGCTCGAGCCTTGTTTTACCAATAAGGTGGGTATAAAAAATTTCTATGCGATTTTACAATTTCAAGGATTCATTCCTTATTCAGAACAAATTGATGTAAGTAACACTGTTTTTTCTCAAGGGATATTAATGAGTGTTGGATTGCAGTATAATTTTGTGTTTAAGCGAAAATAAAATTGAAGAAATTAATCTACATAGTTTTACTTTCAGTTTTCATACAAGCTTGTTATCTATTAGGGCCATCTCCTAAAAAACGGTTAAGACAAGCAAGAAAGGTTCAACCCATCGATGTGGCCATAGTTCCGGGTTTACCATTGTATCATGGAACCTGGGATACACTTTTAAAAACAAGAATTTTATGGTCGGTTTATTTATATAAACAGGGTGTGGTAAAGAAGATTTTGTATTCGGGGAACGCGGTTTACACCAAATGGATGGAAGGCAAAGCGATGGCAGATTACGCAAAATCATTAGGAGTAAAAAGTGAAGATATTCTGATTGATACAATTGCTGAACACAGCACGGAAAACTTATTTTACGGACATCAGTTAGCAAAAGACAGAGGATGTAAGTCTTTCGCAGTAGCAACGGATCCCTTTCAATGTGCGATGCTTTATAAGTTTTCGCGAAAGAAAATAAAAGATAAAGTACATTTTTTACCCGTAGTATTTGATTCTATTGCAAACTCGTTTAATGTTAATCCGGAAATAGATACAACAAAAAATATTGCCATTAATTTTGTTCCTATCGAACAAAGACAGGACATGAAAAAGCGAATGAGCGGAACAAGAGGAAAGAATATTCCTGCTAAATAGTGCCGCTACGTTTACGTAAAAACCATTCGAGGGTCAATAATCCAATAATCAAAAAGAATATCCATTTCAAATCAATTAAATCACTTAATTGTTTTTGTGAATAGGTTATTGGTTTTATGGTTTCGTTATTAAGCAATTCCTGCTTTAATTTTTCAGTTTCATTTTTGTGAAATAATTTACCTCCGGTACTCGTCGCTAATTGATGAAGTAATTGATGATTGGCAACAGTAATTGTTTTTTCAGCGACGATGGCTTTAACGGTAATGCTGCCACTTTGTGAGAATACTTGATTGTTGACTTTCACCGTGGCTTTGTATTTATATTCTCCTGTTGGGAATAATCCGCTGTTCAAGTAGTAAGCGTTCGATGTTTTACTCATGGTGTAAGTAAATTGTTTGCCGGCACTGTCGGTGATAATCACATTCACTTCAGGTTCTGTTACGAGTTGATAGCTTTGGTTGTAAACTTCCGCATTGAATTCTATGTTTTCATTTTCCGAAATAATTTTTTTCGTAATTAACCTGAAGAAACTTTTATCGGCTTTTACAGCGAGGTATTGAACAGTTTTCGAAATAAGTTCATTAAATAAATTGTGATTTTTATGTTCAGCAAAATCACGAAGTTTCCATCGCCATAAACCGTCGAAAGCCATGATTCCTGTTTTTCTTCCGCTATTATCATTAAAAAGTATCAATGGATTTTCCGTTTCCACAACGCCAATTTTTTGGAATAGAAGACTGTTGGCGCCCGGTGAAGTAATATAATTTCCAAATGGTGTGTTTACCGCAGGGAAGTCTTTAATGAAATTTTTAAGTTCATCGCTTAAGTTAAACAAGGTGAAATTTTTATTGAGCAAAGCTTCCGTTTCGTTTTGCTTATTATATGAACTATTGATTTTTAGTCCGGGTAAATTTTCATTAATGGCCGCCTGAATAATTAAGTAAGGTTGGTTGTTGGTATTTAATTCATTCATTAATGAGCGGTTGTTCGTGGAAATGTTGTGAAGAATGACAAGGCTATATGGCTTCAATGGTTTATTAAAATCAAAAGCGGAAGAGGTTTCTACCTCATAGGTTTGAGTGCTTTCCAAACTTTCTTTAATGGCAGCGATATCGGGATGTGGGGCAGAAGAGAGGAGGAGGATTTTTTCGCGGGTATCAATCACGTCTACTACAAAATCCATCGAGTTATTGCTTTTGTTATTCTCCTCAGGTAAAGAATTTACTACCACTTTGTATTTCTGCACACCCGGTTTCTCGGCTTCTAAAACAAAAGAAAGAGTTTGGATAAAATTATCACTGTTAATTTTAAGAGGAAGTTCGGCTTTCTTCGCTCCATCTTTAAATATACTAACGGTTGATGCCTTGCTGTTTAGTTTAAAGGCCTGAGTAATAACTTCTACCGGAAATTTATTGCCTAAATAAACTACTTGATTGTGATTGATTTTTTTAATGGTTAAATCTTTGGTGAGTGTGGTGTCGCCTAACGCAACAGTGTATACCGGGAATTTAAATCTGTTCGCTAAATCAAAATTGCCTGAGCCACGGTTGATGATGCCATCGCTGGTAATAATTAAAGCGCCAATGTTTTGATTCGCGTAATTATTATCAATTTCAGATAAGAGTTGCGATAGGTCAGTTTCTTTGTCGTTGTAATCAGGTTGTTCTCCGGTAGTAACTTTATTTCCGAAGAGAAGCGATTTAACTGCGTATTTCTCGCCAACCTCTGATTTTACTTTTTCAAGAAGATTTGTAAAATCTTTTTTAATGAATTGAGAGTCGGCCGTTGCAATAATGGAAGCTGAGTTGTCGTGCGCAAACAAAATCAAAGGCTTCTCTGTCTCGTTAATTGTTCGCTTCAAAAAAAGATTCAGCAACAGCAAAGTGATTATAAGTACAGAAACGAATCGTAATGCGGTTAGAAAGTATAATACTGGTTTTGTAAATGTGTCACGTTTCTTCTCGCGGTTATACAGAAGCCATGCATACAATAATCCCGCAAGGGGACAAAGTAATAAAAAATACCAGGCATGTTCTGAAATAAGATTCATATAAAAAAAATGTCTGCCCGCAGGCAGACATTAAAGTTAAATAATAAAAGTAAAATATTAAGTAAGCATTCCGCCGCAAACATTGATGCATTGTCCTGTAATGTAGCCGCTCATATCACTTGCCAAGAATAAAGTAAGGTTAGCCACATCATCGGCAGAACCTCCACGTTTAAGAGGAATACTATCACGCCATTGTTGTACTACTTTCTCATCCAGCGCACCGGTCATTTCAGTTTCAATAAATCCGGGTGCAATCGCGTTACAACGAATATTACGAGAGCCTAATTCAAGCGCAACTGACTTTGTGAAGCCAATGATACCTGCTTTTGAAGCAGCGTAGTTGGCTTGTCCTGCGTTTCCTTTCACACCCACCACCGAACTCATATTGATGATAGAGCCGCTACGCGCTTTAAGCATCGGGCGTTGAACAGCTTTTGTTAAATTAAATACAGATTTAAGATTAGCGTTGATTACTTCATCCCATTGTTGTTCGCTCATACGCATTAATAAAGTGTCGCGGGTGATTCCGGCATTGTTTACTAACACGTCAATGGTGCCGAATTCTGCTACGACATCATTTACTAATTGATCGGCCGCTTTAAAATCGCCTGCATCGCTTTTGTAGCCTTTCGCTTTAATGCCAAAGGCGGTTAATTCTTTTTCAAGAGCCAGTGCTTTTTCTTCTGAACTCACATATGTAAAAGCAACATTAGCACCTTGTTGTGCGAATGCAAGAGCGATGCCTTTACCAATACCGCGTGTAGCACCTGTAATAAGAGCTACTTTATTTTGAAGTAATTTCATAGTTTTTTGAATGATGGGTTCAAAGATAAAAGATTATTGAAGGGAACGAAGATGGAGATGGTGGAGATTTATTAAAACTTATCTTTTTGCTTAGTTCGCCGCTATTTCCCGGAACCGGTTAAAAAAATCTAAGCTTATTTTCGGACCTATAATTTAACAAATTAATAAGTTGCTGAAAAACAATAAAATACAGCTTAATCCCTTTCTTTTTTAACAAAAATTTAATTTTGGCACGCTTGTTGTTAAAATATATCAAAATTCAAATTTTTAGTTAATTTAGCAACGTTTAAAATTTAAAAAATGAGGAAAGTATCAATTATCACGAAGTTAAGCCTTCTTTGCTTGTTGTTTTTGGCAACGACATTTAAGGTTAACGCGCAGTCTGTGCATCCTTTGGTGCCGGATTTCTACACTTTCAGCTCCGATTCATTGAATGGATTCGATGAGGAGTCTGCAAAACAAGCGGCATTAGGTGCCAACGCTTTTGGCGATGAGTTCAAAGTGTATATGTATTTCGCAAAGCGCGATTTCATTAAAGTAAAATACAATTTGTTCAGTAAGACACCTTCTCAGGTTCCTGCTTCAACTGCTAAAGGTGGAAGCCCTAACCAAATCGCGGTGGCAAACTGTAACAACGAAGACTTTGAAATTGCCGGTGCAACCAGCGCAGTTCCTAGTACTTTAAACGTTACAACAACTACCGGTGTTCCGGGTTGGACTGTAACTTCAGGTTCTAACTCTGGTGGTACAAGTTCTTGTACTTTACCTGGTCCTTATACAAATCCACCGAATGCATGTCAGGTAATTTCTCCTGGTTCAGCAGGTTTAACTGATGCGGTTATTGGTGCAGGTTATAAAATTTGGTCGGTATTTGGTAATACAACAACAACTTATCCTGCAGCAACAACTGCTAACGGTTTCACTTGTTATGGTGATTGGTTTATTAAAATCAACAACCAAACAGCAGGTTCAAGTGTACATAAGTTAACTAAAACATTTGCAGTAACTCCAAATAACGCATTATTCCAATTTGCGTTTATCGCTGTTATTCAAGGTGCACACTGCTGCTGCGATAACGCTGGTTTCGCATTAAAGGTTTATAAGCAAACAGGCTGTTCAGGTGTTCCTACCTTAACAACTTGTCCTTCATTTACTGCTTCTCCTCCAGCAGGTGTTGGTTGTTCTCCAACCGGTACTTGTGGTGCTGGTGGTGCAACTACTTATTTAAATGCTAGTTTAGGTGGTTGGTACTATAACAAATGGAAAGTATCAACTATGGATTTAAGTTCTTATATCGGTGACTGTATCACAATCGAAGTTTATGCTATCGACTGTCCTTATTCAGGTCACGCTGGTTATGTGTATTTTGATGCACAATGTAATCCAATGGCTATTATCGGTAACGGTACCTCATTCCCTGCCGGTACGCCACAAATTACATTACCAACTTGCGGTACCGGTAACACGGCTACTATTACAGCTCCTCCGGGAATGGGTCCTTATGTATGGTCAGGTCCGGATCCACTGGTAAACGGTTCAACTGCACAAACAGTAACGACATCTGTTACCGGTAACTATACTATTACCATGACGCCTCCGGGTTCTTGTGGTCCTTCTGTAAAACAGGTGAGTGTGGTAATTTCTCCGGCACCAAACATTGCGATTAGCAGTCAAACTCAAGTGTCTTGTACAAGTACCTTGAATGCAGTAGCTATTCAGATGGCGAGTGGTTCACCAAACACATCTGCTACACCAAATTATACAGTTAATTTTACACCGGCAATGCCAACAGGTACTGTAGGTCAAACTGCAACTACCGGAACATATACCGGATTTGCACCTGGAACTTATACTTGTACCATTACAGATATTGCAGGTTGTACGGCATCGCAAGTGATAAACTTCGCGGCAGCACCTCCAATTGGTTCGTTCTCAATTAGTGCTCCATCAGGAACAATTATTGGTTGTAACCCTCCAAGCATTTCATTAAATGCTGTGAATACGGGATCATTAACTAACATGACTTATACATGGGTTAGTACAACAACAGGTACTGCAACAGGTTCTACATGGACCGGCGGTGCTCCAACTGGTACTAACGTTTTAACTGTTATCGGTGCCGATTTAGGTGCAGGTTCTTGTCCAACTACACAAACAATTGCGATTGTACAAAACACTGCAGTACCTACTGTAACAGTAAACCCTCCAACCGGAAACTTAGCTTGTAACAGTACTTGTGCTTCATTTACGGCTTCATCTTCTACAACTGTGAACGTAGTTGGTCAGTGGTTTGCTCCTCCTGGAGTTGCAACCGGTGGTCCATCTAGTACTCCATTAGTTGGTTGTTTCAATGCTCCTGGTACTTATACTGTAGTATTTACAAACATTGCTAACGGATGTTCTAATTCACAAACTGTATCTGTAACATCTAACTCACAAGTACCAACTATGTCAGTAACGGCTAACTTAGGTTATACTATTACATGTTCAGTTCCTTGTGTGAGTTTAGCGATTGCTTCTAACTCAACTGTGGCTCCAATTTCTTATTCTTGGACAAACGTAGCAACCAGTGCAACAGTAACACCTGCAAATGGTGGTTATTCTGTGTGTGTACCGGGTTCTTATATTGCAGCGTTTAAAGATGGTTTAGGTTGTACTGTAACTCAAACCGTAAACGTTATGATAGATACATCACGTATCTTCCCTACAGCAATTACAAACTTACCAAGCAATAGCTTTACATTAACTTGTACGAACAATACATTACTCGCAACGGCCATATCCAATCCTCAATTGGCAGCTAATAACTATAGCTGGACTGTTCCACCAAACTTAACAACATTCACTAACCAGGTGGTTGTTAACTTATCGAACATTACTTCAAGTACTTCGCCTACCAATTATACAGTGTTAGCAACTAATCCTGCGAATGGTTGTGTGGGTCGACAAAGAGTACAGTTCTATAAGGATGTATTTGTGCCACGCTATAATGCAGTATTTACACCGAGTGCGATTACTTGTGCCAACTCTTGTGTTCAGTTATCACCTCAGTTAGCTACAGGTACATCTACTATTCCAATTACATTTACATTTACTTCACCGGCTCCTACATTTACAAATAACATCCCTGGTTCTACTTTCTGTGCTCCTGGTACTTATACCATGGATTACACAAATAGCTTAAACGGATGTTCTTCTCAAACAACATGTGTAGTTCCGTTGAACGTAACTTTCCCTTCAACTGTAGCTTTAGCACCGGTACAAATCCCTTGCGGACAAACCACAACGATTGTAACGGCCGGTACCACTACTACATCTAATACTTATACTTATTCATGGACTCCACCGGAGAATGCCGGTATGGGTTCACCAAACGGATACAGTACAACCGTTAACGCTCCTGGTGTTTATGAAGTAGTAATTACTAATACTGTAAATGGATGTTCTACTACTAACTCTGTACTTGTTACTTCAGGTTCATTAGATGTAAGTATGACTCCAAACCCTGCTTCAGGTTATGCTCCATTAAATGTTGGTTTCTCTAATACAACTCCATTTACAAGTAGTTCAGGAACTGTTACTACTACCTGGAACTATGGAAATGGTATCACAGTAAGCACAACAAGTTTAGCAAACACTTATACTGGTTCTGCAACTCCTTATCCAGGTGGTTCAACTCAGTATCAAACAGCAGGAACTTACACAGTGTTATTAGTAATGGCACAAAATGTTGGAACTGTATCTTGTGTTGGTACTGCAACAGCTCTTGTAGTAGTTGATTTACCATCAGAATTAACTGTACCAAACGTGTTTACTCCAAATGGTGACGGTGTTAACGATAACTTCACATTATTAACTACCAACTTATCTGAGATTACTTTCACAGTATTCGATCGTTGGGGTGTTAAAATGTATGACGTGAAATCTGAAAGCGGAAACGTATCATGGGATGGTAAGAACTTCGGAGGTAAAGAAGTTCCGGTAGGTACTTACTTCTACATCCTGAAGGCGAAAGGTGCCGATGGTAAGGATTACGAAGACAAAGGCTCTATCAGCTTATACCGATAAACATAACACTCTTAAATAATAAAAGCCCTTCTCATTCGAGAGGGGCTTTTTGTTTTAAACAAAATCGGGTATTGTGTTAAAAATTTAATTCCGCCTTCCAATAAGGTTGTCGTAACTTAGCTATCCTTATTATGGCAATAGCAGGCGACAAAGAAACCCCCCTCATGAAACAATATAACAGCATCAAGGTGAAATACCCGGATGCAATACTGTTATTCAGAGTGGGTGATTTTTATGAAACATTTGGAGAAGATGCCGTTAAAACAGCAAAGGTTTTAGGTATAGTATTAACGAAGCGGGCCAATGGTTCAGCGTCGCATATTGAGTTAGCCGGATTTCCGCATCACTCACTCGATTCTTATTTGCCCAAGTTAGTAAGAGCAGGTTATCGCGTGGCCATTTGTGATCAGCTTGAAGATCCCAAAATGACTAAAACCATTGTGAAGCGTGGCATCACCGAATTAGTTACGCCCGGTGTCAGCTTCAATGATAAAGTTTTAGATCATCAAAAAAATAATTTCTTAGCCAGTATACATTTAGACAAAGACAAAGCCGGGGTTTCTTTCCTTGATATCAGTACCGGTGAATTTTTAGTCGGACAAGGCAGCACGACCTATGTAGAAAGATTGATTCAGAACTTTAAGCCTAATGAGATTTTATTTGAGAAAAATAAGAGAAACGATTTACAAGAATTAATCGGCGACCGCTTTTATATTTTCGGATTAGATGATTGGGCTTTTACCTACGATTACGGTTATGAAAGTTTAATTAAGCAGTTTGAAACAACATCTTTAAAGGGATTTGGAATTGAAGATTACAGTCTGGCGATTGTGAGTTGTGGAGCTTTACTTCATTACTTAAACGAAACCAAACACGACAAATTAAAGCACATTACTAAAGTTAGTCGACTTGATGAAGAGCAATATGTGTGGTTGGATAAATTCACCATTCGCAACCTCGAATTATTCGCTTCCAATAACGAGAACGGAAAAAGTTTAATCGATGTGATTGATAAAACAGTCACGCCAATGGGTTCTCGCTTATTAAAACGATGGCTAGCTTTACCGTTAAAATCGGTGGAGCAAATAAATGAGCGACATGAAGCCGTTAATTATTTTGTGCAGCACAATGAGCTGCGATTAAAAATCAATTTATTATTAAAGGAAGTAGGCGATTTAGAGCGATTGATTTCTAAAGTAGCAGCAGCACGTGTTAATCCGCGCGAGTTAGTTCAGTTAAAGCGATCACTCAATATCATTGAGCAATTGAAACTGGAGATGAGTGTGGTGGAGCCGGCCTCGCTTAAAAAAATCGCCGATCAGTTAAACGCTTGCGCTTTAATAAAGGATAAGCTAGAAAGAGAAATAAATGAAGAAGCACCGGTAAATATTTTAAAAGGCGATGTGATTAAAGCCGGTGTAAACGCAGAACTTGATGAGTTAAGAAGTATCGCTTATTCGGGAAAAGATTATTTAATACAAATACAGCAAAGAGAAAGTGCCAATACCGGAATTCCGAGTTTGAAAATCTCTTACAACAATGTGTTTGGTTATTATTTAGAAGTAACCAATGCGCATAAAGATAAAGTGCCTCAGGAGTGGATACGCAAACAAACTTTAACCAATGCGGAGCGTTACATTACTCCTGAGTTAAAAAATTACGAGGAGAAAATATTAGGTGCAGAAGAAAAAATCACAGCCCTAGAACAACAATTATTTGAAGCGGTGATTCGCGATGTATCGGATTACATTGTGCCTATTCAATTAAACGCCGGACTCGTAGCCAGATTAGACGTGTTAAGTTCATTTGCGGCTTTAGCACTTGAAAATAATTATGTGATGCCGCAAGTTAACGAGGGTTATGCCATAAAAATTACGGAAGGGCGCCATCCTGTCATTGAAAAACAATTGCCGGTAGACAAAGAATATGTAAGCAATTCGGTTTATCTGGATAATGATGAGCAGCAAGTGATGATGATAACCGGTCCGAATATGAGTGGTAAATCAGCCTTGTTACGACAAACGGCACTCATTGTTTTATTAGCACAAATTGGTGCTTTTGTTCCGGCTGAAGCTGCTGAGTTAGGCATCATCGATAAAATTTTTACACGTGTTGGAGCCACCGATAATATTTCATCCGGCGAATCCACCTTCATGGTAGAGATGAATGAAACGGCCAGCATCTTAAATAATATTACGGCGCGGAGTTTAGTATTGTTGGATGAAATTGGAAGAGGAACATCAACCTATGATGGAATTTCCATCGCATGGGCTATTGCGGAGTATTTGCACAATCAGCCGTCGAATAGAGCTAAAACCTTATTCGCCACGCATTATCATGAATTGAATGAAATGACAAATTATTTCCCGCGCATTAAAAACTTTAATGTAAGCGTGAAAGAAATTAATAATAAAATTATTTTCCTGCGTAAGTTAGCAGAGGGAGGAAGCGAGCATAGTTTTGGTATACATGTTGCACGCATGGCCGGCATGCCGAAAGTGGTGATAGAAAGAGCCAATCAGGTATTGAAACAATTGGAGAAGGAACACGAAATGGAATTAGTGCCATTGGATGGAGAGACGGAAGATATGCAGGTGAAAAGTAACGGTCGCAAAAAAGTAATGCCGGATGATGAAATGCAATTGAGCTTTTTCAAGTTAGATGATCCTGTTTTGGAGCAAATAAAAGCAGATATTTTAAAAACGGATATCAATACCTTAACACCGGTAGAGGCCCTGTTGAAGTTAAATGAGATAAAGAAGTTAGTTGGGGGATGATGATTAATGTTTGATGTTTAGTGTTTGATGTTTATAATACGTCATTGCGAGGAACGAAGCAATCTTTAACTCACCCCTTGCCCCTCTCGATGAATAGAGAAGGGGAAGAATAAATCAAATCTTAAATATTCGATTGTTGTCATGTCGAGTTTATTCTTCGTATAACATTGAAGGTGGGCGTAGTCGAGACATCTTTTACAAGTAACAGATTCCTCCCTCCTCCCGATAGCTATCGGGACGGAATGACGAATACACAGAATGTCATGTCGAGCGAAGTTGAGACATCTTTTCAAACTCACACCAACTCTCAACAGGGAAAGTGGGGGAAGAATTCGTACCTCATTTACTTCATTATATAAATTAAAAAAGCGGACCAAATGATCCGCTTTTTTGTACCTCCGGCGGGACTTGCCGCTGGCGAGTCACTTGTCGTAATGTTGAAAATGAGAAAGTAAATACCCTCCGGGTATTTCATTTTTTGTTTTTCGGTTTTCATTCAAGCAAGCTTGACTCAACCCGTAAAACAAAAAAAGGATAGAACGAAGTTCTATCCTTTCTCATTTATCCGTACCTCCGGCGGGACTTGAACCCGCACGACTGTTGAGGTCACCCCGATAAAATCGGGGCGTGTCTACCAATTTCCATTAATTAAACTTTCAATATATTTTCTGCTTTTCATCCTTTTTATTCTGCTCTCTTCTTGAATCGCTTCGATTTCAGATGAAAATAGTTTTTTTGATTTTATGACATAGGGAATCCCACCTTTTGTAGCTTTAACGGCACCTTTATTATGTCTCTCCTCTAATCTCTTTTCAGGATTTTCAGAATATCCAACATAGTACCTGTTTACTTTTTCGGAATATAGAATATATACATAAAACATTTAAACGAAAAAGCCCCGAATCAAATCGGGGCTTTGTACCTCCGGCGGGACTTGAACCCGCACGACTGTTGAGGTCACAGGATTTTAAGTCCTGCGTGTCTACCAATTCCACCACAGAGGCATCCTGGTGTTAAAAAAGCCCTTTTGGGGGCTTTTTCGAGCGGAAAACGGGTCTCGAACCCGCGACCTTAACCTTGGCAAGGTTACGCTCTACCAACTGAGCTATTTCCGCTTAATTTTCACTCTCAATATAAAAAGTGAGTATTTCAAATCCTCTTAATGAGGTCCCATCGTTTTGGGGCAGCAAATGTAATAGTTTTTTTAAAAAATCTCAAAAAAATGGGCTTATTTTTTGGTTTTTATGGCAATTATCTGATTAGCTGACTGTAACCGCCGAATACGACTTATACTATACCTCATCGTAACGAAGAATCCATTAAAATCACCGGCTCACCACCACCTTCGAGAACTGAAGGGTGGAATTCGAATCTGAAAGTTTAAAGAAATAAGTACCGATGGCCAAAGTGCTAATGTCAATTTTATTCTGACCGGCTACCAACTTTTCTTCACTTAATTTTTCTCCCAGTATATTATAGATTTCCAGTTTTAGTGTGTTATCAGAAACAACAGTGACAAACTCTGATGCGGGATTAGGATAAATAGAAATAGTTTCGGTACCTACATTTTCCAATTCATGAATTGCTGTTGGTGAATTACTGCACATGGAAGATTGTCTCCAGATATCGCGTTGAAACATGAGCCAGTCAGGGCCATTACCTTTTGCTACGGAAACCATGTAAGCGCGACCGAAATTTCCGGAAGTGTTGGGATAAATCCCATAACCACCCACAATAAAAACATCTAATGTATCATCGCCGTCGAAATCGGAAATCACCGGCGCGTGACTTAATGAATATTGTGAATTACCATAATGCGCCGCCAGATCAATGCTCCACTGTAAACTTCCGTTGTTGCCGTTTAAGGCCATCAATTGTCCTTTACTCGAACCAAAAACCACATCCAGATAAACATCCTTATTCATATCAGCTAAAGCCACCCCTCTGAATGCTTGTCCGAAATTAGGAATGGTGTAATTCCATTTTAAAGCGCCGCTATTGCTAAGTGCCGTAACCTGCGAACCGTTAGTAAATACCACATCGCAATTACCGTCGTTGTCAATGTCACCAATTGCCGCCGGAGAGCCAACGTAACCCGAGCCACAATATTTCCAGGCAGTTGTACCGTTTTCGCCATTGATGCAGTAGAGCGTGTCGTTATAAGAGCCGATGAGTAATTCGGGTTTACCGTCGTTATCCATATCCGCCACAGCCGTACCATGATAAATATGATCGTGAACCGGATAAGCCCACAAACGTGTTTGATTGTTTCCGCGGAAAGCGAAGATGCTATCCTTATAATTAAAATTCCAGGTGGCCACTACAAAATCTAATTGTCCGTTGTTATCCAAATCCACAATCGTTGGCGCGGTTTGAATCCAGGAATTACCATCCACTTTAATTTCCCAGGCTTGCGAACCATCTTCTGCATTCAGACATAAAACATAACCGCCAAATTCGCCGTGTAACACTTCCGGTTTCCCATCATTATCTACATCAGCAATGGTAGGAGGTGAATCACTGCCCTTGGTATTCGCTACCCATTTTACGGTGCCGTTCGGACCATTAAAACAAAACGTTTTGGGATTGCAGGATGCAGGGACAATAACCTCTTCCGATCCGATATTATCAACGTTGTAAATAATCGGCGCCACATCATTACAGCCATGGGTTCCCACTGCACTGGCATTGTATTTCCAAAGCAGCGTTCCGTTTTCCGAATTAAGCGCATAGATGGATGAATCGTTACGATAGCAACCAAAAACCAATTCTTTTTTTCCATCGCCATCAATATCCTTCGCTGCGGTTTGTCCCGCCGAGAAGTCCTTGGTATTGTACCACCATTTTATTTTTGGTGTTTGTGAAAAAGCTGAACTGCAGGCAAGCAACAAAAAGAAAAAAATTGACTTTGCTTTCATGGGGATGGATTTTGTATAATCAAATATAGTAAAATTGGGATAACTCACCCCGGCCCTCTCTATGAATAGAGAGGGGGAAGTACAGGAACCCTTTTACGAAAAGTGGCAAATAATCAGAAACAGAATGCTCATTTTAACCAAATCAAAATTTAGAGATTATTCAATAAGTGTTATGTGTTTAATGTTTAACATATAACAAGAAATAAGAAATGACCAACAAATCCCCTGCATTTCTGCGCCTCCACCTGCACTGCGTTTGTTGGATAAATCCGCGTGAAACAAATAAGACTCACCCTGGCCCCTGTCTGCCTTAGGTACGACAGGCAAGCTCTCTATGAATAGAGAGAGGGAAGTGCAGGAACCGCTCTGCGAAAATCCGCGTAATCCGCGGGAAAAATAAATAATGATCAGTAAAGAGCCCGCACTGCGTCTTTGCGCCTCCGCGTGAAACAAATAAAACTCACCCCCAGCCCCTCTCTACAAGTAGAGAAGGGGGAAGTGCAGAAACCGCTCAGCGTCTTTGCGCCTCCGCGTGAAACCCATCTGCGAAAATCAGCGGTATCTGCGGGAAACCCAAACATTCAAACCCGGGTGAAACCGCTCCAATTTCCCTACTCAAACGTGAGTAAATTTTTTAAAAGATGTTGTAACATCTTTAGCTTGCTGACTCAAATTCCGAGGGGAAAAAGCCGCCCTGACTTATTAACAACACGCTTCTATTAACTCGGGTTGTGGTCGGTGGAATTGCGCATTAAGAAATAGTATTTTCAGGCTGCCTATGAATCACTCAGAATGTTACCCTTTTGTGACTGAGAACGGCGGAGCCATGAAAAGTAGGGAGAGTAAGTTAGGAGTTCGTCATTGCGAGGAACGAAGCAATCTTATTTATTAACAGATTCCTCCCGATGGTCGGAATGACGAATACACAGAATGTCATGTCGAGCGTAGTCGAGACATTTTTTTCAAGTAACAGATTCCTCCCGTTGGTCGGAATGACGAATACACAGAATGTCATGTCGAGCGTAGTCGAGACATTTTTTTCAAGTAACAGATTCCTCCCGATGGTCGGAATGACGAACAAAAAAAATTATTCAATAAGTGTTATGTGTTTAATGTTTAACACTTAACAAGAAATAAAAAATGCTCATTGATCGTTTAGCATCCATTCATCCTTCGGTAAAGCGTCACGCCATGAAAACAATTACCTGGCGAATTGTGGGTACTATCGATTCGGTTTTATTGGCATGGATTGTTACCGGCGACCCAATGATTGGTTTGAAAATCGGCGGACTCGAACTTTTCACCAAAATGATTTTATATTTCATTCATGAACGTGTGTGGTATAAAATTAATTTCGGGTTACCGCATCGGAAAGGGAGTTAGTTGGGAGATCGTAGTTCGTAGTTGTTAGAGGGAAAATTACAGTAACCGTTCAGCGAAAGACTGCGTAATCCGCGGGAAACAAATAAAACTCACCCCGACCCTCTCTATGAATAGAGAGGGGGAAGTACAGAAACCTATCTGCGAAAATCCGCGTAATCTGCGGGAAACAAATTGAAAACTGAATGCTAATTTTTACCAAAACAAAACTTAAAAATTATTCAATAAGTGTTATGTGTTTAATGTTTAATGGAGAGGTGGTACTCTCCATCGCGAGCTGCACCACGTGACATATAACAAGAAATAAAAAATGATAATTTCTACCAATACACAACTTAATAATTATTCAATAAGTGTTATGTGTTTAATGTTTAACATATAACAAGAAATAAAAAATGATTAACGACAAAAATATACTAGTTACAGGCGGAGCCGGCTTCATCGGCTCCAACCTATGCGCCTGTCCGACGAAGTGCAACGCAGGCGGAAAGCATTATAAAAAATGATTAGCAACAAAAATATACTAGTTACAGGCGGAGCAGGATTTATTGGCTCTAATTTATGTGAGGCTTTGATCAATTTAAACAACCGCGTAACCTGCCTCGATAACTTCGCCACAGGAAAAAGAGAAAACATTGCCGAATTATTGAACAACAAAAACTTTGTTTTAATTGAAGGCGACATCCGTAACCTCGAAGATTGTAAAAAAGCGGTGGCGGGTAATGATTATATTTTGCATCAGGCAGCATTAGGTTCAGTACCGAGGAGTATCAATGACCCTATTACCACCAATGCCGTAAACATAGGTGGTTTTGTAAATATGTTGGTAGCTGCTAAAGAAGCAAAGGTAAAACGCTTTGTGTACGCGGCGAGCAGCAGTACGTATGGCGACAGTACCGCATTGCCAAAGGTGGAAGAGAACATTGGGAAGCCTCTTTCTCCGTATGCCGTAACAAAACTGGTGAATGAATTGTATGCCGATGTATTTCATAAAACGTATGGCATTGATACCATAGGCTTGAGGTACTTTAATGTATTTGGCCGTAGACAAGATCCTAACGGTGCTTATGCCGCGGCAATACCCAAGTTTGTCATGCAGTTGATGAAATATGAAAGCCCGGTGATAAATGGCGATGGCACGCACAGCCGCGACTTCACCTATATCGACAATGTGATACAAGCCAATTTACTCGCCTTAAGCACAGAAAATAAAGAAGCATTAAATCAAGTGTACAATGTTGCCTATGGCGAGCGCACCACCTTAAATGATTTAATGAGCAGCTTAATTAAACATTTGAGTAAATACGATAAGAAGATTGGAGAGGTGAAAGTAATTCATGGGCCAAATCGATTGGGTGACATACCTCATTCATTGGCTAGCATCAACAAAGGAAAAAAATATTTAAACTACGATCCGCAATACTCTTTAGATAAAGGCTTGGAAGAGGCTTTGAAATGGTATTGGGAATATTTAAAGTAAATGAATGTCTTAGCAATTATACCGGCGCGCAGCGGTTCAAAATCGATTCCAGATAAAAACATTATGTCGGTAAATGGAAAGCCGTTAATGGCTTATTCAATTGAACAGGCCTTAAGCTCGAAATTAATAACACGTACAATTGTTTCTACGGATAGTGATTACTATGCACAAATAGCAAAGACTTTTGGCGCTGAGATTCCGTTTGTCCGACCTGCAGAAATTTCGGGTGATTTTGCAACCGACTTAGAAGTTTTTGAACATGCTTTGCGATTTTTGAAAAGCACAGAAGGGTATGAGGCTGATGTCGTTGTTCATTTGCGGCCGACCACACCAATACGCAATGTTGAGGATATTGATGCGATGATTCAATTGCTCATCAATAATAAAAATTGGGATTCGGTTAGGTCTGTAGCGCCTTCGCCTGAAACACCATTTAAAATGTGGTTTGAAGAGAATGGAGTTTTGATTCCTGTTGTAACAGACAAACATATTGATGAGGCTTACAATCAACCTCGTCAGAAATTGCCAAAGGTGTATTTGCAAAACGCTTCGATTGATGTGACTCGAGGCGCAACAATCCTTTCTAAAAAATCTATGACAGGAGATGTGATTGGTGCTTATATCATGAAAGAAAATTATGACATCGACCATTATTCTGATTTAGAAAAATTGAAATCAGCTTCAAAAGAGGAGTTTTCCGGGAAAACATTTTGTTTTGACATTGATGGTGTTGTAGCAAATCTATCACCCAACAATGATTATAATCTTTCTACCCCAAATACACCGGTTATCGAAAAAATAAATCGCCTTTACGACGCTAAAAATTACATAGTACTTTTTACGGCAAGAGGCTCAAAAACAGGAATCGACTGGTCGGAAGTCACTGCCACGCAAATGAAGAAGTGGGGTGTAAAATACCATGAATTGAGGTTTGGTAAACCCGCGGCAGATTACTATATTGACGACAGATTAATAAGCATAAATCAACTATAAAATATGAAGCAGAACAACGGATTGTTTGACAATCTATTTATTTTCGAAATGGCTAATAACCATCAGGGAGATGTTAATCATGGAATTAATATCATCAAGGAAATGGGTAAAATAGCCAAGAAGCACAACATTAAAGCAGCAGTTAAATTACAATATCGTCAGCTCGATTCATTCATTCATCCTGAATTTCGTAACGATACAAAAGCGAAACATATCAGTCGTTTTTTATCTACAGAATTAAAACAAGATCAGTTCCTGCAATTGGTAAATGCAATTAAAGCAGAAGGAATGATTTCGATGTGTACACCATTTGATGAAGCTTCTGTAGATGTGATTCTAAAACACAATATTGAAGTGATTAAAATTGCCAGTTGCAGTGCAGATGATTGGCCTTTGTTAGAGAAGATTGTAAAAACAAATAAGCCTATCATTGCATCAACCGGTGGATTAAGTTTATTTGAAATCGATAATTTAGTTACGTACTTGGGTCACAGAGATTCAAACTTTGCAGTGCTTCATTGTGTAGGTATTTATCCTAGCCCTAACAATGTGCTCAATTTAAATTTCATTTCAAAATTGAAACACCGCTATCCGGATGTATGTATAGGTTATTCAGGACATGAGGCACCTGATAATTACGATGTGATTAAAGTAGCAATTGCAAAAGGAGCAAAAATATTTGAAAGACACGTAGGTTTACCAACGGATACTATTACGCTGAATAATTACTCGATGAATCCACAGGAAACAGATAAGTGGATTGCAGAAGCAAAAGTGGCCATGGAAATTTGTGGTAATAATGATAAGGCTATCACAAAAGATGAGGCAGACTCTTTACTATCATTAAAACGCGGTGTGTTTGCTAAAAAGGATATTAAGAAAGGAAGTAAAATAAAAGCGGAAGATGTATTCTTTGCAATGCCTTGTAAAGAGGGACAATTAAATAGCAGTCAGTTTGGACGTGTGAGAGCAAACTTTACAGCTAGTAAAGATTACAAAGCAAACGAATCAATTTTCGAAACTTCCGAAATAGATAATTATTATAAAATCAGAAAGATCATTCATGAGGCAAAAGGGTTATTGTCGGAAGCAGGTGTAGTGTTAAACGAAAAAGCGGAAATTGAATTATCGCATCATTATGGCTTAGATAAATTTCATGAATTCGGAATTTTAATAGTGAACTTAATCAATCGCGAATACTGTAAAAAAATTATCGTTGTATTCCCCGGACAACATCACCCGGAGCAACATCATATCAAGAAAGAAGAAACCTTCCATGTATTGAGTGGTGAGTTAGGTGTGAGCATGAATGGCATAAAATCTGTATTGAAGAAGGGCGATATTTTAACTGTAGAGCGTGGCGTGAAACATGCATTTTGGAGTGATAAGGGCGCTATATTGGAAGAAGTATCTACAACGCATTATAGAAATGATTCATTCTATACGGATCCAAAAATTAATGAACTGGATCCAATGCAAAGAAAAACCATATTAGAACATTTTTAATTTTTAAGTGGTAAAAAGGGTTTTAAGTAAATTCGTTTCGCAGGATAAAGCTTGTTTAAGCTCAATGGTCAAGTGGTTGGATGAAATGAAAGAGATTCCACCTGTCTCCAATCGGGTTTTAATAACAGCGTTTAGAAATTATACTTGGATTGAATGGGCACTTTATTCCGCTTGTGTTTTAAGGAAAAAGGGGTTTTCATCCACAATATTGTATAAGGGTTCAGAAATCAAAACTCTATATAATAATAAATACTTAAAACAGTTTTGGAGTAAAGCTGAGAATATTCCGGATATTGAATTTATTGATTTAGAGTCGTTGGTTTATGGTGAAAGCGATTTTGACTATTACTATAAAGGCTGTGAGAAGGATGAAATTGCTGCCTTAGCTTACAATTATCATATAGAATCGCAGGATATAACCGATAATATTTATTTGTATCGCGTAGAGTTAGAAGCTTTAATGACGGAAGCTTCAGCAAATGCCGCTCGTATTAAAAATTTATTAAGTAATAAAAAGTATCATCAATTTATATGCTATAGTGGTATTATTTGGGATACGCCATTGATTTTAAAGGCAGCGCTCGATTCAAATCAAGAAACCGTTTGTGTTGAAGGTTGGGCATGGAGAGCGGGGCATATGATTTATAATTTCAATGCGCCTGCTCTAGAGTACAATGTGAAAGGGTGGATGAAACACTTTGGAGCATGGGACAAAAAGAAGGAAAGTGAAATGAATTCGTATTTTGGTTTTTTGGACGGAAAAAAACAAAACGACAGTTGGCTTAAAACCTTTCATAAGGTGCAACGGGCTAAAGTTACGGATGAAATTCCTAAGGATATTACTGATTTTCTGAAGGGCGATCAAAAAGTATTTTTGTTGGCGTGCAATGTTATAGGTGACAGCTCTTTGTTAAACCGCGAAACTATTTTTAAAAGCCATAAGGATTTCATACAACAAACGATTGAGTACTTTCGGCAGAATAAGGATATTAAACTTGTTATACGCGTACATCCCGCAGAGGAATGGGTAAAAAGTAAAGTGAAAATAAGGTTGGGTCATTATGCGAATAAAATGTCTGATGGTCTTAATAATGTGTTAGTCATAAATTCAAACGTTAAGCTAAATACGTTTTCTTTGATTCCTTTTATTCATGTTGGCTTGGTTTGGGTTTCATCAGTGGGTGCCGATTTGGTTGCACGAGGTGTGCCGGTTATTCTCGCTGCAGCTACAAAATATTATGGTTTAGGTATAGGTGATGAACCAAAAACAATTGGCGAATATTTTGCTCTTCTCAATAAGTATAAAGAAACGGAACACAAGCCTTCGCCTGAACAAATTCAAAAGGCGAAGGAGTATTTATATATGGTGTTTAAAGGATTTTCATTTGAAGCTCAAGGAAGAAGTTTTAGAGCGGATACTTGTATGTTAGGTAAAATGCCATCGCAAGAAGAGCATGACAAATACTTTCAGATATTATTAAAGCAAATTCCGGCACCGGATTTGCACTTCGAAACCAAATAGTTTACGTCCTTTTATTAATTGACAGTTAAATCATTTATTAATTTAAAAAATATAGGAAGAAACAGAACGCTTCTTAAATACGTATCTGCCTCTTATTTATCTATTCCGGTTTCGTTAATTACGGGATTTATTGCGTTTAGAAATATTGATCCTTATTATATGGGGATTTGGAGTGCATTAACCATTTTTGAAACGTATGCTGTTTTTTTGAGGCTAGGCGTGGTGAATGGAATGAATCGGGAGCTGCCTTTTTCAATGGGGAAAGGAGACGGAGATTCAGCCATGAGGTATGCGCAAACCACACTGGCATTTACTTTAATTGATATTGCACTAATAATTCTTCTTTTTCCTATAGTCTTTATTAATTCAGGGTTTAAGGAATTTCATCTAGTAGCAATTGGTGTTTCGGTTTTAAGAATTATTCTCAATTTTTATATTACTTATCTCTCCGCTACTTTTAGATCGGATGATAGTTTTGATAAATTAAGTAACATACAGTTTGCTATCCTTGGCTTAAAGCTTTTGGCCTGTCCAATTGTACTGATTGGCTTTTATGGCTTTCTTATCTACGAACTTGTTCTGGTAATGGCAAACGTTTTATTACTGCATATTTATCGCCCTTTTAAATTAAAACCGGTTTTACATATCGACTCACTTTGGAAGCTGCTCAAAGTTGGCTTTCCGATTTTTTTATCCTCATACTTAATTAGTTTTATCGATACACTTCCACGACTTTATATTTTAAAGAACAGCAACGCGCATACATTAGGTATATATTCTCCAATCATTATGTTGCTAAGCACCGTTGCCATACTTCCTAATACTTTGTCAACTTATCTATATCCTAAATTTTCATTTAACCTCGGGAAACATAATAACCCAAGAGATATTTTTCAAAAGTTAATGAAAGTATATTTTTACTCTTTTGTAATTATTTCTTTTTTATGCTTAGCAGGTTATTTTCTGTTTGACTATTTCATTCAATTATTTCCTAAGTACAAAGAGTCTCTTCCTTATTTAAAAATGGCACTTTTAATTTGTCCTTTTGTGTTTTTTAAATTGGGTAACATGTTTAATGTGGTGATGAAAAAATATACATATATGTATACGTTTGTTGTATTGTACGGTATAATCCAGGCAGTTTCACTCTACGTCTTGTCTTTTTATTTTCATGATATTCTCGATATAGTTATTTATTCGCAGGTTGTTTCCTCAGTTCTTGTTTTAGCGATAAGTGTTCTAATGAATTATTTGTTGGTTCTAAATATTGAGAAGACTAATAAATTAATCAATACAAATTGAGTTGAATTTGTACAAGCGCAAAATAAGCCAATGGAAAAATTACTTAATTGTAGTTTTTTGCGTATTCGCAGTTAGTCCATTTTTTAATACAATTACCAATGTTTATCTGCTTATTTTTTTGGCTTACCTGCTCTTTGTGGCAAAACAACGGAAAGTGAAATTTTTTGATGATAAAATAATTAAGGTGCTATTATCGCTTTACGCTTTGATAGTCATTCAGGGTTTTATATATAAGGGATTCTCATTGGCAGGCGTTTATACGCCTCTGATTTATTTTTATTTACCGTATTTGGTGTACAGAATTTTAGGCGATTCATTTGCAAAATACTACATCAAAGTACTTTATGCTATTGCTGTTTTTACATTTCCTATTTGGCTTCTGCAATCAGTGTATCCGCCGTTTGATCAATTTTTGAGAGGGGCCATTGAAACTATGTTTCCTTATAGTTGGGGCTCCGTACCCCGTTCTTTATTGATTTACACGGCGGCCTGGCGCGATGATTTGTTTAATACGAATTTAGGAATTTACAGAAACTCAGGATTGTTTCATGAGCCCGGAGCCTATGCCGTGTTTCTTTTACTGGGTATTGTTCTTAATATAGCTGTTACCGGTAAAGTTTTTGAAAAGAAATCTGTTTTGTTTATTATCTGTCTCTTGTCCACCCTCTCTACAACCGGCTTTATTACCTTATTTGTGGTGTTAATTGGTTATTTATTAAAGATGAAAGTAAACATCGGGATTAAGATTGCCGCGGTGATGATTTTTATGAGTATATCGGCCGTAATTTATACCAGTGGTGAGTTTTTGCAAGAGAAAATAAACACACAGTTTGAAGATCAAAGTTACGCGGCGCAACAAAATTTAGGTAAACATGAGGCTGAGTCAGGGCGGTTTTATGCCTTCTTTGTGTCTACTAAATTATTTTTAGAACATCCCTTTTTTGGCAGAGGAATTGTTTATGCATCCAGCGAAAAAGCAAGCGGCGAAATGCACGAAGAGGGAAGTTACTCGTATGGCTTTACCGGTATCTTATCTACCTATGGTTTGTTTTTTGGATTGTTCTATTTGTTTAGCTTATACAAGGGGTTAAAATATTTTTGTCTTCTTTCTAAACAGCCTTTAATTTTTATAGTAAGTGTTTTTATAGCCATTAACCTTGCGCTACTCACTCAGGTATTTATAACGTCAACCATATTTGTTATTATTTTCATTGCCGGAGTTTATAGTAAGGACGTAGTCTTAATGAAGGCAAAACCGAAATTAGCCCATGCTTAATTTGTGTAATAAGATACTTAATAAAGTGAGAAATATACTTCTTTCGGTACAAGAGTTTTACTCAACCGTTTATGGCCGCTTATATTGTTTTTTGTGTGGAATACAAATGGGGAGCGGTTCGCGTTTTTATGGCATAGCAACATTTGTGCGAAGTAGTGGTTCTGTTATTCAGATTGGAAAGAAAGCTCGTTTTCGTTCAGGACCCACTACAAATTTGATTGGCATTAATCATGCTTGCATCATTTCCACACATGGTAAGAACAGCGAAATTATTATTGGTGATAACTGCGGTTTTAGCGGAACGGTGATAGGTTCTTTTAATAAAATTGTTATTGGAAACAATGTTAACTGTGGCGCCAATACTTTAATCACCGATTCCGACTGGCATTTAAACGACCCTCGTTCGGGTAAACCAAAGCCGGTAACTATAGGGAATAATGTTTGGCTAGGTTATGGTGTAATAGTGATGAAAGGGGTAAGTATTGGTGACAATACAATTATTGGAGCCGGAAGTGTGGTAACAAAAAATATACCCGCTAATGTAGTGGCGGCTGGAAATCCTTGTAAAGTAATTAAACCTCTAAATGAACAGTAAAAATTCCAAGCATATTGTTTTTCTTGGATTATCCGGCTTCCCAATAGGAATGGCTGCTATTCAACGCCAAATATTGTTGGGTAGAGCATTAATAAGTGAAGGTTGGACGGTGACTGTTATTTGTACCAGATCAACTCATGGTAATAATGTTAAGATACGAAAGGTTGGTAATTACCAAGGAATAAGATATGTTTATTTATTTGACCCTATAAGAAAGCAAAATTTTTTTCATAGAAATTTTCAAAAGCTTAGCGCACCTCTAATAGAGCTCTTCTTATTAAGAAAATTGAATTCGAAACAAGATATTTATTGTGCAATTGTTTCAAATAGTAATTCTTTTTTAAATTCCATTAAGTCTTTTCTTCACTCAAGGATTATTGGCTTTAAGGTTATAATAAATTTGGTTGAGGTTTATAAAGAAAGAGATAGGGTTACATTATTCAAAAAAATAAATGATTATTTTTTTAACAAATTCGGACTGTATTTTTATGATGCCTTTCTTCCAATAAGCGATTATATAATTGATTATTTTAAGAGTTTTCATAGGAGATTTCATAAGATACCAGTTATTGTTGATGTTAATACTATTAGCAATTTGAATTGTCAAAAAAGTGAACAACCATTTTTTTTGTTTTGTGGAGCAGCTGCTTATTATAAATCTTTTGATTTTATAATTGAGTCTTTTGGTTTAGTAAAAAGGGCTGATTGTAAATTGTTTTTAGTGACTAACGGTACTAAATTGCAATTAGACAGTATTAAGAATAAGGCGAAAACACATGGCATTGAAGATAGAGTTGTCATATTAAAAAATTTAAGCGATTTTGAATTACATACTTTATATAAAAGAGCAAATGGTTTGTTGTTGCCATTGTTTAATACTATTCAAGATAAAGCAAGATTTCCTCATAAGCTTGGTGAATATTTAGCCTCTAGTACTGTTGTGCTTTCGAACCCAGTTGGTGAGATTAATAACTATTTGCAGAATGAAATAAATGTTATGTTTTCGCCAAGCAGTGATTGCAGATCTTATGCCGATAATATGGAATGGGTTTTAGAAAATAGCCAAGAGGCGTTAAAAATCGGGGAACGTGGCCTACAGGTATCGAGTTTGAATTTTGACTATACTATACTAGCACCCGGAATAAACGATTTTTTAACTAGTTTAAAGTGACCTTTGAAAAAGGTTGTTCCCTCAAAAAAAAGTACTTAAGAATTGAATTTTGAAAATACTATTTGTAATTGGTAGTTTGGAATTAGGAGGGAAGGAGAGACAATCTATTGAACTCATAAAGGGTTTAGTAGCGAATGGTTTTGATTGCGAATTGCTTCTGCTAAAAAACGCAATTCTTTATCCTGAAATAAAGGAGATTGGTTGCCAACTGCATGTATTGGATAAGCAAAGCATCTCTAAATTTAAATTATTTAAGGAGGTTGGAAGGGTTATAAAGCAAGTAAAGCCGGATATAGTGCAGTCATGGGATTTTCAAAGTTCACTTTTTGTTTGTTTCTATACTTGGTTAAATAAGATTCCTTTTGTGAATTACTCGATAAGGTACGGCAAGAAAATTAATGCTCTTAGTAAAACCGGACTATTAGCACAAATTACTTTTTTATTTTCAGATTATGTTCTTGCCAATTCGCTGACAGGATTAGAAGCGCATGGTTTGAAGGTTTCTCAGAAAAACAGAGCTATTTACAATGGATATGATTTCAAGCGAGCTAAACTTAATAAGGAAGCTGAGGCTATAAAACGCGAATTGAATATTGAAGATGGATTTGTTATAGGTATGGTAGGTAATTTTTTGGACGCGAAAGATCACAAAACAATTATCATGGCAACGCAGGAGTTATTGAAGAGCAGGAAAGATATCACCGTTGTTTTTATTGGTAATGGTTCAAAGTTAAACGAAGCTAAAGCATTAATTGCAAATCAAAATAGTGGACATTATCGTTTTTTGAATAACATAACGGCTGTTGAGGATTACATTAACATATTTGATATTCATTGTTTGATTTGTAATACCATTGGTCATGCCGAGGGAATTTCTAATGCAATCATGGAAGGTATGGCAATGGGAAAACCTGTAGTTGCAACCGATAGTGGTGGTAATAAGGAAATAGTTGTGGATGGAAAAACAGGGTTTATTGTGGAGCCTTTTAATATTCATCAACTAACCGAGCGGCTTACGTTGCTGTTAAATGATCATAGTTTGAGAAAATCGCAAGGTGAGGCAGGTCGATTGCGAATTCAAACGGAGTTTAGTTTGGATAAACTAACTCACAACTTTATTGAACTTTATAGTTCAATCGCAACAAAAACGGACTTACCTAACTTAGCTAAGGTAACAGAGTCGATAAACAATAGGACATGAAAGAAGTAATTGCTCTTACGGATTATAAAGGCTATTTCGAATCAAAATACAATGCTGTTCCTTATAATTCCGGAATGGATAAGAAGCTTCTTGAAAAATATTTTTCTGCTTCAGGAATTTCTTTAGTGTTTATGAACTTCGCTGAGGTAGCTAATCACGATTTTAGTTTTTGGAAAAGCAAAACCGTTATCTATACCTCGTCGGAAGACACAGATTATTATTACAAGAGTTTTATAGAAGATATCATTTATTATCTGGAATTGTCAGGGGCAAGAGTAATTCCGGCTCACAAATACTTAAGAGCAAACAATAATAAAGTATTTATGGAGTTGTTACGAAAATCTTTTGATAATAATGCGATAAAAAACATGTCGGCTAAGGTATTTGGCAGCTTAGAGGAAGCGGAGAAGATGATGTCCAATCTGTCCTATCCGTTGGTTTATAAGCAAGCGGCCGGTGCAATGAGTGAGGGAGTTGGGCTTGCTAAAACTGAAAACGAATTAAAGAGCGGAATAAAAAAAATTGCACGTACTAAAAATCTGTTTCGTGAACTGTGGGAAAGAGGTAGAAGCTTTAAGTACAAAGGATATATTCAAGAAAGTAAGTTTCGGAATAAATTTATTCTGCAAAGTTTTGTGCCCGGTTTAAATGGCGATTTTAAAGTATTGGTTTTTGGCAGTAAATTTTATGTATTAAAAAGAGATACAAAAAAGGATGATTTCAGAGCCAGTGGAAGCGGAATAAGAAATTACGTGAAGGAAATTCCGGAGGGTATGCTGGCTTACGCCAAAATGTGTTTTGATACACTGGCTGTTCCGTGTGCAAGTTTGGATATTGCATTTGACGGAAAGAGTTTTTACCTGATAGAATTTCAATGTTTATACTTTGGAAGTTATACTTTAACGTATTCTGATTTTTATTGGCACTGTGAAGATGAAAATAAATTTAAGTTGGTAAATGGAAAGAGTGTACTCGAAGAAGAATATGTGCGCTCAATGATAGAATTTGGTATTTAGTGAATTCTGAAACAAATCATATAGCAGTTACTTTTGTTGGCGACATTAGCTTTAACGACAACTATATAAACTATTATAATAGTGGTATTAATCCATTTAAATCTCTTCAACCTTCTCTTCAATCAAAGGATTTTGTCATCGGAAATTTAGAATGTATGGCAAGGGGTAGTGAGGGCGAGAACTTGTTGCGGAGGCCTAGGATTTCTACTACCACTGAAACATTAAATTATCTTTCAGGTTTGAATGTGAAGCTGGTTTCTTTGGCTCATAATCATGTTTTTGATCATTTAGAAGCTGGATTTAAAAATACTACTGAGTCATTAAATAAAAATGGCATACGTTATTTGGGAGCTTCTCAGGATCCAACGGCGTTTAATAAGCCTGTTTGCTTAAATGAAAAGGGAATTAATATAGGGTTGCTGAACTACGTTACGCTTGATACCAATCCAAATATGCCCGATAAGTCAGGGGTTTACCTTAATATTTTTGAAGTGGAAAAGGCGCGCAAAGATATCATCGAATTGAAGCAAAAAGCAGATCATGTAGTTGTGCTGTTGCACTGGGGCGGACGAGTGGAAGGTGGATATTATCCGGATTATGATCAACCGGAAGTTGCGCGAGCATTGATTGATGCAGGTGCCGATTTAATAATCGGTTCACATTCTCACACCATTCAGCCCTTTGAAATTTATAAGGGTAAATATATTTTCTATAGTCTGGGTAACTTTTGTTTTTCGGATTATGTATTTGAGAATACTTTTAATCCGCTACCACCAAGACAATATATAACTACATTAGTTTCTGTAATTTTTGAAAAGGAAAGTTATCAGGTAGATTTGGAGTTTTTTGAGAATCGAAAAACAGAATTTGTAAAAATAAATTACGACTCAGTATTAAAACGCAGAAATTGGTTGTTCAAAGTTTTCTTTAGGAAATTAGTTTTCTGGAAAATGTACTTTTTTCACAAAAAGAAAATCCTTCCTCTTATGAATTTTATGAATAGAAGTGATATTAATTTCACTGAGAAAATGGCACGGTTATTAAACTCGTTTAAAAAGCGAATAAAACCTCAGACGATTTAATTTCCCATTATAATGAAAGTTTTATTTGTTATTAGCGGAAATCTTACCGGAAGTGATGTAATTGTGAATAATCAGGCGGAATCGATTATTAAGCAGAATAAAGCTGTAAATATTGAGTTTTATAAAATAAAAGGCAAAGGAGTTTTAGGCTATTTAAAAAACGTATACCCCTTGCGGCAAAAAATAAAGGAACTTTCACCGGATTTGATCCACGCTCATTATTCTTTATGCGCATACGTTTCCGTTCTTACTTTCTCAAAAAGACCATTAGTGGTTTCATTAATGGGAAGCGACGTGCATTTAAGCCGTTTATGGGCTTTTATTATGAAGGTATTTTCTTTTTTTTGGAAGCGAGTAATTGTGAAGTCGGAGGATATGAAAAGGAAATGTGTCGTTAAAGTAGATCAAGTAATACCTAATGGTGTTGATTTAAGTAAATACCCTGTACTGAGCAAAGAGGATGCAAAACAAGTGTTAGCATTGGATGTAAATAAAAAATACATTTTATTTCTTGCAGATCCGGCACGACCGGAAAAGAATTATAGTTTAGCTGAAGCCGCCTTTCGGAAATTAAATGACAAAAACTGTGAATTGCTGGCAGTACATAATATTGAACATAATAAAACAAAGTATTACTATTATGCGGCTGAAGTAGTGTTAATGACTTCGCTGTATGAGGGATCACCAAATGTTATTAAAGAAGCCATGGCATGCAACTGTAAAATTGTATGTACGGATGTGGGAGATGTTGCTGAGTTGCTTAAAGATTTAAAGGGTTGTTACCTCACTCAATTCAATGATGAAACAGTAGCACAGGATTTGAGAGAAGCTCTTGATTTTAAGGGTGAAACCGATGGAAGATTACGCTTAATGAAATTAGGATTAGACAGTGATAGTGTGTCGGAAAAAATGGTTAACGTTTACAAGGGGGTCTTAAATAGCAAACAGTAGAAATTATGGCATTAAAAGGTAAAGTGTGTGTAAAAGGATTGTGGGATGAAAGTATTCCGGATATAACATTTAACGAGCAAGGAGTTTCTAATTATTGTGTACTACAAGAAAAAATGATGGCCGATTATCCTAAAAATGATATGGCAATTAAGAAATGGGAAGGAATTGTAAAGTCTGTTAAAGCAAAGGGTGGCAATAAGTACAATTGTGTAATTGGCGTGAGCGGTGGTGTAGATAGTAGTTATTTGCTACATATTGCTAAAGAGTATGGATTAAAACCATTGGCTGTACATTTGGATAATGGTTTTAATTCGGAGATTGCTGTTCGAAATATTGAAAACGTCACCAGAGCTTTGGATATTGATTTGGTAACCCACGTAATCGACTACGAAGAGATCAAGGATTTGTTGCGTTCTTATATGAAAGCAAGTATGCCTTGGATAGATTTTCCAACCGACCTAGCTATTAAAGGTACAATGTATAACGTGGCTTTAAAGTATGGTATCAAATACATAATCCGAGGAAATGATTTTCGAAGTGAAGGTAAGCAGCCTGCTGAGTGGACATATTCTGATAATAAGCAGTTATTGTATTTGCACAAACAATTTGGAAGCGGAATAAAATTAAAGACCTTTCCGCAATTATCGATTTTTAAGGAAGTTTATGCGGGATATATTAAGGGCATTAGAGATGTAAGACCTTATTATTACATAAATTATAATAAGCAGGACGCGAAAAAATTATTAATAGAAAAGTACAGTTGGCAGGATTATGGTGGGCATCACCATGAGAATTTATTTACAAAATTCGCTATGTCTTATTGGTTACCTAAAAAGTTTAAAATTGATAAGCGTATTATTAATCTTTCAGCACAAGTATTAAGCGGAGCGATTAAACGTGAAGAAGCTCTGAACAAAATAGATCAGCCATTTGATACTGAGGATAACTTAGAGAGTTTGAAAGATTATGTTTTAAAAAAACTGGATTTATCAGATAACGATTTTACGAATATTATGTCTTTACCTCCAAAGACGTATAAGAGTTATCCTTCAGATTATGATTTCATTTTTAAAAACGTGAAGCATTTTAAATGGCTAATTAAAAGAATTTATGATTTTAAGCCAATGGCCATTGAGAGTTCAGAAGTAATAGACGGGAAAGCGAATGCCAAAAATTGATTATATTTTTTCTGCAGGGCATCCGGCACAGTATTATATGCTTAAGAACAGCTATAATTATTTTAAATCAATTGGGAAGCAGGTTCGTTTTGTGATTAGGGATAAGGATATTTTAGAGAAGTTATTGATTGAGGATAATCAGCAATACTATAAAATAAACACGAAGGGAAACCGCAAAGGGAAATGGTCGGTATTATTATTTGGCTTTTTTGACATCATATTGCAAGATATAAGATTGTTTAAATTTTGTTTGTTTAATCGCCCTAAGCTAATGGTTGGAACTGACTATTCTATCGCGCACGTTGGATTTGTTTTGGGAATTCCTTCATTTGTTTTAAATGAGGATGATTTTAGCGTGAATAAATATTTTTGTAAACTGGCATATCCTTTTGCAACTAAAATTATTTCGCCCAAGGTGTGTGATGTTGGCAAATACGGTTATAAAAAGATTGGATATGATGGCTATCAGAAATTAGCCTATTTACACCCTAACTATTTCACGCCTGATATTTCAGTTAGAAATAAATATTTTTCTGAAAATGAAAAGTATGTGCTCATCAGGGTGGTTAATTTTAATGCCGGGCACGATATTGAATCTGTGAATTCAGGTATTTCGCAAGAACTGATTAAAGACGTAATTGCAATTATAAATTCATACGGTTATACAGTTTATATATCAAGAGAGAAAGAACTGTCTGATGATTTAAAAAAGTATGCACTTAAAATAAAGGCTACAGATATTCATCATATAATGCATTACTCCGGTTTATTCATTGCAGATAGTCAGAGCATGATAGTAGAAGCGTCCATATTAGGAGTTCCCTCCATACGTTTTAATAGTTTTGTAGGAAAAATATCCGTGATGAATGAGCTCGAAAATACCTATGGTTTAACAAATGGCATTCATATTAAAGAGCCGGAGTTGCTAAAAGAGAAAGTAAAAGAAATATTAAGCGATGTTAATTATAGAAAACAATTGCAAGTGAAGCGAGATAAGATGCTGAATGAAAAAGTGGACGTAACTGCACTGCTAATAAAATTGATGTCCGACTATACTCAAGATAAATCAAAAAATAATTAATTTAAATGGCAATGGAACTAAAGGAGTTTAAATACACGGGCAGCAAGTTATGTTCTCGCTGTATAATGGATGATACGGTGCAGGGTATTGAATTTGATGACAAGGGTGAATGTACATTTTGTAAAATACATGATGAGTTGGAAGCAAAGTATCCTTTAGGAGAATCTTCAACCAATGAGCTCGCTAAAATTGCCAAACTGGTTAAGGAAAAGGGAAGAAACAAAAAGTATGATTGTATTGTAGGTGTAAGTGGAGGAAGGGATAGTTCTTATACATTGTATAATGCTGTTAAACTCGGATTGAGGCCTCTGGCTGTTCATTTTGACAATGGTTGGAACTCGGAGAACGCGGTGAGTAATATCGAGAATATTTGCAAGAAGCTTAATGTAGATTTATATACGCACGTAGCAAATTGGGAAGAGTTCAAAGATTTACAGAAATCATTTTTGTACGCATCTGTACCGGATGCTGAGGTACCAACAGATTGGGTAATATTTTCTGTGTTGTTTGAGCAAGCCAGAAAACATGGTGTAAAATATATAATACATGGCCACTCCTTTAGAACAGAAGGTACAACGCCATTAACATGGACCTATATGGATGGAAAATATGTAAATGGGATTCATCAGCGTTTTGGTAAAGTTAAACTGAAAAGTTTTCCGGTGATGACATTATGGAATTATTTGTATTACACATTCTTTGTTGGCATTAAGCAAGTAAGGGTGCTTTATTATATTCCTTATGATGAAAAATTAATATTAAAAATGCTTACTGATGAGTTGGGTTGGCGCGATTATGGTGGTAAGCATCATGAATCCATGTATACCGGCTTTTTTCAATCGTATATACTGATTCGTAAGTTTGGAATAGATAAGCGTAAGCTGCATTATTCGGCTTTGCTGAGATCAGGTCAGATAACCCGAGACGAAGCTTTGCAAAAAGTTAAATCAGATCCATATTCAGGAGGTTATGAAACACTGGATTATTGTTTGAAGAAATTAGAACTAACTCATGATGAGTTTGAGAGGATAATGAATCTTCCAAAAAAATCTTTCTTAGATTACCCGTCTTATTATAAATTGGTTTTACGATGGGAAAAACTAATTAGATGGGGTGTTCGTATTGGCGTAGTGCCTGATACAGTTTATAGAAAGTTCTTTCGTTTTAAAATAAATAGATAATTTTCTTGAGACAGTTAGTAATTAATAAAGTAGGCGAAGAGGCATATTCCTTTTTTGGAAAGTATGTTGAAATGGAGTCTGATTCTACATTTATTATTTCAACCACAAATGAGTTTAACATTATTAATAATACCAGTTCACTTAAAACTATTATTAACTTAAGTAAAGTGAATAATATTCGCTATATCAATAAATTTTTCGAAAAAGTGAATGAGCGTTTACAAGATGATCAGATATTTATTTGTTGTTGGGAAACTTATCAAGCGCGAAAAGTAAGGCACCGATTGGGTAGAATTCCGTACTTAAGGAATATTTGGTTTGTCATGGAGTTTGTGGTATTGCGTATGTTTCCTAAGATATGGGGCTTAAAAAAAATTTACTTTCTATTAACCAGAGGTAGAAATCGATTATTAAGCAAGGCTGAGGTTTTAGGTCGTTTAGTGAGTTGTGGATTTGAAATTGTTTCACATGACAGCTTTAGAGGTTTAACCTATGCGGTGGTTAAAAAGGTAAAGGCTCCTGAGTATAACTTTCATGCCAGCTATGGTCCATTGTTTAAAATGAAGAGAATGGGTAAAGGCGGGAAGATTATCGGAGTTTATAAATTCAGAACCATGCATCCATATGCAGAGTATTTGCAGGATTATGTGTTGAGGTTAAATGGTTATGCCGAATCAGGTAAGCCGGCTGAAGATTTTAGGTTAACTCCATGGGGAAAATTCTTAAGGCGTTATTGGTTGGATGAACTACCTCAATTGATTAATGTTATTAAAGGCGAAATGAAATTGGTAGGCGTTCGCCCCATATCTCAACGTTATTTTCAGGACATACCGGAGGACTTACAGCAGCTTAGGTTAAAACATAAACCGGGCTGTATACCTCCTTATGTGGCATTAGACAGGAAAAGTTCCGTGGAAGCAGTATTGCAAGCCGAGCGGGAATATCTGACGGAAAAATCAAATAGACCCTATACCACCGATATTCGTTTTTTCTTTAAAGCCATATTTAACATTATTTTTAAAAGAAAACGCAGCGCCTAGCGCCAATACAGAGTCACATTTATACTCTTATAAATTTTTAAACTATCTTTAACCTTTAAAACCCGCTTTCCAATGAAGCATTTTCTTCACGTCATTGTTGTAACTGTTTTGTATTTGTTTAGTTCATGTACATCAGGAAAAAAACTTATTTACTTTCAAGGTAATTTGGGTTCAAGTGAAAGCAACAAGAATTATAACCCTGTAATTCATACCGACGATTTATTGTCGGTTACCGTAATGGGTATGGATGCTGAAGTGGTGAGGCCTTTTAATCTTCCGCAACAAAACTTAAACAGCAATTTAGGAGGTTATACGCAAGGTACGCCGCCACCTCCCGGTTATTTAGTAGATTCGGAAGGTAATATAGAATTTCCGGTAATTGGAAAATTAAAAGTAGCCGGTTTAACTCGTTCCGTTATTATTGATTCTTTAAAGAATAGATTGAAACAATATGTCAGTAATCCAACTATCTTAATCAGAGTGTTAAATTATAAGGTAACAGTTTTAGGTGAGGTTCGTAATCCCGGTACGTTTACAATACCAAATGAAAGGGTAACGCTTCCGGAAGCATTAGGTATTGCAGGCGACTTATTAATAACCGGTAAGCGGAAAAATGTTTTAGTAGTGCGGGACGTGGATGGAAAAAAAACAGAGTATAGAGTAGATTTAACTTCCAAGGAATTATTTTCTTCTCCTGTTTATTATTTAAATCAAAATGATGTAGTTTATGTAGAGCCGAATAGAGCAAAAATTAATTCATCTGTGATAAACCCTTCTAATGCGGGAATTGTAATTTCTGCAGTTTCTTTAGTTATCAGTGTACTTGTATTAATCAGTAAATAAGAATGGAATCAGAACAGCAAAATTATACCGCCAATGAGGCTCAAGAAAGCAGCCTTAAAGATGTATTGTTAAAATACTTATTTCGCTGGCCATGGTTTGTTGTTAGCGTAATTGTATGCCTTGCATTAGGGTTTGTTTATCTGCGATATCAAACGCCAATGTATGAGGTAAACGCAAGTATTTTGATTAAGGATGATAAGAAGGGTGGTAGCATATCGGATGAGTTAAGTGCCTTTGAAGATTTAGGGATTTTAAAAAACGGCAAAAACATCGATAATGAGATTGAGATTTTAAAATCGCGTTCCTTGATGTCACTTGTTGTGAAGGAATTAAAACTAAATGTACAGTATTATTCGTATGGCCGGCCAATAGAACATGAACGTTATTTTGATTCGCCATTTATAGCTAATTACATTCTAAATGATTCTACGCGCAATGTAACCGGTAACTGGGTTGTTTATGCCGAAAGTGAAAAGGAATTTGTATTGAAAGATGGTAAAACTGAGTCAGTAATAGGAAATTATAAGTTCGGCGACGCAATTGATATGCCCTTCGGAAAATTGATTATTACAACAACTAAATTTATTTCGCCTTCGTATTTAAAAAAGGATTTCAGAATAGTTATTAATCCCATTAATGCTGTTGTGGATCGTTACATAGCCTCTATAAAAGTAAGTCCGGTCAATAAAACATCAAATGCCATCACAATTTCTTTACGCGATGCTTTACCGGATAAGGCTGCGGCTGTAGTTGATAATTTAATTAAACAACACAACCTGGATGCAATTGCGGATAAAAATCAAGTGAGTTTAAATACTTACAATTTTATTTCTGAACGTATAAAATTTATTGCGCAGGAGCTGAATGAGGTGGAAGGTTCGGCCGAAGAATTTAAGAGCAAGCATAAGTTGGTGGATGTAAAAACGGATGGAGAATTATTCTTAGAGACGGGTAGTGAAAGCGAGAAGAACCTTTTAGAAGCAAACACACAAATGCAAATTGCTGCATTTATGGTAGACTATCTTGCAAAACATCAGGATTTAACTGATTTAATTCCTTCCAATATGGGAATTACTGATATCCCATTGTCAAATCAGATAATGGAGTTCAATAAATTGGTTCTTGAGCGTAGCAGATTAATGAAATATTCCGGCGAGAAAAATCCTGTAGTAAGCAATTTAGAATCGCAGATTATTGGCCTGCGTATGGCAATTGGAGCGAGTTTGAATAATTATAAAAGCTCTTTGGAAATTCGTGTACGTGAATTGGGTAAAAAAGAAAATGAAATTAACTCAAAAATAAGTACGGTTCCGAAATTTGAAAGAGAATACAGGAATATTCAGCGACAGCAACAAATTAAGGAAGCATTGTATTTGTATTTATTACAAAAGAGAGAAGAAACGAATATTGCATTGGCGGTTACGGTGGCTAATGCCAAAATCATTGATTATGCTTATAGTAACGGCGCTATTGTTGCTCCTAAGAAACAAATTATCTATTTGTCTTCGTTTTTAATCGGATTGATATTTCCGGTTATACTAATGTATGTTTTAGAAATGATGGACACTAAAGTACATAGTAAGAAAGATATTGATGCTATCCAGGTTCCATTTATAGGAGACATTCCGCTAGCCGATGATGTGAAGAAAGTAGTGGTATCGCGTAGTAGCAATTCCAGCATTGCAGAAGCGTTTCGATTATTGCGTACGAATCTTGATTTTGTATTAGGCAGTAATAAAGCAGCCAGTAAAACAATTTTCGTCACTTCCACTATGGGAAAAGAAGGAAAATCTTTCATCGCATTAAATTTAGCATCTGCCATTGCTTTATCGGGTAAAAAAGTAATTTTAGTAGGAATGGATTTACGTGCACCAAAAATTCTAAAATATTTGGAACTAAACGATAAAGAAGGATTAACAAATTATATTTCAGATACCAGTATTGATATTAAATCCGTTATTTTTCCTTCACCATTTACAGAACACCTGGATATATTGCCTTCGGGAGCTATTCCGCCGAATCCAGCAGAGTTATTGATGCATCAGCGTGTGATTGACATGTTTGATTATGTAAAATCAAATTATGATTACGTGGTAGTTGATACAGCACCGGTAGGCATGGTGACTGATACTTTATTGATAAGCAAATTCGCAGATGCTTTTGTGTTTGTTGTTAGGGCCAATGTATTAGACAAACGATTATTAAGTGTTGCTGAAAGTGTTTATAAGGATAAACGTTTGCCGAATATGGCAGTATTACTTAATGGAACAGGTCATAAGAAGGGTTATGGCTACGGTTATGGCTACGGCTACGGTTATGGCTACGGTTATGGTTACGGACAATACGGTTACGGAAATAAGGAAGAGAAGAAAAGTTTTCTTAAAAAGTTAGTTTCAAAAACTGAAGATGAAGATTAAAAATTGTCTTTATATGATGAGTAATTAACTTATAATGTGTTTCATAGTTAAATAGGTAATAATTTACTTTTTTCACAAAATGCGATTACATTATGAATACTATACATCAGATTGATTAATTATTCCCTAAAAAAATGAATAGATTCACTCAATGGTTAAATGATAATTTGGAATAATAGAAAGGAGATCGATTTCCTTAATACGACAAAACACCTTTAATTTTCGATAAAACAATCAATTTGTACGATAAAATTATAAATTAAATAGAATAAGCAACATTATGAAAAGGGGAATTCAATTCTCCTTTTTTATTGACTCAATGGCTGGCTAGCCACCCTTGTTAAAACGCTTTAGGTTTATTATTTTTAAGTAAATTAATTCAGAAGTTATGCGTTATTTATTACTCTTAGTTGTTTGTTTGTTTTCTTTAGAAGGAATTTCTCAAACAAATCAAGATTTTAAAGAAACAGATAAGCTGGAAAGCCGAGCTGTTTTATATATCCCAACTGCAGATAACAACAAGCTAACGCTTATAAAAAATGAATTTGCTAAATATCCTCAAATACAGAGTGCGGTTTACTATTATCAAAATCATAATGCACTTTTGATAGAATTTGCTGATGTGCTGAATCCTATTTTTATCACTTATTCCGATATAATTAAATTAATTTCACATGGTGTTCCATCTGAGGAGGTTTGGATAAAAACGCCTAGTGCGTTCGATGAAATACTAAGCTCTGAAGAATTGAATCCAACAAAATTTATTTTAAAATAGTATGAAAAAGTTTTTTTTAATTTTAGTATTCATAATTATTAATTACATAGGCTTTTCTCAAACCACCTATTTAATGAATAATAATACGGCTGTTAATCTAACATGTCCATCCACTTCTTTGTTTTATGACAGTGGTGGCGCCGGAGGTAATTATAGTAATAGTGAAACTTACGTTAAGACCTTTAATGCTCCCGCAGGATCATGTCTTCAAATCATGTTTAGTTCATTTGGCACGGAATCTTGTTGTGACCGACTAAGAATTTATGATGGACCAAGCGGAGCTAGTCCTTTGATTGGTACATTTGTTGGTACTGCATTACCACCTACCATTGTTTCGAGTGGAACTTCCTTAACTTTTAGTTGGACAACAGACGGATCAATAGTTAACTCGGGATGGGTTGCAACCATAAATTGTTTAACCGCGTGTTCAGGAGTTCCTAGTCCGGGCGTAGCATCTTCTACCAGTAATTTTTGTGGTACAACCGGCACGGTAAATCTTTCATCTGTTGGGGCCACAACAGGTTGTGGTATCAGTTATGATTGGCAAACTTCATCATCTCCTACCGGACCATGGTCAAATATACCTGGGGCTATTAACGTGAATGCTGCCGTTACTTTTACTGCCACTACATATTACAGAATGCGTGTTCAATGTAATAGTGCAAATACTGTTTATACCAATACACTAATGGTTACACCTGCAACCTATACGCCTTCATGTGCCTTATCTACGTATACACCATCGGTTATTGCCTATGCGCCGGATGTTTTTGCAGGTACACCAACACCAAGTACAGATGATGTATTATACAATAACATAGCTTTGTTTGGATTTAATTTTTGCTATGGTGGCGCCTCTTATTGGGGAGGGTATGTCGCTTCAAATTCTTCATTTGTGTTCGACGGTATTCCTTGTTTTCCTAATATTCTGACAACAACTTATGCAGCCCCAGGAGTAGGAACCGGGTATACGATTCCAACAGCAGCTCCTGTTAATAATACTTCTATTCCTAGAAATGCTGTCCTTGGTCCTTGGCACGATGCTAATCCGAGTTTGGGTGGAACAATTGCTTACGCGACTCTTGGTACTGCTCCCAACCGTAGATTTGTTGTGAAATTTGAAAATGTTCCAATGTATTCATGTGGAACTGCCAGCCCTAGCATTTATTTTACAGGACAGATTAAGTTGTTTGAAACAACTAATATTATTGAAATTCATGTTGGTAACAAAGGTATTTGCCCGGGATGGAACGGCGGTTATGCTGTAATGGGCTTACACAGTTACGATGGCCTAACATATGTTCCACCTGTAAACGCAACGGCTCATAATCGACCAACACAATGGACGATGACCAATACCGCTTATCAATTCAGTTCTCCTTGTGCAAACGGTACCGGTCCTTGCGCGGTATTGCCAATAAACTTCAAGAATTTTTACGGGGAGCGAGTTGATGGTATTAATAAATTAACTTGGGAAACGGCCTTAGAAGAAAATGTAAAGGAATTTTTGGTGGAGCAGTCAAATGATGCGGATAAGTTTATTCCAATTGGTAAAGTGCCGGCAAAAAACGAACCCTCAGAGTATAAATTTGATGATAAAAACGCAAAGCCCGGTACAATAAATTATTACCGCATCACTTCTGTAGAGCATAACGGTGAGCGTAAGAGTACATTTATTTTACCGCTTGGTGATTTAGAAGCAGATGTAGCAGTGTCGGGTGTGTTTCCTAATCCGTTAAAAGGTGATTTCAGCGTAAGCTTAAATTCACGTGTGATGGAAACTGTAGACGTAAAAGTATATGATATGTTTGGAAAGGTAGTGAAGCAATTTAATAAACCATTAAATGTTGGCTTACAAAAACTCGATTTTAATTTAGCTGATGTGGCATCCGGTACGTATATGTTAGAAATCAGTTCACCAAACAGAGGTATACTATCACAACAGAAATTGATAAAGGTGGATTGATGTTTGATGTTTTGTGTTTGATGTTTTGTGTTTGATGTTTAGTTCGTAGTGTGGAGTTGGTAGTTCGTAGAGAGGAGTAGAGGAAGGAAAGTATAGGGAGGAAGTATAAGAATTAAGGAGTCCCGGTTAATAGCCGGGATTTTTTTTGCCCCACGCCCGGGGTGTATCAAGACCCCCTCCTGGTTTGAGCTGTGTAATGTGTCAGGACCCCCACGCCCGGTGTGTAACATGACCCCCTCCCG
>JAEUTQ010000012.1 GCA_016787445.1 Bacteroidia bacterium
GTGTCCATCACTGCAACATCTACAATTAATTGCGCTTAATTGCCAATTAAGCAATTATAAGAACCCCGAATTTTTCGGGGTTTTTTGTTTTATACATGGCACTAAGACAAAGTTTAAACTTTTGGGAGATTTGAGGTTAATTGGGAAGGAGGTTAAAATATGGCTTTTTTGAAGCGTTTTTTAGCCTATTTATTTTGAGATTCGGATAATTTTCGCAATATTGAAGGTATAAAAATCAATGTTTCTTTTTCATGATTAGATTACTTGCTTTTAATTTAAGTCTGATTTATTTTTACTCATCGTTATTTACTCATCATAATACTATAAAGCAAAGTTCAACGATTTAAAACAACATAAACACCAGCGATTATAAAAATCCAAAATTAATATGACAGCAAAACCAAAATCAGATCTTGAGATTGCACAAAGTGCAAAAATTGATCATATCAATAACATTGCTAAAAAAATCAACATTAACGTTGACGATCTCGAGCATTATGGAAAATACAAAGCGAAATTACCGCTTTCACTTATTAATGAGGAGAAAATTAAAAAGGCGAAATTAATTTTGGTTACTGCAATTAGTCCCACTCCTGCAGGTGAAGGAAAAACAACAACCTCTATTGGCTTAACAGAGGGAATGAATAAAATCGGTAAGAAAACAATAGTTGTTTTACGCGAACCTTCTTTAGGGCCTGTATTCGGAATTAAAGGTGGCGCTGCCGGCGGCGGATATTCTCAGGTTATTCCTATGGAGGATATTAATCTGCATTTCACAGGTGATTTTAATGCTATTGAAAAAGCGAATAATTTATTATCAGCTTTAATCGACAATAACATTCAAAGTAAAACCCGCAATTTGAATATCGATCCGCGTACCATTGTATGGAAACGTGTTATGGACATGAACGATCGTTCGCTTCGCGACATTGTAATTGGTTTGGGAGGTACCGCTAATGGAATTCCTCGTCAGGATGGATTTAATATTACGCCAGCCTCTGAGGTGATGGCGATTCTTTGCATGTCGAAGAATTTTGAAGATTTAAAAACTAAACTCGGTAATATTTTTATTGGATTTACATTCGATAAAAAACCAATTTATGCGCGTGATTTAAATGCACAAGGCGCAATGGCTATACTTTTAAAAGATGCTATTAAGCCGAATTTAGTTCAAACGCTTGAAGGAAATCCTGCGATTTTGCATGGCGGACCTTTTGCTAATATTGCTCAGGGAACCAATACAATCATCGCTACTAAAATGGGATTATCATTAGGTGATTATGTTGTAACAGAGGCTGGTTTTGGTGCTGATTTAGGTGCTGAAAAGTTTATGGACATAAAATGTGGTTACGGCAATTTAGCTCCGGATGCAATTGTATTAGTGGCCACCGTTCGCGCATTACGTCATCATGGCGGCGCTAAAAAGGAAGAATACAACACAGCAAGTTTAGATCGCGTTAAAAAAGGATTCGAAAACTTGGAGAAGCACATGGAGAATTGCATGAAATTCGGAATTACTCCTGTAGTTGCAATCAATAGTTTTATCAGCGATTCAAAAGAAGAAACGGATTATATCATTCAACAATGCGCTGCTAAAGGTGTGAAATGTATCCTTAGCGAATGCTGGGCAAAGGGTGGAGAAGGTACAACCGACTTAGCAAAAGCGGTGGTTGAAACCATTGAGTCAGGTAAAAATAAATTCAAACCACTTTACGATTGGAATTTATCCATTGAAGATAAAATCAAAACTATTGCTACAGAAATTTATGGAGCAGATAACGTAGAGTACACCGCGGCAGCTCGTGCGGGATTGAAGAATATTAAAGAGTTAGGTTACGATAAAATGCCTGTTTGTATGGCGAAAACGCAAAAATCGTTTTCCGATAATGAAACTAAGATAGGCCGACCACGTAACTTCAATATTACTGTTCGAGAGTTTGAATTTGCTGCCGGTGCCGGATTTGTCATTCCAATTTTAGGTGAAATGATGCGAATGCCTGGTTTGCCTGCTATTCCTGCTTCAGAGGGAATGGATATAGATGCTAACGGAAAAATTACAGGTTTATCTTAATGGAAATTAAATTATATAGTGGCATATGCTTTAATGAAAATAAATTTTCCGAAACTTCGGATTTTATTTCTATTGAAGTTCCACTCAGTATTGCCGTAAATAATATTCCGTTTACTGTTACCATGCAAACTCCGGGCAACGAAGCAGATCTTGCCAGAGGATTGTTATTTACAGAGAATATTTTCAAAAGCCAGGAGTGTAGTCCGCTTATTGAAGTGATATCAAAAAATGGTGAAGGTTATATCGAATCGATTAATGTTCAGATACCATCTAAGTTTATTCTTAAAGATTTTGCGGGAACAAGAAATGTGATTTCAGCTTCCTCATGCGGAGTTTGTGGAAAAACTACACTGGATGATACACATTGTGAAACCGTAAATAATTCAGATAAATTACAGGCAGAACTTGTTCCGGAAATGTTCCGATTAATAAATGAGGGGCAAAAACATTTTCGGAAATCAGGAGGAACTCATGCTGCCGGAGCTTTTACCATTAACGGAAAGCTACTTGTGCTTCACGAGGATATTGGTAGACATAATGCCGTTGATAAGGTTATAGGTTTTCTCATTCATAACAGATTAATGGAAAAGGCTAAATGTATCACGGTTAGTGGAAGGTTATCGTATGAAATTGTCGAAAAGGCAAAATCAGCAAACATTCCTTTCATCGCAGCGGTTTCCGCACCATCTACGCTTGCAATTGATAATGCACAAGAGTCAGGGATTACTTTAATGGCTTTTTGCAGAAATGATAAATTCACAGTTTATTCAAATCCTCACCAGATTTTAATTAACACAAATGTCCCGGTGAAGTAAAAACTAAAATAAAGAACGATGTCAGAAAACTTAAGTCATTTATTAGGCCGTAAAGGATTAGCGAAAAATTTGTTTGAAGAACTTGGTATTGCGGCACAGGCAAAAGGTACGCCTGATGCAGAGGTTTTAGAAAAACTGCGACAAGATTTTCTAGTTGGAAAATCAAGTGTTTTCGGAACCGTTTCCTTTTACGATTTTCTTAAGCCTGAAAATAGGGGAAAGAAAGTTTACGTATGTAGTGGAAGTGCCTGTATGACGGCTGGAACTCAAAAGAGTGTATATAAAAAATTAAGCGTTCATTATAAGGAAAAAGAAATTGGTGAAATGTGTTGTTTGGGGCGTTGTCACGAGAATAGTGCTTTTCATGCGAATGGTTTGAATTACTCAGGAAAAGACATTAACGATATTGCTAGGATTAAAAAAGGAAGTAAAACAAAAGAAAAGTATAATGTTGGAAGTACCGGCGCTGCAATTTTAACTTCTGATTACGGATCGATTGAGGAGTATTATAAAATTTTAGCAAACACAATCAAAAGACCCGCAACTGAATTATTATCTGAATTGAAAGATGCTGGAATCCGTGGGCGCGGTGGTGCAGGATTTTCGATGGCGTTCAAATTGGATTCGTGCAGAAGCGCAAAAGATGATGTGAAATTCATTGTTTGTAATGCAGATGAAGGTGATCCCGGCGCTTATTCTGACAGGTATATTCTTGAGCAACGACCACATTCACTATTAATGGGAATGATAATTGCCGGTTACATTACCGGAGCAAATTACGGAGTTGTTTATATTAGAGGAGAATATCCTGAATCGGTGACAATTATTTCGGATGCTATTTCAGAATTACAGAAACGAAATTTAACCGGAAAAAATATTTTGGGAAGCACCTTCAACTTCGAGTTTAAATTAATCAAAGCACAAGGCGCTTATATTTGTGGAGAAGAAACTGCACTACTTTCTTCTATAGAGGGTCAACGCCCGGAAGTTCGCGTTCGCCCACCTTATCCAACTCAAAAAGGACTATTCAATAAACCAACTGTTGTAAATAACGTTGAAACATTGGCTAATTTGCCTTTCATAATGAAACATGGAGGAAAAAAATTCGCAGATATTGGAACACAAAAGTCAACAGGCACAAAATTAATCTCATTGGATGGTTATTTTAAAAATCCTGGCATTTACGAAGTAGATATGGGAACTCCGCTAAGTGTTGTAGTTAAAAAACTAGGTGGTGGTTTTAAAAAGTCGGTAAAAGCAATGCATATTGGCGGACCACTTGGCGGCTTGGTTCCGATTAATAAAATTGATTCGCTTACTATTGATTTTGATTCCTTCGCAAAAGAAGGTTTTTTATTAGGACATGCGTCAGTTGTTTGTATTCCGAAAGATTTTCCTTTGATTAAATATATTGAACACTTATTTAAATTTACTGCGCATGAAAGCTGTGGTAAATGTTTCCCTTGCCGATTGGGTTCAACTAGAGGCGCAGAGTTGGTTGAAAAAGCTCAGAGGGAAAATTATAAAATAGATCGCCAGTTAATGAACGATCTTTTAGAAACTATGGAAACGGGTTCACTTTGTGCTTTAGGTGGGGGACTCCCATTGCCTGTCAAAAATGCCTTGCAATACTTCGATAAAGAATTAAAACAATATTTCACTAAATAAATTACGCCATGAACAAAAATATTGCCTACATCGACAATAAGCCGTACGAGATTAACGAAGGCGAAACGATTCTTGCGTTTTTAAAAAGAAATTTCGGAAAGGATTATGTCCCAACTCTCTGCGATGCACCCAACCTCGACCCCTTTGGTTCGTGTCGTGTTTGCAGCGTTGATGTGGCATTGAAAGAAAATGGTCCGGTGAAATCACAGGCGTCTTGTCATACTCCGGTGATGGCAGGTTCATATATTTTCCCGCATTCAGAGCGTATTCAAAAATTACGTAAAAATATTGTGGAATTAGTTTTAACGGATCATCCACTCGATTGTTTAACTTGTGAAGTAAATAATAACTGCGAACTGCAAACTGTTGCTGCAAAGGTAGGGGTAAGAGGCGTTAGATATCCGGAAGGGAAAAACCATCTCGATAGAAAAAAAGACTTAAGTCATCCATATATGACTTCTGATTTATCTAAGTGTATTAATTGTTACAGATGCGTTCGCGCTTGTGATGAAGTTCAAGGGGAGTTAGTGTTGAATATGATGGGAAGAGGCTTTGATAGTCAGATTATAAAAAGTAATAATGATTCATTTTTTGATTCGGATTGCGTAAGTTGCGGAGCCTGTGCGCAAGCTTGTCCTACTTCTGCCATATCAGATGTATTCGAATCTAAATCAGTTGCAAAGGTAAATAAAACGCGTACAATTTGTACTTATTGCGGCGTTGGCTGTAATTTGGAAGTCGCTACTGTAAATGGTAAAATTAAATCTATACAAGCACCGTATAATGCAGAAGTAAATAAAGGCCATACCTGTTTAAAAGGCCGTTACGCATTTAAATTTTATGATCATCCTGACCGCCTCAAAACTCCCTTAATAAAGCGAAACGGAAAATTTGAACCCGCAACTTGGGATGAGGCGTATGATTTTATCGCAGGTAACTTTAAAACAATCATTAGTACTAATGGTCCTGATGCCATAGGCGGTATTTCATCTGCACGAACACCGAATGAAGAAAATTATTTAATGCAGAAATTTATTCGTGCAGTAATCGGAACCAATAATATTGATTGTTGCGCGCGTGTTTGTCATTCACCAACCGCATTAGGCATGCAACGTACTTTCGGAACCGGTGCAGCAACAAACTCAATTGAAGACCTAGATTACACGGATTGTATTTTTGTTATTGGTGCTAATCCAAATGCAGCGCATCCCGTAACCGGAGCTAAGATTAGACAAAAAATGATGAAAGGGGTTGTTGGTATAGTTGCTGATCCGCGTAAAACAGATTTAACAAAATATGCAACGTATCATTTGCAATTACGACCGGGTACCAATGTGGCTTTATTAAATATGATGTTGTATTACATTATCGCGGCAGGCGCTGAAGATAAAGAATTCATTGCATCGCGATGCGAAGGGTATGAAGAGATGAAGGCTGAGATATTAAAGCTAAATATGGATGAGCATGAAAAAGTAACCGGTGTTAAAAAGGAATTAGTGCGAGAGGCGGCATTGGCTTATGCGAAGGCTGATGCGGCTATGGAGTTTCACGGATTAGGTGTAACTGAACAATATCAGGGAACATTTACCGTGCAATTAATTGCCGATTTAGCGATGATTACCGGAAATATTGGAAAGAAAGGAGCAGGTGTAAATCCATTACGTGGACAAAACAATGTACAGGGTGCCGCAGATATGGGCGCACAACCGCATCAAGGCGCAGGATACCTTGATGTTACCAATCCGGAAGTAAATGCGCGATACAATCAGTTTTATGGTGTAAATGTGCCTAGTCATATCGGTTACAAAATTCCTGAAATGTTTGAAGCAGCAATTGACGGAAAATTAAAGGCACTTTGGATTATTGGAGAAGATGTTGTGCAAACGGATCCTAATACCCAAAAGGTAATGAAAGCTCTAACAAGTTTAGATATGTTAGTGGTATCTGAAATATTTATGACGGAAACAGCAAAACTCGCAACCGTAATTTTGCCTGCATCATCCTTCCTTGAAAAAGAAGGAACATTTACTAATGGCGAGAGAAGGATACAGAAAGTACAGAGGGTAGTACAACCAATTGAAGGGACAAAACCTGACGGACAAATTATTGTTGAGATGATGCGTAAGATGGGTTATGAGCAGTGCGACTACACGGCAGATAATATGTTGAAGGAAATTTCACAAATTGTTCCATTCTTTGCTGGTGTTAAATGGGATGAGTTGGGTGATAACGGGAAGCAATGGCCTGTATTAGCTGATGGTCGTGACACTAAGATTATGCATGAGAAGGAATTCAAGAGAGGGAAGGGTAAATTTTATTTTATTCCTTTTGAAGAGAGTAAGGAAATTCAGAAGAACAGCAAAGAATATCCTTACATTATCACCACAAACAGAGAGCTAGAGCATTACAATTGCGGAACTATGACAAGAAGAACTGGTAACGTTAAAATTTTAACCGAAGATGTTTTGCTCATAAACCCAGCAGATGCGCAGTTGAAAAAAATTGTTGACGGTGATATGGTTTGTGTTGAAAGTGCGAGAGGGAAGATAGATATTAAGGCTAAGATTAGTGAAGATGTTAAGCCAGGTATTTTAAGTTCAACATTTCACTTCCCCGAAATTATGCTTAATAATATTACTTCTGACGAGCACGATAGTGAAGCATTATGTCCTGAATATAAAGTTGTGGCCGTAAACATTCGAAAAAGTAAAGGAAAGTTTAAAAACCAGAAGAATTAACAGGATTTAAATACCTTATTAAATGCAAACAAAAACGGCTGCCTAAAAGACAGCCGTTTTTTGTGGTACCGTAGGGAGTCGAACCCCAAACCTTCTCATCCGTAGTGAGATGCTCTATCCAGTTGAGCTACGGAACCTAAAAATATCGGCTGCAAATATACACTATTTTCTAGTTGATAGCAAGAATTTCCTTAACCATGGCCGGATTATTTGTGATAATGCCATCAATCTTCCTCTTTTTCAGCTTTCTGGCCCATCTGGCATTATTTACCGTCCAGGCGTACACGGTTTTCCCTTCCTTATGAAGTTTACGAATCAGTCGCTTGGAGGTGAATCTGTAATAGGAATTAACGCCCTGCCAATTTTTAAAATTGTCTTTATCCCACCTCCCTGAAAAGGTAAAGCTTCCCAAAGGCAATCTGAAAATGATTAATTTTTGCAGCTTAGCTCCGGTTTTTTGTTCCTGTAACTGTAATAAAGATTTTTTATCAAAGGAATGAATGACATCCACCCAACTCTCAGCATTGTTTTGCTGAATAATTTCAAGAATGTTTTTTTCGATTCCCGGATAATACGCGTTGCCCTTTTTTAATTCTATTAATAATTTACATCTTCCATTGATGAGCTTAATGGCTGAATCGAGTGTAGGAGGAGAAAAGGTTTGCCCTTTTATTTTTAATTCTAAAAATTCACTCAGCTTTAGTTCCTTTATCAAAACCTTTTTATTCTTATTGATTTTATTCGGCAATTCGCAGGTTCTGTTAACACTTAAATCGTGCATGATAACCACTTTCCCGTCTGAAGTTTGATGCACATCCGTTTCAATATAATCTGCCCCGGCTTTAATGGCTTCTTCAAATGCCGGAAGTGTATTCTCAGGTGAAATTGCACTGGCTCCTCTGTGTGCTATGACTAAAATCTGCGAATGAAATGGATTAAACACAAGAACAGATATAAATATGTAGAAGGCTTTTCTCAATGAAGTACAATATTATAAATTACCATTTGTTTCATCGGCATAAAAGCTAAATATTTAGTAACTTGCATCGAAATTTATACTATGCAATCAGTTATTGAAGCGGCCTGGACTAACCGCGAATTATTAAAAGAAGCCTCGACTCAAAAAGTAATTAATGAGGTAATTGAATTATTGGATAAAGGTACCTTGCGTGTGGCTGAGCCATTGAGCGATGGCAGTTGGAAGGTAAATGATTGGGTGAAGAAAGCAGTTATTATGTACTTCCCGATTAGAAAAATGGAAACCATTGAGGTGGGGCCGTTTGAGTTTCATGATAAAATGGCGCTTAAAAAGGATTACGCGAAGTTAGGTGTGCGTGTAGTGCCTCATGCTATAGCACGATATGGTTCTTATTTAGCACCTGGCGTAATTATGATGCCAAGTTATGTAAACATCGGCGGTTATGTAGATAGCGGAACGATGGTGGATACCTGGGCAACAGTTGGAAGTTGTGCTCAAATAGGAAAAAATGTTCATTTGAGTGGTGGAGTAGGAATTGGCGGAGTGTTAGAGCCAGTGCAAGCTGCTCCGGTAATTATTGAAGATGATTGTTTCGTTGGTTCGCGTTGTATTGTGGTAGAAGGCGTAAGAGTAGGGAAGCAGGCGGTTTTAGGAGCGAATGTGGTATTAACGATGTCGACAAAAATTATTGATGTTACCGGTAAGGAGCCAATTGAAACGAAAGGATTTGTTCCGGAGCGATCAGTTGTAATTCCGGGTTCTTATACAAAGCAATTTGCCGCAGGTGAATATCAGGTGCCATGCGCTTTAATTATTGGTAAAAGAAAAGAAAGTACAGATTTAAAAACCTCCTTAAATGATGCTCTTCGCGAGCATAATGTAGCTGTGTAACGGTTTTTTCCTAACTTTAGTGTATGAGAGATACTAGAATAATAGCTATATGTTTGTTATTCTTGACTCTTATTATATTCAGTTGTAAAAAGGAAAGTCATTTTATTGGCGGATCAATTCCGAATGAAGCAATTGAGTTCAATTGTGGACGACCAAAATTCATTGATACGTTAACCGTAAATTTTGGAAGTACAACTAAAATAAATGCTACTATTTCAGGAGCAAACAATATTTATATTTCGAGCGTTGGCTCAACTACTTTAAATATTTTAAAAGTTAATTGTGATGCAGCTTTTCTTTGGCAAAAGAATTATTCTTTTCCTGGAGAGAAAGTTATTTCAGTAAATGCGAGAGAGAATGGGGATAACTTTTATGTCTTAACCGCTAGTGATAATTTTACGATTAATGCGGTAGATACATTGAAGGCTTGGGTATGTGAAGGTGTTAATCTTCAAAAGGACTCCGTTTCTTGTAGCAGAACTTCATTAGCTTATTCATTTATTCCTAATTATATCACAGGTACCAGAGTCACATTATCAAACTATTCTAAAATTTATAAGTACGATTCAAACGGGAATCTGGTATGGCAAAAGATTCTGCCCGGCAACTATTATGAAAATAAGGGAATAAGCATCGGCTCTAATAATGCTGTTTATGTTTTAACTGCTTCAAGAAAGTCTTATAACTCCTATATGGAACCAAGTATGCAAGGGGTATATCCTGCTTATTTAGCACCATTAGATTCTAATTCGTTTGCAATTTATAAGTTTGACTCGCTAGGAAATCAATTGGCTTCTGCGACAATTGACAAAGTATTCTCATTTGGCTCTAATTACTTTAATCCGCAAATAAGTGTTACTGCATCGAATGTTAATGTAATCTGTGACCGAGTTGTTTATTGTTTTGATTCAAATCTCGGAAACATAGGATCTTTTTCTCCATTTAATCCTTTTTGTGACGGAAAGAATGTCGTGCCTTTGGAGAACCCAAAACTAAGCGAATCTGTTTTTAACATTAAAGTAATAGATGGATTAAACGTAAATTATTATAGGGAACATTACAACGCTACAAGCAAGGTGTTAAGTTATAATTATGGAAGTTCAGCTTGCTTATATACTGAATCTGCTATAGATGATAAAAAAAACATTTACTTTGTAAGACCTGATTGTATATCAAAGTATGATAACTTAGGTGGGCTTAAGTACAATAAAACTCTAAGTTTCCCGCCAGTTTATATAACTGATTTAGCAACGGTAGAGGATCAAATATATTATTTCTATTATAACACATTAGGACAATTGTACATTATAAAAACAGATATCAATGGGAATTATTAATCCGGTTAGTACTATACTAATTATATTCATAGTGCATTTCCTGGCCGACTTTGTGTTTCAAACATCACAAATGGCAACCGGGAAAAGTAAAAGTTTAAAATGGCTGAGTATACATGTTGGTGTTTATGCTTTGGTTTCATTGATAAGCTTTGTGATTGTAGCTAAATTTCTTGATAATTATTACATGGCCTTTGCATGGTGGATTGGTAACGTGGCCTTACATTTTGTAACGGATTTCATTACGTCAAAAATTACATCCAAATTCTGGGAGTCGAAAAATTACCGTTTCTTTTTTGTGATGATAGGTTTAGATCAATTAATACATAATTTATGTTTGGTAGGAACGTTATATGCAGTAAAAACGTTTATCCACATGATTTAGTAATTTGAAAAGCGATTTTAAAAATATCTTAGTTATACAAACAGCATTCATCGGTGATGCTATTTTGGCCAGTTCGGTACTTGAAAAGTTACACGCTTGTTTTCCAAATGCGTCACTTTCTATTTTGGTGCGAAAGGGAAATGAATCTCTCTATACTCAGCATCCTTATTTAAAGGAAGTACTGATTTGGAATAAGCAAGAAGGTAAATACGCATCCCTTTTCAAACTCAGAAAGCAAATAAAAAATAATCATTACGATGCGGTGATTAATTTGCATCGTTATGCGAGCTCCGGATTTCTTACCGCATTTTCAGGCGCGAAAATGAAAGCCGGATTTGATAAAAATCCTTTTTCATTCTTATTTACAAAAAAAGTAAAGCATGTTATTGGTGACGGACGACATGAAACTGAACGTTATAATTCTTTAATCGAAGAAATTACTGATAAGAGTGTGGCGCGACCAAAATTATATCCATCGAAGCGAGATTTTGACAAAGTAGCTGAATATAAAACCGGTAAATATGTTTGCATGTCACCTTCGTCGGTTTGGTTTACCAAGCAATTACCCGAGAGCAAATGGATTGAATTAATTAATCTTCTGTCATCAGATGTTACTGTTTATTTGTTAGGAGCCAAAGGGGATGTTGAATTGTGCAATCGAATTAAATCGCAAGATAGCAGGGCCAACACAAAAGTATTAGCGGGCGAATTAAATTTGTTGCAATCTGCAGCATTGATGAAGGACGCACAAATGAATTATGTAAACGACAGCGCTCCTTTGCATTTATGTTCTGCCATGAATGCGCCTGTTACCTCATTTTTTTGTTCTACAGTTCCTGCATTTGGTTTTACGCCTTTGTCTGATCAGACAAAAATTGTTGAGGTGAAAAATCTGGATTGCCGTCCTTGCGGTTTACACGGATATAAATCATGCCCTAAAGGACATTTCAAGTGTGGTAATGAAATGGATGTAAAAGGTCTGTGATTATTCTACCACAGTTACAATAAACTTTTTCTGCTGAATAGTGTCTTGTTGTTGACGCTTGAAAAAATAAAGCGTATCAGTTCCTTTATTCTTTGCAAGGAAATTAAAATAAATGCCTTTTTCATTTCCATGCCAAACCGAATTAAGAGCTTCAACGGCTACAAATTGTTTCTGTGTAGCGTGCCAAAACGAAGTCTCATTGTGGTTTTCAGGAAGGATAACGCAGAATTTTTCTCCTTGTTTGATTTCATTTGATTGAGGGAAGGGGTTTTTTATTTCCTGAAAAGAACAAGCTTGTAAAATAAAAAGGAGAAAAAGCACAATGGCCTTTTCTCCTCTTAATTGTTTAAATTTATTCAGCATTATTTCGCGTAAGAAGTTGCTCTTGTTTCACGGATCACAGTTACTTTTACCTGACCCGGATATGTCATCTCCGTTTGAATTTTCTGAGAAATATTAAATGCCAATTCTTCTGCTTTAGCATCGGTTACTTTTTCACTTGTAACAATAACACGTAATTCGCGACCGGCCTGAATAGCATATGTTTTTTCTACACCATCGTAGGATAAAGCAAGTGCTTCCAGATCCTTTAAACGTTTCATGTATTGTTCCGCAATTTCGCGGCGGGCACCTGGACGGGCACCGCTAATAGCATCACACACCTGAATGATTGGTGAGTATAATGAAGTCATTTCAATTTCGTCGTGGTGAGCACCAATGGCATTGCAAACTTCCGCTTTCTCTTTATATTTCTCAGCGAGTTTCATACCAAGGATTGCGTGTGGTAATTCAGGCTCATCATCAGGTACTTTTCCAATATCATGTAATAAGCCCGCACGTTTTGCCACCTTAGGATTGAGTCCCATTTCGCTGGCCATGATAGCGCAAAGATTAGCTACCTCGCGTGAGTGCTGCAATAAATTTTGTCCGTAAGAAGAACGGTATTTCATACGTCCCACCATACGTATTAGTTCCGGATGTAATCCATGAATACCTAAGTCGATGCAAGTACGTTTACCGGTTTCAATGATTTCTTCTTCAATCATTTTTTTCGTTTTCTCAACTACTTCTTCAATACGAGCCGGGTGAATACGTCCGTCGCTTACTAATTGATGTAAAGCTAAACGGGCAATTTCACGACGGATAGAATCGAAGCAAGAAAGAGTAATAGCATCCGGCGTATCGTCCACAATAATCTCTACACCGGTTGCTGCTTCAAGGGCACGGATGTTACGACCTTCACGTCCAATAATTCTACCCTTCATTTCATCACCTTCAATATGGAAAACAGTAACTGAATTCTCGATAGCCGTTTCGGTGGCAACACGCTGAATGGATTGAATAACGATACGCTTCGCTTCTTTGTTAGCGGTCATTTTCGCTTCATCCATAATATCTTTAATGTAAGCCATAGCCTGTGTTTTTGCTTCAGCTTTTACACTTTCCACTAATTGAGCTTTGGCATCATCAGCTTTTAATCCGGAAACTTTCTCAAGCATTTCAACTTGTCGGCGGTGTAATTTTTCCACCTCTTCGTTACGTTGCTTATAAAGTTCGATTTGCTGACTAGCCTGATTCTTTAAATTTTCGAGCTCCTTATCTTTGCGGTTATTCTCTTCAATCTTTTTCGAAAGCTCGTTTTCCTTTTGCTTTAACTTGTTTTCTGTTTGCGAAATCTGGTGATTTTTTTCTTGCACCGACTTATCATGTTCAGATTTAAGTTGAAGGAATTTTTCTTTGGCTTGTAAAATTTTCTCTTGTTTAAGAGCTTCCGTTTTTACTTCAGCTTCCTTGATAATGTTTTCCTTTTCCTTTTGCGCGGTTCGGTTAAGACGCGAGTTGGCAATTATAAAGCCAACAATCAGCCCGAGGATAAGCCCCCCGGCAATAATGCTGATTTCTATAATGTTTAAGTCTAAATTCATTTTTCTAAATTTTTAGTTTTAGTACAACCTTTCGGCAATCAACTTCACAATCCCACAAAATAAAAACGCACAAACTTTATTTCGATGAAACGATAATAAAATTTGTGCGTGATAAAATTGTGTAGCCCGTGGCTATTATTCGTCTATTTTTTTAATGCTATCGAGATGTTCTTGTAACATCATCTCCACATCAATTAATAGTATCTTAAAATGGCTTAATTCTTTTTCGGCTTCTTCAGCTTTCTGATAATATTGAGAAACAAGCTGCAACATTACCATCGCCAAAACATCCTTTTTATCCTTAACTGCATAAGTTTTTTCAAACTCATCAATTTTAGTATTTATTAAACTAACAACCCTTACTACGTTTTCCTCGTCTTCGGCTTTGATTTTCAGGGGATATAATCCCCCTGCAATTTCTACTTTTATACTAACCTCATTCATTGAAAACAGTTAGGGCGTTAAAAATTAAGCACTTAGTAAAGCAATACACTTATCAATTTCACGCACCAATTCGTTAATTTGTTTCTTCATGGAACTGCTGTCACTCAAGTTACCATTGGAAGACTTTGCTAATATAACATTCTTCCTGTGATTATTCAAATCGTTAACATCAATATTCTGACTGTCAACATGTTGAGAAATACCACTAATCACATCATTCATTTTTAACAACTGTTCAGCCATTTGTTCTTTCTCGTTCAACAAAGTTAAGCGCTCATCATTTAACGCATCAATTTGTTTGAATAAGCGATCGATATATTCATCCTGATCGTTTGAACTAGTAGTTGAAGAAGTCATTTCCGCCATTCTACTCTCGTAATCTGAAATTTTAGAATTTAGATTTTCAATTTCAGATTTAAAGTTACCTACCGTTGAGTTTAACTCTTCTAGTTGAAAAATTAAGCTTTCATTTTCTGCACTGATAGTGTTGTACTTGTTTTCCCAGTTTGAAATTTCTTCAGCTGATGATGAAGCACTTTCTAATTTAGCTGCAAGTTCAATGTTCTCAGATTTTACTTGTGTTAACTCATTACTTAATGCGGCATTGTTAGCCGATAAAGTAGTGATTTCATAGTTTTTAGAATTTAATACTTCTTTTAATTCTGAAACACGTGATTCAATTCCGGAATTCGATTCTTCTAATTCTGCTTTTAATAAGGCCAATTCAGATTCTTGAGCTTCCAGCTTTTCTTGGGCTGAATCAATTTCTGAGATAAGGCTAGTGTTTTCGTTTAATAATTTCTGGAACTCAATATCCTTATTTTGTAATTGTTGTTGCGTAATGATTTCCAATTCGTTTTTGAAACTCTCAAACGATGCTTCTTTTTCACTCCATTCAGAAATATTCTTGCTTAATTCATTATTTAATCTTTCGATTTCAGACTTAGTATATCCTAATTCTGCCGATTTTGATGAAACACTTGAATTTAATTCGGCAATCGTATTGTTTTTAATTTCTAAATCCGACTCTAATGCACTGATTGTTTCTGTTAAACGAGATAGTTCAGCCGTTAAATTTTGAACTTGCTCACTTTGCGATTGTAATTGTGAGGCTTTGTAAGTTTCAAATTCAGAAGTTAAACTGTTATACTTTTCAGTTTGAGCAGTAATTTCAGAGTTTTTGATTTCAATTTCACGGGCTAAGTCTTCAATTTTTGTGTTTTGTCCATCAATATGGTGAATCATTTCACGGATTTTCTCCTTGAAATGCTCATTCTCAATCACAAACTTGTTTAACTCTTCTGTTAATTTACTGTTTTGCTCATTTGAATGTATTAATGTGTTAGAAAGTTTGCTTTCATATTCAGCTCTTACCGATTCAACATCCGAGCTGGCTAGAGACTTTAATTCATTAATCTGACTTTCAAAACCGGCTTTTAAAGACTCCATATTACTTTCGGCCAAAGCATTTAATTCTGCAATGCGCCCTTCGTAAGTTGAAATCAATTCTTGTTCCTTATTAGTAAACTCAGAAGTTAAACTTTCAATAGTACTGTTATATTCTGATGTTAAAGTGTTCTTTTGATTTTCGATAGCCGACTCTAATTCAGAAATTCTGGATTCATACGAAGAAGTACTTTCGTTTAAAGAAGCTGTTAAGCTGTCTTCCAAACGTTTTAATTTACCTTCGTACTCGTTTGTTAAGGTTTCAATTTGTGAAGAAGTTGAACTTGATGTTTCAGAAATGCGACTTTCGTAGTTAGACTTGATAGTCTCAATTTGCTGGAAGTACTCACTTCTTAAGTTACTGATTTCTGATTCGTGCTTTGAAGTTAATTCAATCTCTTTATCTAATAAAAGCTGGCTAAGCTCATTAATCTTTAATTCATATTCATCACGTATGCCAATTTCGCGGTAGTGGCCATTAGAACGTAATTCATCAATTTGTGTCGTTAATTCTTTTTTAACCGCATCCAATTCTTCATACGAAGCTGTTTTTACCGATTCAATACGCGCTTCATACTCGGCAGCGATACTATCCATTTGAGATTTTAAAGACTCAATTTCGCTTAAGTAATTATTAATCTCTTCTTGTTTGGCTTGTAATTGCTCTTTAATACTTGCGCGTAGTTCTTTAAATGCAGCTAATTCAGCTTTATAATTCTGATTATCGCGATCAAGCACTTCCATCTTCGTATTTAATACATCAATGGTTACTTGTAAACGTTTACAGTCTTCGTCGCGTTCAATCAGTTGATTACGGTAATCACTTAAAGAACGTTTCAAATCATTATACTCTTTTCTAAGAGCTAAATCATTATCGAAAACTTGTTTTAAATCGGATTTTAAATTTTCTGCATTCATGCGATTATATTTTTTTGCGAAATTGTTAATTAACTTTTGCTAAAAATAGATAAGATATCAAGGCGAAACCTTTTGCGAATAATTATGTCTCAACACGTTAATGTTAATTAAGTACAGTCGTAATTAAACGTCAATTGTTAATAAAGTTGATTGCTTCCGATTCAACTTTACTCCGTTCAATGAGGGTTTAGCTGCTTTAATTTTCGTTAATTTGCATTACAAAACAATTGGTATGATTCCATTTTCGCCACCACGCATCGATGATGAAATTTGCAACGAGGTAGTCGCTGCACTTAAGTCGGGTTGGATTACAACAGGTCCGCGCACCAAAGAATTTGAAAAGCAAATTACTTCCTACTGCGGTAACAAGAACACCCTTTGTTTAAACTCGGCAACAGCTGGTCTTGAAATCATATTAAGATGGTTTGGTGTTGGTCCGGGCGATGAGGTTATTCTTCCTGCCTATACTTATAGCGCTACTGCAAATGTAATTATGCATTGTGGTGCAACTCCGATATTTACAGACGTTAATGAAAGTGATTTTAATATCAGTGTAGAGGCGATCGAAAAGGCTATTACGCCAAAGACAAAAGTAATTATGCCGGTTGATTTTGCAGGATGGCCTTGTGATTTTGATGCTATTAATAATCTATCTGAGAAGTATCGTTCAAAGTTTATTGCAGCAAACGATATTCAAAAGCAACTCGGGCGCATATTAATATTATCGGATGCCGCTCATTCATTTGGTGCTTCCTATAAAGGAAAGAAAACAGGCTCTTTGTGTGATGTTTCAGTTTTCTCTTTTCATGCTGTAAAAAATCTAACAACAGCCGAAGGCGGAGCTGTTGCCTTAAACCTTCCTTCTCCTTTTAATAATGAAGAGGTATATAAATACTTATGCATTAAAACACTTCATGGACAAAACAAAGATGCTTTAGCCAAAACACAAAAAGGGAACTGGAAATATGATGTGATTGAAGCCGGCTATAAATGCAATATGACGGATATTGCTGCAGCAATCGGTTTAATAGAATTAAAGCGTTACGATAATGATACTTTAGTGCGCCGCCGCGAAATTTTTGATCGCTATTCGGATGGTTTTAAAAACGATACACGGTTTATCTTACCTATTTATCAAACCAACGAAAAAACCGGATGTTATCATTTATATCCTTTAAGGATTAAAAATATAACTGAAGAGCAGCGTGATTTAATCATAAAAGAAATTTTTGATCAGGATGTTTCGGTGAACGTGCATTTTATTCCCGTGCCAAGCATGAGTTATTATAAAGGCCTGGGATATTCCATTCAAAACTATCCTCAAACGTTTAAAAATTACAGTTGCGAAATTTCTTTGCCTGTGTATTACGACTTGGATAACAAAAAGGTAGACACGGTAATTAAAGCAGTACTACATGCTGTAAATAAAGTATTGTGCTAAAAAGATTATTTGATATTATCTGTTCTTTAGTCGGGATTATATTCCTCTTCCCTGTATTCCTTATCATAGTTTTGGCTATCGTTATTAATTCCGGGTTCCCGATTTTTTATTTCCAAACCAGAGTCGGGAAGAATAACCGAGATTTTAAATTATTTAAGTTTAGAACCATGCATACTGATGCCGATAAAAAGGGATTGTTAACTGTTGGAGGTCGCGACCCGAGAGTAACACCGGTTGGGTATTATTTGCGGAAATTTAAACTGGATGAATTGCCTCAGCTTTTTAATGTATTATTCGGAAGTATGAGTTTGGTAGGACCGCGACCGGAAGTCCGCAAATATGTGGAGATGTATAACGAAGAACAAAAAAGGGTTTTAGAAGTAAAGCCAGGAATTACCGATTACGCCTCCTTGGAATACATCAACGAAAATGAATTATTGGCAAAGTCGGAGAATCCTGAACAAACCTATATTCAGGAAATCATGCCAGCTAAACTGAAACTAAACATGCGTTATAAAGAGGAAACGGGATTGTTAACCGATTTAACCATCATTACACGTACTGTTCAGAAAATTGTGAGTGGCAATTAAATGTTTTTGAGAAGCGACTTAAGCTCGTTTACTTTCTCAACATAACCTAGTTTTTCATATGAATAAACCAGATTGTGAAGCATGCGCTTCATGATTTCGAGGTTACTGCACGGAAGATAATATTTATTCTCCGGTTCAATATTAAGTTGTTTTAAGAAGGAATCTATATCGCCTTGATTAAAGATAAGGCCTTTACTAAATGGATTGATATAGAATAAAATGTTATCGGATAAAGTCTTATGATTGGTGTCGTACAGATTAGCGAAATCGTTTACATAAGCCAAAACAAAATGCTGAGGTAAATTAACCCCGTATACCGGAATATTCAGCTCTTTACACACCAAGGCATAAACCACACTTAACATAACCGGATTCCCTTTCTTAGTTTCAAGCACTACATTTAAAAAGGAATTTTGCGGAGCATGATAATTCGTGATATTACCGCTAAACTGATGTACTTCAAATAAGATGTGGTTAATGATTTTAACTTTTTCAAGTCCGGTTAAATCATCATGAATTTCCAACCAAACATCTTGTTTGATTTGCTGAAGTTGCTTCTTTAATTTGTTTTCATCCAAATCAGGATATTGGTAACGTGCTAAAATGCACATTCCTTTAAACAGATCTTCTTGTTCGTGTTCGGCCCAATTACGAAGTGCTTTATTTAAAGCTTCAAAATTGATATTGTGGATGATGCCTTCGATGCGTTTTTGCATCAGCATGTCGAAACTATTTTCCCAGGCAGTCTCTAAATGTGGGATGGCCGGAGGGCCAAGCATAATGAAACGTTCTTTTACCTGCGTATAGATGGTTTCATCCGGGTCGTCGAGCAAAGTAATTAAGGCAATTACTTCCTTTAAGTTCATTTGGTTTTTACCTGCTCTCATAGTTTAACAGAAACAAAAATAGCCCAAGTGCATGGGCCATTTGAAGAGCAGTTTATTATTTTTTAACAATCAGGCTGTTAATCGCTCTAAACTATTTTTTATTAATAACTCTACGCTTTGCTTGTAATCTTTGGTAAACTCTTTCCTTACTCGGTTGGCAATAATGACACAAGCTGTTAGGCAATTGTGACCCAACATCTTCCCTAAACCATAAATGGCTGAGGTTTCCATCTCGAAGTTGGTAATCTGCAAACCGTTATAATTAAAGGCAGTAAGCAAGTCATTCAGATTTTTAGAACTGGCTTTTAAACGAATCTCGCGACCTTGCGGACCATAAAACCCGGGCGCGGTGGCGGTTATGCCAACATGGTTTCCACTTTTAAAAAGTTCGAGTAATTTTTCGGAGCCCTTCACGCAATAAGGATAAGGTAAATTACTCTGCCAGTTCACATGTTTAATAAAAGCATCACTGATGTTGTTTTCGCAAACATTTTCCCAGCCTTCATAAAAATTCAATAATCCATCTAATCCTAATCCATGCGAACTAACAACAATGCCATTCACCGGAATATTTCCCTGTAAAGCCCCGCTGGTACCAAAGCGAATGATATTTAAACTGCGAAGAGTAGGGTTTAGTTCACGTGTTTCCGGATTGATATTTACAGCAGCATCCAGTTCATTCATGACAATATCAATATTGTCAGTTCCTATACCAGTAGAAAGTACGGTAACTCGTTTTCCGTTAAACCAACCGGTGTGTGTAATGAATTCGCGGTGTTCGGTTTTAAAATCTATTTTGCTGAAGAAGCTGCTGATTTGAGCTACGCGTCCCTGATCTCCTACAACAATAACCGTATCGGCAATGTCTTCATTTTTCAAATTGATGTGATATACACGTTTGTCTTCCGTTAAAATCAATTCGGTTTCCGCAAATCTCATAATGTTATGTATTAATTAAATCAATAAAATATTTATAGAAAATGATGCTTCCGCACACAGCCGCAATAATAGCTCCAACTAAGGTTGCACCGGCGGAGATGTCTTTTATTTGTCCTGCAATTTTGTTTTTCTCCGGACTTACATAATCCACCCATCTTTCTATAGCTGTGTTAATCATTTCGAGGGAAAGAACTAAGCCTATATTTAAAATAATGATCAGCCATTCAAAAGAAGTTACCTTAAAATAAGTGCCTGCAATAATGACTAAAGTAGCGGCAATAAGATGAATTTTAAAATTCCTTTCCTTTAAGCATACGCTTATTCCCCAAATTGCATATTTAAAAGATTTCAACAAGATATAATCGGCTCATAAAGATAATCTTATTATTTCAAAAATGAGGCTTTTTGTCTATGTAAAAGTGTATATTTACTAAGGTATTTTGAATAAATAAAAACCGAAAAAATGATGAGAAAATTTGGCTTTTTTGTTGGGATGTTATTTGCCGCAAATGTGTTTGCTCAGAGCGGCGAAGATAAGTCTCTTGCAGTGGAAGCAGAAGAAAAAATGAAGGCAGGTAATTACGAGGATGCCCTGGAAGACTATTTACAGTTACTTTCAGGAGACGCGAAGAATGAGATTTATAATTACAATACCGGTGTTTGTTACCTGAATACGAATATTAATAAAGCAAAGGCGGTGCCTTATTTGGAAATTGTGACCCGTAAGGAAAAGCATAATCCCAATGCCGACTTTTTATTAGGACGCGCTTACCAATATGCAAATCGTTTTGAGGATGCCATTCAGAGTTTTAATAAATTCAAGGAATTATCAAAAGGTTCTTCTGATAATTTAAGTGCCGTTGAGCAGGAAATTCAATACTGTTTAAATGCAAAGGAGCTTATTAAGTTTCCGGTGGATGTGATGTTTCAATCTTTAGGTAAAAACATTAATTCACCTTTTTCAGATTATTATCCATTTGTTACCGATGATGAAGCCTACATGGTTTTTAATTCGAAGCGACCTGTAAAAAAAGATGCTCAAAAATTGGAGAATGCTCAATATCAAAACTCCATTTTTTTATCAAAGGTGATTAATGGTACGTATGCAGAAGCGGCGGTTATCGGTGAGCCAATTTGCGAGGGCAATACCGGTGAAGAAGTGATTGGCATGAGCGGCAAGGGAGATATATTGCTCATTTATAAAGCCGATAAAAGTGGAAAAGGAAGAATTTATATCAGTAAAATGAATGCGCAGGGTTATTTCTCTAAACCGGATTTATTACCTGAACCAATTAATGGCGAAGGTGATGAGATCGCCGCCTGTATTTCGGCTGATGGTAACGAAATTTATTTTGCCAGCGACCGAAAAGGAGGATTTGGAGGAACTGATATTTATGTGTGCCGCAAATTACCAAATGGTAAATGGAGTGATATTAAAAATTGTGGAGTAGGTGTTAACACTCCCATGAATGAAGATTTTCCTAACTTATCTCCGGATGGAAAAACACTTTATTTCAGTTCTAAAGGCCATGCGAGCATGGGTGGTTATGATATCTTTAAAGCCACATTGGATGAGGAACAAAAGCGTTTTGTGAATCCCAGAAATTTAGGTTACCCGATTAATACCTCTTATGACGATATGAATTTCCGTATTTCTAAATCAGGTAAGTATGGTTATCTGGCTTCTGTTCGAGGAGGAGGTACAGGCGATAATGATATTTACCGCGTTTCATTTAATGATGCAGATGTAGATTATACCGTTGTAATCGGACAACTCACATCAAAAGACAAATCAGAAATTAATTACCGTGATGTTTTCATGACTGTGAATGATATGGTTACAAATGAGGTCATCGGTAATTACATGCCAAATCCCGCGAATGGGAGATGTATCATCATTTTACCTCCCGGAAAATACAATTTAAATGTGGAAGCTCCCGGTTTCCAAAATTTAACTTTGCCTATTCAGATTTACGATAAATCATCATATCAATCACAAAAGAATTTAGTAATTGAACTTAAAAAGTAAGACTTATGGTACACAACATGTCACAAACCAATTCTCTGTTCACTCGTTACATTAACGAAATCAGGGATAAAGAAATTCAGAAAGACTCGATGCGTTTTCGCCGCAATTTGGAGAGAATGGGTGAGATTTACGCTTATGAAATTTCTAAAACATTGCAATTTGTTCCCTGCGAAACGACGACACCGCTTGGTGTAGCCGAATCGTTTGACTTGAAGGAAGAGCCAATTATTGCTACCATTTTGCGTGCAGGTTTGCCTCTTCATTTTGGTATTTTGAATTTTTTCGACAGAGCAGAAAATGCATTTATCAGCGCTTACCGTAAACATCATAAGGATAATTCGTTTGAAATTGCTCTCGAATACGTTGCGGCTCCTGATATAAACGATAAAGTACTTATTCTTTGTGATCCGATGTTAGCAACAGGTTCATCCATGACTCTTACCTATAAACAACTTCTGTTACGCGGTAAACCAAAGCACACGCATTTAGTTTCGCTGATCGCAAGTAAGCAAGGTGTTGATTATGTAAAAACGCATATGCCGGATAATAACTATACCCTTTGGTGTGGTGCTATTGATGAAGAATTAACAGCGCACGCGTATATCGTTCCTGGCTTGGGTGATGCCGGAGATTTAGCATTTGGAAATAAGTTGTAATAAATGCTAGCGCATAAAACTTTACCGATTAAAAAAGAACTGTTCAGCAGTTTGATGTATGATTATTTAAGTCGCCATGAAGGACTCAAGGAATTTTATTCTTTTTATCCCGATAAAGACGGCTTTAAAAATGCTATTCAGCAAATAGCTTCTTACACATGCGATCGTGGTTTATTGGTATCTGAAATAAAAAAGCAAAATGAGTTAGTATCGAATACTTCTGAAAAGTCAAAAGCTAATTTAGAATTACTACTCAACGAAAATACTTATACCATCACCACCGGTCATCAATTGTGTTTGTTTACCGGTCCGCTTTATTTCATTTATAAAATTTTTTCGGTTATTAATCTGGCTGAAAAACTGAAGACAGAATTTCCTGCTAATAATTTTGTTCCGGTATATTGGATGGCTTCGGAAGATCATGATTTTGCTGAGGTGAATCATTTAAGTGTATATGGTAAAAAGCTGGAGTGGAATTCAGATGAAAAAGGGGCCGTGGGTGATTTTTCTACAGCAGGACTAAAAGAAGTGGTTGTGCAGCTGAAAGAAATTCTTGGTGATGGTGTAAATGCCTCCCGATTAATTCAACTGTTTGAAGAAGCTTATTTAAAACACACCAATCTGGCATTGGCCACGCGTTTTTTGGTGAATGAACTTTTTGGGAAGTACGGTTTGATTGTTTTGGACGGTAACAGTGCGGATTTAAAAAAGAGTTTTGCTGCTTTTTTTGAAAAGGATATTTTCGAAAATACCCCATTTCAAAAGGTAGATTCCAGCATAAAGAAATTAACACAAAGCAAGTATGAAGCGCAGGTGAATCCCCGTGAAATCAATAGTTTTTACATGGAAAAAGGGCTTCGCGCCCGTATAGAAAAGTCAGGAAATTCATATAAGGTAATTGATACTTCGCTTGAGTTTTCGGAAGCTCAACTTAAAGACTTGATTTTCAAATCTCCCGAAAAAATCAGTCCGAACGTAGTGTTGCGTCCTTGTTATCAGCAGTATATTTTGCCCAATTTATCGTATGTGGGCGGACCCGGCGAGTTGGCTTATTGGTTAGAGTACAAAGAAATGTTTGAGGCATTAGGACTGTTTTTTCCGGTGTTAACACCTCGAAAATTTGTTACTATTTTGGATATAAATTCATTGAATAAATTAAGTAAATTAGGGTTGGAAATGGAGAATATCATGGAAAACGAACAAGAGATGATTAAGTTGTATTTAGAGAAAAACAACAAATCTTTTAACCTGGAAGAGTATAAAAAATCAATCGAAAATTTATTTCAGAGCATTTCATCTGAAATGAATAAGATCGATAAAACTTTGGTTTCATCGGCAGAAGCTGAGAAACAAAAAAACCTGAATTCATTGTCGGTATTAGAGCAAAAAGCTACGCGTGCGATTAAGGCAAAATCCGACACTGAAGTGAATCAAATCAAAAACATCAAATCAAAATTATATCCGAACGGCGTTCCTCAAGAGCGTGTAGAAAATTTCGCGGCGCATTATGCAAAATGGGGCGATGATTTTATGAATGTGCTAAAGGATAAATTAACCTACGATTTAAATAAAAACACAATTGATATTGTGTTCGAGAATTAAATTCTTTTTCCCGTATACTGAAAGTAAACAGTTCGAATCTCGTTTTTAAAAATCAAGTAGAATATTATGCTGAAAAATATAAATTCAGCTAAGTATGCTATTATACTATATTCTGGTACAAATTGGAACATAATCACATTAGTAATAATGTAAATAATAGGGATGCCAAGTATCTTTGTGTAATTGAAATTGTATTCGAAAATATTTTTAGTTAAAAGCCAGGCAAAAAACACATGTGTTAGTTTGGTGATGATTCCTGCATAAATGGCACCTATTAAGCCATAATGTTTAACAAAAAAGTAAGTTGTAATAAGTTGAATAATCGAACTGTATCCAAATATTTTTATTAATAAAACAGTTTGTTTTGAATACAAAATCGTAGATAAGTAAAAATTAATTATACTTCTTGTCGCATAACCTGCAGCTATTATCCCTATAAAGGAAAAGCTTTGATAGTAACTTACTTTAAGTGGAACAGCAATTTTTATGATAATTGGAATTAGAAAGCAAAATAGAATTAGAAGCATTATGCTAATTGCAGTAAATACATTATAGTATCTGTTAGACTCAGGCGTTGTAGCGTTACGTTTGTTATTCGTCCAAATTTCAAATATTTTGGGAAATATTGTGGCAGTTAATGAGTTCTGAACAAATTCGAAACCAAGAAAACAAGTTAGAAGAAGAACATAAGCTGCTAAAGATTCAGCTTCAATCTGTGATTTTAAAAAATAGCGATCAAGATTTCCCAAAATCCACAAAAAAAGAACAAACATTATATAAGGTGTACAAAAATGTCGTAAATCTTTCAGGTATTTTTTATCAAACGTAAACTCAGAATGTTTTTTGAACCCTTTGATAGCAAGAATAAAAATAACCAAACCCGATATAAATCGGGCGTATAGAGGACCGTTTAGTGAATTTGGAGAAATGTAAAGTCCGCCAACGGATAACCCAACAGTTAGAATAAAGTTAATGCTATTATAGGTGATGAAAGTTTTTGGCTCTTTAAAGTATATGAGTGCGTTTGTCCCTGCCTTAAAATAAGAATTAAAAAATGCCGTTACTATAGACATTAAACCAAAAGGCCAAAAATGCACTTGGTCCAAATCCGTAAATATTAGCGGGAATAAAAAGGGACCAATAATAGCAGACAAAATTATTATTGATAAACCAATTAATATTAAAAGATTGGAAATAGTACCGGTAAATCTTTTTTGTTCTTCAGTGCTTCCTGAAAGCTGTGAATATTTTACACCAAAGTATGAGTCAATTGAGTAAGAAAAGAGAATTTGAAAGAGTAAGGAAATCCCTATATAGAAATTTAACGCATTAAACTCTCTTGGATTTAAAAAACCAACATAAAACGGAAGTAAAATAAAACTAGCGGCCATGGGCAAAGCGCCCCCAATGGTGTAAATTATTGAAGATTTTAGAAAGGATTTACTAATCATTGATGTCGCCTAGTTGTATTCAGGCAGTTTTTTCGTAAATATAAAAGTCAGATAAAGAGCCCTTTTCTTTATAGGTAGAAACAGGATATTTATTTTTAATGATTTCTTTAAGCTTCCAGCCTTTGATATTTTTTTCTACAAAATCAGTGAAACTTCTTCTGTTCTCATGCTGGTGTACAGGCTCTTCAGCTTGATTATAATCAGAAGCATAAATAATCACATATTTGTCGGCAGCAGCAAATAAATGCAAAAGGTAGTTTTCGAAAATTTCTCTTTCTACTAAGTGATATAATACATCAAGTGACATGGTTAAATCCGCTTTAAACAAACGCGCGTTATCTACAAAAGCCATGCTGTTATAAACGTAAAAACTTTTCGTTTTGTCTGCCTTAAAAATATTATAACATAATTTAACGGCAGTTGGAGAAACATCTAATCCGATGTATTGAGGGTATTTTGCAATTTTTAATTGGTTGCCATCTCCGCAACCAAATTCCATCACGGTTTTTATATTGTTCTTCGCAACAAAATCATTTATCACATCTGCTTTGTATTCGGCCAGATGATCATAGGAACCTGTTCCTGAATTATCGCCGCGTTGATAACGGTCGTCCCAATATTTTTCAGATCCCTGAAATTTCTTTTTTTCCTGATTACGTTTCCAGTTCTTAACAAAGGGTATTTCTAAAATGGCCTGCTTTAATCCCATAGTGTTGACTTTATTGCTTAAATTTGTTTGCTTTAAGGCTCTAATTTACAAAAAACGACTGATTAAATGAAAGTGCTTTTTATTTCGGCCTGGTATCCTAATTCGGTTCAACCGTTAAAAGGTATTTTCGTAAAAAAGCACGCAGCGGCCATCAAAGCGGCAGGTAATGACATTCAGGTAGTGGCCATCACTATAAGTTATTCATCCAAAACTTTTGAGCGTAAAATTTATTCGGAAGTTGATGAGAACGGAATTTTAACTCACCATATCGAAATCAACTCAAGGTTTTATAAATGGATTCATTTAAATCTGTTTTTTCAATATCGCGCCATTAGCAAGTATGTTGAGAAAGAGGTTATACCTACTTTTAAACCGGAGCTCATTCATTCCAATGTGCTTTATCCGGCCGGGATTTTAGGATATAAAATCTCTAAACGATATAATTTACCTCATGTTATCACAGAGCATTGGAGTAAAGTAGATAAATTCATGTCGCAAAGTTTGTTCAGTTATATCGGTAAAAAGGCTTACAATAATGCCAAATCCGTTACGGTTGTTTCTGATTTTTTGAAGAAAAGTATTTCAAAACATATTACCAATACCTCAAGTATTAAAATTGTACCAAATGTTATTAATCAGAAAGTTTTCACTTTTCAGCCTAAAGTAAGCGGCAATTCCATTGTATTTACATGTGTAGCGCATTGGACTAACCCAAAACGACCTGATTTAATATTTAATGCTTTAAATGAGATTTCGAAAGAATCGAATAAAAGTATTAAGTTGAATGTTGTAGGAGAAGGGATTTTATTAGAAAAATTAAAGCCACTTAAATGGAATTTTGAAATAAATTACCTTGGAAATTTAATACCTGAAAATCTGGCAAAGACTTTACAGCAAAGTAATTATTTTCTTCATGCCAGTGAAATAGAAACATTTTCAATTGTGATAGCGGAAGCTTTAGCTTCCGGAACTCCGGTGTTAGCTTCTAATGTGGGCGCTATTCCGGAGTTAATTAATTCCTCCAATGGAGTAGTAGTTCAGAATGATATACAAAGTTGGGTTGATGGGTTAAAAAAAATAATTACAATGAATGATTTTAATTTAAAAAAAATTAGCGAGGCTTGTGAGAAATTCAGCCTCGCTAATATTGGAAATGATTTTACGAAAATCTATTCAGAATAGTCATTATTCTTTAATGAATTTTTTAGTTCCTATTACGCGACCTTCATTATAAAATACAGCAAAATACATACCATTATTCAATGAAGAAATATTGATGGATTGTGCATTTTCTAGCACTCCTGAATTTAGAACCTCTCTCCCTTCAATTGTGTAAAGTTTTACTTCCTCAATATTATTTTTAGAACTAGCGAAATTTAAAGTTCCTGAGGTTGGATTTGGATAAATATCTACACTATTGTTGAGCGCCGCGAGCTCAGAAATACTTTGTGGAGTTTCATTAGTTAATACTTCAATGTCATCAAAGTAATAGCGGGCATATGACGAATTAGGCCCACTTGTACCACTAAAAGTGAACGTTGGTGTGTTTTGAGAATCAGATCTAAACGAGCCAATGGTAATGTGTTGCCATGCTGCAGTAGCAGTAACTGTAAATGTATATTGTTGCCAGGTTGTTCCACCAACCAATGTTGTAACTTCACACTGAGGTGTAAGAGCAATTAAGCCCCAGCCTGTTTGGCTTAAAGGAGCGGTTGAAAGATTCACTCCAATGTTCTTGATGAGATATGGCGAGTATGGAGTACTGCCGTTTGTTACCCAAAAAGAAACAGTATACGTATTACCAATTGTCATTGGTGATGTTAACTGCGTAGCAAAGTACTCACGGTAGTCAGGATAAGGTACGTTATACAGTACTACACTCATAAAACCATTTCCGGTTCGAGGTGAACAGATACCTGAAAAAGTATTCGGAGGCGCACAGTTGTATCCTAACGTAGCGGAACCACAGGCATGAAAGAAGTCGGGTGTCCCAACACTTGGATTATTATAGACTAAATTTACATTATTCCATCCCGTTGCGCGGTTAGTTTGCCCGGGATAATCGGGACAAGGTGAGGCAATCTCAAAACCAGGATTAGGAACAAGATTAGTTTGAGCATTTACTATAGCAAATGCACCGATAAACAAAAAAGTGTATATTTTTTTCATAGGCTTATATTTTAAATAAAAATAGTGTTTTTTATTTAAAATACAATATTTAAGAGTTATTTGAGGAATAATTTTTTACTTTGTGTATTAGTTCATGAGTCTGAGTAAAAGTATAGCAAGAAAAGTGATCTTTCCATTCATTACAGGAGTAGGAATTGACAAATTGTTCCTAATGAAAGCTAGAAAGAAATCAATTATAATCAACTTTCATGGTGTAACAAGTGTTATTGGAAATCGGTTTAATAATAGGCATTTTGATGTGTCTGATTTTGAAAAGACACTTGTCTATTTAAAGCACAATTTTAATATTGTTTCTCTAAGCGAAATTTTTAAAAATCATCAATCAGGAGTTGCGCCTCAAAAAAAGACAGTCGCTTTAACTTTTGATGATGGATATTTAAATAATTTTACAGTTGCCCTTCCCATATTAAAAAAACATAATATTCCGGCTACTTTTTATCTTATATCAAAAGGATTGCAAGATGATAGTTATTATGTTTGGCCTGATATTGTTGATTTGATACAGAAAAATATAAGAAAAGATATTATCCTTAACTCTTATGTTTTCAAATTTCCTGGCTTCTATTGCGAAGAGTTAGACAAAAGCCTAGTTGATTTTATTAAGTCTTCCGGATATAGTAGAGATACTTACATAAATGAGCTTGCATTAGCATATCCGTATTATAAAACCACTGCCAAGCAATTTCCTGAATTAATTGAGCTCATAAGAAAGGATGATTTTAGTAAATACTCCCAAGAGCCATTAATTGAATACGGCTCTCATACACACGCACATTATAACCTCGAATATCTGACTGACGAGGAGTCTAGGTTTGAAATGGGAGAGTCAAAACGGATAATTGTGGAATTAACAGGCAAAAAAGTCATTTCAATAGCTTTTCCGGATGGAAGCTATTCTAAGAGGACACTTGAGCTTGCTAAGGAAGCAGGTTATGAGAATCTTGTAGCTGTTGAGTATAAGTTCAAAGAGAATAATCAACAAAGCGGACTTTTATCCCGTTTTACAATAAGCAATTCTACCACGCCGGAATCTAATATGTTGCGATTGGCCATGCAGTTTGATAAATACGCTTTTTAAAAAGTGTCAAAATCAGACGATTGATAAGCGTAAAGTTCTCCATTTGTAAGCGGGTTTAGATTTAAACAGCCGACCGCGTTTTTATAATACGGTTTGGCATACTCACTTAAATATTTGTCGTAAAGACTATTTTCAAAAACCGAAAAGTGTATCGTTGAGCAATGTATTTTTTTGGCTAGTAATAGAAGAGCATTCACCGTTTCTTTGAATTTCTTTTCATTACAAAATTCAATGTCTCCAACCCATAAACGTCCGTCTATTTTTATCCAGCATTTTACGCCATTAAGATTCAGAATGTAATTGGAATAATAGGTCTTATAATTCCTGTAATTACTATCATGTATCACAAAACCGTAATCACCTTGTTTTTCCATCGAATTATAAAAGACCTCTTCTGTAATTAATGGTTTTAATGTTTTTTGGATAATCCTATTATGCAAAGGTTTAAATACAGAATATTTTTTTGCCAATTTTTCGAGAGGCAAGGCTCCTGTTTTAATTTTATAATTGTTTATATCGGCATAATGATTCCAGTCGAGCTTTTTTACAAAACCCGGATAGGAATTCTCATTAGGAAATCCGAATACAAAACTTACTCCTTCCTGTTTGGATAAATCGTAAGTCATTTTTGCCAAAGTAATAAATAATCCTTTTCCTCTATGGTTCGGATGGGTCATAGTGTCTCCCGATTGCGCAGCCAGATATTCTTTATTCTGATACTTTACTTTTATTGGAAAAACGCCATAGTATGCAGCGGGTTCGCTATTATTAACAGAATAAGCAATGTAACCTGTGTATTTTAAACCGAATGCCTCAGTGGCATATTTTTTCTCAATAAAATGAATGTCTGTAATTTCATTGAACGAGTGTTTATACAAATAGATTAAATCTTTTAAATTATAGTTGTTTAATCGTTCAAATCTATACTCGTTCATTTTACTTCCCAATTTTTTTATACGCTTCCGTTATGCCTTTTATGAGAGAAGAGGAGAGTCCGTTATGCTCCATTTCGTTTAATCCGGTAATGGTTACGCCTTTTGGGGTTGTAACTTTATCGATTTCCTGTTCAGGATGGGTGCCTTTTTTGATTAGTAAATCGGCAGCACCTTTTACTGTTTGAGCAACAATGGTTCTTGCGGTATTCGCATCAAACCCTATTTCGATTCCGCCTTGTATGTTCGCTCTGATATAACGCATGGCAAAGGCAGTTCCGCAAGCACCAATAATCGTAGCTGCTTCCATTAATTTCTCTTCAATTACCACGGTCTTACCTAACTTATCGAATAGCTGACAAACAGTTTGAATTTGTTTGGAGTTGGCATTGTTGTAAGAAATGCAAGTCATGCTCTCAGAAATTGCTATCGCTGTATTTGGCATAGCTCTGAATATCGACATGCCCGATTCGTTTTTTTTCTTACGAAGAATGTCTTCAATATCCTGAATACTAACACTGCTAACCACCGAAATTAATATTTGTTTAGAGTGGAGGGAAGGTGCAATTTCTTTTACAACATCTTTTATCTGAAATGGTTTTACACATAACAAAATCAATTCGGCACCCTTTACCGCCTTACTGTTATCACTTTCAATTTTTACACCTTGCTTTTTTAATGCATCTAGCAAGGAAACATTTCTGCGGGTAACAGTAATATCACTCGCTTTAGTATGCTTTGAGCTGATTAATCCTTCAGCGATAGCAGTGCCTAAGTTTCCTCCGCCTATGATGGTAATTTTTGCCATTATATAATTGCTTTTGCTTTATTGATAGCGCTGTCTAATCCTTCAGCTTTACTGCCACCTGCTTGCGCATAAAATGCTTGTCCGCCACCGCCGCCGTTAATTTCTTTGGCTAACTCGCGCACAATATTTCCGGCGTTTAGATTTTTTTCTTTTACTAAATTATCACTGATGATAACTGAAATACTTGGCTTACCCTTTACTTCTGCACCTAAAACAACAAAACAGTTTTCTACTTCGTTCTTTATTTCAAATAATAAATTTTTGATTTCTTCCGCACTGTCGAACGAAATTTTTTCAGTAATAATATTGATGCCGTCCTTCTTTTGAATTTTAGCCACCAATTCTTTTTTAATCATGCCGGCTTTTTCTTTTAAAAGTTGCTGTAATTGTTTTTGAAGCTCAGAGTTTTCTTCTAATAATCCATTTACACTCTTCACCACATCTTTACTGCCTTTTAATACCGTTTTTAATTCATTTAGAACGGCAATTTGATTTTCAAAATATTCTTCTGCTTTCTCAGATGTAACAGCTTCAATACGGCGTATACCGGCAGCCACCGCACCTTCACTTACAATTTTGAAATAGCCAATTTGTCCTGTAGCCGGAACGTGTGTACCACCACATAGTTCTATAGAGTAATTTTTATCAAAGGTTACCACGCGCACAACATCACCATATTTCTCTCCAAACAAAGCCATCGCCCCGGTTTTCTTCGCGTCTTCAATGCCCATCAACTGTATGTTGGAAGCAATGTTTTCGCGGATTTTATTATTGACAATACGTTCTATTTGTTTAATTTCTTCATCTGTAATTTTCGAGAAATGCGAAAAGTCGAAACGTAAATGTTCATCATTCACTAAACTTCCTTTTTGCTCCACATGTGTACCTAATACGGATCTTAAGGCTGCATGTAACAAATGTGTTGCACTATGATTATTGGTAGTTAATAAACGTTTTGATTTATCAACTTTTGAAAAATATTCTGCATTGATGTTTTCAGGTAGTCTATCGCAAAAATGAATGATCACACCATTTTCTTTTTTGGTATCATTAATCACTATTTTTTCGTTGATGCTTTCTAAAACACCTGTGTCGCCCACTTGCCCGCCACTCTCTGCATAAAATGGTGTTTTGTTTAACACCAAGTGATATTGTTCTTTGTTTTTTGCCTTTACTTTCCGGTAGCGGACAATTTTACTCTGAATTTCCTGCTCTTCATAGCCAACAAAATTGGTTTCGTTTTCGCCTTGAAGTGTTTTTCCAAATTCTGTATAAATCCAATCTTCCGTATCTACACTCGTGGCAGCACGCGATCTGTTTTTTTGTTCTTCTAAATATTTATTGAAGGCTTCTTCATCAATGGTTAAGTCATAACTGCGCGCAATCAATGAAGTTAAATCCACCGGGAAACCAAAGGTATCATACAATTCAAAAACTATTTTCCCGTCAATCACAGTTCCTTTTTTCGAATTGGCTAAATCAATACAAACCTGATCGATTCGCTTTAATCCGATTTCCAATGTTTTGTAGAATGAAATTTCTTCTTCCTTAATTACTTTTTCAATCAATAATTTCTGACTTACCAATTCAGGAAATGCTTGTCCCATTTGATTCGCCAATGTTGGTACCAAACGGTGCATGAATGGCTCTTTTAAATTCAATGACTGATAACCGTAGCGAATGGCACGACGTAAAATACGACGGATTACATATCCGGCTCCTGTATTACTTGGTAATTGTCCGTCAGAAATAGAAAACGAAATCGCACGAATGTGATCTGCAATCACACGCATCGCAATATTGATGATTAACTGTTTTTTGTGTTTTTCTTCTTCTTCCGGTTTATAACGGTGACCGGACAATTCCTCAATCTTATTGATGATAGGCATGAATACATCCGTGTCATAATTACTTTGTTTGCCTTGTAATACAACACATAAGCGTTCAAAGCCCATACCTGTATCCACATGTTGTTTCGGAAGTTTAACTAAGGATCCATCGGCCTTGCGTTCAAATTCCATAAACACGTTGTTCCAAATTTCAATTACCTGTGGATGTCCGGTGTTTACCAATTGTTTTCCCGGCACCAACATACGATCCTCCGGTTTACGGATATCACAGTGAATTTCGCTGCATGGTCCACAAGGCCCCATATCACCCATCTCCCAGAAATTATCTTTTTTGTTTCCACGTAAAATGCGGTCCTCAGAAATATATTTTTTCCAGGTATCATAAGCTTCCTGGTCAAATGGAATTCCTTCTTTCTCATCACCTTCAAAAACGGTAACGTATAAGCGGAAAGGATCAATTTTATAAACTTTGGTTAATAATTCCCATGCCCATTCAATAGCTTCCTTCTTAAAATAATCACCAAAGCTCCAATTTCCCAACATCTCAAACATAGTGTGGTGATAGGTGTCAACACCTACTTCTTCCAAATCATTGTGCTTACCACTTACACGCAAACATTTTTGAGTATCCGCAATACGAGGGTATTTGATAGGCGCATTTCCTAAGAAAATATCTTTAAACGGAGCCATTCCGCTATTGTTGAACATTAGAGTAGGGTCACCCTTTACAACCATAGGTGCAGATGGCACAATTTCGTGCTGTTTGCTTTTGAAAAAATCTAAGAATGTCTGACGTACTTTACTTGCTTCCATGCGTATTAGAAAAAGAGTGCTAAGATAACAAAAAGCATAGGTTTTAAGGGCTAAATTTTCCACATTTTAAACCTTTTAATTGGGATTTTTGCCCTATATTGTAAAGGTTTTTTAACGTTTAAGGCAGGTGATAAATATTATTTTTGTCCTGCATTTAAATTATGTCAAAGGTTAAGTATAGATTTAATACCAAATCGCTCACTTACGAGAAAGTAAAAGTTACTTTTTCCGAACGGTTATGGCGTTTTATGTCGTATTTAGCAATCGGATTGGTATTCGCAACTGTTACCATTATTTTAGCTTTTAAATTTTTAGACTCCCCAAAGGAAAAAATGCTTCGTCGTGAGATTGAGGCCTTACAACTTCAATATGATTTATTGCATAAAAAAATGAATCAGGTACAGGTTGTTTTGAACGACATGCAAGACAGGGACGATAATATTTACCGTGTGATTTTTGAAGCAGAGCCTATTCCGAATACCATTCGCAATGCGGGATTTGGAGGCAGTGAGCGTTACGAGGTTTTTGATAATTATGAAAATGCCGATTTATTAAAACGTACGACAGAGCGTTTGGATAAAATTACCAAGCAATTATACATTCAGTCCAAATCGTTTGACGAAGTGGTAAAAATGGCTCGCGACAAAGAAAAACTTTTAGCTTCTATTCCTGCCATCATGCCGATTAATAATAAAGATTTGCGTCACCAGGCAGGTGGATTTGGTTGGAGAACGCACCCTATTTATAAAACACCGGAGTTTCATCCGGGAATGGATTTTTCAGCTGAGCAGGGAACACCAATTTACGCTACCGGTGATGGCGTGGTAGAAGTGGCCGATGCCAATGCACAAGGTTACGGTAATCACGTGGTGTTAAATCATAGTTTTGGTTATAAAACTTTATACGGCCATATGAGTAAAATGGCAGTGAAAGTTGGGAAGGTGGTTAAACGCGGAGAGCTCATTGGTTATGTAGGAAGCACCGGTTTAAGTACGGCGCCTCACGTTCACTATGAAGTAATAAAGAATGGTGAGAAAGTGAATCCGATTAACTTTTACTATAACGACTTAACGCCGGAGCAATATCAAATTATGCTCGAAATGTCTTCTAAGTCAACCCAATCGTTCGACTGATGACTAACACTCAAAAAATTGGTTTTGCGACTGCTATTTCATTGGTAATTGCCAATATGATTGGTACCGGTGTATTTACAAGTTTGGGATTTCAGGTGTTGGATATAGAATCGGGTTTCGCTATTATGATGCTTTGGATTGTGGGCGGTATTCTGTCATTATGCGGTGCATTAACTTACGGAGAAATTGGTTCTGCATTTCCGCAGAGTGGAGGAGAGTATAATTATCTTTCTAAATTATATCACCCTTCGGTTGGATTTTTATCGGGTTGGGTTTCCGTTACTGTTGGATTTGCAGCGCCGGTAGCTGCCGCATCTACTGCATTAGGTTTGTATGTAAATAAAATTTACGGCTCGGTAAATCCACAGATTTTAGCAGTATCGGTAATTTTATTGCTTACCATTGTTCACTCCATCAATTTAAAATTGGGAAGTGCCGTTCAGCGCGCGTTTACACTTATCAAAGTGGTGATAATAGTGATGTTTGTTGGATTTGGATTGTTTCATCATCCTGAACACAGCGTTTCTTTTTCTCCTACTAGTGAAAGCTTTTCGCAAATGATGTCATCGGCTTTTGCTGTTTCTTTGGTATTTGTGACGTATGCTTATTCAGGCTGGAATGCGGCAGCTTATATTGCCGGTGATTTACGCGAGCCGCAGAAAAATTTACCAAAAGCACTGATATGGGGAACTCTCATTGTGATGGTGATTTATACCGCTTTAAATTTTATTTTTCTGTATTCGGTGCCAATTAATGAATTGAAGGGTGTAGTGGAAGTTGGTTATCTGAGTGCCAATAAAATCTTTGGTTCCGATTTAGGAAGATTCATGAGTTTAGTGATTGCTCTACTACTTGTTTCTACGGTAAGCGCCATGATTTTAGCCGGACCAAGAGTCATGCACGCCATGGGCAATGACATCCCACAATTAAAAATATTTTCTACTTCTAATAAAAACAATGTGCCTTATGTAGCGGTAATATTTCAGTCGGTGATTTCAATTGTCTTAGTTCTCACTTCTTCTTTTGAATCATTGATTACTTATGTAGGTTTCACTCTTAATCTTTTTACTTTCCTTACTGTATTCGGTATTTTTATTTTGAGAGCTAAACATAAAGAAATTAAAACCGAGTATAAAACACCTTTGTATCCGATTCCTCCTATTTTGTTTTTACTGATTAGCGGATGGATTTTATTTTTTATCTTTAAGAATAAAACCATGGAATCCTTATTTGGATTAGGTACTGTAGCTTTTGGTTTTTTAGTGTATTGGATTAGTGAAAAATACAAGCAAAACGATAACTAAACTATTTTTCTTAAGCTTCATTAGCTTTCACTGCGCATTTATTTATTCTCAATCGCCCTTTAATCTCCAAGAGTATCTCAGGGCTACATTATCACAGCATGCCTCGATTCTGAATAATCCCAAGACACATAAATTGCAGATTGTTTATACGCAAATCAATCGCGATGAAAACAATCAACCCGCATTTCAAACTTACAATTACATTCCCTTCAAAGCTTACGTTTATCCCGCCAGCACCGTAAAACTGCCTGTTACAGTGGGCGCACTGATTAAGTTAAATCAACTCAAAGAGACCAAACTTTCTTTGCAAAGCCCCATGTTAACTGACAGTATTTTTCCTTGCCATCGAAAAGTCACAAAGGATACAAGCTCTGTCTCCAAACTACCGTCATTAGAATACTATCTAAAAAAAATGTGGTTGGTGAGCGATAATCTTTCCTGTGCACGTGTGTATGAATTTGTAGGTTGTGATTATCTGCATAAGCAGTTAAGTAATTATGGATTCAAAAATGTACGTATCCATAATAAATTGGATATATCCTGTGAGGTAGATACAGCGAAAATTTCACCGCCAATAGTTTTCCTGTCTCCAAATGGCGATACAATCTATAAGCAGGCATCCCTTCTTGCTACATATAGGGAACCGCATCCTATAGCAAAATCAGAAGCAGGAACCACACATCGAAATACGAAAGGAAAAAAGCAAGTTGGCCCGAAAGATTTTTCCCTTCATAACTATTTTCACATAGAGGATTTGCATGAAATGATGAAGCGTTTGGTTTTTAGTCCTTATTTAAAACCGGAAGAACAATTTCCAATCAGCAATTCAGATCGTCTTTTTGTATTAAAGCAAGCGGGTATGATGCCAAGAGAAAGCGAGTCGCCGGTGTACAACAAAAAGCAGTATTATGATTCATATAAGAAGTATTTCATTTATGGAAGTTCGGTAGCTACTATTAAAGGTGATAGCCTACGCGTATTTAACATCGTAGGTAGGGCTTACGGATTTTTGATTGATTGTGCTTACATCGTTGATTATAAAAACAAGATTGAATTTTTGCTGACTGCTGCCGTATTTGTCAATCAGCGCAATGATATTGGGGGCGGTAGGTACGAATATGAATTGAAGGGTTTGCCTTTTTTGCGCGATCTTTCACTTAGCTTATACGATTTAGAACGCCAACGTAAAAAAAAGGTTATTCCCGACTTAAAAGAGTTTAATTTATTTGACGGGCATTAGATAAAATCAATACCTTTGGCCACCTGTTTATGAGAACATTATTAGCAATCGTTATAATCATTTTTCTCTCTTGCACTTCAAATGATGCAAAGAAGGAAATCAATTCACAAAATTTAAAAAAGGATTCTGTAATTCCTCCCGTTAAGGAAGTAGAGCCGGTAAAAGATTCGGTTATTACTGAAGTGATAGCAAATGAACCTGCATTAAATTATATTCCTTTTAACGCCGACAACTATTTTAATAACGTTACTTCAGTATTAAGCGGACTAAAAGGTCAGGCACATAAATTCAATTATTTATTTGATTCGGTGGCCTGGAGTCGCCATCAATTTTATGTTGACAGCAGCTGGAAAAAACTAGAAGCACGCCGATTAAAAGCTATGCGTAATTGGGCAGCTACGGAATTTTCTACACCTAACACCATTTGCAAAACCGTTTTCTATCCTTTCTCCGGCCCTGATTTTTTAACAGCAACTACTTTCTTTCCTAATGCTGATAAATACATCATGTTGGGATTGGAACCCGTTGGGAAATTACCTGAATTCAAAAAATTCAAACCGGGTGATCACACAGTTTATTCGGCGCACTTTAAGCAATCTTTAGGCGATATTTTTGTGAAGAGTTATTTTATTACCCGTAAAATGTTGCAGGATTTTAGCTCTCAAAAAGTAAATGGTTTATTGCCTATACTAACTTTTTTCATTCGTAAAACAGGGCATGAGATTTCCGATATTAAGTATGTATACCGTTATAAGCAAGATTCGATTGTAGAAAGACCTTATGATGTAAAAATGCCCGACATTGAAGACGGAGGCACTAAAAAACCATTTGGAGTAAGAGTGGATTTTGTGCAGGATGGCAAAAACAAATCGGTGTATTATTTTAAATACGACGTAAGCAATAAAAAGTTTAATGATACCTGTGCATTTTATAATTACATCAACAAAAGCAAGAACGTAGTTACTTACATCAAGAGCGCTTCGTATCTATTGCATAACAATTTCATGAGCAACATGCGCGATTTGATTTTAAACAATTCAAGTTATGTGATACAGGATGATACAGGCATTCCTTATAAATTCTTTACCGAGAATAATAATTGGGAGATGAAGTTATACGGACAATACACCAAACCTGTGAGTGATTTTACTTATTTAAGTATGCAAAAACCTTTGGAAGAAGCCTATCAAAAAGACAGTGCAAAAATCGGTAAGTTGCCATTCCATTTAGGTTACCACTGGGGCAGCAAAAAAGACGTGATTATATACGCGAGTAAGAAGAAGTAGGAATTAATTCGAATTGCAAACGTCTAGAAGGATTTATGTTCATTCCATAGAATGGCTTTCAATTTATTTCGTAAATTTAATAAGTAAAAATGGGCAAAGTTCGATTAAAAAACTTGTTATCTGTCGCTAGAATTATATTTAATGAAATTAAGCTTGTGTTTTTTTTCATTCTTTTTGTTTTTTTTCAACTTAGTCTATTTTCTCAGATAAATCACGTAGGCAATCCATCATTCGAAGATACTGTGTCAACAACATTTCCTAATTGTATTTCAAAGGTAAAGTATTGGACAACTATTGACTCTTCTTGGTTGTGTGGAGGAGGTAAGGTGATTAGTACTTACTATGGAAATGTTCCATATAGTAGCAATTCTTGGCAATATCCAAGGACTGGAAATGCGTATTTAATGACTACTCAATTTTGCATGAGTCCTTGTGTGTCGCCAAACATAGTGCAGTACCCGAAGAATAGACTCAAAATACCTTTAGTAAACGGTAAGGTGTATTGTGCAAAAATGTATGTTAATATTAATAATAGTGCTCCCTATGGAAACGATGCGTTCGGAATTTATTTTGGCGACTCATCAATAGATACGATAAAATACTGTTCTGTACACTTAACTTATTTAACTCCTCAAGTTAAAAACACAACGGGTAATATAATAACTGATACTTTGAATTGGATAGAAGTTAGTGGCACATTTACCGCCACAGGAACTGAAAAATATATGGTCCTTGGAAATTTTGAAGCTGATGCAAATGTAAATAAGACTTTTATAAATGGGACTTATCCAGGAGTTTGGACAGATATGTCTTACGACGATGTTTCCGTCATCGATTTCAATCTTGCAGCGAATGCGGGTCCTGATAAAAATATTACTTTAGGAGATAGTGCTTTTATAGGCATACCTCCTGAGGTGGGATTGGAATGTGTTTGGGCAAGCGGTACAACAATGATCGGTACAGGAGGAGGTTTATGGGTTAAGCCAACAAGCGTGGGCACATTTAGCTATGTAGTTACACAAAACATTTGCGGTAATATAAAAAAGGATACAGTGAATGTAAATGTGAGTCCGGGTAGTGTGAGCGAGAATGAAATATTTGCACAAAGCATTTCTTTTTATCCCCAGCCCGCGCAGGAATATCTTTCCGTTTATTTTCATTCATATTATGATGCAAACATAAATTGTTTAATTCAAGACATAAACGGTAAGGAAGTTTTAAGACGAGAATTACCGGTAAATCAGTTTAAAGCCCAATTGGATTTATCGGGTTTAGATAATGGAGTTTATTTTTTACATTTTAAAACTCCCAATGATAGAATCGCAATAAAACGATTGGTTATTGCCGGCAACTAATGAAAGTTTGCAGTGTTATTTAGGTTAAAACCTTGTTAATAACTCCATTAGCCCTTCTTGGCTAATTATTTTACATTTGGTTATGTCTTTACAAAAAGAGCAAACCGATAAATTATATTATTCTATCAGCGAAGTGTCTGATATGTTTGAAGTAAATGCTTCAACCATCCGTTTCTGGGAAAAGGAGTTTGATATTTTAAAGCCCACCAAAAACAAGAAGGGAAATCGTCTTTTCACTCAAAAAGACATTGAAAATCTTCGTTTGATAGTTCACTACGTAAAAGAAAAGGGATACACCCTCAGCGGAGCAAAAGACGCTCTTAAAAACGGCTCTCCGGAGCTTGATAACGTTAAACTGGAAGTGATTGAAAAGCTAAAGCAAATCAAAGACAAGTTGAACGATATCAAATCACAGTTGTAATTTATTATTTATTTTTCATGTCACTTTTTGGTTCGCCAAAAAGTAACCAAAAAACTCTTGATGCCGAAAGGCGATTTTGCGCAAAAGGCAGGCGCAAACCGCGGTTAAAATTGCCGTCGGCTTAGGCCTCGGAGAAGGCAATTTTCCCGCTATCGCTGCCCGGCATCAACCCTCCGAATATCATTTTATTCCATTTTAATAGTGCGTTCCCAATATTCAACATTACTTCATTCGGAGAGATCATCGAAGACGATACAGCCGTAATCCGGCCTCATTTTATTCGGTTTTTTATGCGCAACAAATTGCGTTAAGCCAAATGGGAAGCTCCGCAGGTGGACCAAGGAGATCACCCATTTGGTAGCTTGCCAGCGTTAAGAAAATGTGTAGTGCACATTTTTAGCGCCCGGCAATGGCTGTTGCGCATAAAAAATTACGACCGTAGGCAGTAAAGAATAAAATGAAGCCTTGACTTCTTTGTTACTTTCTGCGTCAAGGCAGAAAGTAAATGAATGATTTATGATGGTAGCAAAAAAGAAATAACATAACCTTATCAAAATCCCATTGTGAAAAAGTTAAAATCTCATTTATCTTATCAGTAAGTCTTTTGGCTAATATTATAGCTTAATATGAGCCATCGCCCTCATCATACTTTGTTTTTTCTGGGAGCAGTATTTGCCCTAATGGGCATAGTGTCGTTCGTATTTCCGAAAGAAGGATTAAGTCTGGGCAGCGGAATGGCTATCAATTTTCCTTCGCTTCAAAGCTTATTTGGTGAAAATGAGAAAACCAAAAAGGCAGATATTTCTAAAATTATTGCATTGGCTGATGCCGAAGATAAAATGAGCGACAGTCTGATGGCAGTGAATAATACTAAAACTAATCTTCCTGAAAAAACAGACAGCATAAAATCGTTTGCTAAAAAAGGCCCGGTACCTAATGATACACCATATGGTAATGATTCTACGGTACGTTTAAATACAAGCATTCAGTATAAGAACGCTTCTAAAACTGCCATGATTAATTTTTTCAATTCACTTAACAATATTGCAGGCGAAAGTAAAAGTATTCGTGTTTTGCATTACGGCGATTCACAAATTGAAGGCGACCGTATTAGCGATTATCTCCGCATGAAACTACAAAACCAATTTGGCGGCGAAGGTCCGGGCTTAATTTCATTAATACCAATTGCACCAAGTGTGATTAATAGAATTACGTGCAGCAGTGGTTGGGACCGTTATGGTGTATTTGCATTTAAAGATAAGCGCGTTCCTCATAATAATTTTGGAGCAATGGCGCAACTGTGTCGTTATTGTAGTTATAAGCAAGTAGGGGATAGTGCTTCGAATACAAAACAGGCATGGGTGAAAATACAAACAACTAAATCCGGCGGACCAAAAGCAGCGGCTTACAATAAATTAAAAATGTTTTACGGTGGTGCTAAAACAAAGGTGTTGTGTGAGTTTTACGATGGCGGAGTCTTTAAAGCCAGTGATAGTTTAAATGTTGGAGGAAATTTCAATATTAAAGAATATGCAGTTACTCCGGGTTCATTAAATCATGAATTTCAATTCAGCGGAGTTGACAGTCCTGACTTTTATGGCGTATCGCTAGAAGGTAATAGAGGTGTGATGGTAGATAATGTTGGATTAAGAGGAAGCTCCGGAACCTTTTTTAATCAAATTAATTATGGGCAATTGAAACAGTTCTACGATCACTTGAATGTACGTTTAGTGATCTTGCAGTTTGGAGGCAATACTTTACCTTACTTAAAGGACAAAGCAATGGCGGATAATTTTGGTGGTTATCTAAAAGCACAAATTGCAACCATTAAAAAAATTGCTCCGAATGCATCCATTTTAGTAATAGGTCCGGCCGATATGAGTGTAAAGGAAGGAACTGAATATGTAACACATCCATTACTCGAAGATTTGAGAGATGCTATTCGTAAAGCAGCGTTTGATATGGATTGCGCTTTTTTTGATATGTACGATTGTATGGGTGGCAGAAACAGTATGGTAAGTTGGGTAGAGGCAGGTATAGCAGCAAAGGATTATATACATTTTAGTCCTGGTGGCGCGCGTAAAATCGCTACGCTTTTATATTCATCATTAATTAACGATTATAACACATTTGTAAGAAGTGCACAGTAAGATTTTTAAAATAGTTAGTTTCATTTTGTTTTCTACGACAGTGATTCGAGCTCAGCAAGCGCCGGCTGTACGAACTTATTCATTCATTAATTATAATGAGAATTATCTGCGTCATTCAAAAGACAGTAGCTTAACCTTGAACTTTTATAAAAAAATGGACGAGTTACGAAGCGGTAAACGGAATAAAGTAGTCATTGCACACTATGGAGGTTCGCATATACAAGCCGGAAATTGGGGTGATAAATTAATGCTGAACTTTCAAGGCATGGGAAATTTTGAAGGTGGAGGTATATGGGCATTCCCATATAAAATTGCAAAAACAAACAGTCCGCATTTTTTTAAATCTTACACCGATGGTAAATGGAAGCGATTCCGTTGCGCTACTTATAAAGAGATGTGCGTAAATTTAGGAATGGCCGGAATAGCCGCTGTTACAAATGACAGTGCGAATACATTTGGCGTGAAGCTAACGAAGAATAAACATCACGAAAAATTTAATACCATTAAGGTGTATCACAATTTTAATGAGAGTTTTGATTTTGTGTTGGCGCCCCACATTTCAGTTTGCTCCCGAATGGATAGTGTAGAAAAGGGTTTTACCAAATTTGTGTTTGATGATTTTATCGATTCAGTAAATTTTATTCTATGGCGTAAAGACACAATAAAAAAGGATTTTATGCTTTATGGTTTCAGTCTCGAAAATTCAAAACCCGGATTTTATTACGCTAGTTTTGGTGTGAACGGAGCGGCTAGTGATTCGTATTTGAAATGCAATTTATTTTCTGATCAGTTAAGTACCATTAAACCTGATTTGGTGATTTTTTCATTAGGCGTAAATGATACGCAAGGTAAAGATTTCACAAAGGAAGATTACATCGAAAATTATGACAGTTTAATTGCTGCAGTGCGAGCCGTGTCTCCTGACTGCGCTATTCTTTTAACCACAACAAGTGATAATTACATCCGTCGGAAAACAGCTAATAAACGTCCGATTAAAGCGCAAGATGCCATGTTTGAATTAATGGAAAAACACAAAGCCTCTGTGTGGGATTTGTATGCCGTGATGGGTGGTTATAAATCAATTTACAAATGGTATAGAGTTGGTTTAGCCTCAAAGGACAAAGTACATTTTAGTCCCAGGGGATATCAAATATTAGGGCAAATGATGTTTGATGCCATTGATAAAAGTTATAAAGCCAATTCTAAATTGAAATAATTGGGAGAAAGTGTATTAAAATATCTGCACGACGTTTTTTCTTTCACAGAAGGAAAGCCGCTGTTGTTTACGCAATTATTTTTCTGGGGATTTTTTGCCGTTGTGTTGCTTTTTTATTCTTTGGTGTATAAAAAAATTGCCCTAAGGAATATTTACTTATTGGCGGTTAGTTTTTTCTTTTACTACAAAACCAGCGGAGTTTTTCTGATTCTTTTAATTTTTACCATCTGCAGTGATTATAATTGGGGACGATTAATCTATCAAGCCAAAACCAAGCGTGCCAAAAAAATCTTCATGGGCATAAGTGTTACTTTAAACCTCTTACTGCTCAGTTATTTCAAGTACGCTTATTTCTTCACAGACAGTTGCAATCAGTTATTTAGTACGGATATAGAATTCTTTAATCATTTTTCACATTTCACCAATACATTTTTCGGTACACATTTCTCAGTAGATAAATTAATATTACCGGTTGGTGTTTCGTTTTTCACCTTTCAGTCAATTTCCTATACGGTGGATTTATACAGGGGAAATGTTACACCTGTAAAAAACATTTTCGATTATGGCTTTTTCGTGTGTTTCTTCCCGCATTTAGTGGCAGGTCCGATTGTAAAGGCACATGATTTCATTTATCAGATTTATTTGCCCTATGATTTAAAGCGAAAAGAATTCGGAATGGCTGCCTTCTGGATTGTAAACGGTTTAGCAAAGAAAATTCTTGCTGACTATATCGCAGTAAATTTCATCGATCGGATTTTTGATAATCCTAATTACTACTCAGGTGTAGAAGTCGTACTTGGTACTTTAGGATATTCTCTTCAGATTTACGCAGATTTTTCAGGATATACCGATATGGCGATTGGTATTGCATTACTTCTTGGTTTCCGTTTAAAAACTAATTTTAATTCACCTTACAAAGCACAAAACGTAAGCGACTTCTGGAAGCGTTGGCATATTTCATTGTCATCTTGGCTTCAGGAATATTTATACATTCCTCTTGGAGGAAACCGACAAGGTACTGTTGGCTCTTATATTGCTATCTCAATTTTATCGATAGTGTTAGTTATGTTAACAGGTAAATTATGGTTGCTGTTGGTGTTATTTGGTGTTGCTATTGTATTCGCATTAATAGCTTATTTCAGTGCTTCATTTCGTAAATCCATCAACACAAACATCAACTTAATGGTAACCATGTTGCTCGGAGGATTATGGCATGGCAGTAGTTGGTTGTTCATTATTTGGGGTGGATTGAACGGATTGGGTTTAGTGATACATAAGTTGTGGTTAAAAGTAGTTCCGAAGGATTCTCGTAAATCCATTTTGATGAAAGCTTTTCATGTTTTGATAACGCTTTTATTCATCAGTTTCACCCGTATATTTTTCCGAAGTGACACCATGGATACGGTTGTTTTGTTATTTGATCGTTTGAGTAACCATTTCGGAATTGAATTAACGTTTCAAATTTTACAGGGATATGCCGGAGTGTTATCGTTAATTTTATTGGGTTATTTCATTCATTGGATTCCGGCTAACTATAAAGAGAAATACCGTTCATGGTTTGCGGGTTTACCCCTTTATGCCATGGGTTTAGTGATATTCGCGGTAGTGTTTGTTTTATACCAATTAATGAGCAACGAAATGCAGCCGTTTATTTACTTCCAATTCTAAAGGCCCTAATCTAATTTTATTCTCCTTATTTACAAGTAATTTCATTTTATTTTGAGTTTGTAATTAACTTAATATTCGGTTAAATTTGGTTTAATAATAAAAAATGAAATTGATGATTATTTGAAACTTTGTAAAATGAAGAACGAAATTATTGCAAAATTAGAAGAGCTGCTTTCAAAAAGCGCAGGTGAAGTTGCTAACGATGTGCGAACTCTGCAAAAGGAGTACCAAAAGTTATGGACCGCCGAATTTGAAACCGCGAAGCAGGCATTTATCGACGAGGGCGGTAAAGCAAAAGAATTTATTTACGAAAAGAGTGCTGAAGATAAGCGCATCGGAGATCTTATTGAGAAATTCAATAAGCTGAAAAAAGATGAAGAGCAAAAGGTGGCGCAAGAACAACATAAGAATTTTCTAATACGTCAGGAAATTGTAGCGAAGATAAACGACCTGAGTGAAGTAAATAGTAATGTGGGTGCCGTTGTAAAAAAACTGCAGGAGTTACAAACGCAATGGAAAGAGACCGGTGCAGTTTCTTCACATAAATACAAGGAAATTCAGGCTGAATACAGTAAGGCTGTTGAAAATATTTATTATAATCTTAAAATTTTCAGAGAGCTTCAGGATCATGATTTGAAAAAGAATTATGAATTGAAAAAGGAACTCATTGAAAAAATGAAAGGCATTCAATCTCTTGATAATATTAAAGAAGCCGAGCGATTGATAAAAGTATACCGCAACGATTGGGAAGATATTGGTCCGGTGCCAAATGAAAAGTGGGAAGAGTTGAAAGGTGAATATAGAGCCGTGTTAGATGATACCTATACAAAGATTAAGGCTTATTATAATTCGGTTGAGGAAATTAAGGAAGAGAATTTAGCTGCTAAGAAAGCCCTCGTGGAGAAAGTAAAAGCTATTTTAGATTTGGATTTAAAGTCGGTTCAATCCTGGAATGAAAACACGGACAAAATTATTGAAACTCAAAATGAGTGGAAAACCATAGGGCGTGCGAATCAAAAAGAGAATGATGCAGTTTGGTCGGAATTCCGTGAGGCATGCGATGCTTTTTTCGCAAGAAAGAAGGAATACTTCAATGTGTTGCATGAACAACAAGGTTCTGTAAAACAAAAGAAGAATGAATTAATTGAAAAGGCTGAGGCTATTCAAAATAGTACCGATTGGCAAAAAACTACTCAGGATATGATTCGCTTACAGGATGAATGGAAAAAACATCATCTGGTAAATGAGCGCGAAGAATCGAAAATGTTTTTCCGTTTCCGCAAAGCATGCAATACTTTTTTTGATGCTAAAAAAGCGCATCATGATGCCATTAACGCCTCCATGGAAGGCAATGTGAAGGCTAAGGAAGAATTAGTGGAAAAAATCAATGCATTCACTTTAGGTGAAGATGCATCTGAAAACCTTAAGCAATTAAAGGAGTTTTCTACGCAATGGAATTCAGGCGGACAAGTTCCGTTCAAAGAGCGTAAACGATTGAATGAAGCGTTTTATAATAAATTAGATGAATTGTATGAGAAATTAAATCTGAATAAATCAGAGAAACTCATGATGCAATTTAAAAATAAAATCGAACGACTTGTTTCAGCCGAAAATGCCTCTGAATTATTAAAACGCGAAGCGGATTATTTGAAAAAGCAAATCGATGAAGCAAACAATAATATCAAAACCTATGATAACAACATGGGCTTTTTCAAAAATGCAAAAAGTGATAATCCATTATTTAAAGATGTAAATCAAAAGATGGATGCTGAGAAGCAAAAAATTGCAGACTTCACGGCCAAACGCAAATTGGTAATTGAGGAAATGAATAAATTAAGACAAAACGCTTAGAAGGTTTTTCCTTCCGTTTTTTCAATATTTTCTTTTAAAAAGCCGGGAATACCGGCTTTTTCTTTTTAAGGGCGTCGTTGCTATATAAACTGCCTTTCATACTGTTTTTTGCATACAGAAATTGGCTTTAATCCGTTCATAAAATTTAAAATATGGCATTCAAATACAACTTATCTTTACCTATCAAATTATGGAGCCAATTTTAGAGGTAAGAAATGTTACCAAAAAATATTCGAATCACATCGCCTTAAATGATGTGAGTTTAACTGTTCCCCGTCAGTCTGTTTTCGGTCTATTAGGACCAAATGGCGCGGGTAAAACATCACTAATTCGAATCATCAATCAGATAACCGCACCTGATTCGGGTGAAGTGTTTCTGAATGGAGAAAAGCTAAATCCTAAACATGTGGATTTAATTGGATACTTACCGGAGGAACGCGGATTGTATAAAAAAATGCCGGTGGGCGAACAAGCTTTATACCTCGCGCAATTAAAAGGGTTAAAGAAAGCGGAAGCTAAGAAACGTTTACTCTACTGGTTTGAGAAATTTGAAATGCAAACCTGGTGGAATAAAAAAATTGAAGAGTTGAGTAAAGGGATGCAGCAAAAAGTTCAGTTTATCGTAACTGTTTTACATGAGCCTTCATTGCTTATTTTAGATGAGCCTTTCAGCGGTTTTGATCCTATCAATGCGCAATTAATTCGTAATGAAATTTTAGAATTGAGAAAAAAGGGCTCAACCATTATTTTCTCCACGCATAATATGGGAAGTGTTGAGGAGTTGTGTGATCATATCGCTCTGATTAACCGTTCAAAAAATATTTTAGATGGTTCGGTTAAGGAGATTCGGAAAACACATAGAAGTAATACGTATAAAATTTCTTTTAAAGGAAATATGCTTGGGTTTACGAATGCATTATGGACTGGCGCTGAATTGTTAGATAAAGGTAAAGATGATGAAGAGGTAAATTGGGCTTTAATTAAAATTGCGCCGCAAGTTAAATCAAGTCAGTTATTACAATCAATATTGCCGGTTTGCGAGATAGTTTCATTTAACGAAGTCATTCCAAGCATGAATGATATATTTATCTCAAAGGTAAATTCGGAAAATGGTGTCATTGGTACTCAAAGTAATTTTACAGAATAATTATGGGAAAGATTGGATTAATTATACAACGAGAGATTGTTTCTAAATTAAGAAACAAAACTTTCATCATCATGACCTTTTTAGCTCCTGTGCTAATTGCAGGTTTTTTTGCCATGATTATTTGGTTAAGCATGAGTGATAAAGCAGATCAAAAAATATTAGTTATTGATGAAACTACTTTTTTCAGAGATAAATTAGCCGGTAACGATTACATCACATTTACTTTTTCGGATCGGAAATTAGATGATGCCCTCACGGATTTCTATACATCAGAAAACACATGTATTCTTTACATTCCTAATAATTTAATTAGCGGAGCGGGGGGAACAATAAAGGTTTTCTATAAGAAAGCGCCGGGTTTTGCGGTTCAAACAGATATAAAGAACCAGGTTGAGAAGGTGTTGTACGAGTATAAATTAAAAGCGAATAACATTGACCCCACTATTATTCATAATGCTAAGCAATCCGTAAAAATGATTACGGAAAAGGTAAACGAAAAAGGGGAGAGTGCCGAGCAATTAACAGGATTTGCCAGCTTGTTTGGTTTTTTGAGTGGTGCATTAATGTTCATCTTTATCATTATGTATGGTATGATGGTATTTAGAAGTGTGATGGAAGAAAAAACCAATCGTATTGTAGAAATTATTGTGTCGTCGGTGAAGCCTTTTCAGTTAATGCTTGGAAAGATATTGGGAATCGCCATTCTAGGTATTTGTCAGTTTATCGTTATGGGAATCATCACCACAATTCTCACCACTGCTTTATCAGCCACTTTATTAAAGGATGTCAAATCTGACTTGGCTAAATTTCAGAAGCAGCAGCAAGAAGTTTTTAAAAATGGCGCCAGTGCCGATTTAGAAAAATACGATAAGATGCAGGATAAACTAGAGACTTTTGAAATACTTCAGCAGGTACAAAAATTAAATTTTGTAGAAATAGCGATTTGTTTCTTGTTGTATTTCATTGGAGGATATTTATTCTTTAGTTCTATTTTAGCGGCGATAGGAAGTGCCGTAGATGCCGAATCTGACGCGCAGCAATTTATGATGCCTGTGATGTTACCATTGATGGCGGGCTATTTCATTGCGGCAAAAATGATGACAAATCCCGAAGGCGCTTTAGCATTTTGGGGTTCCATCATACCGTTTACTTCCCCGATAGTTATGATGGCACGTTTACCTTTTGGAGTTCCATTCTGGCAAATCGCATTGTCGGTTACTCTGCTGTATGTTTCATTTATTGGAGCAACATGGCTAGCCGGTAAAATTTACCGCACCGGCATTTTAATGTACGGTAAAAAAGTTAGCTGGAAAGAACTAAGCAAATGGGTTTTTTATAAGTAAGGATTAGATTTTACAAATTAGTTTTTGTAGTCAAATTACTTTTTACTAATTCCCACACAACAATTCCTAAACTAACGGAGATGTTCAATGAGTGTTTGCTTCCAAGTTGTGGAATTTCGATGCTGCCATTGCAAATATTCACTACATCTTGTTCAACGCCGTAAACTTCATTGCCAAACACTAAAGCTAATTTGGAATTATCCTTGTTTCTGAATTCTTGCAAGTAAGTACTATTTTCAACTTGTTCAATCGCGTAAACTTTATAACCGTTTTTTTGTAATTCATTTACACAATCCACTGTGTTATCATAATGTTTCCAACTAACGGTCTCCGTAGCGCCCAAAGCGGTTTTTTCAATTTCCTTGTTAGGAGGAGTTCCTGTTACACCGCATAAATAGATAGCTTCAATTAAAAAAGCGTCAGCAGTTCTAAAGGCTGAACCTACATTATTGAGACTGCGTATGTTATCCAATACCAGAATAATTGGTGTTTTCTCAGCTTGTTTAAATTCCTCAATGCTTTTACGTCCTAAATCTTCGTTTTTTATTTTTTGCATAGGGCAAAAATAGCTATCTTTAAGCTTTAATTTTCTATTTAATTATTTGTATTTGTGAAGATTAGTAAAGAATTTAAAATAGGCGCCGTAGTTATTTGCGCAATTGCCGCATTTATATGGGGTTTAAATTTCTTAAAGGGTTACGATATACTTTCACGCAAAAATGTACTTTATGCCGTTTATCCTCAAATCGACGGTTTAATTGAGGCCAATCCTTTAATGGTGAAAGGGTATAAAATCGGACAGGTTAACCAGATTACCTTGATGAAGAAGGGCGGAGAATACCAGGTGTTGGTTAAATTTTTAATTACCGAAGATGTAAAGATTCCAAAGCATTCCGTTGCAAAAGCGGTGAGCTCCGATTTATTGGGATCAAAGGCTGTTGAAATTATTTACAGTAACGAAACAGAATTTGTTCAATCCGGAGATACTTTATTGGCGGCATCAGAAGAAGATTTAAAAACAGCAGTTGATAAGCGATTAACACCTTTGCAAAAGAAAGCGGAAGGTTTATTGTCTTCAATCGACTCTGTAATGGTAATTGTTGAAACGGTTTTAAATGCAAATACCCGCGATAACTTAAGTAAGTCATTCGAAAGTATTAAGAAAGCACTTACAAGTTTGGAACAAACAAGCTATAAGTTGGATGATTTAGTAGCTTCTGAAAAGGCTAAGATATCTTCAATTCTTTCTAAGCTTAACACAGTAGCAGGAATGTTAGAACAAAACACCGGAAAGATTGAAAATATTATCACGAATGTATCTAACCTATCCGATAGTCTTGCCAAAGCACAGTTAAAGGATGCTATCGCTAATGCAGATAAAACACTGAAGGAATTAAATGTTTTAATAGCGCAGATAAATTCCGGGCAAGGTACATTGGGTAAACTTGCAAAGAATGATTCTCTTTATAATAATTTAAACAAGGCCAGTGCAGATTTAGATAAGTTGATGAAAGATTTACGTATTAATCCGGAACGTTATATCCACTTCTCAGTATTCGGAAGGAAGGAAAAAAACAAACCAAAAGACTAGTAGTATGATAAGTTCTATTGCCTTTATTATTCTGTTTGTTGCCGCAACAGCTTTTTTTATTTACAACGCTCGCAAAGTTCGCCGTAACATTTTACTGGGGAAAAACATCGACTTAAGCGATAATCGAGCTGAGCGTATAAAAACCATGACCATGGTAGCCCTTGGCCAAAGTAAGATGGTAACTCGTCCGGTTTCGGCTACCATGCATATTTTGGTTTATGTCGGCTTCGTTTTAATTAATGTTGAAGTGCTGGAAATGTTTGTAGATGGAATTTTTCATCAGCACCGTGCGTTCTCTTTCATGGGAGGTTTTTATAATTTCTTAATCGGATTCTTCGAAATTTTAGCGCTTGGCGTTTTTATTGGTGTTGTTGTTTTTTGGTTCAGAAGAAATGTGGTGAAGGTGAAACGTTTCTTGAATAATGAATTGAAAGGTTTTCCAAGTTTTGATGCCAATGCTATTTTGATAGCTGAAACATTATTAATGAGTGCATTGTTTTTAATGAACGCTGCAGATCAGGTATTGCAATTCCGCGGTCACGATCATTATCACCAGGCCGGCTCATTCCCGGTAAGTCAGATTTTAGTTCCGGCTGTTGCAGGCTTATCGGATGGTACCTTAATTTTCATTGAGCGATTCTGCTGGTGGTTTCACATTATCGGAATTTTTGCCTTCTTAAATTGGTTGCCATATTCTAAACATTTCCATATTATATTGGCTTTCCCTAATACATTTTTCTCTAATTTAAAAGCAAAGGGAAGTTTCAAAAATTTATTTGAAGTAACAGATGTGGTGAAACCAAATTTCGATCCTGCCTATCAACCACAATTAGATCCTAATGCTCCGGTAAAATTCGGTGCTAAAGATGTTACCGATTTAACATGGAAACAATTACTCGATGCATACACCTGTACCGAATGCGGACGATGTACCAGTTCTTGTCCGCAGAATATCACCGGTAAAAAATTGTCTCCACGTAAAATTATGATGGATACCCGCGACCGATTAGTGGAAGTTGGGAAAAACATCGATAAGAATGGCGGAACATTTGTAGATGATGGAAAATCATTAATGGGAGATTATATTACATCAGAAGAAATTTGGGCATGCAACACCTGCAATGCTTGTGTTCAGGAATGCCCGGTGAATATCGATCCATTATCAATCATTATGGATTTAAGACATCAATTAGTATTAGAACAAAGTTCTGCACCAACCGAACTAAACGGTATGTTCAGTAACTTAGAAAATAACGGCGCTCCTTGGCAGTTTTCTCCTGCTGATCGCGCTAATTGGATTAACGAAAATTAATAAGGAATATGAGTAAGTTGATTGAAATTGAAGAGAACGGAATGAAATTAAGTCCGGTTTTACCTGAGCATATTAAAAATTATTTGATTGATATTGATGGTACTATTTGTGATGATATTCCCAATGAAGAACCGGAAAGAATGGCTACTGCTCAATTGTATCCGGAAGCATTGGTTACTTTAAACAAATGGTTTGATGAAGGACATGTCATTACTTTTTTTACCAGCCGTACCGAAGAGCACAGAGCTGTAACGGAGCAATGGTTAAAAGATAACGGATTTAAATATCATGGCTTATTAATGGGTAAACCCCGTGGTGGAAATTATCATTGGGTGGATAACCATATGGTGCGTGCAACCCGTTACACAGGGAGGTTTACAGATTTAGTAGAGAAAGAAACAACAATTCAAGTATTTCAGAATTAATCAGCATTTACAATGAGTAATACGCCAATTAAAGTACCAACCATGGCCGAGATGATGGCAAATGGTGAAACGCCTGAGGTTTTATTTTGGGTGGGTTGTTCCGGAAGTTTCGATGACCGTGCAAAAAAAATAACGAAGGCTATCGTTCGAATTTTGAATCATGTTAACATTAAGTTTGCTGTTTTAGGAACTGAGGAAACTTGTACTGGCGACCCTGCAAAGCGCGCCGGTAATGAGTTTTTATTTCAAATGCAGGCTTTCCAAAACATCACTGTACTTAATAATTATAACGTTAAGAAGATTGTAACCGGTTGTCCGCATTGTTTCAATACATTAAAGAATGAATATCCTGAATTGGGCGGTAAATACGAAGTGGTGCATCATACACAATTGGTACAGGATTTAATCAATCAAGGTAAATTGAAAGTGAACGGCGGTTCATTCAAAGGAAAGAAGATTGTTTATCACGACCCTTGTTATTTAGGAAGAGCTAATGATGTTTATGAAGCGCCGCGTGAGGTGATTCAGAAGTTAGATGTGGAATTGGCAGAAATGAAACGCAGTAAAGCAAGAGGATTATGTTGCGGAGCAGGCGGAGCACAAATGTTTAAGGAAGCAGAGAAGGGAAATAAGGAAGTAAGCACCGAAAGAGCAGAGGAGGCTTTAGCATTAAATCCGGATGTAATTGCGGTTGGTTGTCCGTTTTGCAATACCATGATGACAGATGGCGTTAAACATTTTAATAAAGAGGATAAAACAAAAGTATTGGACGTTGCGGAACTTATTGCAACTGCCAACGATTTATAAAACCAATTGCTTTCCCCGGGCAATATAATTTTAATAGCATGAAAATTTTGAAATCAGTTACGGTAATTCTTGCCGCATTCTTGATGTTTTCCTGTAAATCGGGCGAAAACAAAGAAGTAGTTAAACAAGAAATCAAAGATTCGTTAATAGAAAAATTAAATTCACCTGAATTAAAAGCAGTGAATGAAAAATTAAAGAACGATCCTAATAATGCCGAATTATATAATGAACGGGCTAAGATTTATATTCGTTTAAAGCAGTTCGATGCGGCCATTGGTGATGCACAACGTTCGTTGAAAATTGATAGTACGAATGCCAACTATCATCTTACGTTGGTAGATGCTTATTTTGCCGATAACAAAACGCGTCAGGCAAAGGAAACATTGGAGTTAGTAGCAAAAAAATTTCCTGATAACATAGAAGGTCTTTTAAAATTAGGAGAGCTCTTCTTTTTGGTGCGCCAATATGAAAGTGCGTTAACGCAAATTAATAAAGCATTAAAGATTGATGAAAACATGGCACGAGCCTATTATTTGAAAGGTTCTGTATTTAAAGAGATGGGCGATACAACCAAAGCCATCTCGAGTATGCAAACAGCCATTGAACAGGATAACAAATATTTTGACGCTTTTGTGGATGTAGGGTTGCTTTATGCAGTGAAGAAAAATCCTCTCGCATTTCAATATTTCGATAATGCTCTTCGCTTAAAGCCGGGTAATGATAATGTAATGTATGCAAAGGCAAAACTTTTGCAGGATATGAATAAAATTCCGGAAGCCATTGCTGAATATGAAAGAATGCTCGCTATCAATAAAGATAATACCATGGTACTCTATAACATGGGAGCTATTTATCTGGATAGAAAGAAAGATGCAGAGAAAGCGGTTGATTATTTTTCAAAAGCCATTGCTGTGGATCCAAAATATACCGAAGCCTATTTCGCGAGAGGAGTTTGTTATGAAGTATTGAAGGATATTTCAAACGCTAAAGCCGACTATAACATGTGTTTGCAGGTTACTCCAAATTACGAGATGGCTATTGAGGCATTGAATAATCTCGAGAAGAAATAAATCAGAGTTCTTTCATTAACATTTTGTAGAGCGATAACATGCTCTCAATATCTTTCTTGTGTACTTTTTCATCCGGTGTGTGTACGTTTTGCTCTCCGGCACCTACAAAGCACCAATCCCACGGATGTTCCGACATTTGTAATTCTTTCGCGTCACTGCCACCGCTTCCTTCTACTTCCAGTTGATGCGGAATATTATGTTTTTTGGCAAGATGAATAATCTTATTCACGAAACTTCTTCTTGGAACTAAACTATCGCGTAGCGAAATAACAGCGCCTTTACCGGCATGGACTCCATCGGATATCCATGATATATCTGAAATGAGTGCTTGAAACACATTGTATTTTTCAGCTAAAAATTTTTGCAAAAATGTAACGCTGCCTCCGCCATGTTCTTCCCAACAACTAAATACGATGGCTCCGTCTTTTAAAGTTTCTGCGGTTTTTAAAGCATTGTAAATTCCTAATCGATTATCCATGTAGCAACACTGAATGTAATCTTTGTCTTCTCTCCAATTAGGTTTAAATGTAAGTTCGGTACCTCTTTCTAAATCGCGTTTGAATTTATAAGCTAGAGTAGAGTAGCCATGCTTATCTTTTTTAACATCGAGTTCCACTTCTGCTTTTCCCTTTGAATCTTCTCCCACTAATTTAAATCCGCTTTTACAAAGTGGTCCGCCAATTTTCACTAACTGTTTTCCGTATCTAACGGTGAAGCCAATACTGTCCATGTGCGCAAAAACAGCAGTACGCGGTTTACCGAAAATTAATACAATGCAATCTTGAAAGCCTTTACCGTGAAAAATTTTAGGTTGGTGCTTCCAGTTTTTTTTATTTTTTTTAATGTATTCCAATAAAAAATCTTTCATGGCCACTTCATTTCCTGAAGGAGCATGAATAGAGCACATCGTTTTTACAAGTTCGTAATCGGATTTTTTTGTCTTTGTCATTAGTGCGTTTTTAGGTACGTGAATTTTATTGGCGTAAGTTTCAGAATCTGTTCTTCAACTTGGTCATTATAACTTTTTCTTACATCAAATATAATCACACAATTTGATTCGTAATCATTTGAAATTATTTTACAATGATTGTCACGCAAGACGCGCATTACAGAATTCATTTGCTCGAAGCTAAATTCTACTCTATACTGGAATAAAATGTGTTTCTCAATAATTTCTGCATTTTTAAGTGCATCGGCCGCTGCTTCCCGATAGGCATTAATTAAACCGCTAACACCAAGTAATGTTCCGCCAAAGTATCGGGCAACAACAATCAGAACATCCGTTAAATCTTTGGACTGTATTTGCCCGAGTATAGGTTTGCCTGCTGAATTATTTGGCTCTCCATCGTCATTAGCCCTGTAAGCAGCTTTATCGGCACCTAAACGCCAGGCGTAGCAATGATGATTAGCCCCATGATGTTCTTTTTTTAATTGACTAATAATTTCTTTGATTTCAGCTTCTGTTTTTACAGGGAAAGCAAAGCCTAAAAACTTGCTACCCCTGTCTTTGAAGACGCCTTCTGATGCTTTTTGGATTGTAAAATATGAGTCGTCGAAGAGCATTATTAATATCGCAAAGCAAGTTAATTTTATCAATAAATGCCAGATGAAACAGTAAATAATCTGCAAGGGGGCAGCACCTAACTAAAATATTTATTTTCAGTCAAATAGTTCAGGATTTTACCTCAAATTCTGTTCATAAGCTGTTAATTATAGCCGACTGGCCATTCTATTGAGTGAAACATAGGCTTGCCTTATTTGAAAATGGGGTAATTCCCTCCCTATTTCACTAAATTTATTACAATGATTGCAAAAATCCATCCCATGAAGAATCTTATTAAATTTTCGGCCATTGCATTTGCTATGTTAACTGTTAACTTGGTAAATGCTCAAATAAAAAATGAACCGCTTTGGGGTACGCCATGTAAAGAATGTTTAGAGCCTGTAGGGAATTCTCAAAAGGGTTCTCCTGCGTCAGTTCAAAACGGAAACGCAACGATTGCTACAAGTTATACAACTACAGCATGCGGATTAAATTTTACGACAGCGAGTGTTCGATTGCATGCCCGTTCGTTTGGTGCAGTTACACCTGCAACAGGTCTTGCTCAACCAGCCACAATGGCTATTTCAGGGATGCCAGCCTGTTTCCAAGTTTTAAAAGCTTTTTTATATATAGGTGGTTCCGGTAACGGTAGCGCTTTTAATGTGAATTTTACTAATCCGGCAGCAACTGCAAGTACAGTTCCTGCTACTATGATAGGAAGTGACGTAGATAAATGTTGGAGTTTCCCAGGAACTTATAATTATCGTTGCGATGTTACAGCATTGATTTCAGGGAATGGTAATTATGTTATTAGTGGAGTTCCTGTAAATGCAACAGCTAAAACTATGGATATGGATGGCGCAACTTTATTTATTATTTATTCTGATCCAAATCAAACCTTTACCGGAAGTATTATGATCGGTGATGGTTGTATGGTAATGAAAGGCGGAACTAAAACAGCAAACCTTACAGGTTTTAATGTTTGTGGACCTACATCTTTGACAACAAATTTTATGGCGGTTACTGATTTGCAAAAAATCGCAGCTACTCCTGTTTACCTTAACTCAGCAACTGCGAATTTCACACAGCCTGTGGCTAGTCAGCAAGTGTATGACTACATTCAACAACCTGGTGCTCCAGCCGTAGCAGGACAAACATCCGCAACTTACGGTGTTCAAAATTCAAGTGACTGTTGGAATTTAGTTTTCGCAGGTATGTATTGGAGAACTGCTTGTAACGTTTGTACAATTTCTAACCTTACTGTTTCGGCTGTTACTTCTTCTTCTTGTTCGGCCGGTTCTGCAACTGCTAATGTATCCGGTGGTACAGCTCCATATTCTTACACTTGGAGTCCTGCAGGTGGAAACGCACAAAGTATTACCAATATGCCTTCAGGTACATATACTGTTAATGTGAAGGATGCTACAGGTTGTAAAACAGGAACAGCTACAGTGTTGGTAAATGCAGCAGCTGGACCTACAATTACAGCTAACGCAGGCACTATTTGCGCAGGTAGTTCAGTGAACTTAACTGCTAACGGTGCTTCTACCTATACGTGGAGCCCTGGTACCGGATTGAATACAACTAACGGTCCGGCTGTAACGGCAAATCCTGCTGCTACTACAGTTTATTCTATCAGTGGAACGAATGCTTTAGGTTGTGTTGCCACCATTACAACACAGGTAACCGTAAATCCAATGCCTGTACCGGTTATTAATAGTAATAGCCCCGTTTGTTTAAATGCACCATTGAATTTAACTTCTGGTGGAGGAACAACTTATGCATGGAGCGGACCAAACGCTTTCACTTCAACATTACAAAATCCTACAGTTGCAGCCGCTACAACAGCTGATGCCGGAGTGTATACAGTGACTGTAACTTCATTAGGATGTTCATCAACAGCTACAACTAACGTTGCGGTATTAACGCCTTCAACAACGGCTACTAATACCGGAGCGTATTGTGCCGGTGCAACTATTCAATTAAATGGTGGCGCAGCAACATCTTATAGCTGGACGGGCCCGGGTGGATTTACATCTAACTTACAAAACCCAACTATTGCTGCTTCAACAACTGCGATGAGTGGAACTTATAATTTATTAGTTTCAATTGGTTCATGTACTGCAGCAGCTTCAACTAACGTTGTTGTTAATGCGTTGCCGGTTCCAAACGCAATTAGTAATAGTCCGGTTTGTGCGAACGATCAAATTACATTCACAGGTTCAGGTGGAACAACGTATACATGGACTGGCCCTGCTTATAACTCTAATCAACAAAATCCGGTAATAGCTTCTTCAACTGCTGCAAATGCCGGTACATATACATTAACGGTAACCGATGCTAATAGCTGTGTAAACTCAACAACAGTAAATGTTGTTGTAAATCCGCTTCCTTTTATAACGGTTAACAGCCCTGTAACTTGTTTGAATACTTCATTTACTTTATCTGCAACTGGTGGCTCAACATATGCATGGAGTGGTCCGGGTGGATTTACTTCTAACCAGCAAAATGCGGTTCTTACCAATGCAGCGGCATCTATGTCTGGTGTTTATACTGTTACCGTAACTACTGCGAATAACTGTGTGTCAACCGCCACAACTAACGCGCAAGTATTACCATTGCCTAATCCTCAAATCAACAGCAACTCACCTGTTTGTGTGGGTAACGCGTTAATTTTAACAGGAAGTGGTGGTGCAACATTTGCTTGGAGCGGCCCGAATAGTTTTGTAAGTGCTCAACAAAATCCAACAATAGCAAACGTAACATTAGCTGAAGCCGGCGTTTATACTTTATTAGTTTCTTCCGGAACTTGTACTGCAAGTACTACTGCTACAATTGTTATAAATCCATTACCAACTCCGCAAATCGTAGTAAATACTCCGGTTTGTGTTGGACAAACTTTAAACTTTAGTGGTAGTGGTGGTGTAACCTATAGCTGGAACGGTCCGGGCTTTATTAATAACACGCAAAACCCTTCAATTCCTGCCGCCACAATGTTTAATAATGGAACATTTGTGTTAACAGTTACCGATGCAAATAATTGTACTAATTCAACCACTCAGAATGTGGTGGTAAATCCTTTACCAAATGTAAATGCAACCGGCGCAACGGTGTGTGAAAACGCTAATGCAACTTTAAGCGCAGGCGGTGGAGTTACTTATTCATGGAGTGGCCCCAATGGATTTACTTCAAATAGTCAAAATCCAATGCTGTCAAATGCACAATTGAATGTTTCAGGTCAATACACAGTTTTAGTGACGGATGCAAATACTTGTACGAATACAGCGGTAGCAACAATTATTGTAAATCCTGCTCCTGTGGCAACAATTAATAACAATAGCCCGATTTGCGTAAACAGCATGTTAAGCTTAAGTGGTTCGGGTGGAGTTAGCTATAGCTGGACAGGACCGAATGGATTTATTTCTACTTCTCAAAATCCAAACTTCAATGCAAGTTCAACAGCTTACTCAGGAAATTATGTGCTCACAATTACAGATGCTAATGGATGTACTGCTTCTGCAACAACTGCAGCAACTATTAATCCGATTCCGAGTGTAGCAATTAATGCGGTTCCTAATAGAGGATGTGCGCCTCTCTGTACTTCATTTAACTTAAATACAAGTCCTGGTATTCAAACCTACAATTGGAATTTAGGAAATGGAATTACCGGAAATAGTGCAACACAACAAACATGTTATGGAACAACAGGAGTTTATACTGTGAACGTTGTTGTATCAGATGCCATTGGTTGTACCAATAGCGCTTCTTACACCGTTGAAGTATTCCCTCAACCGGTTGCTGACTTTAACCATGCGCCAATTAAACCAATTATTAATGTGGATCCTGAAGTAACATTTACAGATGCTTCACATGGAGATTCGATTGTTAAATGGCAATGGTATTTCATGAATAATGCACAGTATACATCGACACAACAAAATCCAACATTCATGTATTCTGATCCGGGTACTTATGCGGTGGCCTTGGTTGTTACAAGTGATAAAGGTTGTATCGATACATTAGTGAGAATCGTTGAGGTAGGTGAAGACTTCGGAATTTACGTTCCAAATGCATTTACACCTAATGCCGATGGATTAAATGATGTGTTCCAGCCAAAAGGATTTGGCATTGTAAAATATCAATTACAAATCTTTGATCGTTGGGGTGAGAGAGTGTTTGAGACCAAGGAGTTTGAAAAGGGATGGGATGGAAAATTTGTTGGTCGCGGTGATAATATTTGCGAGCAAGGAACTTATACCTGGTTGATAAATGCAGTGAGTGTATTTGGAAAAGCTCACGAATTAAAAGGTCACGTAACCCTCATAAAATAATTGAGACAATAATCTTAAAAAGCCGCTTCCAAAGAAGCGGCTTTTTTATTTATAATGTGATTAAGAAAATTGCAACAACGGCGAGCGCTAATCCGATTTTATTTTGAGTCGATAAATTTTCTTTGAAAATCAAAACACCTATAAGAGCTGAAAGAACCACATTGGAGATGTTAAGCACAGGAAACAATTGAGCGCTGTTTAATACATTCGACTCAAGGGCTTTAATAATAAAAAAAATACTAAAATAGTTCGGTATCCCAAGAATAATACCTGCGAGAATACTTTTTGGTTCGAAGAAAGCTGTTTCTTTTTTTTGTGATGTGTGTTTATAGAATGTATAGATTAAAACAAAAATTCCAATCACAAAGGCACAGAAAAAGGAAGTAATCGTAAACATCTCGCTGTCTTGTTCATTCTTGATGTAAAACGCATTCGTGGCATTAATGGCGGTGTCAATTAAACCGCTGCCCAGAAATACAAGCAAGGGCAACCAAATAAGTTTTTTATCGATATGTTTGTTTTCATCATTAGAACGTGTGGCAAAATATAATGCAGCAAGTGCCAATACGATTCCTGCGACCTTGATCATGGTAAGCTCTACATTTAATACAAGCACTGAGAATAAGACAGGCATTGCTACACTCATTTTATTTGCAACCGATGCTGTTGATATGCTGATTTTTTGAGTGGTAAGTGATATTAAGTTAAAAATAGAAATTAGTAAAAAGCCAAGAGGAATGCTTACAAATATCCACTTGGAATGATAGAGCGTTTCTAAATCAAAACTGTGTTTGGAGAATAAAAGTCCGGTTACGGAAGCAGTGATATAATTCACAATAATGGCATGCAGCGAATTTACTTTGAACTTATCAAACAATTTAAAAATTACAAGTAGTACTACGCTGGCGAGAATATTTAGTAGAATGTAAATCACTTATGAATTATTGGTGAAAGAGAATAATAAGTCTGTTCCTGAATTACTTTGTACACCTTTACTTAAATCAAATTCAGGAGCAGCAATTCCGTTTTTAAATTCCAAATCCGGATTTACAAAAACACGTGCTTCATCCCATAATCCGGACTTAATAATTGAATCCAATAACAATGCGCCACCTTCAACAAACACACTGGATATGTTTTGTTTTGCTAAGGATTCAAAAATATTTTTAACGGTAAAATGAGCCTTATCTAAAGTTAAATAACTAATGTTGTTATTATTTTCTTTTTCTTTTTCACTAACCACAATCGTTTTTGCATCGCTATTAAATACATTTAATCCGTTGTCCAATTTTAATTGTCGGTCAATAACAATACGTATTGGGTTATTGCCTTTTACATGCCTCACTGTTAGTTCGGGATTATCGTTAATGGCCGTGTTAGTTCCAATCATAATCGCTTGTTCATGTGATCTCCATTCGTGAACCAGTAATTTTGATTGGTGGCACGTTATCCAGTTATCTTCTTTAATATCCGAAAGCGGCCATCGGCTGATAAATCCATTCGCTGTTTGTGCCCATTTTAAAATAATGTAAGGCCTTTTTTTCTCATGAAAAGTAAAAAACCGCTTATTTAAATCACGCCCTTCTTTTTCTAAAACTCCTGCAACAACTTCTATACCGGCTTTCTTTAATTTTTCAATTCCTTTTCCGGCCACCAAAGGATTCGTATCTAAGTTTCCAATAATTACTTTCTTGATTTTTTTATCAATTATTAAATCGGAGCAAGGGGGTGTTTTTCCATGATGTGAACAAGGTTCGAGATTCAAATACAATTCGCAATCGCTATAATCAAAATTATCTGGTAAATTCTTGATGGCGTTTACTTCGGCATGGGCTTCGCCATATTTTTTGTGCCAGCCTTCCGAAATTATTTCTCCTCCTTTTACAATTACACATCCCACCATTGGATTGGGAGCCACGAAGCCAAGACCGTTTATGGCCAACTCATGGCAGCGTTTTATGTATTTATCGTGATTTTGCATGTGTAAAGTCCTTCAATTTTACTGAATTATTTGAAATTTAACCAACAATAAATCTTTTGATGGCTTTTTCACTCTTAATTTTGTAAATTTACCTTCTATTTTTACCTATTATGTTCGATAATTTAAGTGATAAGTTAGACAGGGCCTTTAAAGTTTTAAAAGGTCATGGAAAGATTACAGAAATAAACGTTGCTGAAACTTTAAAAGAGGTTCGTAAAGCTTTATTAGATGCTGACGTTAACTATAAAGTTGCTAAGCAGTTTACAGATACAATTAAGGAAAAGGCGCTTGGACAAAATGTATTAACCGCTATTTCTCCGGGTCAACTCCTCATTAAAATCACACACGATGAGTTAACTGCCTTAATGGGCGGACAAAAAGAAGAGATTTATCTCGGCGGAAGTCCAACTATTATTTTAATGAGCGGTTTACAGGGTTCAGGTAAAACAACCTTCACCGGAAAACTCGCCAATTATTTAAAAACTAAAAAAGGTAAAAAGCCTTTAATGGTAGCTTGTGACGTTTATCGTCCGGCTGCTATTGATCAATTGCACGTATTAGGCGAGCAAATTGGTGTGGAGGTTTTTTCCAATAAAGAAGAAAAGAATCCGATTAAAATTGCGGAAGCTGCTATTAAGCAAGCTAAAGAAAATGGAAACAGTGTTGTGCTGATAGATACTGCCGGTCGTTTAGCGGTGGATGAAGTGATGATGACGGAGATTGCCGAATTAAAAAAGGCAGTTAAACCAAATGAGATTTTGTTTGTGGTGGATTCCATGACCGGTCAGGATGCAGTGAACACCGCCAAAGCATTTAACGATCGATTGGATTTTGACGGTGTTATCTTAACCAAATTAGATGGTGATACACGCGGTGGTGCGGCCTTGTCGATTAAATCGGTAGTAAATAAGCCGATTAAGTTTATTGGTACAGGCGAAAAAATGGATGCTTTGGATGTGTTCTATCCTGAGCGTATGAGCGATCGTATATTGGGAATGGGTGACGTTGTAACATTAGTGGAGCGCGCGCAAGAACAGTATAACGAAGAAGAAGCAAGAAAATTATCGAAGAAGATTGCCAAGAATCAATTTGATTTAAATGATTTCTTAAGTCAGTTACAGCAAATTAAAAAAATGGGTAACATCAAAGACTTAGTAGGCATGATTCCGGGCATTGGAAAAGCAGTGAAGGATGCCGATATAAATGAAGACGCTTTCAAACACATTGAAGCAATTATTTATTCAATGACTCCTGCCGAAAGAAGTAAGCCTGAGTTAATAAATGGATCAAGGAGACAAAGAATTGCGAAGGGTTGCGGACAAAACATCAGTGAGGTAAATAAATTACTGAAGCAATTTGAAGATACCCGTAAAATGATGCGCATGATGAACGATAAAAATGCTATGAGTAAACTAATGCGTAACATGCCTAAAATGCCTGGTGGTCCTCAATAATATTTTAAAATGAAAAGGATTTTTTTCGTTATAGTCTTATTTTCGGTTTGTATTACAACGACAACATGTAAGAAAATTTCGAAATATCCTTTTAACATGGCAGGGCGTTGGGTTGGTTATGGTTATTGTCCTGTATACTTAGAAATCAATAAAAATAATCATGGACGTTATGGTACTTTTTCTGCGGACAAAGGTTGTGGAGGAAAAAGTTGGAAGGGGAAAGTGACTTTTACAAACACTCATTTATACGTTGGTTCAACTACTTTTAAATTTATACAAAAACCAACTTTATATATTGGTAATGATTCAATATCTGACTCATGGCAGAATATGAGTAGCGGTAAAGTTAAAATAATAGCGAGTATGATAGTTAGAACCAGTCTTTTCCATCATAACGACGAACACACGTTTTTTAAAATATTAGATTATTAATATGGAATTAATTGACGGAAAAAAAATCGCGCAGCAACTTCAGGATGAAATTGCCGCAGAAGTTAAACAGTTTGTTTCGGGTGGAGGTAAAGTTCCTCATTTGGCGGCAATATTGGTTGGCGACGATCCCGCATCGATGGCTTATGTTGGTTCTAAAGTAAAAACCTGTGAGAAAGTGGGTTTTAAATCTACACTCAAAAAATTTCCGGCAACTATTTCAGAAGCTGAATTATTGCATGAGTTGGATGTTTTGAATAATGATAATGATATTGATGGTTATATTGTGCAGTTGCCTTTGCCAAAACATATCAATGAACATAAAATTATTGAAGCCGTAAAACCAAGCAAAGATGTTGATGGTTTTCACCCGATTAATGTAGGGCGATTAGTATTAGATTTACCGACTTATATCAGCGCTACACCTTTTGGAATTACACAATTATTAGAACGTTATAATATTGAAACTTCCGGTAAAAATTGTGTGGTTATAGGCCGCAGTCATATTGTTGGTTCGCCAATGAGTATTTTGATGGCGAAAAACGATAAGTTCGCGAATTGCACCGTTACTCTTTGTCACAGCCGCACAAAAGATTTGAAAGCACATTGTTTAAATGCAGATATCATCATCGCTGCCATTGGTAAACCAAATTTTGTAACAGCGGATATGGTAAAGCAAGGCGCTGTAATTATTGATGTCGGAATTAATCGTGTTGATGATGCGAGTTTGCCTAAAGGGTACAAGTTAGTGGGAGATGTAGACTTTGAAGGATGCGCTCCAAAGTGTTCTTATATCACACCGGTTCCCGGTGGAGTAGGTCCGATGACCATAGCTTCATTAATAAAAAACACGCTGTTAGCTGCTAAAAAAGAGATTTACGCTTAAGGGTACCCGAAGTGTAAAGTTTCTTTGATTGCCTTACCACCTTTTTGGGCAGGTTTCCAATTCGGCATTTTTAAGAGAATCGATTCTAAATCTTTTTCGCAGTTAGTGCAATTAGCAAAAGAGCTTAAGAATTTCACTTTCGTAATTTTACCGTTTTCATCAATCGATAGTTTTGCTTTAAACTCTTTTACATTTGATTTTAATGTGGCATTCTTATCAATTTCTGATTTAATGTAAGCTTGTGCGTTAACGTAAGATTTTTGGATAAATACTGGCTGACTGATGGCATCGCCGGCATTATCCAAATCAGCTTTTCCTGAAAACTCCGCATTTGAAGATTTAGTTGCACTTGCAGGTTGTTCACTCGCTAAAGCTTCTGTTGCAGGCGCTTTTCCGGGCGCATTTTTATATTCACTGTCTTTTGCTTTCTTTTTTAATCCGCCAACAGTGCTGCGGGCTTTAACGCCTTCTTCTTTTTTATCTGCCAAAACAATAGGCTGAACAGCTTCTTTCTCCGAAAGGTTCTCATCTCTTCTGTAATCTTTTTGATCTTCGGAAGGAGAAGGAGGAACAGCCGCTGTAACCGGACCGTTATTAGATTCTTGCTGCTTATTAGCTAATACCATATCATCCATGGCGCTGCCGGCTCCGGTTGCTGCTGTAGTTTTAGTTGTTATATCCGTAGGTTTCGTGTCTGTTTCTCCGGAAGCATTTTCTTTACGTTCAAGTCTGTTTTCTTTCTCAGCAGATTTTTCAGTTACTGATGAACCTTCCGTCTCTTCTGTTGCCGGAGATAAATCAGCTTCCTTTTTTAATTCATCAACCGGTGCTAATTCTCCGGGAACACTTTCTTTTTGTTCTGCCGATTCGCTAAGGGCTAATTCAGCTTTGTAAGAATTAAGCGAGTTGTAAAAAATTACGGTGAGACCTATGACTAAAATTAATCCGGCCGCCATACTTAAATAAAAGAAAGTGCGGTTCCCCGATTTCTTTTGAGAGTATTCTTCACTGATGCGCGCATCCAGTTTAGCTTGTAAAGAACGAGCCAATTCAGGATTTTCGAGAGAAGCGAAACCTTCGAGAGCCTCCTTCTCAAAATCATCGAGGCCGGCCGAGTCGTTTGTTTCCAAACGCTTCAACAACTCATCGCTGCTTGGTGTATGTTTATTCAGCTTATTGGCCATTTTGTAATTCTGTTATTTTATTTTTCAAGTTCCGTTTTCCGTTTTGTATATAACTCTTTACTTCATTTGCATTAAATCCTGTTATATCTACAATTTCGTTATACGATTTGTTTTTATAGTAAAACAGGATGATGCATTGTTTCTGCTCTTTACTTAAAGTGCCGAGAGCAGTTTCCAGTTGCGAGATCGTGTTTTCTTTCTCATCGTTTGAATTGAGATGTAAATCCGAACCCGAATCCATAAACAATACTTTATTGTCCTGAAGTTCAATGTCTTTTTTAAGCTGCGATTGCTTTTTTCGAAGTTCCATCAAACACATGTTTTTGGAATAGGTGTAAAGCCAGCTTTTAAAAAATTCGATTTTGTGCTTTTTGAGATCGGCTGTTAGTTTCTCGAAGATATTCATCACAAGATCCTGTGCTTCATCCTCATTTTTAAGATACTTAATGCATAAACCTAATACCAAATGCGAATAACGTTTAAAAAGTATGCCTAAATAGTTGGGGTTACCCTCCTCGCAATACCTTCTAATTAGCTCGTTATCATCAAGTTGATTATATTCAGCTTTGTATAGCATCCGACAACTAAATTACTCAAATATCAAAGAAATTAACACAATTTTCACTTAATAATTATTAAATTGTGAAGGCAATACCCAAATGTTATATTTGTAGGTTATTGTGGCAGGAAGTTTGCTGTCATTACTGTTAATTGGCAAAATTTGGTAAATATTTAATCGTTGCGTTGTGCATAACCGTGAGTTTCGGTTTTATGCAGAACTTTGATACCAATGCCAAAATCAAGGCTGTATTCCTTTACAATTTTACACGTTATTTTGAATGGCCGGAAGGTAAAAAAACCGGTAATTTCATCATTCACATGGTGGGAAAAAACGAAGCCTTATTGAAAGAGCTGAATAAAATGGCGGAAAGTAAAATGGTGGGTAATCAAAAGATGGAGGTAATTAATACACCAACTTTTGACGGTAAATCAAAACCTCATATGTTATTTATTTTACCGGATGCCAGTAAGTCATTAAATGATATTGTTGCTAAAATGAAAGGCAAAGGTGCCTTAATTATTGCCGAGAAAGAGGGAGCCGCAAAAACAGGAGCTGCTATCAACTTTGTGGTGATAGACAATAAACAAAAATTTGAATACAGTAAAACAAGTGCCGTAAAGGCGGGATTAAAAACCAGCGAGGATTTTAAAGCCCTTGCCATTGCGATAGATTAAAAATGAAAGTAAAAAATATTACATATTTGATTTTACTTTTTAGCCTGATGCTAAGCAGCAATGCTTTTGCGCAGCTTGATAAATTAGAGCGTGTGCAAGAGTGTTTAAAGGCTAAAGATGCTGTTTGCGCTAAGCAAAGTATCGATTCTGTATTCCTCGCTAAGGAAGCATATACCGATGCACAAGCACAATACATGCGTGCCTTTGTTTATTATGAATTAGCGAAAAAGGATAAGTATAATATTCAGTCGGCTTTCCGCGATACTTCTATTAATGCAGCTAAAATATCCTTAAAATTAAAACCGGATGCTGGTATTCGCGATGGTGATTTAGTTATCATCAAAAAACATTCTGAGCTTTACTATAATATGTGTATTAAATATTTGTATGATTCATTAAACTACGAACGTTCAAGCGCGTCTTATAAGAACTATAAGCAATTGTATTTAATGGTAGATTCATCGTTTAACTTCCAGGCTAAGGATATCGAGTATTATTCGGCTGTAGGTTCTCATTTCTCCGATTTATTTAATGCGAATAATACGAAAACAGAATTTGGAGAGAATGGTAAGATTGCCTTAATGAAAGTGCTTGAGTTAGATCCTAAAAACGTAAGCGCTAATATTAATTTGGGTATCATTTATTATAATCAAGGTGTAAACCTTATTAATTCAATGGATATCGATACGCCGCTGGATAAATTAGAGGCTATTCAGGATAATTCGGTGAAATTATTTAAACAGTCATTACCATTTATGACTAAGGTGTATCAGCTCGATCCTAAAAACGTAAAAGCATTAGAAAGTCTTCGTCAGATCTATCAGGCCTTAAACGATGACGCGAAGAAAGAAGAGTTTAATAAAAAATTATTGGACGCACGCGGCGGAAGCGATAAGTAGTAGGGCATTGGTGTATGGCATTTAAGTTTACAATCGGTAGAAAAATAGGCACTGGCTTCGGTACGTTAATTGCATTAACGGTTGTTGCCTTTCTGCTCACTCTTTTTACATTAACTGAAAGTAAGACTAAAACCGAAACGGTAGTTGGACAAGTGGCTCCGTCTGTTGCTGCATTGAAGGAATTCAACTTTATGTTGCAGCGTTCACAAACGTTAATATCCAAATGGTACTATAGTAAAAATGTAAACGATGAAGGTCGTGAAGAGTTAAAGCGATTAATAACGCATGATTACTCCAATAAAAAGGCCACTATTCGTGAGTTTTCAAAAACGTGGAATAAGGATGAAATAAGATCTTGGAGTGAAATAAAAGACAAAACAGAAGCTTTGTTTTTTACCTATCAACAAGATATTATGGCGCCCCTAAATTCATTGGAAGCTTACGAAGACGCATCCATATATTTTATTGCGCAAGATGCTTTAGATGCAGCCGAAAAGGATTTATTAATACTGTATGATAAATTAAATAAGCTTATCGAAGAGAAACAAAAAGGAGCAGAGGATACCGCTGACCAAATGTTCTCTTCATTTAACTTCTTAGAACGCTTTGTAAAGTACATTGGTTTTGCATTAGTGTTTGGTGGAATTTTAGTAGCATTATTTACCGTTCGTTCAATCGTAAAACCAGTACAGCAACTGAAGAAAATGCTCTTATCCATGGGTCTCGGTATTTTACCAAAAGAGCGTATCGAATACCGTACGGATGAAATCGGTGAAATGGGAACTGCTCTTAATAATCTCATTGAGTCGATGGAACGTACCACCGAATTCGCTAAACAAACGGGTGCCGGTAATTTTGATGCTTATTACAAACCTCTAAGTGAATACGACAGTTTAGGGCAAGCGCTTGTGAAAATGCGTGATGACTTAGCGGAAAACGAGCGTTCACTCGAGCAAAAAGTGATTGAACGTACTGAGGAAGTTGTTCGTCAGAAGGAAGAAATTGAGAACAAAAATCAGGAGTTGGAAAGTCTTTATAAGCAGGTAACCGATAGTATTCATTACGCAAAACGTATCCAGGAAGCTATTTTACCACCTGATAAATTAATTCAAAAGCATTTACCAAATTCTTTTGTGCTATATAAGCCAAAGGATATCGTTTCCGGTGATTTTTACTGGATGGATACCAAGAACGATGATGTATATTTTGCGGCTGTTGATTGTACAGGTCATGGTGTGCCGGGTGCATTTATGAGTTTGGTAGGTTCTAACTTATTAAAGGATGCTTTTAATAATCCTTCTTTAACTTCTCCTTCACAAATAATGGATAAATTGAATGAAGGGGTTGCGAGTACCTTACATGTTGGACAAGGAGAAAAGGATGCGAAAGATGGTATGGATATGACCTTGTGCTCCATCAATTATAAAAAAATGGAATTGCAATTTGCGGCTGCGTTTAATCCACTTTATATCATACGCGACGGACAGCTCATTCAGCATAAAGCCGATAAATTCCCTGTTGGCGCTTTTATAGGTGAGCCTAGAAAGTTTACTAATAATACAGTTCAGCTTCAAAAAGGCGATGTGGTTTATATCTTTTCCGATGGATATGCCGATCAGTTTGGTGGGCCAAAAGGAAAGAAATTCATGGCCGGAACATTCCGTAATTTACTTCTGGAAATCAGTTCTATGCCTCCGGCAGAACAGAAGAAATATCTTGATAACACCATCGAGTCATGGCGCGGTCCGCTCGAACAAGTCGACGATATCCTCATTATTGGGGTTAAAATCTAATTATTTATTGGTAAATAACTTTGCATAAAAGCAGATATAAGTTATTTTTGCGTCTCTTATAACAATACAAAATGGCTCAGTTTGATTTAATTATGCCCAAGATGGGTGAGAGTGTTGCAGAAGCGACGATTATTAAATGGACAAAAAACGAAGGTGATAAAATTAAAACTGACGAAACAGTTTTAGAAATCGCTACCGATAAAGTGGACAGTGAAATTCCTTCGCCATTTGAAGGTGTATTGGTTAAAAAATTATTTAAAGAAGGTGATGTAGTTCAAGTAGGGGCTGTAATTGCTCATATTTCTTCTGATGCTGCAGCCGGAACTTCAACTACTTCAACAGCTCCTGTTGCTGAGACAAAAACCGCTGCTGTGATTGAAACAAAGAGCGCAACGGCAACTGTTGCTTCCGCTAATGTTGATTTCAGTAAATCGGATAAATTTTATTCTCCATTAGTGAAAAATATCGCTAAGGAAGAAGGAATTTCATTGGAAGAATTAGATAACATTAAAGGAACAGGACAAGACGGAAGAGTAACTAAAGCAGATATTTTAGCTTATTTACCTAACCGTAACAAGCAAGCTGCTCCGGCTCAAAAAACTGCTACTACTACCACTACTACCAGCGAAACTTCAAAATCAGTTTCAGTTGGTGATAACGCTATTATTGTTAATCGTCCTGCTGTTTCAGTAGGCGCCGGTGATGAGATCATCGAAATGGATCGCATGCGTAAAATAATTGCCGATAACATGGTAATTAGTAAGCATGTTTCTCCACACGTAACTTCATATGTAGAAGCGGATGTAACAAATTTGGTATTATGGAGAGATAAAGCGAAGAAAGAATTTGAAAAGCGTGAAGGCGAAAAGTTAACGTTCACTCCGTTATTTATTGAGGCTGTAGCTAAAGCTATTAAAGACTTCCCAATGATTAACGTATCCGTTGATCAAACCGGAACCAAAATCATTAAGCGTAAGAATATTAATATTGGTATGGCAGCTGCTTTACCAACCGGTAACTTAATTGTGCCTGTTATTAAAAATGCGGATGAGAAAAATTTAATCGGCATTACCAAAGCGGTGAACGATTTAGCAACACGTGCTCGCGCCAATAAATTACAACCCGACGAAATTCAAGGCGGTACTTTTACTTTAACCAATGTAGGAAACTTCGGTAACGTAATGGGAACTCCAATTATTCTTCAACCTCAGGTGGCTATTATGGCCGTTGGAACAATTAAAAAGAAACCGGCAGTTATTGAAACGCCTCAAGGTGATATGATTGGTGTTCGTCACTTTATGTTCTTATCACTTTCTTACGATCACCGCGTGGTAGACGGTTCTTTAGGCGGAAGCTTCTTACGTAAAGTAGCTGATTACCTTGAGACTTGGGATACCACTCGCTCAATCTAAAGCAAAATCTTACTAAATAGATAAAGCCCGTTTATTAACGGGCTTTTGTTTGTATTATTCTCAGGTTCAACGGCAAAAAGCTAGTTTTTGTCTATTATTTGAATAATTTTGCTCTCTTAAAAAGGTAAAAAATGAAGAAACTTCTAGGGCTTATTCTGTTCCTTGTCGCAAATTTTGCACAGGCACAAATTGCAAATGGAACCTACGCTCAATATTTTAAAGAAGGTAATTATTTAATGCTGGAAGAAAACTACGGACTGGCATTGAAAAATTATTTATCCGCTTATGAGTTAGATTCGTCTTCAGCGAATATTAATTATAATGTTGGGGTGTGTTATTTAAAATCACCAACTAAAAAAGCGGATGCGGAAGCGAAATTAGTAAAAGCGGTTGCTAATGTGGCTAAGAATTACCGAATGGATGATCCTACAGAAAAAAGCGCTCCTCCTTTAGCTTATTTCTATTACGCACAAGCTTTACATATCAATTATAAATTCGATGAAGCAATAGCAAATTATGCAAAATTTGAAAAATATGTTGAGGGTGATAAACAATGGAAAAAGGAAATCGAATATTATAAACGTCAGGCTAATTACGCTAAGGAACAAATTGCAACACCTATTAACGTACAAATTACAAATTTGGGTGACAGCATTAATGGCGAATATCCTGATTTTTCACCTGTATTAAGTGCGGATGAAAGAACAATTATTTATACAACACGTCGCCCAAATAGTACCGGACAAGAAAAAACACCTGATGGACAATTCTTCGAAGATTTAGTTGTATCGTATAAAGATGATAACGGTAAATGGAGTTCCCCAAAACCTTTAAGCGATTATGTAAACACCAACGGTCATGAAGCTTCTGTAGCCTTGAGTGCTGATGGTCAAACTTTAATTGTGTTTAAAGATGATGGTGGTAATGGAAATATTTATTACTCACAGTGGGATGGAAAAACCTGGGGTGGATTGCAAGATTTCGGATCTGATATTAATACTAAAAATTGGGAACCGCATGCGTGTCTTAATGTAGATGGATCGGTATTATACTTTACTTCTGATCGTCCGGGCGGATTTGGTGGACGCGATATTTATCGTTGTGTGAAATTGCCGAATGGTAAATGGAGTAAAGCTTTAAACTTAGGAGCAAGCATCAATACAGAATATGATGAGGATTCTCCATTTATGCACCCTGATGGTAAAACTTTTTTCTTCGCATCCAAAGGTCATAAATCAATGGGTGGATTTGATTTAATGTTTTGTTTAGTTGACGAGAACGGAAAATTTTCGGAATCATTTAATTTAGGACATCCGATTAATACACCAGACGATGACGTATTTTATACTACATCACCGGATGGACGTCGCGCGTATTTCTCATCCGCAAAAGATGGAGGATATGGTGAAAAAGATATTTACATGATATCTATTCAAGGTGTAGGTGAAAAACAATTAGCTTTATTTAAAGGACAAATTGTGCCTGCTGAAGGCGAAACTTTACCTGAAGATTTAGTTATTGTGGTAACGGATAAATTAACCGGTGAAAATATCGGAACCTATAAACCAAAAATGGCAAATGGTACTTTCGCGGTTATTTTGCCGCCCGGTAAGGAATATAACTTCTCATATCAAGCACCAAAAGGAGAAGAGTTTTATAACGAAGATATTTATGTAACCAACGAATTAACTTATCAAGAGATCAAACGTGAAGTAAATCTTGAACCGGTTAAATTACTTGGTAAAATTAAAGTTCGCGATAAGGGTATTTTATTAAATACAATTGTATTGAATAATGCGAAAGAGAAAAAAGGTGTAGAAGGAGCAACTATTACTGTGAAGGATAAGGATGGCAAAACGCAGACTTACACAACCAATGATAAAGGAAAGAAAGATGGAATCATTTTACAACCGGATAATAATTATACGATTGTAACAGAATTCGGCGGAAAGAAAACGGAAGCTACCGTAAGTACTAAAGGCATCAAAGGGAACAAAACAGTATCTCAGATTTTATACCTCGACGGCAAAACAAAAACATCTGCTTACGCACTTAGTTTAGATGTAGTAGTTTATAAAAGTGAAAGCGACAAAACGCCTGTTGCAAACGCTAATATTATTTTAGTTGGTAACGATAACAGTAAGTATGAAGGTACAACCAACGAGAAAGGTGAATTAACCGGAATTGCTTTAGAAACAGATGTGAATTACAATTTAACCGCTAAATCAGGCGATGCTACTTCTGAGAAAAGTTTATTTACAACCAATAACACTAAAGCTAATAAAGTTTACAAGAAAACCTTATTCTTAGAAGGAGCTCCAGTAGCTACAAAGCCATTTACTGTAAATAAATACGAATACTACTTCACTTACAATAAAAATAAACTGGATTCTGCACAAGAGGTATGGGATGGCTTTATTAATAAATTAGTAATGGTATCGAAAAAGAAAACGGTGACTGTTGCTATTGAAGCAAGTGCTTCGAAAGTACCTACCATGATTTCATTTAAAAACAATAAAGAACTTGCCGCTAGCAGAGCTGCAAGAACAAAAGAGAAAATCATTGAGGCTGTAGAAGCTCGTGGTGGAAATGTTAAGCGTTTAAAGTTCACACTACATTCTTCAGTTGGCGGACCGGCATGGCATAACGACCATATTGAACGCCGACAGGTCTTCGAAAAATACCAATACGTAAAAGCACGAATTGTTCAATAAATAAGCACCCCGGTTTAGCCGGGGTGTTTTGTTTTACGAAAGGCAGTGAGCTGTAGCCACTTCTTGTTACTAACAATGGTTTTATTTTCGCTGGGGTATTGCTAACTTTGAGTACTATGGGCGAAAGGATTTGGTATAAAGACTGGTTTAACTCTCCGTATTATCATGTTTTATATAAAAATAGAGATGATAAAGAAGCCGCCGCATTTATTAGTCAGCTCATTGAAAATCTTCACATAAATTCAACTCACAAAGTTTGGGATTTGGCCTGCGGAAAAGGTAGGCATTCGGTTTACCTTAATTCAAAGGGTATTCAGGTTATTGGTACCGATTTGGCCGAAAACAGTATTGAAGAAGCTTTAAAATCGGCGAATGAAAGACTTGAGTTTTTTGTGCACGATATGCGTACACCTTTCCGGATTAATTATTTCGATTTTGTATTTAATCTTTTTACCAGTATCGGTTATTTCGATAGATCCCAAGATACATACAAAGTTTTTCAAAATGTTGCACAGGCTTTAAAACCGGATGGATGCTTTGTTCTTGATTTCTTTAATTGCAAAAAAGTAACAGATTGTTTGATTCCTCATGAAATTAAAACGATTGAAGGAATCCGTTTCGAAATCTTTAAAAAAGTAGAAGATGGAAAAATAGTCAAGCGAATTGAGTTTGACGATAAAGGCGAAACTTACTTTTTTGAGGAGAAAGTGGCACTGTTGAACAAGGAAAACTTCACCGATATGGCCGTAAAAGCCGGACTGAGTTTGCAGAATGTTTTTGGGGATTATCATTTAAATTCTTTTGACGCAGATACATCCGAGCGTTTAATTTTAATATTTAAAAAGTAAATGGCAGCACGTACCGATTTGTTTGTGGATGTGATTGTGCCTTTGGCTTTACCCCAAAAGTACACCTATCGCGTGCCTCAGGAGTTTAATGATGAGGTGCGAATAGGTAAGCGTGCGCTTGTGCAATTTGGTAAATCAAAATTTTATTCAGCTATTATTCATAACGTACATTCTCAGGCTCCCACTGCTTATACGGCTAAATACATTGATTCAGTCATTGATGAAAAGCCCATTGTTACCGAAAAGCAATTGAAGATGTGGGATTGGATGAGCTTCTATTACATGTGTGGGCCCGGTGAAGTAATGAATGCTGCTTTACCTTCTTCTTTGAAATTGAGCAGTGTTTCTAATATTCAGCTAAACCCCGATTTTAATCTCGAAGAATGCGAACACGATTTCTTTAATGAGCGGGAACATTCCGTAATAGATGCCTTGTTAGCCAAAGAAACATTGAGCTTCGATGACGTGGCTTCTATTCTTAAAGTCAAAACACCACACGGATTAATTAATAGTTTAATTAAAAAGGGAGTTGTTTTGGTGTATGAAGAAGTAAAAGATAAATACAAACCTAAGTTATTAAGCTTTGTAAAGCTTAATGAAACCTATAAAGACGAAAATAAACTCAGGGATCTTTTAAATTCATTGGAAAAAAAGGCATTCAAACAAGCTGAGGTTTTATTATTGTTTTTACATCTCTCAAAAACGGATGAGGTAAAAAACAACGAATGGGTAAAAAAAGCAGATTTACTGGCAAGGTTCGATAACAGTCCGGTGAATGCACTCATTAAAAAAGAAATTTTAGAGGAGCAGCAATTTGAAGTTGGACGCTTAATGCACCATCATTCAGAAACCTATAAAAAGGAACTAAGTGCAGGACAACAATTAGCATTAAATAAAGTTAAGGAGAGTTTTGATCAGCATCAGGTAAGTTTATTACATGGCGTCACCGGAAGCGGTAAAACAGAAATTTACGCCAAGCTTATTGAAGAAACCATCGCAGGCGGTAAACAGGTGTTGTACTTATTACCCGAAATAGCATTAACAACGCAACTTATAACACGTATGCGGGCTTATTTCGGTGATAAGGTAGGCGTGTATCACAGTAAATTCAGCGAGAACGAGCGTGTTGAAATATGGAATGCAGTTTTAAATAGTCCTGAGAATGAAAATCAGCACTACAGTGTTGTAATGGGAGCGCGTTCGGCATTGTTTTTACCCTTTAGAAATTTAGGATTGATAATTATTGATGAAGAACACGATTACTCTTTTAAACAACAGGATCCGTCACCACGTTACCATGCGCGCGATACCGCCATCTATTTAGCCACGCTGCATAATTGTAAAGTGTTGTTAGGCTCAGCAACGCCTTCCATGGAATCGTATCAAAATGCTTTAACCGGTAAATATGGTTTTATAGAGTTGGCAGAGCGCTTTCATCATAATGTGGCTAACGATACCATTATTTGTGATATCAAACAGATGGAGTATGAGCATCAAAAGAAATCTATTCTAACGCCGCCATTGCATGCTGCCATCAAACAAGCTTTACATAACAAAGAACAAATTATTTTATTTCAGAATCGTCGGGGTTTTGCCCCTTATACAGAATGTACCGCTTGTGGCTGGGTGCCGCATTGTACCCAATGTGATGTCGCTTTAATTTATCACAAGCACTCTAATAAACTCATGTGCCATTATTGCGGATACACCATTGCCCCTCCATCTTCTTGCGGTGCATGCGGACATAACGATTTGCGATATAAAGGGTATGGTACCGAAAAAATAGAGGAAGATATTGAGATAATGTTTCCGGAGGCTAAAGTGGGACGGATGGATTTGGATACGACGCGAAGCAAACATGCCTACAAGCAAATCATTGATGATTTTGAAGAACGGCACATCGATATTTTAATTGGTACGCAAATGGTAACCAAAGGCCTCGATTTTGATCATGTAAGTGTGGTTGGGATTTTAAATGCCGATAGCTTATTGAGTTTTCCGGATTTCCGTTCTCACGAAAGAGCGTATCAGTTAATTACCCAGGTAAGTGGCAGGGCAGGGCGTAAGCATAAGCATGGAAAGGTTTATATTCAAACCATTCAGCCAACACACCCGGTGTTGCAATATGTATTGAACGGCGATATGCGCCTGTTTTATAATAACCAATTGATGGAAAGGAAAAATTACCATTATCCTCCATTCAGTCGTTTAATTGAATTAAATGTGGTAAGTAAGGATGTGAATCTTGTCAATAACATCAGCACCGAATTGGCTAAGCGATTAAAAAGTTTTTTTGGAAAAGATTTGTTAGGACCGCAATTTCCATTGGTGAGTAAAATAAAGAACAATTACTATAAGCGAATCATTTTAAAAGTAGATAAAGCTAGTCCGCCAAACCAAATTCGTCAAATGCTGCATAATGAAATCAATAATCTGCATTTGTATTATCGTAACGAAAAATTCTGGGTGCAAGTGGATGTAGATCCGTTTTGATTTAATTAATCCAAGAGAGCCAATTCCGGATACTCAACTTCTTTTAAGATCTCATCTGAAAACACATCAATAGTTTTCGTGTTTATTTTTTTAATGGTATGAGCTACCATGAGTGATTCATCGAGTGGTTTCATCATGGCATCGATATTATTTTTCTGCAATGAAGATTCAATCCAGTGTTCTTCTTCGTGCCTTGTAAAAATTAATGGCATCCGTTTTTTTATGTTGTGGATTTTTTCCATTAAAGGATTTGCCTCTGTGGTGATAATAGAAAATGTGGTGCTAATTTCACCGGTAGCTTCATTCACCCATTCGTCATAAACTCCACCCAAACTAAATATTTCGTCATCTCTTAAATGAATGAAGTAGGGGTATTTAGTTTTGTTTAAATCTCGCCATTCAAAAAATCCGGTTATCGGAATTAAGCATCGCTTGCTTTGAATTACATTTTTAAAACTTATTTTTTCGAATATAGTTTCGGCTTTGGCATTCAAGGTATAACTTGCGTAATCTTTGGCTTTTTCTTCATTTTTAATAAAGCCAGGAACTAATCCCCAATTAGCAAAAGATATGGTATCGGGTTGTTCCGATTTAATTATTGCCATAATTGGATAAGCAAAACCACTGATATAGTTAGCTGCTAAGCGTTTATCTAATCTGACTTTATCAAGTTTCTTATTGCTGTACCTTTCCTGAAGAATTCTGATTTCTTTTTTGTTTGCAACCGTAAAGCACATGTTTAGATTTTTAAATCCTTAATATCAAATATAGTAATTATGCAGAACGAGGGATGCTATAATTCATAGCAATCAACGCTTTTTTCCGTATCTACTTTTAATGTATGAAAGATATTAATGAGGATTTGGAGTTGGTGTTGAAATTACCAAAGAATAAACGACCGTATATTGGTATTTTATTTCAATCAGAATATAAAGCTTCGTACATCAATCAATATTGGGTGAATGAGTTTGGCGGACAAGATTACAAATTGATTATTGAACCACATCCGGAGGTGTTGTTGGTTTCCTTGGTTAACAAACGTTTAATGTTATTTTACAGTTATGAGGTAAAAAAGTTTGATGGAGAAAAGCTAAAGAAATTTCTGGAGTTGGTGCGTGGTAAAACCATCAACTTCGGACATGTGCTTCTCAAAAACGACAAGCATTATCCGGCACGTACGATGACTGAACTGAAAATTTGGGTTTTGGAGATAACTAAAATTGAGTTTTATTATGAGTATAAAATGTAATTCCTGATGGATGTATGTGATGGTAATATAGATGCCGGCTATTATAAATAATTACCACAATCATTTACTATCATATTATTGATAAGGCAGACTGAAATAAGATGAATAATTTAAGTCTATATGTATAAACAAAACGCCCCCGCAATTCTGCGAGGGCGTTTTTCGGGGATGGGCAATTATTATTCGATAATCACCTTTATGGTTTTGTAATCGCTATCAGCTTTAATTACTACATTGTAAATACCGCGGCCAAATTCGCTAAGGTTAATTTTATTAGCGCCTTTTAATGCAGATTTATTGTATACCAATTGTCCGATATTATTGTAAATAGTTACATCAAAAGTCTTTTCAATATTGACTTGCAAAGTAAATATACCATCATTAGGGTTAGGGAATAAATTAATGTTACCGTCTAATAAACTCACTTCGCCAACTCCGGTACAAACGCTGACAATGATGCTGGTTGCAGCTGTATTAGAACAGCCGGTTGTTGAGTTGGTATAAGAGTAAGTTGCAGTATATGTTCCTGCAGTAGGCTGTGCAGTAAATGTACCGCCGCTAACACCTGTACCTGAGAATGTACCACCCGCAGGAGAACCGGTTAAAGTAACGTTAATACCACCTGTAGATGCTGTACAAGCGGTGCTCGATGAAGCTGCTAATGACACGCTTGGAAGAGCGTTCACAATAACAGTAGTGGTTCTTGTATTTACGCACGTTCCATTTGCGCCAGTTACTGTATAGTTAGTTGTGGTTGCAGGTGTTACACTGATAGCCGAAGTAGTAGCTCCTGTATTCCAAGAATAAGTTGTAGCACCACTGGCAGTTAAATTAACTGAAGTTCCGGCGCAAGTTGTAGCTGTATTAACCGCTACAGTAGGAGTGGTGTTAACCGTTATACTGGTTGTACGTGTTTGAGAACATCCGCTTGTTGTACCGGTAACAGTATAAACTGTTGTTGAAGCAGGACTAGGATTAATAACACTAGTTGTAGCTCCGGTATTCCAACTGTAGGTTGTAGCGCCGCTAGCCGTTAAGGTTGCTGTTTGTCCTGTACAAATAGATGCGGTATTTACGACAACCGTTGGAGTTGGAGTTACAGTAACAACTTTGGTGTTGTTTCCTGCACAGGTTCCGTTTACACCAGTTACTGTGTAAGTAGTATTAGCTGCCGGAGTAACCACAACTGATGAGCCGGTTAAATTACCAGGCTGCCAAGTATACGTTGTAGCACCACTTGCTGTAATAGTTCCTGAAGTGCCGGAGCATAAGGTATTCGTTCCTGCAGTAGTAACAGTAGGGGATGCAGAAACAGTAAATGATTTAACAACAGTGCTTGTTCCAATCGCATTAGTGGCACTTAAGGTTGCGGAATAAACTCCTGCCATCGCATAAGTAACTGTTGGACTTTGCAAAGTTGATGTTGGTACTGATGCACCCGGCATGTTCCAGCTCCAGGAAGTCGGAGCGTTAGTAGATACATCGGTAAATGTTATGGATGCTCCCGAACAAATGCTGACAGGGTGATTATAGTTGGCAACAGGTGCGCTCGGTACAATCGGACAACTAAATGTTCCCGGAGTTTTTTGGATTGCTATCATTCTTCTTCCAACAGCTCCTAACGGTCCGCGTGCACGTACACTGAACCAATATGTTTGTGTACTAAAGGCGCTAGGAACTACATAGGAGGTAGTTGATGATGTTCCTATGGAGTCCATATAGGTTGTGCCTAATTTAAAAATATCATAGGAGGTAGCACCTGCTGCGGCAGTCCAAGTTAATCTGAGAGAATCTGTACATGCCCATGAAATCTGTAAATTAGATGGTAGCGGAATGATAGAGAAATTAGCATCGCTAGCATCATTATAAGCTCCGCGGCTAATTCTTACGCGGCATTGGCCTGATAAAACATTTGGAACTGTCCAGTTAAAATAGCGTTGTGCTCCGGGAATGGTAGTACTGATAGTAGTCCAGGTACTTCCGCCGTTAGTAGAGTATTCCAATGTTTGATTACCTGTTGTTTCAAAAGCATCCCAACGGATCGTTTCAGTTTGACCCGGAACAAATCCTTCTCCGCCCATTGGATAAGTTAAAGTATAACCATCCATATAGAATATCCAGGTTACATAATAACCCTGAGGTCCCATTGGCACAGAGGCTCCATTTACACTTAAAGCATAATTGCCTGCTGCCGGACTATTAATTACAACTTGTTCGTGGTTATTACGGTTATCAACTCCAGGCGTAGCCGGTAAATTTAATGTAGTTGCATTCGGTGTAAAGTTCAAAACCAAAGGATTTACGGTAGCTGAACTTGGTGTTGTTATGAATGTGTTTAAATTGTTTACGAGAGCAACTGAAGCACTAACAGCTGCCTGATAATCGTGCCAATATGTGAGAACTTTCATTTGACGTACACCAGCCGGTACAGTAATATTATGAATATTTGTAGCTCCTGTACTTACAGTTCCACTTGTATAAGCAACGTTCTCAATGGCTTTTACTGCATTTAAGGCGTTAACACGTCCGTAACCATGACTAAAATCCGGTCCGGCATTTCCAATGTCATCCGCGGTATTCATTACAATTGCCTTAATCAGCGCGCTTGGCGGTGTTATACTGCTATTGAGTGCTCTGTAGGCTTCGTATAATTGCGCAAAAACACCAGCTATACCCGGACACGCCATTGACGTTCCGGAGAAAGTTGCGTAATTGTGAGGATCTATTGTTGAGTATACGTTTGTTCCAACTGCACTCACTTCAGGTTTTAATCGGCCATCATGTGCAGGCCCGCGGCTTGAAGAGCTATTTCGAACATCCAGATAATCTAAATTTGCCACGGCAATAGAGTTCTTTGAATGTTTATGACCTCCGGTTACATTTCCCCAACCGGCGCCGGCACCATAACCACAATTGGAAGTTCCGCTATTTCCACACGAGAAAACATGGATTAATTGAGGCATAGTTAAGTTTTGTATGTCTAATTGCTGAGCTCTTGTTGTATATCCTGCATTACAGCCATCACCATAAGATGTGGATATAATTCGAATACCATATTTTCCGTAATGCGAACTGATGCTGTCAAATCCTTGATAGGATGATGATACTAAGTAATTATAAATAGTAGATCCCCATGCCATGCCTCGTGCAAGCGGATCTTTGTTTCCGGCACCCATTAAAATTCCCGCACAGTGGTCACCATGATTACCGGAGTTACTGGTCATGAAATGAGCACCAATGCGTCCTTGATAATCAATGTGCGGACCAATGATTCCGTCGTCCTGTAACATAACACTAACGCCGTTTCCATTGTATTTTCTTCCGCCAGAATAGGAGGTAGAGATGGCATTGCTTCTATGCGAGGTGCGTCCAACGTTGTTTTCTTTTGTTGGTTCATCATCCACTAATTCTGCCGAACAGATAAAAGGTTGGTTGATAAAATTCAAGAGTTCGTTTTTATTCACCCAGGTCACTAACCAATTTGTTGGCTCGTTTTCAAAAGTAATTTCATAACCGTGACTAATCAATTGTTGTTTAAAATCATCGAATGAAATGTTTTGATAAGCAGTTATTCCAATTCCTATTTTATTTCCTTTCACTGCGTATCCTGGATAATTATTCTCCTTAATGGCAACACTCAGTTCTTTTAATAATTTGTATTCAGCTTTAATTGTATAAATACCACGAATGTTATATCCGGCTAAAGTTTGCAGGGAAGTGTTTTCCTTGATTGCCGCCATATATGTATTGGTTGGCAGGTACATCAATAATTTAATACCCTTGTTTTCCAACTGTAATCTTTGTTCATCGGTTGGTAAAGTGTTGAACTGGATGTAACGAAAGTAATTTCCATTAAATACTTCGTTTTTATCGGGTGTGATTGATTTAACCTGCTCAAAGTTTGCAACAGGTTCAACTAATCCGGAGGATAATAATAGTTTGTATTGTCCTTCCTGTGCTTTGCCGAACATTAGTGTACCTAATGCTGCAATAGTTAGAATAGTTTTTCTCATGAATTTTTGATTATACGTTAATGCAATTTAGAATAAAAACCCTTTAAAAACAAGTTGTTATTGGTGTAAAATTGAAATCTTATGAATGTTAAAAAAAATGACTTTCAACTGAGTGATAACAAAAAGCCCCCGCATTTCTGCGAGGGCTTCTTTCGGGGATGGGCAATTATTATTCAATAATCACCTTTATAGTTTTGTAATCGGTATCCATCTTAATTACTACGTTGTAAATACCGCGGCCAAATTCGCTTAAGTTAATTTCATTAGCACCTTTCAATGCGTTTTTACTATAAACTAATTGTCCGATGTTGTTGTAAATAGTTACATCAAAAGCATGCTCCATATTAGCTTGAATAGTGAAGATACCGGCATTTGGGTTAGGGAATAAATTAATATTACCATCTAATAAGTTAACCTCTCCAACACCAGTACAAACGCTAACTATAATGTTTGTAGCGGCACTGTTAGAACAGCCTGTTGTTGAATTAGTATAAGTATACGTTGCTGTGTATGTTCCTGCGGTTGGTTGAACAGTAAATGTACCGCCGCTAACACCGGCTCCTGAAAATACACCACCGGAAGGAGAACCAGTTAACGTTACATTAATACCACCTGTAGAAGCAGTACATGCCGTGCTTGATGATGCGGCAAGTGAAACACTTGGTAAAGCATTTACGTTAACAGAAGTAGTTCTTGTATTTACACAAGTTCCATTAGCTCCGGTAACAGTATATGTTGTGTTAACGGTTGGAGATACGGCAATGGATGAAGTAGTTGCCCCTGTATTCCATGTATAAGAAGCTGCACCGGTTGCTATTAAGTTTACAGAGCTTCCTGCACAAATGGTGGCGGCATTAACTGCCACGGTAGGTGCTGGTGCAACTGTAACGGTAGACGTTCTAACATTGGTACAACCACCTGTATTAGTTCCGGTGATGGTGTATACTGTAGTGCTTGCAGGTGTAACTACAATGCTGTTCGTTGTAGCACCTGTATTCCAACTGTAAGTGGTAGCACCACTAGCTGTTAAGGTAGTTGTGTTACCAATACAAATAGTAGGATTGTTAACCGCTACTGTTGGAGTGATGTTTACAATTACAGTAGTTGTTCTTGTGTTTACACAAGTTCCGTTTGCACCCGTTACTGTATAGTTAGTTGTAGTTGCAGGTGTAACACTGATAGATGAAGTCGTTGCACCGGTATTCCATGAATAGGTGGTAGCACCGCTGGCGGTTAAGTTAACTGAGTTACCTGAACAAATAGTCGCTGTATTCACAGCAACAGTAGGAGTGGTGTTAACCGTTACACTGGTAGTACGTGTTTGAGAACATCCGCTTGAAGTTCCTGTTACTGTATAGATAGTTGTTGAAGTTGGACTCGGATTAATAACATTTGTTGTAGCTCCGGTGTTCCAGCTGTAGGTGGTCGCGCCACTGGCAGTTAAAGTCGCTGTTTGTCCGCTACAAATTGAAGATGTATTTACTGATACAGTTGGCGTTGGTGTTACTGTAATCACTTTTGTGTTGTTTCCGGCACACGTTCCGTTTACTCCGGTTACTGTATAAGTAATGTTTGCAGTTGGAGTTACAACAACTGAGGCACCGGTTAAACCACCCGGCTGCCAGGTGTAAGATGTTGCTCCACTTGCTGTGATTGTACCCGAATTACCAGTACATAAAGCGCTCGTTCCACCGGTTGTAACAGTAGGTGTAGTGTAAACAGTAAATGTTTTTACACTGTTATTACTTCCACTTGCATTCGTTGCTGTTAATGTTACGTTATAAACCCCGGCCGTGTTATATGAAACAGTTGGGTTTTGAAGTGTAGAAGTAGAAACGGATGCTCCAGGCATATTCCAACTCCACGATGTAGGAGCATTCGTACTTACATCTGTGAAGGTAATAGCAGCTCCTGTACAAATACTGCTTGGATAATTGTAGTTAGCAATTGGAGGAACGGCAGAAACCGTATAAGCTAAATTAACATTATCTAAATAAATACCTTGTCCGTAATGACCGTGATTAACAAAATCAATTAGTACATTACCTTGTCCGGCAACTACTGTGGAGATGTCAATTGAATCTCTTCTCCATTGTGTTGAGGTTGGTACCCATAAGTCAACTGTATAATCAGGTGCAGTAGATAAAGCTGTACCACCTTTCATATATACACTAGTCCACGTGTTACCGCAGTTTGTAGAAATTTTTACTTCTAAAGTATCGCTATATGTTGCATCATAACGAGAGTAGGCCACATCAAAACGTAAACGCGCGTTTGAAACAGTACCGAAATTTAATTTCGGAGCCATCAAACCGTCACGAATTCCGCTGGCATCATGATAATAATTGTCAAATAAAGCAGAGGCACTGCTGGTACCAAAACCACCGGCATTGGTTGCTCTTTCCCATTTTACTGAATCTTGGAATTTATTATCATTTACCCATCCTGCAGGAGGCCATGCAGCTCCCTGGAATCCTTCCACTAATGGTAAAGAACCAGGGTTAGTAATTGTGATGTAAGCAATTTTAGTTACTGAACCTGCACCAAATGGATTGTTAACCGTTAAACCAACAGAATATGTTCCTGCTGCTGCATAAGTAACGGTTGGGTTTTTTACAGTTGAGGTGGCAGGTGTTCCGCCTTGGAAAGTCCAGCTCCAGCTGGTTGGATATAATGTAGAAACATCAAAGAATTTAATTGGTTGACCAGGACAAGTACTTTGAATATCTGAATAAAAATCAGCGGTTGGTGCACTTCCGGGTGTTACAGAGGCGCATAACATGGCTTGATACGCTTGAATACGTCCTGCACCTAATTGGTTTGGTGCGTAAGTAGAGTTAGCTGCGATGGTATAAATATTCGCTGCTGTTGAAGAAATACAATTCAACACCTGAGTTGGTGTCATGTATGCATTTTTCGATAACATTAAACCTGCTAAACCTGCCACTAAAGGACAAGCCATAGAAGTTCCGGTTAAGTTACCATATCCGGTATTTGGAATTGTACTGTAAATAGTTGTACCTGGTGCAGAAATATCTACCCATGTTCCATAGCAGGAAGAAGAGTTCTTGGTATCAGTTTGTGTTGTGTTGGCAACAGCATAAACATTGTTGTATGCAGCAGGATAATGTAAAACGTTGTTTCCATCGTTAGCAGCAGCTGCGATAATAACACAACCTCTTCCCCAAGCATAATTAATTACAGATTGATCAGTGATAGATGAAACAGTACCGCCCCACGATAATGAAATTACTTTAGCATTACAACGAGCGGCATAAACGATTCCTCCGTATCCGTTAGTAACGGCATTAGACCCCGCTGAGTTCGCAGTTGCCTTTACAGGAATGATTTTTACGTTATGTCCAATGGATGAAATCCCGACCGAGTTATCATTTCTTGCGCCAACAATTCCAGAGCAGTGAGTTCCATGGCTCCAAGATGTATTTGGTGGTAAAACGCTGTTATCGTTATCACCCACATCATAACCGTTCACGTCATCTACGTAACCATTGCCGTCATCATCAATATTGTTACTTGCAATTTCTCCGGGATTTACCCAAATATTTGCACTTAAATCAGGGTGTGTTCTTGCAATAGCATTATCCACAACAGCTACCGTAATAGTTGAAGTACCGTTAGAAGTACTGTTAAATACATTCCATGCGTTTTGAGCACCAATTGTATTTAGAAACCATTGATTAGCACTGTAGGTCGGACCTTGTGGGTCGTTAGTTGTATAAGAAGTTACACATAATGGAACTTTCTCAGCGTACTCAATAGACGGATGTGAAGATAAATCACTAATTAAATTTTCTACGTCATGAATATTTGAGAAAGCCACTTTATAAACTAATTGTAAGTCTTTACTGTCTATTGCCTGGTAGAATGGCTTTTGTGCCGCAGTCACACCATATTTTCCAACTAATGATTTCATCCCAGGCATAGCCATTGGATTGATATCTGTAGGGGTTTTGTATTTTACTACTGTTCCCGGTTTGTATTTTAAATAGATTTCTCCATCTACACAGCCCGGAACGGCATTTTGAGAATAACCAAGACTAAAGCAGAAGCTAAAAACGGTTACCCAAAAGAATAATTGTTTTTTCATGTTTGTGTGTGTTTAGTGTTTGTGTGTTTGTTTATAGAATATTAAAAATAGCTTAATAATTGATAAAAGTCAATACCCCGCTTAAAATTAATTGGTTTGTTAATAAGTGCCAGGAAGCTTATTTTTAAAGAAATTTAGATCTGTATGCGGATTGCGGTTATCGATTTAGGAACAAATACCTTTAATCTTCTGATTGTAGATAAAAACGGCGATTTTACCTATAAAAAGCTCGAATCGGCACGTATTCCGGTGAAGTTGGGTGAAGGAAGTATAAACAAGGGCTTCATTTCTGAACTACCTTTTAACAGGGGTATTAATGCCTTAAGGGAATACCGTAAAATCATAGATAAAAATGAAGTAAAAAAGGTGCTGGCACTTGCTACTTCCGCTATCAGAAGCGCGTCAAACGGAAAGGATTTTGTGGCAAAAGCTAAAGCCGAAACCGGAATTGATATCGAAGTGATTGATGGTTTACGTGAAGCCGAACTCATTTATTTTGGCAACCGCGCAGCTGTGAAAATGGATCACCGTAATTCATTGATCATGGATATTGGCGGAGGAAGCACTGAATTTATTATTGGCAATAATTCGGATTTAATCTGGAAAGAAAGTTATCTCCTGGGTGCCGCACGCCTCTTAGAATACATCGAACCCTCCGATCCGATAACGGAAGCCGAGATAAAAAGCTTATATGGACATTTTGATAAATCCCTCGGATCACTTAAACAATCCATTCGCGAACATGGTGTTTATGAATTGGTAGGCTCATCAGGGGCTTTTGATAGCATTGTGGAAATGATGGCCGGCGAATATCAAACCACTAACATTACTGAAAATAAAACCGAGTATCTGATTGACTTGGATAAATATTTTCCCCTATCAGAAAAAATTATCCGCATGTCTTATCAGGAGCGTTTAAAGGTGAAAGGCCTAATAGAAATGCGTGTGGATATGATAGCTATTTCATGTTTATTCGTTAATTACATAATCCGTGAATTTAATTTAAAACAATTACGAGTTTCAACATACTCTCTTAAAGAAGGAGTAATTTTTAGTACATAAGTTATGATTAAAGTTTTAGTAATAGACGATGAGAAAGCCATTCGCAGAAGCATAAAGGAAATTCTGGAGTTTGAAAAATATTCTGTGGATGAAGCGGAAGATGGTGTGCAAGGACTTTCCATGGCACAGAAAAATAATTACGATGTTATTTTAAGTGATATAAAAATGCCAAAACTGGATGGCATGGAGTTACAAAATAAACTCATTGAATCGGGTGTAAGCAGTGCCTTAATTATTATGAGCGGTCATGGAACCATTGATACCGCGGTGGAAGCCGTAAAAAAGGGGGCTTACGATTTTTTAGCTAAGCCGATTGACTTAAACCGTTTGCTGGTGACCGTTAGAAACGCGATGGATAAATCGAGTCTTGTTACGGAGACTAAACAGTTAAAGAAAAAAATCAGTAAAACTTTTGATATCATTGGCGAATCGAAAGCAATCAAGGACATAAAGGATATAATCGAAAAAGTGGCCCCAACGGAGGCCCGTGTATTAATTACCGGTAGTAATGGTAGCGGGAAAGAATTAGTGGCTCGCTGGTTACATGAGAAAAGCAATCGTGCTGCCGGGCCACTCGTTGAGGTAAACTGCGCCGCTATTCCATCAGAATTAATTGAAAGCGAATTGTTCGGTCATGAGAAAGGATCATTTACGAGTGCCATCGCGCAACGTAAGGGTAAATTTGAAATGGCTGAAGGCGGCACTTTGTTTTTAGATGAAATTGGAGATATGAGCCAATCGGCACAAGCTAAAGTATTACGCGCTTTACAGGAAAGTAAAATTACACGTGTAGGTGGCGATAAAGAGATTAAAGTGAATGTGCGAGTAGTGGCAGCAACGAATAAGGATTTGAAATCCGAAATCGAAAAGGGAAATTTCAGAGAGGATTTATACCATCGCTTAAATGTAATACCAATTCATGTACCGTCTTTAAATGAACGATTAGATGATATTCCTCTTTTGGCTAAACATTTCTTAAATCAAATTTGTACGGAAGGTAACATGCCTGTAAAGTCGATTTCCAATGAAGCAATAAAGGAAATGCAAAAACGCAACTGGACAGGAAATATCCGGGAGTTTCGAAACGTAATTGAGCGTTTAGTGATTTTAGGCGGTAAGGAAATCAGCGATAAAGACGTTAAGCAATTTGCTTAATCGAAATTCACTTTCTTTAAAAGCCATTCGTAATAGCTTTGCTTTTTGTAATTGGGGTCGTATAATTTTTTATCAGGACGCTTAGCTCCCAATTGCTTTAAATCGGTGATACACATTTCAGGGTAACTAAGAGTTGGATTCATAAGCCACTTGATGTGACGCTTAAAAAAACTCAATTCAGCACCAGGAAATTTTGCGATTTGCATGTGCGGCAAAAGGGCTTTTGTTGTTTTTCTGAATTCTCTGTAATTGTGATTTTTTAAATCTGTACCGCCCCAATCTTTTATTAATTCCAAACCAATATGAAAAGTGAGATGTTGTTTTGTCAATAAAATTGGATTCTGTGCAAAGCAGAATAAATTGTAGAATAAATCATTTCCAACAAATGGAATACCAATGCACGTGTTGTTAAGAATAAACTTCGGAAATAAATCACGTTTGAATACAAACATATCAAATCCCAAATGCTCTTTTCCTGTTTCTGTATAGATAAGGTCTAAGTCTTCAGGTTTGTTAAGTGTGCTTTTGATTCTTCTTCGGTTTATCACAATAGCATCATGATCTTGTTCAATGTATTTTCCAATCGCATTGTAAAAAGGTAACATTAAACCAATATCCGCATTTGAATAAATGATGTAATCGGCCTGGCTATTGTCGTACGCAAGCTTCAGGATATCCTTTAGAAGCGGTAATTTCTTTTTATTACTAAAAGTGCCAATATCCTGTATGCTTTTCTCGAGTGGAGGATATTGTTTAAATGCGTCGTTTTTCACCGGAAAGTCTTTGTGATAGCACAAGACTTGTTCAATTGAATAACCGCTGTAAGATTTGGCTTTTTGCATGGAAGCCAAAGTGATATTTTGTAATTCAAAAAGTGATTTGTTTTCACTTTCTGAAACAGCATTCACAATATGTACAAATGACAGATTCATTATATAGAATACCCTAATTCATTCATTAAAGATATCAATTCTTTATCGGAATACAGAAATTCCAAATCTTCCTTGCTGTAAAATTCTTTCCAGCCTCCGGATTTACCTTCACGTACAAAATTTTGTTTGGTGTTCGACATAAATCGGCTGCCAAACTCATTTTCTATTTTTTTCAATTCAGTAAATGAGGTCTTCTCTTTTAATAACTCAATATTCAATGGAGTTTTAAAACCACAAAAGCGATTGATGCCTTCAATTGTTTCATTAAAATTGTTTAAAAGAGATTCGTAGGAAAGCACAAGGATTTTATCGTGATTTTGCTTTTGATACATTTTCATGGCTTTAATGTGTTGTTTCCAACTGCCGTGGCGTAATACGATGTTGCTTCGTATGAATTCCGAGAAGGTGCCACTAAAAAATTGGTAGGCCAACACAAAATGATAATAGGAAATTAAAGCATCGCGGTAATCACGGTAAATGTAGATAACACGAGGATACCCCTCAAAAAAAATATCGTGAGTTTTTATTATTCTACCCGACGATTGGTTATCAATAATTTCTTTAGAAACATATACATCCGGTACAATGTTCTCGAGTTCGTGAAAATTAATAGTGGTGGAGGTGCCATTTTTTAAGTAGGCCAGTATAAAACGCAACCATGTATTACCTGATTTGGGATAAGACACCAAAAAAATGTCATCGGGATTTATTTTTTTGATTTGAAATAGAAAAGCAGTTTTGTTGATAAGACCAAGTTTTGCAGGTAGCCAACGTAAATATTGCATCATTAATCGCTTTTTGCTGATAGGAAAAACAGCTTCCGGAATAAATATATGTTCCTGTTTCATATAGTTGCAAACAGCTTTCTTAACCGAGCATACGCTAAATTAACGTTATTGCGTATTTTAATGATGGTTGCGTATTTTTTATTGCCCTCGTGTAGTTCCTTCAAACCCTTTTCTAACACATCTTTCTTTTGTTCCATAAGGGCTTTGAATTTTTGCAAAGCGTGTTCAAAAAGAACTTCATCATACTTACTGCAAGCTTTTATTAACTCCTCAGTTTCAGTATCCAACTCCGATTTATCAATTTTGTAAGATGATTTATTCTCCTTTACATAAAATAAGGGAGGCCAGTTCATGTAGTCCGATAACAACACCAAGCTTTCATCAAAATATTCAGTTAAACCAAATCGATGAAAATACTCATCTAAATTTTTAACGGCAGTTTTTAAGTCATCTTCATTTACGGTAAGATAATCTTTTTGCACAGTGTTCGATAGATAACGTACCATCAGATTGTCAAAATTTTTCACAAGACCTTGTTTCAAAAAATCTTTTAAGGTATAGTCATTTATGTTAATCTGTTTTTTTATAACATGCTGGCCGTCGCCTTTAATATGACGATAGGTTGATAAAAGTCTTTCACGTGCCGATCTTAAAAAAGTAAAACATTCTATACCTCTTTCAAGCCTTTGATTAGGATTAAAACCAACATGTCCGTAACTTAACTCAAATTTGTTTTTGTATTCAGGTGTTAGAAGCGAGTAATTCTCACGTTCTTTAGGTGAATAAAAAGATAATTTCTTGCGCCATGTAAATCGCCTCGTTAAAATAAGGGCAAATGTTGTGCCCGCAGTTTTGGGAATATGTACAAACTGAAATTGCTTTTTTTGCTGGTTCATTTTGATACTTTTTAATTTACATTTCAAATGTATTAATTATATCTTAGCAAAAGAATTATTAATTAGTTTCTGTTTGCAAAATAAGGATTCAGTATATAAGTTGTTGTATTATTCTTTGGCTTATGCATTGGTGTTTTATGCAGCTTACCTTATTAACTTCGATAAAGCACTTGATATGGTTGCTTTTAGTCCGGTTTTAATCGGACTATTTATGGTTCAGTATTTTTTAAAGCCTGCACATAAAATGTTTGTGTTTCCAGTTCTGTTTATAACCTTGGCTTTTATGGTATTTACTCCGCTCACAGCTTTGGTATTAATTGTATCACTGGTTTTGTTCGGAACTGTTATGTTCTCTAAATCTTCATACTACATAAAATTAATTTTTGCTTTGTTCTTTTTTGGCTTCATGATTTTACTATTAGCAGATGTAGTTCAGGTGTATCCTGTAAATTTCATGGCTCCATTTCTGCTAAGCATTATCATGTTCAGAGGTATTTTACTGTTATATGAATTTAAACACGCGCACGTGGTAAACAATTACGCTGCATCCTTTGCTTATTTGTTTTCCTTTCCGCAATTGCTTTTTCCGGTAATGCCGATCATAGATTTTAAATTATTTGTTAATGGCTCAAACCCAACTTATGTTACAATATTGTGGCAAAAGACTTTTCGCCAGTTTATAACCGGTTTGTTTTTGTTTACGGTTTATAAAATTTCTGATGCTTATTCCAATCTGGATGTATCGCAGCTTTATACAGTAAGTCATTTGTTTGTGGCAGTACTATTTAAGTTAACAGTACTTATTAAAATCTGCGGATTGTTTATGTTCTCTTTAGGATTTTTGACGATGTTCGGTATTGATTTACCATCTGCCTTTGGCTTTTTCCCTTTAGCTTCTGGGTTTAGAGATTACTGGAAGGATGTAAATCGCTACTGGCGTGATTTTTTATTGAAGTTGATTTATTATCCTTTGTATTTTAAGTTACGTAAAACGAACTGGCCATTTAAGACCTTCTTAGTAGTTATCGTTACATTTTTATTTTCAAGCTTTTTTCATTTTTATCAGCTATACCTGTCTTCAGGATATTTCCAATTGAAGTTGAATGATATTGTGTATTGGATGTGTTTGGGTTTTCTGGTTTACTGGAGTAATATCAGGTTTGAAAAAACATATAATAAGAATGATGGTGTTATCCAAGAGCCGGGCTTGTTAAAGCGTTCATTGAATGTTTTACTCGTGCAAAGCGTCATGTCCTTTTTGTTTTTTTTATGGAATTGCAATAGCTTGAGTGAATTTTTCTTCTTTCTTAAAAAGGGTAATAGTTTTGACATAGCGATTTTTGTTTATTTTATTCTGCTATGGTTTATAATTATTATAGCCCTGTTCTTAAGACCTCACATCGAGAAAATTCTTTTTAATTCAAAAAGTGTAAATGTCACATCGGTTTGTTTTATAGTCTTTTTAATTGCAGGAAGTTTTTTACCACACTCAAGTTCCGGACGAATTATTGATGTGCTTTATGGCAACGCACCAACAAGTGATGCGGATGCAAAGGAAGAAGGGTATTATGCGAAACTTCTCAATTCAAGTAATAATTCAAAAATGGGTAAAGAGGGTATAAACCGATTGCGACCCTTAGAAAAAGCGGGTGTCAAGAGTAATACTGTCTTGAAGCAGGAACTTGCACCAAATACGCTGATTAGTTTTAATGGCACTGAAATAAGCACCAATAGTTATGGGCAACGGGATAAAGAATACGTGTTAAAGAAAGAAGAGTCTGTACAGCGCATTGCTATTTTGGGAGGTTCGTACGAAATGGGAACCGGAGTAAATGACGAAGTTGTATTTGAACAACAAACTGAAATATGGTTAAATGCGTATTCAGGTAGGAAGTATGAGTTGATTAATTTCGCGGTACCTATGTACACCATTTTGCAAAGTAAATATGTGTGTGAAAATAAAATTAAGAAATTTGATGTGGATGTAGCAGTGTTGTTTTCTCATACAAATGAAGAGCAACGGATGCTTAATAGTTTTTCGCGTCTCATAAAAAGTGGTTTTAATTTTGATGAAGATTTTCTTAAATTTATTATTCAAAAATCCGGTGTTAAAAGGGAGATGAGTACCCCTGAAATAAAATACAGATTACAACCTTATGTTAACGCTATTTATTTCTGGTGTTACCAAGAAATGGTTGCCTACTGTCATAAAAACAACATTAAAGCGGTTTGGGTCTTCTTACCAACAACAACAACACAAAAATTATCCGATGTAAAAGCAGATGATAATTTAAAGCAATTAGCTCAGAAGGCGGGTTTTGAAGTGTACTCTTTGCAAAATATATACGGAAACAGAAGTGCAAAAACGCTTGCTGTTAGTTCAATTGACTCTCATCCTAATGCACTGGGACATACCTTGATTGCAGGTGGATTTTATCATATAATAACAGGATTAAATAAACAATCACATGAATAGAGATGAATTAAAGAAAGAGGTTCGGAGTTTTATTGCGAATAAAATGTTTAAAGGAAACTTGCCCGGCGATTTTACGGATGATACTAAGCTGATTAGTTCACGCCTCATTGATTCAATTGTGGTGTTGAGTATGGTAAATTATCTGGAAGAGAAGACTAAAACTGAGTTCGCGGCACATGAAGTAAGCGTCGAAAATTTAGATACTGTAAATATTATCGCCGACTTCCTATCAAAGAAATTATCAAAATAATTAGGAGGCCTCAATTAAAAAGGAGTACGCTCCCTTACTTGATAAATGAAGAAGGGCAGATGGCGTTATTCTCTGATTTGGCATCAGCTGTTAATAAATTTCAAGAGAATATTTCACAACTAGGATTAGAGAAGCAGAATTCAAGCATAGCAATTTGGACTGAGAAATCAGTAAATGCCATTGTTATGATTCAAGCGATTTTATCTTCAGGGAACGGATACATTCCAATTAACAATGATTGGCCTTCCGACAGGGTAAAATTTATTTTGGAAAATACCGGTACCGCCACGTTAATTGTGGATGAAAATCGATGCTCCATTGCTTCCGATCTGTTGAATGAAATGGGAGTACAATTTACCATGGTTCGAATTGACAGAAACTTTTATCTTTTTAGCTTTAAATCAATCCGAAAAATCCGATTACCAAAAGCCTTAAGTTATATCTTATTTACCTCCGGTTCTACAGGATATCCAAAGGGAATTGTACATACGCATGAAAGTGCATTTACGTTTTTGAAATGGTGTTTGAAGGAATTTAAAAGCTATAAAATTAAACGCCACGTATCTATTGCACCTCTCAATTTTGATTTGTCGGTCTTTGATGTTTTTTATCCTTTAGTTAATACATCCACCTTGTTTGTTCCTTCTTCATCCGTCATATCAAACACGCGCTTATTCGCAAAGTATGTGAACGATCAAAAAATCGAATCGTTATATACAACACCTTCATATTTGAATCTACTGGAACAAACCGGTAAATTATCTGCTTACGATTTCAAACACGTTAAACTTATTTTAATCGCCGGAGAGGCTTTATCATCTGATTTAGTAAAGCGATTAAAAGTGCATTTTAAAAAAGCAACGTTTTATAATTTATACGGACCAACGGAAACCAATGTTTGCAGCGCATTTAAAATTAATTTAAAAAAGCTGAGCGGGGAGTATATTCCGATTGGTAAATCCATTATTAAAGGGAATATAAAACTTAGCAAACAAGGTGAGTTGTTATATAAGGGAAAACTCTTGATGTCAGGCTATATTAATGATAAGGGGTATCAAGTACTCCGAAAGAATTCAGTTTATAAAACCGGCGATTTTGTTACTTGCGATAAAAACGGTCTATTAAATTTTATTGGACGAAAAGATAATCTCGTTAAACGTAACGGGTTTCGGATTGAATTAAATGAAATTAATAAAGCTTTGCAAAAACATTCGGCTATTGGTCGATGCGAATCTTTATTTTTAAAAGAAGATAATCTAATCGTTTCTTTTGTGGAATCAGCTGATGATTTATCTCAGTTAGCTTTAAAATCTTTCTGCTTAAAGCACTTACCATCATATATGGTGCCGGATTTAATAATGGTTTTACGAAAAATTCCGGTAAATTTAAATCATAAAGTTGACCAAACTGCTTTAAGAAAAATGTATGCTCAATCATTTAAATCATAATCATCAATCGACTTACAAGGCTTATCATAAGCTGGCGGCAGAAATTTGTTCTGAGGCTGATGTTATGAAAGAGGACAAAGCTGCAGTGTACAACAGAGAGACTTTTCGCGCTATAAACGCTGCCGGTTTTAATGCGTTGCACTTACCGGATTCATTAGGTGGTAGAAAATTATCAGCAATGGATACAGCTGTTGCTTATTTAGCATTAGGGGCATCTTGTCAGAACAATGGTTTAACTTTTTCTGTCGGTGCACAAGCATTTTCTGTAAATGTTCCTTTGATGAAATATGGAAATGATGCTCTCTGCAATCAGTTTTTAATTCCATCTGTTAAAGGTAAGATTGTAATTGCGTCAGCTATTACAGAAAAGGAAAGTGGTTCGGATGCCTATAATATGAAAACCACGGCTGTTAAATCAGGAAACGATTACATATTAAACGGCTCTAAATATTACATTACGAATGCACCCATTGCGGATTATTTTCTGATTTATGCATTTACCGATGTTCAGAAAGGAAGTATTGGGGGATTGAGCGCATTCTTAGTTGATGCAAAGGAAAAAGGTGTAGAAGTGCTTGGTCCAATTGATAAAATGGGATTACGAACAGCGCAAATGGGAGGCGTGAATTTGACAAATGTGAAGGCTATTGCTAGGTTAGGTGAGGAGGGAAGTGCTACTGCGATGTTCAATGAAGCTATGATTTGGGAAAGAACCATTTTAAGCGCTTTAAATCTTGGAATCGTTGCTAGAGTATTAGAGAAAGTTAAGAAGTTCGGAGAAGAGAATTCGAGGGGTGGAAAAAAATTGAATGAGCAATTGGAATTTATTACACTGATTAATCATTCCAATTCCTTTTTAACTCAGGCCTGGGAGAAAATAAGTGATGCCGCAATTGCCTTGGATCAATTCCCTAAACAATCGTTTTTAAAAGCATCCATCGCTAAATCATTTGTTGCGGACAATGGTGAGAAATTAATACGTAGTTTGCAACAAGCTACAGGAGCTTTTGGTTATTTAAGTGAAAACGGTATTGAGCGTGATTACCGCGATTTTTTAGCGTTTACTATTTACTCAGGTTCTCAGTACGTGCAAAATAAAATTATTTCAAGTTTTAGTCAGTAATGAGTCAACATAATATAACTGAAAAGAATCCTCAATTTTTTTATGAGGCAAAGGACTTCCCATTCTTAAACCCTTTGGTTGAAAATTTTTCAGTTATAAAATCTGAATTACTAAATCTAATTGAAAAGAATAAGGAAAATCAATGGCTCGAAACGTTTCCGAATTATGTAGCGTCGGAAAACAAGAAGGCTTGGAAGGTTTTTTCTTTCATTTTTTTCTCAATGAAATTTCCTGAAAACGCGAAATTGTGTCCTAAGACAGCTGAATTGATTTATTCTATTCCTGATATTATTTCCTGTGATTATTCGTTTCTAAAACCTAATACACATATTCTTCCACATAAAGGTTACACGCGCATGGTTTTGCGTTGTCATTTGCCTCTGATTGTTCCGGAAGGTGATTGCGCCATTCGTATCGGTGACGAAACAAGAAAGTGGGAGGAAGGTAAACTCATGGTGTTTGATGATTCATTTGATCATGAGGCTTGGAATAAAAGTGACAATAACCGAGTTGTTTTAATGTTTGATATTCCGAATCCGCTCTGGGGTTATACGGCATATCAGATTTCTAAATACAAAATTGAGAATCTTGATGATCCGTTTTTGTTATCGATGGTAACTAAGGAAAAATGGCTGGAAGCTTTTTCTAAGGGAGAATTTCCTTTGATGAGCTTTTAATTTTTAAGCACATTGTTTATTTCATCCAAGTTGTTTTCCGATATTGTTCCGGTACAGATTAATTCACCGTCGCCATTGTTTAATTGCTCTGCCGCTTTATTGAGTTTGCTTCCGTTTTTTATATAATCCTCAATACTTAATTCGTACAGTTGATTATAAATCCCTTCTTGTCCGGCTACTAATTTATAACCTGTAAGCTGATTGTAATGAATGGCTCTGTCGTTATCGTTTAAGATGCGGGCATGTGAAAGCTTGCATAATTTCACTTTGAAGAAAACAAAATTAAGCAGACATAAAGTACTGAATACGGCGGCAAACGAGTTAATGTAATCATTGTCCCAAATAAAAATACCCCCTTCGCCAAACCCGTTTTCATAGCTGAAATTTTTGGCATTTATTAATCCTACTTGCTTTCCTTCGAACTCAATAATAAAATAGTAATTGAATTTATTGTTAACCGATTCAAACCATTTCTGCTGCATTTGTGGCGTAATGTATTCGCGATAATCCATATACATTTTTACCGACTGCTGGTTGCGCCAATAGCGTAGGAGTTCGAGGTCGTTTTTTGTAATTCGCCTCAGGGTAACGCCATATTGTTTAATCGTCAACACTTTTTTCTGCGATATAGTAAGATGGCTTATTGTTAACGTCTTTTAAAATTTTACTGATATATTGAGCAACAATACCAATGCTTAAAACAATCAAGCCGGTTGAAAACAAAAGACTAACAATAATGGAAGTATAACCATGTACCGGTGTCTTGAAAAGAAATTTCTTCAATAAATAGAATGTGCCAATAATAAAATTAACTGTTGCCAGCGTAAAACCAATAGTTGTAACAAGGCGTAGAGGAAATGTAGAGGAAAACATGATAACACTCCCAGTTATTTGAAATAGGCTTCCTAACGAATAACCGCTGCGTTTTGAAATCGGGCTTTTATTGGGTCGTACTTTAATGAATGACATTCGGTTGGTATACCAAATTAAGAGTTCATCAATAAACATGAAGTGTGTATGTGTTTCAGCAAGTTTGTGAGCTAATTCGGATTTTATTAGCCTAAAAGAAGAGCCTTTTCCTTTATTTTTACCTTCCATTTTTGAACCGGCTTTATAAAGCCAGGTAAGCGTTTCTCTTAAAAATGATTGATCAAGTTTTCTATACTCGCCATACACCACATCATTACCGCTTTTTACTTCCTCTTCAATTAAATATTTTATCTCTTCCGGATGCACCTCCAGGTCGTCATCAATTGTGATAATATAATTTCCTTTGGCAAACTTAATACCACATAAAGTTGCAGGTTGCTGTCCGAAATTCTTTGTTAATCGTATAATTCTTACGTTTTTATTATAGTTTTTTAGTTTGGTAAGAATTTTCCAAGTATCATCGGTGTTTCCATCATCCACTATAATAACTTCATAGGTATACGTTGTTGACTGAAAAAAATTTGTTATTTCTTCGAACAACAACTCGATGCTGTTTTGTCCGTTGTATGTGGGAATTATTATAGAATATTGTAAACTCATTTTTTACTGCTTAATAATAAACCTCCGTCCATTTTGATTGTGGTGCCTGTTATCCATTTGGAAGCATCAGATAAAAGGAATGCCGCGCAATTCGCGATATCTATTGGTTCGCCAAAACCCAATGGATATTGTGCCTCGTAATTTTTCATTTCCTCTTCAGAAGTGGCTAGCTCGGTTTCATCAAAAATTTTTGTTTTTACCAATGAAGGCGCAATTACGTTCGCGCGAATTTTTTTAGAGGCGTGTTCAATGGCAAATGAACGACAAAAAGCTTCGAGCGCCGCTTTAGAAGCACTGTATAATGCTCCGCCGATGTATGGATGCAAGGATGAAATGGAGGAAAGAAAAATAACCGAGGCATGATTATTGAATTTTTTCGCGCTGCTTAATTCGCTGCACAACAAAACAGTGGAGTTAAAATTCGCTTCAAACATTTCAGAAATATGTTTGCTCTTAATAAACTTTACAGGTAAAGGTTTAACAATACCTGCACAGTTGATTAATCCGTCAAGGTTGTTGCAGTTTTTTACCAATTCCGATAACTGATTTTCATTCGTTAAATCAGCTACTATTATTTGATGTTTGTTTTTTAGTTGAGAAGCAGTAGTTTTTAATTCAGCCTCATTTCTTCCTGTAATAATAACCTGAGCACCCAACTGATCACATAAAACAGCGCAGGCTCTGCCAATGCCAGAAGAGGCACCGGTAACCAAAACTGTTTTATTATTTAAGGTTATCATAATTCAATAATTTTGGCGCAACTTAATTCAGATGTGTTTATAACAACACTTCCCCACGAAAGACCAACCCCAAAGCCGCACAATAACAAAGTTAAACTTTCTTTCGTAAGTTGTTGCTCTAATCCAAAACACATGGTTAATGGTATGGAGGCCGAGCTGGTATTACCGAAAAGTTCTATGGAAGATGGACATTTTTCTTTTTCAATTCCCAACTTTTTGCGAACGGTTTCGTTTATGAGTTTGTTAGCCTGGTGTAAGATGAAAAAATCAATGTCACTTTTGTTTTTATCAGCCGCAGCGATAGTTTCTTCAATGTTTGGCGGTACTTCTTTCAACGCAAATGTAAAAATGTCTTGTCCGTTTAAAGCTAAGTGTTTTTTAGCGCGTTTTATTCCTGGTTCAGGTTCGTAAATAGTTTCTGAGGAAGAATCGTAAGGGTGACGGGAATGACCGTGCTCGATGATGATGGCATTTTTTCCGCTTCCGTCACTATTTAAATTGAAGGTAAGCTCGGAGGCATTTTTATCGTACTCGATTAAGGTGGCTGTTCCTGCATCACCAAACAGAGGGTAAGCGCTTTTATCGCCTTCAAAGGTAGAGATGGTAGATTTATCACCACACAATAATAGTGCTTGCTTGAATTGTCCGCTTTGCATAAAACCGGCCAAAACGCTTAAACCATATACATAACCGCTGCAACCAAGCGTAATGTCAAAAGCCAATACGCTTTTTTTAAGCTTTAGTTTATCTTGTAAAATGATAGCAGTCGACGGTAGAAAATAATCGGGAGATTGTGAGACAAAAATGATGATGTCAATATTCTCGCGATTAGTAATGTTGTTTTCGAAAAAATAATTGGCGGCTTTCTCACACAAATCGCTGCAGGTCGTTTTATCATCCGCAACTCTTCTTTCTTTAATGCCAACTGTTTTATGAAATAGTTCTTGTTCTTCTTTGCTTATGTTATTGTAATCATACGTGCTTTTAATCTGTCTGGGTACGCAAACAGAAATACCTTTGATGGAAATGCCCGATGTTTTAAAAATGCTCAAGCTGATTTTTTTTGTTGAACGAGATTGTACAGGTCTTGAACGGTTTGAGTTGATTTTAAATCTGCCCCGCTTAAAGTAATATTAAAATTTATGTCGATAAAAGCAATGATAATAAGCGCATGCATACTGCTCCAGCCTTTAATGCTGCGATAATCTGTTTCCGCTTTTAAAGTGCCTTGTGGCATATCTTCAAATTCGGCTTCCAGTTTTTGTATGAATTCGTTTATCGACATAGAACAAATTTAATAATTTATTACAGTTGCACCCCAACTATTTCCTACACCAAAGCCAGCTAACAGAACTTTCATGCCTTTTTGCAGCTTTTTTTCTTCTTTAGCAGTATATAATGCAAGCGGAAGGGTAGAAGCAACGGTGTTGCCATAATCCTTAATGTTGGTGTAAAATTTGTTTTCCGAAATATTAAGTTTTTTTCTAAGGGTTTCAAGCATAAAGCCATTTGCCTGATGGAAAATAAACAAATCAATGTCTTCCATTCCTAATTTGTTTTTATCCAACGTTTCTTTCACCATTTTGGGAACGGTTTTTAACGCGAACGTAAACACGTTGGTGCCATTCATGACCATTTGTCCGAATGGATTTATTTCATTTCTGCAGGCACTTTTTTCAATGGGTTTTCTAAAGGCACTGTTCTCTATGTACAAGTCAAGCGCACCGCTTCCATCACTTCCAAAGATGAATTCATTGTCGGGTAAATTTCCCAAATAAGTAATAATGTTCGCGGTGGCAACATCACTAAAAATACTGCGTTGTTCTAAGTTATCGGGTGAAAGAGTTTTTGTTGAAGTATCACAGGTTAAAAATAAAATTGTTTTAGCCATGCCGCTTTTTAAGAATCCGTTGGCCATTCCTAAGCCATAAACATAACCTGAACAACCATAAGGCAAATCAATACAGGCAGTGGTTTGTGGTAATCCGAGGCGATGTTGTAATATGCAACTGGTAGCAGGCGCTATGTAATCGAAACAATCAGAGCAAAAGATCAGAAAATCAATTTTTGATTTTAATTCAGGTTCAATGTCAAAAATCTTTTTGGCAGCCAAATAGGCTAAATCAGAAGCGGTTTCGTTTTTTCCTGAAATGTATCTGGATTCGATGCCGGTACGTTTTAATATTTCTTTTTCAGAAACATTAAACTCTTTTGCCAGCATTTGATTTGATAAAATGAGTTCGGGTAAATGAATGCTTATTTTATCAATAGAGAGTCCCATAGTTTACCAAAAGTAAAAAAAATGTACCTTAGCTGCAAATGATAAAGGCATTTCTTTCAAAACATCCTTATAAACTATTATTGGTTTTATTTGCCTTTGTATTGTATGGTAATACTCTCTTTAATGGTTATAGCTTAGATGATGAATTTGTAACTGGTCCGAAAAATATTACAGCCAAAGGTTTTCAAGCAATACCGCGTGTTTTTAAAACCTTTCACGTTATTGATGAGAGTGGAAATAAGTACGAATACCGTCCGATGGTGAAGGTGAGTTTTGCCATTGAAAGTGGTTTATGGGGACAAAATGTTTTCATGAGCCACTTAGTGAATATTGTTTTGTATGTAGTATGTTTGATGTTATTATTCAAGTTGCTTCAATTACTATTTGTGAATGTGAGTGAATTTGTAATATTTTCTGTGGTTTTAATATTTGAATTTTTACCGATTCATTCAGAAGTTGTAGCTAGCCTTAAGAATAGAGATGTGATGCTTAGCTTTATTTTTTCTTTATTGGCATTCGTATGTTTTTTGAAGTTTTTTGATTCCAAAAAATGGTTTCAATTGGTATTTGCTTTTTTGTTTTTGGCCTTGGCTTTTTTGAGCAAATTTGACGTGTTACCATTTCTGGTTATTATTCCGCTTGTAGGATATGTACGAAATAAAATTAATGTAAAGATTATTGTTCTTATAGTTGTGTTTTTTGTGGCTGCATTTTATTCGTATAAACTAACAAAAGTGTTTATGTTTGATAAGGAAGAAGTGAAAGCGTTAAGGATTTATCAATATTTCGAGAACCCGCTTTATTTCAAATTTGCCTTTATAGACCGTATTTCAGCAGGGCTGAATTCCTTGGGATTTTATATCCTGATGTTGGTTTTTCCAATGAAAATGGCTTGTTACTATGGCTTCAATACTATTCCGGTATATGAATTAGCTTCTGTTTATGCATTAGCGGGTTTAGTAAGTGGAGCATGGTTGCTTTGGCAATTTTATAAGAGGTTTCGTAAGCCGGATATACTTTGGTATGGTATTTTATTCTTTGGCGGTTCCATATCAATGTATCTGAATATCTTAACTCCTGTAGCAGGAATAGTTGCTGACCGATTTATGTTTTTTGCATCGATTGGCTTTTGTTTAATGGTTGTATTCGGGCTTTATTTTTATAATAATGTTACTATTAAAATAACAAGTCTTAAGGATTTAAAATCTACCCAAAAAACAATAGGATTTATAAGTCTACTCATTTTTACAGGAATGATTATTAAAAGAAATGGTGAATGGAAATCAAAATTAGTTTTGTTTGAAAGCGACGTAAAAAAGTATCCTAATTCAGTGAAGCTTTCGCTTTTGTCGAGTGCTCAGGTCATGATTCATATTAATGATAAGAGTGATGTCATTCCGGATAATCAGAAATTGCAGAAAGTAAGAAATGCCGAGAAGGTATTGTTAAACGCGATTAAAGTAGATCCTACTTGTGATGTTTGCTATAACAACATTGCTCATATTTTATTATCGGTTGAGAATGACCCTGCTTCTGCCATGCCCTATTTAATGGAAGGATTTAAACGCGATTCTACAAAAAAAGAAACGGCTTGCAACATTGGAATAGCCTTATACAGATTAGGTAAGCCTGTTGACGCGAAGAAATATTTGATAAAGGCTGTTGAATTGGATGTCCAACATGAGTTCACCGTTCCTTATGAGGTGTTACAGGATTTGTATATGAAAACAAATCCAAATGAGGGTGTAAACTATTTTACTAAAGAGCTCCAAAAAGGTTATAACCAGGAATTCTTAAATGTTTTACTTGGGAAATCCTATTTTGAAGCCGGGGATACTCTCAATAGTATAAAATATTACCAGCAAGCTTTGATAATTAACCCAAATAATCAAACCGTGAACGATTTTGTGACAGATTTAGAGGTTAAATTCCATAAAAAGGCTTGGTAACTAGTATCTAAATTATTTTAGAAGTTCTCATGTCTATTTTGTTGATAATCAATTGCCAAGTTGCTATTTTTTTCTTTTTTTCGTCGCTTGATTTTATATCTTTGTCGAAACCTTAATTTAAAATGAAAAGAGCCTTAATTCTTAGTTTTTCATTGTTCTCGTTTTTTTGTGTGAACGCACAAACTGAACGTGAATTAAAGGAGCAGCACAATGCTCTTAAAGCAAATCAAATGGCAGTTAAATCTGAAGTGGTCGTTTCTAAATACGGCAACTTGGAGAAAGAAATTGTTGATGCTTTAATTAAGCGTCAAATTCCTGCAGGTTTTCCTGAGTTTAATGAAAAAACAGAAACTGTAGATGCTTATAAAAGCAGAATAAATGTTTGGTATAAGAACAATCTCGATTTATTAAATCCTGAATTCAGAAAGAAATTAATAGAAAGTCAGAAATAATCATTAGAAAAATTTAACATGAAGAAATATTTTTACTTAAGTGTTTTGATGGTGGTTCTGAGCTTCAACTCAGCATTTTCCCAGTGTGTTAACTTATACACTTCTACACCAATTCCTCTTACCTTGTACAATAGTTCATTTGCAACAGTGCCATCTTACAGTATTGCTTGTAATTCGGGTGTTCATTTTATTGGTGCCGGTCAGCCTGGTGGCGGAAGTCCGGTCAACCTCTATAACACACCTTGTATTCGTTTAAGAATTAATCCAACAAATGGATTTTCTTCAATTGATAATTCAATTACACTTTATGAAAATGGAAGTTTAATAGGTTGTACCGGTCCTGTTGGAACATGTACGGCTAATATTGGCCCGATGCCTAATAACTCGAACTATCAGTTATTTGCTTCATACATGGATCCTACATTGAACCATCAATATGTGTTGTGTAATATTAACGCGTGGTTTCCTAACATGACATATACAGTATCCAGTTGTTATGATAATGCTACTTTAGTTACCGGAACATGGACAACAAATGCAGTTGGTTGTCAAACTGTGACAGTTCCAGCCAATAGCGCCATTGGAACGGCATCTTATGCTTTAAATCCAGCTGTACCGGGCGCATTAACTAATTTTGGTGATGGCTATTGCGCATTAACCACTTCATTAATGCCGGTTGGTACTTATACTGTAACATACACATTCAATACTCAAAATGCTTCTTGTCCTATCGTAACCGGAACCCAAACAATTGTTGTGGGTAATCCTTATAGTGCAGCATGGACAACACCAACAGTTCAATGTACAGCATTTGGTTGTTTAGCTTTAAATCCACAAGTTACCGGAACAGGTGGTGGTGTATTCAGCGGAATCGGTGTTAGTGCGAATTCATTTTGTCCGGGTACTTCCGGGGCAGGTACTTTCCCTGTAACGTATTCAGTTGGTATTAGTGCTACTTGTAGTTCTTCACTATCACAAAACATTCAGGTAAATACGACACCAACCGCGAATGCAGGCTCAACAAAAACTATCAATTGCGTTCAAACCACAACAATTATAAATGGTACAGGCGGAACAACATATACTTGGACGGGTCCTGGCGCATTTTCTTCTAACTTACAAAACCCAACGGTTAGCAGCCCTGGTACATACAGCTTAACCGTTACAACAGCTTCTTGTATTTCTGCAGCATCAACTGTGGCAGTAATTCAAAATACAACTGCACCGACTGCAGCCGCAGCCACAACAGGCTCTGTAACATGTGCAACAACAACAATCAATTTAAATGGAAGTCCTGCCGGTATGACTTATACCTGGACTGCTCCAGGCGGAAGTTCAATTTCTTCAGGTACTAATTCGCAAAACGCTGTTGGTAGTGGGGTAGGTACTTACACTATTCGAGTAGTTGATTCAAATAATGGCTGTTCTGCGACAGCTACCGTAGCTGCGAATATAAATACAGTTCAACCATCCTCATCTGCAGGCACAACAGGTTCTGTTACTTGTGCTACAACAACTATTAACTTAACTTCCGCTCCTGCAGGTATGAATTATACTTGGACGGCTCCGGGTGGAAGTTCTATTTCGTCTGGAACAAACTCTCAAAATGCAGTTGGTAACGGAAGCGGAACATATACTGTAACGGTTCGTGATCCAATAAACGGATGTTCACGTACGGCAACAGTAACAGCAAATATTAATACGGTAACACCATCTCCTGTTACTGCCTCCACTACAGGAACAGTTACTTGCGCTTCTACAGCTATTAACTTAAGTTCAACACCGGCGGGTATGACTTATGTTTGGACTGCTCCATTAGGCTCATCAATTACCTCGGGTGGTACATCACAAAATGCTACGGGTTCAGGCGCAGGAACATATTCTGTAACCATAACAAATCCAACTAACGGTTGTTCTACTGCTACAACAGTGGCTGCTAATTCAAATACTACTCCGCCAACACCTTTAATCACTAACAATCCAACTATAACATGTACAAATACTTTGGTTACTTTAAATGGTAGCCCGGCTTCCGGTGTGTTGTATACATGGACAGGTTCCGGAATTATCGGCGCATCTAATCAGCAAACAGTAAACGTAAATCAATCCGGAACTTATACATTATTAGTACAAAGTACTGCAAACAGTTGTACAGCTTCAATTAGCACTTCTGTTTCAAATAATACAATTGCGCCAACGATTACGCCGGTAGCTACGCAAACTATAACTTGTGCGAGCCCTTCAGTTACTTTAATTGGTAGTGCAAATCCTTCTTCTTGTACCGTTGTTTGGACCGGAGGCGTTTGTGCAGGAGCTAACTCTTATACAGCTACAGCATGTGCACCTGGTACATACACTTATATTGCTACCAATCCTGCGAACGGCTGTCCTTCAACTCCGCAAGTTGCAACTGTAGTACCAAATAGTTCTATTCCATCTGCAACAGTTGTAAACACAGGAACCATTACTTGTTCAACAACCACAATTCAAGTAGTTGCGACATCAACTTCTACACCTGTAACATATAGTTGGAGTGGTACAGGAATTGTTTCCGGCTCAAGTACACCAACCATTGTCGTAAATGCAGGTGGTACATATTCATTAGTTTTATTGAATACGTCAAACTCTTGTTCAGTTACAATTACGAATAGTGTAACAGCAGATAATGCTGCAGTTACTCCGACTACTACCGCCTCAACAACCATTACTTGTTTAACTACAACGGCAAACGTAAGTACAAATGCAGGTTCAGGTTCTTATACTTATAATTGGTCTGGCCCTGGTGTTGTAGGAACAAATACTTTATCTTCTGCAACTGCAAGTTTAGGAGGTTTATATACAGTTACTGTTACAAACACAGCAAATGGTTGTGTGGGTACTGGTACAGTTTCAGTAACATCTAATACATCAACACCAACCGGTGTAGCTATTAATCCTTCTACATTTACTTTATCTTGTGCAACACCAACTACAGTGCTTACTGCAACTGCAACAGGCGCTACCACTTACACATGGATTGCTCCTTCAGGAGGCTCTATTATTAGTGGAACAAATACGGCCAATGCAGGAATTTCAGGAGCCGGAACCTATAGTGTAATTGTTGCAGGATCTAACGGTTGTCCTTCCGCGGCAGCTGAAGCTACTGTTGTTCCGAACACGAATGCCCCTACATTTACATTAAGTAACTCTAGTCCGAGCATTACTTGTTTAAGCAGTAATCCAACAGTAAGTGTAGCAATTACATCAACTGTTCCTATTACTTCTTATTCATGGACGCCGGCTTCAGGTATTTCCGGTTCGGCAACTTCAAGCGTAGTTACATTTACTGCAGCAGGAACTTATACTGGTGTAATCACTGCTAATAACGGTTGTATTTCCAATGCGATTGTAAGTGTTTCAGATGCAACTCTTGCACCTTCAGTTGTAGCAGGAACAGGAACAGCTTCTGCAATTTCTTGTTTAAATCCTTCCGTAGTGATTGCCCCTACATTTAGTCCTTCAGCAGGATTAACTTATACTTGGACAGGTCCTGGAATTGTAGGTTCTGCAAATGATGCCAGTGTTACAGTAAATCAAAACGGAAATTACAGCGTCACCGTAACAAATACTTTAACCGGATGTACATCAACAGCAATTACAATTCCTGTGGTAGGAACATCAGCCCCTCCAACATTAAGTGTTACATCAACATCTTCTATTGGAATTGGATGTACACCTTCTACTTCAACTATAGTATTAACAGCAAATGCTACACCAAGTACAGGCGTAACATATAATTGGTCTACATCCGCTACAACTGAAACAATTTCAGTTACCGCTCCGGGTGTTTATACTGTAATAGTAACCGACGTTTCTACGTCTTGTTCTGTTGCGGTACAGTACACCGTAGATAATAGTGTTGTAACGCCAACAATCAATACAGCTGCTTCGGTGGTTTTACCTTGTTCTTCAACTACAACAACTTTAACTTTAAATGCATCTGCTACACCTTCAACAGTGGTTTATGCATGGGGCGGACCAAGCATTATTTCCGGTTCAAATACGGCAACTCCGGTTATTGATCAGCCGGGTATTTATACTTTAACAGTTACCAATCCAACTACAGGTTGTACTGCAACAAGTACTGTTGCTGTTATTAACGGTGTTCCTACCGCGTCATTTACTGCAGACGTAACTCAGGGTATAAATCCATTAACGGTTAACTTTACAAATCAAAGTACTGGAGCCATCAATTATAACTGGAACTTCGGACCGTTTGGTACTTCTACTTTAACAAATCCTACACAAGTGTTTAATGTTTGGGGAACTTATACCGTAACATTAATTGCTTCATCCGGTTCTTGCAGCGACACGGCAAGTATGGTGATTATTGTTGATGAAGGATTGAGTATCGAAATTCCGAATGTATTTACACCTAATAACGATGGCGTAAATGATGTGTTTACCATCAAATCTTCCGGAGTAAAAGAAATCTCATTACAAATCTTTAACCGTTGGGGTCAGAAGATGTACGAGTTCACAGGTGCTAAAGCAGCGTGGGACGGAATGATGGGTCCTGGTAATGAAGCTTCAGCGGGTACTTATTTCTACTTCGTAAAAGCAACAGGCTTTGATGATAAAGTGATAGAAAAGCAAGGATCCCTAAGCTTATTCAGATAGTTATTTTTTGAGTTGTAATTAAGGCGAAGAAAAATCTTCGCCTTTTTTATTTTATAAAAACTGCGAAAGTTTCCTTAGAGGTTTGAAAAATAAAGTAAAGAAATAAGGCTTTAATCCGTTTACTTCCCATGCTTTACGGTCTTCGAGATTAGCGATAATACGGTTTTTTGTGCTTACGTTGCTTTGTCCGCCCATGCGCATTTTAACGATGAATTCAGACAGGTATGAAGTTTTTATTTTGTGCTTGTAAAGCAGACGAAGCATCAGCTCATAATCGGCGGAAGTTTTAAAATCAAGATTAAAGGCTTTATGTTTTTCGTACACTTCTTTTTTTACAAAGAAGGTTGGGTGAGGAGGCATCCAACCAAAAAGAAATGAATTTGGTTTGAATTCTCCTGCTCTCCATTTGCGTATAATTTTGTTCGTGTTGTCTTTTGATACATAGAGCAAATCGCCATATAAAGCCTCACTATTGTCTTTATTGAAACGTTCTGCAATTTTCTGAAGCACTTCATTGGACGTGTAAAAATCATCCGAATGCAGAATACCAACAACATCTCCGGAAGCCATACTAATTCCTTTGTTCAATGCGTCGTAGATGCCATTGTCTTTTTCAGAAATAAATTTCGCAATACGGTCTTTGTGTTTGTCAATAATGGAGAGTGTAGAATCTGTTGATTTCCCATCCACAATGATGTACTCAATGTTTTGATAGGTTTGGTTTATAACCGATAAAATTGTCTCTTCGAGCGTTGCCGCACTGTTGTAAGTTACGGTTATAATAGAAATCTTCATTTATATTAAGGCATTATTAAATTCAGCTAATGAAGAAAACTGAAAATCTATTCTTGTATCATTTATTTTTTCCTCAGAAATGAAAGCGGTTTTCATGCCGGCATTTCTACCAAATTCCATATCACTTAAACTATCACCAACGATGATGGATTTCGTAAAATCAATACTCGGAAAATCTTTTTTAGCTGCTAATGCCATGCCAATTCCGGGTTTGCGCGTTGGGTGATTTTCTGAATTTAAATAAGGCGAAAAATAAACTTTATCAATACGTCCGCCTAAATATTCAATTTCATAAATCATGTTTTTATGAATGAGTTCCAGATCTTCGGTACGGTATAAACCTTTTCCAATGCCTTGCTGATTGGTTACTACAACAATAGTTCCGAAGCGAGTGTTTAATGATTTTAAAGCCTCGATGACTCCCTCTAGAAACTCAAATTCTATCCAATGTTTTACGTAATCGTTCTCAAGTTTTTTATTAATCACTCCATCACGATCTAAAAACAAAGTCCAGCTTTTATCAATATTTAAGTCCTTTAAAGTCATGTTGTGCTTTTGCGTAATCTTCCGGAATACCAATATCAATGAAGTAATTATTATAAATACATCCGAAGATATTTAACTCTTGTAATTTGGTTTCGAAGAAATCTTTTTCGATAGAAAAGTTCTTATTGGCGGGTGTTTTTTCAAGGTAAATACTTTTATTCAATAAATAAACCCCACCGTTAATGGTGCCTTTTCCAGGAGAATTATTTTTTTCTTTAAACGAGATGATTTTTCTTCCCCTGTTTCCTTCGCCGGGTGATAATTCGATGGTTCCATAGCGGGAAGCATTTTCAACTTCACGTAATGCCAATGTGCAATCGGCATTAAAAGTTAAGTGATGATTGGAGAAGGAGTGAAGATCAATGTCAAAAAACGAATCGCCGTTTAAAACAAGCACCGTGTTATTGTTGCATAACTCTATCGCTTTTCTGATTCCTCCCCCTGTACCTAAAGGTTGTGATTCAATACTGTAGTCAATTTGCAGACCGTTATATTCCGATTTATAATACGAGGTGATTTTTTCGTGTAAGTAACCTACCGATAAAATCACTCTAGTAACGCCGTATTTTTTTAAATAATTTAATTGATAATTTAAGAAGGGTTGGTTATTTACTGAAGCCATAGGTTTTGGCAAATCACTGACTACACTTTGTAAGCGTGTTCCAAACCCGCCGGCTAATATGATGGCTTCTTTTACCAAATGATTGTTTGATTATTTTTTCGGAAACAGTTCCATTTCTACTAATTCACAAATTGTATGTCCGAGTAGCATATGGCATTCCTGAATGCGCGGCGTATCTTTTGAAGGAATGTTTACCAGATATTTACATAAATCTTTCATTTTCCCTCCGGTTTCTCCTGTAAAGCCAACTGTCACCATTCCTATGTCATTGGCAACTTGTAAAGCTTTCACCACATTTCCTGAGTTACCGCTGGTAGATAAACCAATTAAAACATCTCCTTTACGGCCCATAGCTTTTACTAAACGCGCATAAATTTCATCGTAGCTGTAATCGTTGGCTACAGCCGTTGTATAGCTCGTATTAACGTGTAAAGCTTCCGAAAATAAAGGCGGACGGTCATAATAAAATCTACCGCTTAATTCAGCCGCTAAGTGTTGTGCATCTGCAGCACTGCCTCCATTTCCGCACCACAATACTTTTCCATCACGCTTGTAAGCCGAAACAGAATCTTTCACTATATTTTCAATGGCAGTTAAAATAGCATCATTGGAAAGTAATGAAGTTTTTAAATCAACCGAAGTCTTTATTTTAGATTGTATGAAATCTTTCATGTATTGGAATTAGATTATAAAAGTATTCATTTTTTATTTATTACCCTCATAACTTTGAATGATAGCGCTTACCAAGCGGTGACGAATCACATCACGGTTGTCTAATTCAATAAAATCAATTCCTTCCACTTTTTTCAAATAACGAATGGCCTGAATTAATCCGGAAGGTTGTTTACTCGGTAAATCTATTTGCGTGGCATCACCGGTAATAATGAATTTGGCGTTGTTCCCCATACGGGTCAAAAACATTTTCATTTGACTTTCGGTGGTGTTTTGCGCTTCATCTAAAATAACAAACGCGTTATCTAAAGTTCTACCGCGCATAAAGGCTAAAGGTGCAATTTGAATTACACGGTTCTCGATGTACTGATTGAGTTTATCGCCCGGCACCATATCCGACAATGCATCGTATAATGGCTGCATGTAAGGATCGAGTTTTTCTTTTAAATCGCCGGGTAAAAAGCCAAGATTTTCTCCGGCCTCAACTGCAGGACGGGTCAGGATAATCCGTTTAACTTCTTTGTTTTTTAAGGCACGTACCGCTAAGGCTACAGCAGTATATGTTTTTCCGGTACCGGCAGGACCTATTGCAAATATCATGTCGTTTTTAGCAATGGAGGCTACCATTTTGCGCTGGTTTTCGGTTTTGGCTTTTACAACCAGACCATTATTTCCAAACAAAATCAAATCGTTTTGTAAATCCTGACTTTCGATGATGTTATCTCCGGTTGGCCCTAAGAGACGGTCAATCACAGTATCGGTCAGTAATCCTGTTTTATGGTAGTGATCGATTAAGAGATTCAATTTCTTTTCGAAATTCTGAATTTCACTCTCTTCACCCAGCACTTTTACGCTATAACCACGCGCAATGATTTTAAGTTTAGGAAAATGTTTTTTGATGATGTTTAACTTAACGTCGTTAACCCCATATATCTCAACCGGTTCAATGCTCTCCAGTACAATAATCTTCTCTGTCAAAGTATAAAAATTAGAATGTTTATAAAGCTGTTAATCAAACATCAATTTTATAAAAAACACACGGTAAATAATTAGCTATTTTTGAACAATTACCCTCTATGCCTATAGTAACTTTAACCACCGATTTAGGCTATCGCGACCCCTATCTGGCGATAGTGAAGGCAGGTTTACTTCAAAAAGTAAGGGAGGTTCAAATAATCGATTTAAGTTGTGACATCAAAGACAACAATATATCGGACGCGGCTTTTATCCTGAAAAACTCTATTGACTATTTTCCGGAGGGTACCATTCACTTGGTGGGAGTAAAATTTATTACAGGTGGTAAAACATTAGGCGCGCAACAAAACATTGATAATACCCGGTATTTGGTAACGCAATACAAAAAGCAATTTGTAGTTTGTCCGGATAACGGTTTAATCACATTACTTGATGAGGGTTTTTCAGAAAAAGTGTATCAAGTGTATTTTGAAAATCCATCGCAACATAATTTCTTTTTAAAGAATGTTTTTATTGATGTAGCAGCCCAGATTGGTGAAGGAAAAAAATTGGAGGAGATTGGGGTTGAAACATCTGATTATTACAAAGCATTTCAATTTTCAAGTTTTTCCAACCCTGATAACATGAAGGGTAAATCAATTTATATTGATGACTTTGGGAATATTATTTTAAACATCACGAAGGAACAATTTTACAAAGCTTTAGGCAAGCGAAAGTTTAGAATTGTTTTACCCGGCACTACCATCAATAAAATTTCTGAAACTTACGATGATGTAAAAGTGGGGGATGCCCTTGTTCTGTTTAATGGCTTTGGCTATTTGGAAATTGCCATGAATGGTAAGTCGGCCTACAAAATGCTTTATCCGCGAGATGTTGGGCGTCAGTTTGATTTTAATTTAACCATAGAGTTTAATGATTAAACGCATTGTGAAAATGAGTTTTCAGCCGGAGAAGGTAGAAGACTTTAAAACCATATTTAAAGAAAACTGGCAGCGTATTGCAGGATTTGAGGGCTGTAGTCACGTTGAATTATTGCAAGATCAATTACACCCGAATGTGTTTTTTACTTACAGTATTTGGGATAAAGAATCTTCTCTTGAAAAATACCGCGAATCTGATTTGTTTAACTCCGTTTGGTCGCGCACCAAAATATTGTTTAACGATAAACCACAAGCGTGGACCGTTAATCAACTGCAATTTTAATCCTCAATCAAAACACCCATTTTCCCCATTCGGTAGTCGCGGTAAGCTTCCATGATTTGAATTTCAGTGTTCATCACAAACGGACCTTGCGTTACGATTTTTTCTCCAATAGGCTCTCCACTCATTAATAAAAAGCGGGTAGCTTCAATGGCATTTATTTCAATGCCATCACCATCATTATGAAAAGCAATGAAGTTTTTTCCGGGGATTTCTTTTCCTTCCATGTCAATCGCGCCATCCAATAAATACAAGAACGCATTATGTGATGGCGGGAGTTGAATTTTTATTTTTCCTCCGGCTTGCGCATGAATAGTAGCCGAATTAATGGGCGTTAAAGTGGGAATAGGACCTTTAACCTCATTCAACACACCTGTAATAACATTTACAGTAATCTTTCCATCTTCAGAGGTGTAGAATGGTGTTTCCTCCTTCGTTAAGGGATGATAGTAAGGTTGATCGTTTTTGTTTTTGGCAGGAGAATTAATCCACATTTGAATTAACTCTTGCTCTAATGATTGCGGGCGCTCGCTGTGAATAATTCCCATTCCTGCGTGCATCCACTGTGTTCCGCCGGCACTAACGGTTTTGTTATTGCCGCGACTGTCACGATGGTTTAAACTTCCTGTAAAAAGAAAAGTAACCGGAGCGAATCCTTTATGCGGATGCGGACCAACACCTGTTTTATTAAGCGGTATGTTTTCATCATGAATCATGTGTCCGTGATGCAACAACACAAACGGATCAAGATAATCCAATTCAGGAGAGGGCAGAGGCTGACGAACTTTTAAATCGCCCATGTTATACATACGGGCCGGAATAATTTTTTGAATGCTTCTTGTTTTCATGATGAAAGATTTTTGAAACACTGCGAAGGTTATTTCCTTCGCAGCGCCATTTAATTATTGAACTTTTGCCATCTGGATTTCGGAATGGATTTTTAATTCCTCTCCAACCAAAACACCGCCTGCTTCTAAAGCTGCATTCCAGTTTAAACCGAAATCTTTACGGTTAATTTTACCATCTATGGTAAATCCGGCTTTGGTATTTCCATAAGGGTCTTTTCCAATTCCACCAAAGTTTACATTTAAAGTAACCGGCTTAGTAACATCCTTAATGGTTAAGTGACCATTTAATTTATATTCTTCGTCACTTTTCTTTTCCATAGATGTGCTTTCAAACTTTAAGTGAGGGAATTTTTCCGCGTCGAAAAAATCAGCGGAACGTAAATGTCCGTCACGTTGTTCGTTGTTCGTGTCGATCGAAGAAGTTTCAGCAGTAAAATTGATTTTTCCTTTGCTAAAATCGTGACCTTCGGTCGTTGCGTCTACATTAAATTTATTGAAACCGCCACTTACGTTGGCAATCATCATGTGTTTAACTTTAAAGTTAATTTCGCTGTGCATTGGGTCTAAAGCCCATTTTGTTGTTTCCATTGTGTTATATTTATTAGTTAATTATTTAATTTATCATTGGCACATCCATTACTAATATTTCCGTATTGTTGGAATGAGAAGTAATTTCAATTTTGTCGCTATTCCAAATACCGAAGCCATCACGTTTGTTTAATAATTGTCCGTTTATGCTGGCTTCACCGTTAATGATGAAAAAGTATGCGCCATTATTTTTTTGTTTAATCGCGTAATTCGTTTGTTTGTCTTTGTCAAATTTCCCTAAGAAAAACCATGCATCCTGATGAATCCATACGCCTTCATCATCTGTATTAGGCGAAAGTATTTGCTGGAATTTGTTGTGACGGTCATTACTGTTTAAGGTAATTTGATCATAGCGCGGTGTAACGTTTTTCTTATTCGGGAAAACCCAAATTTGAAGAAACTTCACTTCTGAATCTTTGTTTTTATTGTATTCGCTGTGGGTAATACCCGTGCCGGCGCTCATCACTTGAATATCGCCGTGTTTGATAACTTGCGTGTTACCCATACTATCTTTGTGTTCTAAATCTCCCTCGAGAGGAATGGAAATGATTTCCATGTTATCGTGCGGATGTGTTCCGAAGCCCATTCCGGCAGCAACGGTATCATCATTTAAAACACGTAACACACCAAAGTGCATACGATCAGGATTGTAATAACCTGCGAAACTAAATGTGTGGTGTGAGTTAAGCCATCCGTGATTGGCGTGGCCACGTGTATCGGCTTTGTGTAAGATTGTATTTGACATGATTTCTGGTTTTGTGTTAGGTAAATGATTAAATCCAATTATATCGAGTGGTTTCAGCTCATCGTTGTTGTTCTCTAATAATTTCGCGAGAGCAGAGGAGGAGGCCGCTGTGAAAGCTGCGCCCAGTAATCCTTTTTTTATAAAATCTTCTCTTTTCATAGTTTTAAATATTTGTTGCAACAAATGTTAGGGTAAAAAAATTAATCGCGTATTTTATCTAACAGGTTGCTGAGTGTTTCAGCTTCTTTTTCACTCAGAAATTTTTTCATGTTCAGATATTGTTTACGCATCGGTTCATTTATTTCCTTTAAAAATTTCACGCCTTTATCAGTAAGGTTGATGTCAATTTTTCTGCGGTTTTCTTCGCACAGCGAACGTTTCAATAAATCCATCTTCACTAATTTATCTACCAAACGAGTTACATCATTTCCTTTATCTAACATTACTTCTTTAATATCGCCGGGAGAAACAGATTTAGGATGTTTACCATTCACAATTCGCAGCACATTATAATGTTGCGGTAATATATCGTGCTTTTTGAATAGTTCGGTTTGTTGATCGCGTAACCAATTAGCCGTGTAAATAATATTGATGACAGCTTTTTGAAACGGACTTTCAAACTTACTTTGCTTTATGGCTTGTTCTATTTTCATACCACAAATATAGTTATAACAATATTTGTTGTAACAAATAAAAAGTGTTAAAATGAGTAACTTGTAGAAAATGAAGGGTTTAAATTTTACTTCTTGAGTAATTTAAAGGCATGTGTCCAGCGGTTTTCAAGGAAACCTGGGATGCACCAAAGTATGCACAGTGGTTCAATGGCACGGGCGGCTTCGGCTTTACCCATATCTTCTGTTTCCCAACCGAATTGATCTAGAATTGTCTTGACTTCATTCTTTGCTGCATCATTATTACCGCAAATGAACATGCTTGGTTTTATTCCTCCGAAATCAGGGTTAACCATAAAGGCACTTCCAACCGAATTAAAGGCTTTTACAAAATTTGCACCGGGATAGGCAGTTTGTAAAATTTCTAACAGAGATGATTTTAAATCTGTGAAAAATTGAATGACACCGTTTACCGGAGGCGCGGCATCTATCGGGTTGGTTGCATCAATAATTGTTTTTCCGTTCACGTATTCGGTACCAATCATGGCTAACACGTCTTTAGCCACACTTCCTTTTACAGCTAAAACAATTATATCTCCAAATAGTGCGGTGTCTTTAAAACTTCCTGTTTTTCCGGATGGATTTTTTTGTTGCCAATCGGCTAATTTGCTAACATCTCTGCTGCCAATCATTACTTCATAACCATGTTTAAGAAAACCTGTTGCCAGAATTTTTGCTACAGCACCTGAACCTAATATCCCAATTTTTTTCATGTTGATTTGTTTTAAATCAAACATAACATAAAAAGCGGACTATTGCTTAATGATTTTTTTAACAGCTTGGGCACCGTTCTGCTGTATATGGATAAAGTAGACGCCCTGTGATAAATCTTTCACGTCAATAATGGTTGAGTAACCTTCAAATCGTTTACTGAAAATCGTTTTACCCATTACATCCTTAATACTCATTTCACATTTTTCTTCACGTGCTAATTTAATTTGAAGTTTTTCCTGTGTTGGATTAGGATAGACTTCAACTTCTAATGTGGTGAGCTGATTTTCATAAATACCTATTGCCATGTTTGGAAGACATGTGGATTGAGTACCACTTTTATAAAACGTAGTTATTTTCTGTACATCACTCAATAATTTATTCACCGCGCCAATATTATCATTGGCATTTGTACTATCTACCGACCAAACTTTAGCAAATTCAAATTCAACTTCAGATTTTGAATTTAAATCAAAACCTCCTGTTGCCATCACGTTTCTACGGTCGCCTTTTGGATTTACGTTATCTGACCATATTGAACATGGCATGCCATTATAAAATGTCCATGGATACAAAAAGCGTGTTGGCGTTGTGCCGCCATAACCATTTCCTCCACAGGTATAAAATGAACTGTCACGCCATCTTGCATTCATGTAATTGAAAAATTCATATGGTCCTGTGGGCGGATGTGTAGGTGTTGGGTTAGGATTTATATTTGGATTATAATAAATAAATTCATCTAGCAGACTCTCTTCATTCAATTCATCAAACATGCCATCGTTATCATTATCGAATCCATCATTTAAGGGGGCTGGTGGTCCTTTCAAAAAACATTTACCTGTTGCAGGCGGATAATTGTTATATCCGATTAGTCCATTAATATTTTCATCCACCCCATCTGCATTGTATGAAAAACCTAAATTAGAACTTACATGACATCCCATATAATCATCCTGATAATTTCCTAAATCCACATCATCGAACAAAGCTATTTTTACATTATGGTAGTTAAGATGACTTCTGTTAATGATGCGGTAATTGTAAAATGTAGTATAGGCTAATTCGTTTTTACCGTTTAAAAAATTCGGACAACCATACGCGTAAGCCATGCAATGTACTTCAATACCCATAGGCGCGCCTTTTGCTTCTGTGTGTGGAGCGAAATCATCATTAAAAATGAAATAAAGTGTTTGATCGCCTTTTATTCTAGGGTAATCTCCTCCGGTTAAAGGATCATAAATCCCATTTCCATTCATATCTACAAACGGTGCAAGGTTTCGTGAATATTTTCCATTACCATGTGCGGGCCATGTGATAATATCGATGGTTGGTGTATATGTATTATTCGCAATGTTACCGTTTAAAAAATTTGTTCTGAAATCATTGATGTCGTTATAACTTATTTTCCATATTTTATCGTAATTCATAAATGTTGTTGTATCACATTGTGCATGTACCGTATCTAATGGACCGGGCCAGAAATCGCAACCACTTTGTCGGTAAGTTTGTGCCGAAATATGCAATTGATTCGAAGCATCGAGTCCGCCAATCCAAAATGAATTGCAAAAGCCGGCGTTAGAACCGCTGCCTTTCGGAACTTCGTATTTAGCATTTCCACTTCCACCTAGGTCCCAAAACATATCGCCCCGATTTGCAATTCCGGCACGCACACGATTAATGTCAAGGTATTTGTAATTTTTATTAGTTACGCCTTGTCCGGGTCCTTGAATGGTAGATTTATAATCGGAAGGTTTAAAAGAGAACATGAATTTTAAGAAACCGCCTAAGTGAACGAGCTGCTTGTTGGAGATATAAATTTCACCGTTCGGATCGTTTTCAAGGAAATCTCCTACAGTATAGTTGTTATTTGGTACATAATAGGCTTTATAATCGGCATTAGGCAATAACTCCAACAAACACCATGAAGAATTACTGCCGGGGGTAAACGAACCGTAAGCCGCGCAAGTGGCATAAAACATCGGACCGTTATTGGGCCCCTGACAAATATCGAGACAATTAGTTGTTGGTGTGTTGACACCAATCATATCAGAGTAGGTAGAAGAAGCAAGAATAAAGTTAGAGTTGTCATATTCAACCAAACCTTTGGATACAGTACCCAACCATTTTTTATTGAGGTTATCAATGAAAATGCAATTGATTTTATTGGTTACAAAAGGAATTTGATGAATATTATAACTGGAGTTGGAGAAACTTGCGTTAAAATTAACTTCAATAATTCGGTTATAGTTACCCAACCATATTTGCGTAGCACTTTGTGATTTAATGCAATTTACCGTGTCGTTCGGTAATAAACCATTGGAAGTATTGTAATTAGTAAAAACGCCGCCATTTAAGCGCGATAATCCATTTGTTGTTCCGATATAAACATTGTTTCCATTACATTCTAAAGAAATAATGTTGCTGGATGGTAATCCATTGGCTGTGGTATAGCAAGTCCAGTTGGCGCCGTCAAACTTAAGTAAGCCGGCCGAAGTACCTGCCCATACATTGCCGCTGTTATCGCATGCAATGGAGCTAATACGGTTGTTAGGAATAACAGGAGTATTGGCAGTGTTAAAATAAGTCCAGAACCCGGTCATTTTATCGTAACGCGCCAAAGCTGCAGGCGATGAAGCAAGCGAACTTGTAAATCCGATCCATTTGTTGCCGTTTTTATCAATAGCTAAACAGGTTTCGGGTCCGGTAAGAAATGAAGAAGAGGCACCACCTAAATAAGCATTCCATCCATTCTGCGAAAAGAATGATTTTGAAAAAATCAGGAAGAATATGAGTATGGATTTTTTCATGTGATTAGGAAGCTTATACTAAATTACAACAAAATAAGGCTTTAAGTAACGAAAATCATAAGTGGCTCACAATTTTAAACAAGTGGCAGCTTTTATTGTTTCACAAACTTTTTCACTACAATCTCATTGCTGTTAAAGTTAATGTTTAGAAAGTATACACCGGCATTGAGTTCGTTAATATGTATGGTGCTTTGATTTAAACCATTGAGTTGACCACTTTTTATGTTTCTTCCCAATACATCTGTTATGTTGTAAGTACATTTTCCAAACTCAATATCGCTTTTGATTTGTATATAGGTTTGAGCAGGATTCGGATACAAATCAATCAAGTGTTTAATGCTTTTATTTTCCTGGATGTTTACTTTTTGTAAACAGTTTGGAATCGCGCCACTATAGAAGCTTTTTACTTTACGTGCATCCTGAATCAGTTTGTTGACGCTGGCAATGTTTCTGTTGCTGGTTGCAGCACTATCCACCGACCAAACTAAAGCATGTTCAAATTCAGTTTGTCCTTTGGACGGTAAATTAAAAGGACCGCTGCTTATATGATAAGTGCGATCAGATGGCCAATTGCCAGCACTGGATTCTGACCAGTTGCCCGCACACGGATTATTTTGGTAATTCATCCATGGGAAAACAAATTTAGTTGGTGTTGTTCCACCGTAGGCATTACCTCCGCAAGTGAAATTTGTACTATCATACCAGCGGCCCTCCATGTAATTATGATACCTGTATGGATACTTTAAATGATTAGGCGGAAATTGGTAAATACCACCTGTAGAATGAGTAAAGGCGCTCATCAAGCATTTTTCTCCGGGTTCATCAATGATACTGTCTTGATCATTATCAATCAAATCTCCGGCAGTTGCCAATGGACCATTTAATACAATATGTCCGGTTGCAGGGGTGAATTTTTGATAGCCGGCTGCACCACCATAGGTTTCATCCAGTGTGTCAGCATTATAAACAAACCCCAAATTATCATGTACGCTGCATCCAACATAATCATCAACATAATTCCCCAAATCCGGATCACTCCAATTTAAAATGTACATGTCGTGATAATTATTGTTACTCCGGTTATAAATTTTATAATCGTAAAAAGTAGTATAAGCTAATTCGTTGCGGCCGTTGATAATGTTCGGACAACCATAGGCATATGCCATGCAATGGATTTCAATACCCAATGGTAAACCTCCGCTCTCTGTATGATTGCCCAATTTATCATTGAATATAAAATAGAGGGCTTGGTCGCCTTTGATTTTAGGATAGTCACCTTGTTGCCAATTATAAATACCATCACCATTCACATCCACAAAGGGGGCTAAGTTTTTAGCTTTGTTTCCTGTTCCGTTTGCCGGCCAGTTCACGATGTCGGGAGTCGGTGTGTAGCTAAGCGGAACATTACCCAAATTAAATTGGGTAATGAAATTATTGATATCGGTATAACTTACCTTCCAGATATGATCATAATTAAATGCGTTTAAAGTGTCGGCTTCACCGTTAAGTGTGTCCAATGCCCCAGGCCAAAAATCGCAACCTTTCATTCTGTATCTTTGAGCTGCTAAGTGGAGCTGATTCGATGCATCTAAACCACCAATCCAAAATGAATTGCACAAACCAGAATGTACGCCACTGCCTTTAGGTACTTCATACATAGGACCCCCTGCAGTAACGTCCCAATGCATGTCGCCGCGGTTCATAATCTTTGCTTTTACCTGATTGATGTCAAGATTTTTGGTATTATTTTGATTAATGATAAAATCATTATTCCTAAACGCTTCTAATTCCGAATAAAGTGTTTCATCAAAATTGATAAAATGAATGATTCCTTGATATAACATGGTAGATTGCAGGGATGCAATTAAAATTTTACCGGAAGCATTTGTAAATAGTGAACCTCGTAAATTAGTTCCTTTTTTAGGGTGAAAATAATTTATACGGTTGCCGGGTAATAATTCAACCAAAAAAGCATGACTTAGTGCGTTTTCTCCGATATACATTACTCCACCATTTGGACCTTTACATAAGCCTCCTTGGCCATAACCATTATAATTATTGTCGGGATACAAGTCTTTGAAGTAGGAGAAAATCCCTCCGCTGAATTTCGTTGGGCCATAGCTGCTTGTTAGCCATTTGTCACCATTGCTATCGATATAAAGATTAGAAAAATTAATACCTGTTGTAATTGTAGAAACAGCAGTAGTAAAACCCGTTGAAGTGAATGTAGGATTATACGTAAACTGCACGATGCTATTGGAGTTACAAGCCCAAATTGTATTGGAATTTTCTGCGCGTAAACTCCAAATTGAATTTGTAGGAAACAAGCCATTCGAGATATTGTAATTTGTGAAGTTGGTGCCGTCAAATCTGGATAAACCACGATTCGTTCCGATAAATAACATGTTACTGTTAAATTCTAGCGAATAAATAACTGTATCCGGTAAACCATTCACAATTGTATAATTCGTAAAATTAGTACCGTCAAATTTTACCAGACCTCTCGTAGTGCCAATCCACATATTTCCCAAATTATCTTCTTTAAAACAATTCACAGAAATTGGTGCCGGTAGACTTGGAGTGTTTGTTTTGTTATAGATAGTCCAGGTTGTTGTAGTTGTATTATAAACAGAAACTATAACTGAGGCAGACAATGAAGCCTGATATCCCATCCAAACTTTACCGGAATTATCCTCGTAAATGCATCTTGATGGTAACGAGGAAGACGAAGGAATGGATGTGGAATAACTTGTAAAACCATTCTGCGAAAAGAATGATTTTGAAAAAATCAGGAAGAATATTAATAAAGTTTTTTTCATGTTATAAATTTATTGCTTCACAAACTTTTTTACTGCAAGTTGGTTACTATCAAAGTTAAGATTCAAAAAGTAAATTCCCGCATTTAATTCGTTAATATTAATGGTACTCTTACTCAAATCACGTAGGTGTCCGGTTTTTATGGTACGTCCTGTTACATCCATGATACTGTAGTCACATTTCCCTAATTCCACATCACTTGAAATTTGCAGATAGGATTGCGCGGGATTTGGATACAATCCAATTAAATGATTGATGCTTTCGTTTTCTTTTATGCCAATATTTATTTTCTGCAAACAATTTGGAATGGCTCCATTATAAAAACTTCTTACTTTTCTTGCATCTTGAATTAATTTGTTTACGCTGGCTATGTTTCTGTTGCTGGTTGCAGAACTATCCACCGACCAAACTAAAGCAAGCTCAAATTCGGTTTGTCCTTTGGAGGGTAAATTAAACGGACCGCTGCTTATGTTATATCCTCTGTCACCAGCGAGATTACCTACACTAAGTTCTGTCCAGTTACTTGCGCATGGATTGTTTTGGTAATTCATCCATGGGTACACAAATTTAGTTGGCGTGGTGCCACCATAAGCATTACCACCACATGTAAAACTAGTACTGTCTTTCCAGTAACCACTCATATAATTATAAAAATTATTTGCGTTGGAAGGCCAAGTTGTTGCTGGAGGTACGGAACCTATGTTATTATTGAAATAGTTAAACACATTCATTAAGCATCGTTCACCCGGTTCGTCTATGATGCTGTCGTTATCATTATCAATCAAATCTCCTGAATTAGCAATCGGGCCTTTTAAAATGGTGCGGCCACAGGCGGGTGGGTATAAGTCATAACCTGGAGGTCCAGCAAAGCCATAATCAGCTGAGTCGGCATTATAAATAAAACCTAGATTATCTTGAACACTGCTGCCAATGTAATCATCCACATAACTCCCTAAATCCGCATTACTTCTATGCGCTACATACATATCGTGGTAATTATTATTACTGCGGTTATAAATTTTATAATCGTAAAAAGTAGTATAAGCTAATTCGTTGCGGCCATTGATGACATTCGGACAACCATAAGCATAAGCCATGCAATGGATTTCAACACCCAATGGTAAACCACCGCTCTCCTGATGATTGCCTAGTTTATCATTAAAGATGAAATAGAGAGTTTGATCGCCTTTGATTTTCGGATAATCACCTTGTTGCCAATTGTAAATGCCGTCTCCGTTTACATCTACGAAAGGTGCTAAGTTTTTAGCTTTATTTCCTGTACCGTGCGCCGGCCAGTTTACTATATCCGGGGTTGGTGTATAGCTTAGTGGAACATTACCCAAATTGAATTGTGTGATAAAATTATTGATATCAGTATAACTCACTTTCCAGATATGGTCATAATTCAAGGCGCTCAATGTATCAGCTCCTCCATTGATGGTATCAAGTGGTCCGGGCCAAAAATCATTCCCGCTTTGTCGGTATGTTTGCGCCGCAATGTGTAATTGATTAGAGGCATCTAGTCCACCTATCCAAAGGGCAGATGCAAACTCAGAGCTTGGACCATAGGGTAAGGTTTGAGGTGTAGGTACAAAATATGCATAACTACCTGTGGCTGCCATATCCCAAAACATATCACCACGATTGTAAACTCCCGCTTTAACGCGATTAATATCGAGGTATTTATAGTTGCTGTTTGTAACACTTATCGGATTTTGACCAAATGCTTTAACGGGTGAAAAATTTGATTTATCAAAAACTATAAAGCTTGTTGTTGAGTTTGAGATAACCGAGTTCAACAAATAAATTTTGTTTGACTTGCTACTGAAGTTACTACTTAATTTAATGTTTGCAGGTGGATAATAATATTCTATTTTATTTGCAGACGTAAACTCAGCTAAGTATGGATATAAACCATTAGTATAATATGCTCCTATTGTTAAGGCTCCGTTGTTTGGACCTTGAGCAATGTTTCCATTATTGTCAAAAGTATTAGGTAAATCCGGAAACATATTTTTGAAATAACTAAAGCCTGTCGCATTAAATTTTACAGGTCCTTCAGCGCAATCCAACCATTTATTGCCAGCTGCATCAATGTAAATATCACTAAAAGTATTTGAGGTAGGCGTTGCTACAGATAAAGAATAAGAAGTTGCAGTAAAAGTAGAATTAATGTTAAACTCAACTAAGTTGTTTCCGCTAATTGCCCATAGTTTATTCGGTGTTTCTGCTTTTATAGCTTGAACAAAATTAAAAGGGAACAGAGAGTTAATTGTGTTATAATTAGTAAATGTAGTTCCATCGAATCTGGATAATCCACCATTGAGTGTTCCGATGTATAACATGTTTCCTGCCCATTCTAAACTGTATATGAAGTTAGAAGGAAGTCCATTGCTTGTAGTATAGGTTGTAAAATTAATTCCATCAAATTTTACGAGTCCGAGAGCTGTGCCTATCCACATATTACCTAAATTATCTTCTTTAAAGCATCTCGCTGCATTAATTGGTAAAGCAGGCGTATTTGTTTTGTTGTAGAAAGTCCAGGCCGTTGTTGTGGGATTGTACACCGCAAAGGCAACAGCGCCTGTTGGCCCTGAATTATAACCTATCCAAACTTTGCCGGCGTTGTCAACGTAGATACAGTTTTGAGCGGTTGGTGGCGCACCTGCCGGAAGTACAGTAGAGTAGGTGGTAAAACCGTTCTGGCTTATTACCAATTTCACTGAAACCAATAATAAAATGAGTAGAAGTTTTCTCATATAAGGACGCTTTAAAGATTGTTCTTATACAATTATACTTCGGTTTTTAAGAGAAGTTATAGCAGTTCTAATATATGGTTAGGTATTTCAAATAAGTGGTTGTTTTGTTGATGTGAATTTCCTAAAATATACTATCTTTGTTACCCTAAATTTAAACCCACGTTGTAAGTGGGGCCAACATTATGATTAAAGTAACACTACCAGATGGTTCCGTTCGCGAATATCCTAAAGGAACCACCTCTATGCAAGTAGCATTGAGCATCAGCGAAGGTTTAGCACGCAATGTATTATCGGCAAAAGTTAACGGAGAAGTATGGGATGCTTCACGTCCGCTCAACTCCGATTGCACCTTAAGTTTATTAACGTGGAATGATGCCGAAGGAAAAGAAACCATGTGGCATAGTTCAGCGCATTTAATGGCTGAAGCTATTGAAAGCATTTTTCCGGGCGCAAAATTTGCCATCGGTCCTCCGGTTGAAAATGGTTTTTACTACGATATCGACTTTGGCGATAAAACATTTTCTACCGATCATCTCGAGCAAGTAGAGAAAAAAATGATGGAGCTTGCTTCCAAGAAAAATGAATACATCCGTAAGGAAGTTTCAAAAGCGGATGCGATTAAATATTTTACCGAAAAGGGCGACCCTTATAAATTGGAATTAATCGATGGCTTAGCCGACGGTTCCATTACTTTTTATACGCAAGGTGAATTCACCGATTTATGCCGCGGACCGCACATTCCTAACACAGGTTTTATTAAAGCTGTAAAATTATTACGTGTGGCCGGTGCCTATTGGCGCGGTGATGAAAAAAACAAACAGCTGACCCGTGTTTATGGTATCACTTTCCCAAAGGATAAGGAGTTAAAAGAGTACTTAACCTTATTAGAGGAAGCAAAGAAACGCGATCACCGTAAATTGGGTAAGGAGTTAGAATTATTTACTTTCTCTGAGAAAGTAGGATTGGGTTTACCATTATGGTTACCGAAAGGAGCCATGTTGCGTGAGCGTTTAATTCAGTTCATGCAAAAAGCGCAAACAAAGTCGGGTTATTTACCGGTTGTTACGCCACACATTGCATTGAAAGATTTATATGTGTGCTCAGGTCACTATGAAAAATATGGCGCTGATTCATTTCAGCCTATCAATACTCCTCAGGAGGGCGAACAGTTTTTCTTAAAACCAATGAATTGTCCGCACCACTGTGAAATTTATAAATCCTCTCCTAAATCCTATAAAGATTTACCGGTGCGTTTTGCTGAGTTCGGTACTGTTTACCGTTACGAACAACATGGTGAGTTGCACGGATTAACCCGTGTGCGCGGATTTACTCAAGATGATGCGCACTTATTTGTTCGTCCGGATCAAGTGAAGGAAGAGTTTTGTAAAGTAATTGATTTGGTGTTGTATGTTTTCAATGCCTTAGATTTTAAAGATTACACCGCTCAAATATCGTTGCGCGACCCTAACAACAAAACCAAGTATATCGGAAGCGATGAAAACTGGAATTTGGCTGAGCAGGCTATTATTGAAAGCGCAGCCGAAAAAGGTTTAAAAACTGTGGTGGAAGAGGGTGAAGCAGCGTTTTATGGTCCGAAACTGGACTTTATGGTGAAAGATGCCCTTGGCCGTAAGTGGCAATTAGGAACTATTCAGGTGGATTATAACCTTCCTGAGCGCTTCCAGTTGGAGTATACAGGATCTGATAATCAGAAACATAGACCTGTAATGATACACCGTGCGCCATTTGGCAGTTTGGAGCGATTCATTGCCGTTTTAATTGAGCATTGCGGTGGTAAGTTCCCGTTGTGGTTAACTCCTGATCAGGTAGCCATTTTACCAATCAGCGAAAAGTACAACGATTACGCTAAAAAAGTTTTAGGATTGCTAAATAATTCCGATATTCGCGGCCTTGTTGACGACCGCAACGAAAAGATTGGTAAGAAGATAAGGGACAATGAGATAAATAAGATTCCTTATATGTTAGTTGTAGGTGAAAAAGAAGAGGCGGAAGGAAAGGTTGCAGTTCGTGAACATGGTAAAGGCGATATTGGTGTAATGACCATTGAAGAGTTTGCCAAATTGATTAACACAACAATAGAAAACGATTTTAAACAAAAGTTAAACTAAAAAGCGGAGGTTACTATTAACGTCTTTAAAAAACCAACACCAAACCAAACTCCGGGCACGAATAAGCCGGGAGAAACTCCTTTTCAAAAACCAAGACCGAGAGGCTTAAAAGAAGGTTTTAAAAGGCCGGGTGTAAAAGAAGAACAACATAAAATTAACGAGCGAATTACAGCTCGTACAGTTCGTGTTGTTGGAGAAGATATCGAAGCGGGTGTTTATCCAATTGGAAAAGCATTAGAGATTGCCCGTGAAGCAGGATTAGATTTAGTAGAAATCGCTCCTAACGTTGATCCGCCGGTTTGTAAAGTAATTGATTACGGTAAGTTTCTTTACGAGTTAAAGAAAAAGGCCAAGGAGATAAAAGCGAAAGCTGCAAAGGTTGTTGTAAAGGATATCCGTTTCGGACCACATACTGATGAGCATGATTACAATTTTAAAAAGAATCACGCTATCAAGTTTTTAAAAGACGGATGTAAAGTAAAAGCAATTGTAATGTTCCGCGGACGTGAGATTGTGTTTAAAGAACAAGGCGAATTATTGTTATTACGTTTTGCAAATGAGTTAGAAGAGTTTGGTAAGGCAGAACAATTGCCGGTGTTAGAAGGAAAGAAAATGCAAATGGTAATTGCGCCAAAGAAAAAGTAAGTACTAATAAATAAATATAAAAAGAGAAAATGCCAAAAATGAAAACAAATTCCAGTGCTAAAAAGCGTTTCGCTTTCACTGGAACCGGTAAGATTAAAAGGAAGAAGGCTTTCAAAAACCACATCCTTACCAAGAAAGAAAAAGACCGTAAACGCGGTTTAGGTAAGATGGCGATTGTAAGTAAGGAAGACTTAGGTAACGTAAAAATGTTACTTTGCTTAGGTAAATAATCCAATTAAAATTATCGAGATCGGTTAATTAAAAAAACAAATGTTTAACCCGGATTTCAGTCAATAAGCTCAGAAAAACTGACACTGAATTCCAAAGTAAAAAAGAAAAGAAAATGCCACGTTCAGTCAATCACGAAGCCAGCAGGGCTCGCAGAAAAAAAATCCTAAACCTTACAAAAGGTTATTGGGGAGCAAGAGGTAATGTATGGACCATTGCTAAAAACACATTAGAAAAAGGTTTAATCTACGCTTACCGCGATCGTAAAGATAAAAAGCGCACTATGCGCGGTTTATGGATTCAGCGTATTAATGCCGGTGTTCGCGAACACGGTATGAGCTACTCTGAGTTTATCGGTAAATTAAATGCTAAAGGTTTAAAGTTAAATCGTAAGGTTTTAGCTGATTTAGCAATGAATCACCCGGAAGCTTTTAAAGCTGTAGTTAACTCAGTAAAATAATTTCACTATTTATTGGTACAAAAAACCCCGACAGAAATGCCGGGGTTTTTTATTGATTTATAATTTGATTCCAATCACCAACAAGTCATCTACCTGTTCAAAATCTCCCATCCAATTGATGATGTTTTCACGTACCATATTTTCTTGCTGATGCATTGGTAAATGGTTAATGCTAAGTAAATAGTTTTTGAAATTTTTACTCATGTATTTCTTACCGTCACGGCCGCCAAATTGATCAGGGTAACCGTCACTGGTCAGATACAATGAATCGCCTTCCTTTAATTTTAATACAGAGGCTTCATACTTAAAATTAAATTCTGTAAAGCTGGCAATACTTGCCTTAGTTGGTTTTAGTTCTTTTACTTCAGAATCTCCCACTTCAATAATCCAAAGCTGACGATTAGCGCCCGCATAAATAACTTCTTTGGTTTTTACATTTACTTTTATCAAGCAAATTTCCATTCCGTCTTTACTCTTTCCTTCACTTTGCTGACGTAAAGTTTCTTTGATGCTGTTATTAGCTAAGTAAAGAATTTTATCCGGCTGAGTAGATTCTCTTGTCGCGTCATTTAATTTGTCCGAACAAATCATGCTCATAAATCCACCCGGTACGCCATGTCCGGTGCAATCGGCGCATGCAATTAAAAATTCATCGGCGTTTATTTGTTTAAACCAATAAAAATCACCGCTTACAATATCTTTAGGCTTAAAGAAGATAAATAACTCTTTCCAAACTTTTTTAATTTCATTAATACTTGGCAAGATGGAATCTTGTATACCCTTAGCGTAATTGATACTGTCAGTGATTTCTCGGTTTTTATGTTCAATCAATAATTTTTGCGCATTGATTTCTTTGGTTCTGTCGGTAATGATATTTTCGAGTTTAATATTTTGCTCACGCAAGCGCTTTAAATTTAGTTTTATTATGAGATAAATTAACGCGATTAGAGCGAGTATGTAAATAGTATAAGCCCACCAGGTACGATACCATGGCGGTAGAATCTGAAAATTAATTTTTATTTCTTGTCCCTCTATCCCCAAAATATTCTTTGATTTCACAATAAAAGTATAGTCGCCTTCATGTAAATATTCAAGAATAATTTTTTTATTGTTTGAAAAGGCGCTGAATCCTGTATCACGACCAACTAAGTAATATGAAAACAATAATTCGTTTTTATCAATGTAATCAGAGGCACCTAAACGAATTTCAATAGAACTGTTATAGCTTAATTGAACAGTATTGAGTTTAGTGAGAGGATGTATGTTGAAGAAATATTGAGTGGTATCTGTTCCGAAATTCAGGTTGTTTATAAAAGTATTTAGTCCGTATGATTTTGGTTTAATGCTGAGGTCGTAGCAATACAATCCGTTATTCGTACCTATATATATCAAGGATTCGTCTGAACAAAATGATTTTGTATCTGATTCTTTAATACGCGAGAGTTGAGTAGCTTTTAATTTAAAATTACCTTCTTTAAATTCTAAGCACATTAATGATTCAATTGCTTTTGGGTCTTTTTTTAATTTCGTTGTTAGCCAAATACAGTTGTTCTTGTCGTTAAAAGCTCTGGCAACAATATATTTGTTGTTTATCAGGTTAAACCTGGAATCGAGGGAAATTTTTAATGTGCTAAAATCAGAAATCTTATAAATGCCGTTATCAGTTGCTATGAGCGTTTCATTACTGTAATTGAATAAGTAGTTTTCATTAAGATTGGGTAAACCATTTTTTTCGTTTAAAATAATAAGTGAATCGGCGTTGTTTTTTTCGTAATAGATTCCATTAGTGGTAGTGCCAAATAACACACCGTCAGGAGTAGATGACATGGTTCGGATGTCTATTTCAATATCAAAATTTTCTTTGGTTATAGTGAATGTATTGCCGTTTAAAAGTCCTTTCGCAAATCCGGTTTCTGTTCCTAAATAAATTAATTTATTAAGCGGATTAAAGAGTATAGAGTGAAGTGCAGAAGGAGTTTCATAAATTAACTCAAATCCTTTCTTAGAATCGTACTTGTAAAGCCCGTAATTGGTGCCTGCTAATAATATATTGTCGTATGATTTTAAACACCACGCAGCCTCTTTGATGATGGTTGTTTCAAAGCGCAGTGTAGTAGGGTTGTACTGAAGGAGTCCTTTATCGGTAGCTAAAAAGGCGGTTCCGTTAAATAATTCGCAAGATTCTACGGTACCTATTACACCTTCGCTCTTTGTAAAGCGGGTGATAGGACTATTAAACTCAATTAAACTTATGCCTTTTGCTAATGCTAACCAAATGTGCCCCTGATTGTCATTATAAATATAGTTTACACCATCATCCTGCAAAGTGTTTCCTGTATTAATTTGATTGACGGGATTGAAGTTTTCATCTGTAATTAATAATCCGCCGTTCACTGAACCAAAGGCATAAAATGAGCTTCCTATTTTTTCGGCACAGTAAACTGTTTTTTCGTTTAACCATGCATTGATAGGCGAGTTTATCTTTTCAATGGTTGATAGTTCCGGTAATACTTTGTTGAAATTAAACCGGTAGAGTGATTGTGGTGTTACAATGTAATGACAGTTTTCACCCTTAATAATGGCTCTTACTGGATTTGAATTGTCTGCAAAAACATCACCACCTTTTAATAAGGTAAATTCGTTAGTGGCCGAAAGAATTTTTAAACCTACTCCTTTTTCGCGTAAAATAAATTTATCTTCTACTTCAAAAAATGTATGAAATCCTTCCTCGCCGGGTAAAATAGACTTAACAGTTTTATAATCGTAATCTAGAATTACCTGATTACTGCAAAAATAAACATGTCCTTTTAAAGTTATAATAGACCAAAATCTTCCAAGGTTTTTGATTGAATCCTTGTTTAATTTTTTTAATGATTCAAATTTGAAAGCACCATTTTCATTTTGAATAATTTTCCCAAAGTCGCCGTCGCCGGCAATGAAGATTTCTTCATTCTCATCTTTTCCCAGAGATAAACATAAAAACGGTAAGCTGTATTTATCCCATTCAGAACCATTATTAACTAAAAAGCCATCGTTGTTGGCAACAAAAACTCTTCCATACATATCTTGTAAAATACAACGGTTTTGATCGGCCGCCTGATATTGTGATGGGAGATAATTATGTATGAAATAATTACCTTTTTGAGCCTTAATGGTAAAGCAAAGTAACAGGATTAGGAATGATATTTTAAACCTATTAATTGGGTACATATACTGTGAGTATAAAAATAGATTTATTTTTTATAAAAGTCTTCAAATGTTAATATAACTTGTTAAGAATCTGAAATATTGCATTTGCTCACGTTGTATTTTTTATTAATTTTAATTATCAAAATTATACCCAAATGAAAAAAGTATTACTCGTTCTTTTATCAATTTTTAGTGCCAATCAAATATTCTCTCAATCCATTCCAAATGGTGGTTTTGAGAGTTGGACAACGACTAATTATGAAAATCCATTAGGATTTCAAACTTCCAACTATGAAATGAAAAATAGTTCTCAGGTTGGAAACAATGCCATTAAAACGACAGATGCGCAAGCCGGAAATTACGCTATTAGATTAACCTCTATAGCAGGTACTGGTACTGTTGTAAACTTTGCTTATGTAGCCAACGGTAATCCTGGTGGTTCAGGAGCCTCTGGTGGTATTCCTTACAATCAAAAGCCTACAGGAATTAGATTTTACTATAAGAGCAACATCATAGGAACAGATACTGCACTTTTCATGGCGCTTTTTAAGAAAAATGGAAGCTACGTTGGTCAGTATCTTTATAAGTTTGCTACATCGCAATCCAATTATACTTTATTTAATCCAACTTTTAGTCCCTCACTTACTGTTGTTCCTGATACTGTAATTATTGCTGCCGCATCAAGTAATGCGTTTATGAATTCAGGTTTTCAAGTTGGAAATTATTTGCAAATAGATAATATTTCATTTACCGGAGTTGTTGTTCAGCCGGCAGGATTGAATGGTAGTTTTGAAAATTGGACTAACCTCTCTGCTACAAAATTAAATGGATGGTTCATGAGTTCTTCGGGTTCTTTTCAAAGAACTACAGATGCGTATTCCGGAAATTATGCCCTTGAATTACAAAGTATCGGTGCATCTTTCTCTAATGGACAAATGACGCCTGGCCGTGCGCAATCCGGTACACCAACACCATCAAACACGATTGGAGGGCATCCCTATACAAATCAAGTAGACACATTAGTATTTTACTACAAGTATTTACCTGCTACGCCAATGGATAGTGCGCGTATTAGTGTAACTTTTAAAAAGAATAATGTACCTGTTGGAGGTTATGCAAATCTTATCGGAATTTCAGCCTCGTATAAAAAAGTTTCTATTCCTCATAATATTGCTGTACCAATTGATTCTGTAATGATAACCATTGAATCATCAAAATGGCCAATGCAAGGTGCTTATATAGGATCAGATTTAAAAATAGATAATCTTTATTTTGCTTCACAACGAATTCCTATTTCAAATTGTATCGTTCCGTTAACCGGTTGCGTAGGGGAACCAGTACAGTTATTAGATGTTTCTGCTAATATGCCAAACGCATGGGGTTGGATTATGCCGGGTGGAACGCCTGGTAGTTCAACTTCTCAGCATCCAACAGTGATTTACAATACGCCGGGAACAAAAACAATTACAATGATTTCCAGCAATCAATATGGCTCGGGCATGCCGATTGCAAAAACAATTACAATTAATCCTGTACCAAATGTAAACGTTACATCAACTATTACTGCGTGTGGAGGAAGTAATATTGTTTTAACTGCGAGTGGCGCTACAACCTATACATGGAATTTTGGTGCTAATACGGCAACTATAGCGGCATCGCCAAGTGTAACCACTATTTATACAGTTACAGGTACAACTAACGGTTGTACTAACACGGCTGTTGGTATAGCTGTGGTGCCGCAAACCCCGAAACCTGATATTTGTATGGTAACAGTAGATAGTTTAAATCAATACAATGAAATTTATTGGGATAAAACACAATACCCGAATTTAGACTCGATGATAATTTACCGTGAGGTTATTTCCAATAATTATAAAAGAATTGGAGCCGTTTCTAAAAATGCAATGAGTATGTGGGTGGATACCGCAAGAAGTGTTGGTCCGTCGAATGGTGATCCTAATATTTCAACTTACCGTTATAAAATTCAGGTTCGTGATACGTGTGGCAATTACGGTCCGAGAAGTAACTGGCATAATACCGTTTATTTTACGCATACGGGCAGTACATTTATCTGGACCAACAACTATATGATAGAGGGACCTACTAACCCTGTTCAAACTTACAGCTTACTGGTTTGTGTTAATCCATCAGTTTCTCCAACGTATTCATTGGTAGGAACTACAACCGGTAATCAGAGTACGCTTAACGATCCATTCTATCATTTATATTCAGCTACCGCTGATTGGCGTGTAGAAGCGGATTTAGGATATGTTTGTACAGCCACTCAAAAAATCATGGCAAGTAAGTCAGCTACTAAATCGCGTAGTAATATTCAGAATAACCGGATGATTGGCGTGAAGGAAAATGATTTGTCGTCTGTAAGAGTTTATCCTAATCCTACAAAGGATGTTGTGCTGATACAACTGTTGCCAAGCAATGAAACTATTCAAATTGAAGTTCATGATGTTTTAGGCAGAGTGGTTCAAACTGATAAAATGGAAGCCGGATTAGGCATGAAGGCTATTAATGTTTCGCAGTTAAGCAATGGAGTTTATACAATTCGTTTATCGGGCACTAATGCTGCGAAAGTTGTAAAACTCGTTAAGGAATAATTATTTTTATTTGAAAAAGAATAAGCCCCTGAATAAGGGGCTTTTTTTATGTGTAATATCACTTCTGTAATATCACGAAAGATTAGTAAATTTACAGCATGCCCAAAATCACCATAGCTATTGATGGTTACTCCAGTTGTGGAAAAAGCACTATTGCAAAAGCATTAGCTCAGCGCTTAAATTATTCTTATATCGATACCGGAGCGATGTACAGGGCAGTAACATTATACGCATTGCGTAATGGCTTAATAGATGCTAAGCGTAACATTGATAACGAGGCATTGATTAAAGCACTCAAAAAAATAAAAGTTGATTTTAAGTTTAACACTCAATCGAAGGTTTCCGAAACTTTTTTAAATGATGAAAATGTAGAGCATGATATTCGCTCGATGGAGGTTTCTGATAATGTGAGTAAGGTAAGTACCATTCATGAGGTGCGTGAAAAAATGGTGGCATTACAGCGTGAGATGGGAAAGAATAAAGGAGTAATCCTTGATGGTCGTGATATTGGAACAAATGTTTTTCCGAATGCTGAATTAAAATTATTCATGACAGCGGATAACGAAATCCGTGCTCAGCGCCGTTTGGATGAATACAGTAGCAAAGGACAATATTTTACTTTGGAAGAAGTTAAATTGAACTTAAACAAACGTGATTACGAGGATACACACCGTAAAGAAAATCCTCTTACCAAAGCTAAAGACGCAATAGTTCTTGATAATACTGACCTAAACAAAGAACAGCAGTTAGAGTTTGTTCTCAAGTTAATTGCGGATATGCAGTTAACTAAAGATACTGTGGCTTAACTATTCAATCACCAGCTTTCCTTGCTTTACAATTTTATTATTCTGTTCTATTGAATAAAGATAAACGCCTTTTGTGATTTCTGCCTTAATACGATTCTCACCACGGTTTATTTTTTCTTTATAAACTATCTGCCCCAATAAATTATATAAAACAAATTCAGCTTCTTCAAATGTGGAACTTACATTAAAGCTTCCATTATTCGGATTTGGATACACGGCCTGATTCCATTCAGTGTCTTTTATCGATGCAATTCCTGTACAAGCAGATACACTTTGTGTAAGTACTGCAGTATTTGTACATCCGCTTGTGTCAGTTCCGGTTACAGTATAGGATGTGGTAACGCTCGGCGAAATGGCAATCACTGATCCTGTTGCACTTGTATTCCACAAATAGGTAAAGGCACCATTAGCTGTGAGATTTACGGTAGAGCCAGCACAAATTAATGGATTGTCGGTAGAAATAGAAACAGTTGGCGTAATATTTACACTTACCGTAACAGGAAGACTGTTCGAACAACCTGTAACATTGGCAACATAAATATAGGTGGCTTGACTTCCTGTGGCGCTTAAGGTTGGAGTAACAAATACGCTTCCTGTGCCAATAGTGGTTGTGCTGGAAAGTAAAGACCACTGAATTGGATTAGAAGTAGAAGTGCTGCCGGCCGTTAGTGTGGTACTATTACCATTACAAATCATGGCATTATTACTTGATGTTAAATTAACAGGGGAGCAATCCGGAATAAAACGCCAAAGATCATTCATGTTATTAAGAGAAAATCCGGTGGCAGCAAAGCCCAATCCACCAAATAACCACATGGCGCCATTCGTTGTTGGCCAAAATGTATTGTAATAACGAGCACCGGGGGTAGTGAAAGGAGCAGGTACTGTCATGGTTCCATAAATACCATTGCTGTTGGTTACATTCATCCCATGCACCCACATCCATTCATTTGTAAAAGTATTATACATAAACATGTCGTTTAATCTGCCAGGTGTTATTGCTGTTGCATAACCTGTTCCTCCAAACATCCAGAGATTGCCAAACTGATCGCTCCATGCTGCAGATCCATATCTTCCTCCCGGATTCACAGTAGGCGATGGGAAATTTAGAGAGCCATAATTTCCTTGTTGATTAATTGTATTCGGACCTCCCATCCAAGTCCAGTTATTTGACGTTAAATTAAATTTCCACATGTCACTTAAAAATCCTTGTGGCATGGTAAGTGCAAATCCTCCACCTGCAAATACCCATAAATTTCCTGATTTATCCGTCCACATGGAAGGGAATTCTCTTCCTCCGGGGATATTGGCAGGAGAGGCAACATTCTTGGTGCCATAATTACCAAATTGTCCGAGTTGATTTGTTCCGCTTATCCATGTCCATTGATTCGTACTAATATTATAACGCCATAAATCATTTAATAAACCTGTTGATGCCGAAGTAGCATTACCAAAACCTCCGAACATCCATAAATTACCACTTAAATCGATTGTAAATCCTGCACCATGTCGCGCACCCGGCACATTAGTTGATGCAGGAATATTTAGTGTGCCATAGGTTCCGGGGTCATCTGTAATATTTGAACCGTGCATCCATGTCCACTCATTAGTTGTTGGATTGTATCGCCATAAATCATTTAAACCGCCAATTCCGCCTGCAGCAGGAAATCCTTCACCGCCAAACATCCAAAAATTTCCACTGGCATCCGTCCAATACATCATGAACTCACGCGCACCCGGCATATTCGTTGTGGAAGGAACACCAAGCGTTCCGTAAATTCCATTTTGATTGGGTAAATTAGTTCCACCCATCCATGTCCAGTTACCTGTGCTTACTGTGTATTTCCATAAATCATTTAACCAGCATAAAACTGTATTTGTTGTTACGCCTTCACCGCCAAATAACCATAAATCACCATTGTTATCCACCCAAGTTGCGGCACCATGTCGCGCGCCGGGATTGTTGGAGGGAGAGGCAACACCCATGGTGCCATAGATTCCGGGTTTGGTTAATGTGTCTGTGCCTTTCATCCAAGTCCATTCTTGAGCCTGAATACTTTTTGAAATAAATAATATCGATAGGAAAAAAATAAGTTTTTTCATTTGAATAAAGCTTTATCCAAATTTAGTAAAAATGAGAAATTAAACAAGTGTTATTTTAAATGAATGATTGAGAAGTTGGATACAACGAATAATCCGGCGGTTTCAGTTCGCAATCGGTTTTGTCCTAAAGAAATTTCAGAAAAACCTTCTTTTTTAGCCATATCGATTTCTTCTCTTGTGAAATCTCCCTCCGGACCAATCAACACCAGACTTTTTCGATTGGTTAATTCAAAATCTTTGAGCGTTTTTTTATGATTCTCTTCGCAATGCGCTATGAATTTCAAATCAGCGTCTGATTTAATCACGTCATTAAAATTTGTTAGGCCGTTTATTTTTGGAATGTAGGCTTGCAGACTTTGTTTAACAGCACTCTCCGCTATTTTAATTAAGCGCTCTTCTTTAATAACAGTTCGTTCTGAATTTTTGCAGCGCACAAAAGTAATTTCATCAATACCTGTTTCAACAGCTTTCTCTACCATCCATTCCATGCGGTCGATGTTTTTGGTAGGAGCAATAGCAAGATGTAAATAATACGGATGCTTATTTTGTTGTTTTGGTCCTGATTGAATAGTAGCAATAGATTTTTTTTCATTCACCACTGATAATGTTCCCTCGTAAAAATTTCCGGTACCATCAATAAGGTGAATAGATTCTCCGGCTTTCATGCGAAGCACTTTGGTACAATGCCACGATTCTTCGGAAGTGAGTTCGGCTATTTGACCGTTGATATGCGCAATGAAAATATTCATACCAACAAATTTATGCTAAATTTTGACTTAGCTCGCAAACATTCGTAATTTAGTTCTCGTATTCTCTTCTATGTTTATTCACACCGGTAGTCAACGAACATTTAAACACAATCTTCAGATTGCGTCGATTTTGTCGTTTGTAGCGGGCTTGGTTAATGTAACCGGTTTTTTATCCGTTGCCCAATTAACAACGAACGTTACCGGTCATTTTGCATTTTTTGTGGATGAGGTTTTTAAATTGAATTTTGCGAAGAGTTTTGTGTACTTCCTATATATCTTTTTTTTCTTTTTGGGTTCATTCGTATCCAGTTTTATAATCGAATGGAGTTTTAAAAACAAATACAGCAAGAGTAATCTGATTCCGGCAATTACCGAAATTTTAATTTTATTTGCTATTCCATTGCTTGAAGGTAAAATGGTGAGTAGTTATCCTGATGTTATTGCTTGTAGTTTATTATTTGCAATGGGCTTACAAAATTCTTTTGTTACAACAATATCCAATGCGTCAGTAAGAACAACACATCTTACCGGTTTGTTTACTGATTTGGGAATAGAATTATCTCAGTTGTTTTTTTATAAATCAACCGAACAGAGGAAAAAATTATATTCTTCCATTAAGCTTCGCATAGCAATCATAAGTTTCTTTTTTGTTGGCGGATTAACGGGAGGTGTTTTTTATAATGCTGCCGGTATTAATTTATTATACATAGGAGGACTCGTATTGGTTGTCGGATTGATTTACGATTATTTAAGTTTAGAAAGGAGCAAGTAATTATTCCTTTAGTTTAATTGAATTATTAAATTTGATAGATAGAATTGAATCTGGTTTCTAAAATATCTGAATTAACGCATTTAAGTAGTGAAGCGGCCGATTGGTTAAATGCTAATCTCATTGAACTATCTTTTAAGAAAAACGAAGAAGTATTAAGGTCGGGGAAGGTATGCAATCATTTATATTTTGTACAGTCGGGTATGTTGTGTGGTTATTATATTCAGGAAGGAAAGGAAATTTGCAATTGGTTGGCATTGGAAGATGATTTCGGAACCAGTTATTATAGTTTTATTTCACGTCAACCTTCGTATGAAATTATTCAAAGTATAGAGGAAACAAAAGTGCAAGCCATCAGCTTTGAAAAGATAAATGAATTGTATGCATTGTTTCCTGAAACAGAGCGAGCAGGCCGATTGATATTAGAGGAGTATTACCGAAGATTAGAAGAAAGAATTATTTCGGTGCAATTTAAGTCGGCGAAAGAGCGATACCAAATATTATCAAAGAATCGCCCTGAATTAATTAAGCGCGCGCCTTTAGGAAGAATAGCCTCTTATTTAGGAATTACACAAGAAACTTTAAGTAGAATTAGAGCAGAGGTATAAAAAAAGGGAAGCATTGCTTCCCTTTCTGTAAGAATTAGTTCTCGACTTCGCTCGAACTGACAATTATTTCAAACTTCCAATCATATCTTCAGGACGAACCCACTGATCGAATTGCTCGTTGGTTAAATAACCTAATTCAATGGCAGCTTCACGCAGAGTTTTATTTCCTTTGTGTGCTGTTTTAGCAATTTTCGCTGCTTTTTCGTAACCAATGTGCGTATTTAAAGCAGTTACCAACATCAATGAATTTTCTAAGTGTTTCTTTATCTCAGGTAAATTAGCTTCAATACCATCAGCGCATTTTTCAGTAAAGCTTACACAAGCATCACCAATTAAACGTGCGCTTTGTAAAACATTGGCTGCAATTAATGGTTTAAATACATTTAATTCAAAATGTCCCATGCTTCCGCCAACACTTACTGCTACATCGTTTCCGATAACTTGCGCACATACCATTGTTAAAGCCTCCGGTTGTGTTGGATTTACTTTACCAGGCATAATAGATGAACCCGGTTCGTTATCAGGAATGATAATTTCTCCAATACCACAACGCGGTCCGGATGATAGCATACGGATGTCATTCGCTACTTTCATTAATGCAACTGCACTACGCTTTAAAGCACCGCTTAATTCAACCATAGCATCATGTGCTGCTAAGGCTTCGAATTTATTCGGAGCCGTTACAAAAGGTAATTTAGTTAACTCGGCAATTTTCTTAGCCACTAAAACATCGTAACCTTTTGGTGTGTTTAATCCGGTTCCAACTGCAGTTCCGCCTAATGCTAATTCCTTCACGGCTTCTAATGCATTTTTTAATGCACGAATGCTCATGTTGATTTGTTGAACGTATCCGCTAAATTCTTGTCCTAACGATAATGGAGTAGCATCCATAAAGTGAGTACGTCCGGTTTTGATAATGCTTTCGAATGCTTTTGCTTTCTTTTGTAAGCTGTCGCGTAATCGTTCCATACCAGGAATAGTAATCTCAACGACTTGTTTGTAGGCTGCGATATGCATAGCCGTTGGATAAGTATCATTACTACTTTGTGATTTGTTCACATCATCATTCGGGTGTAATATTTTTGGTTCGTCGGTTAATTGTCCGCCATTCATTACGTGCGCACGATATGCAATGACTTCATTGGCGTTCATGTTACTTTGCGTACCTGATCCGGTTTGCCAAATTACCAATGGAAACTGCTCATCTAATTTACCTGCGATAATTTCGTCGCAAGCTTTAGATATTAATTCACATTTTTCTTTACTTAACACGCCTAATTCATGATTTGCTAAAGCGGCTGCTTTTTTCAAATACCCGAAAGCATAAATAATTTCTTTTGGCATGCTTGCCTCAGGACCAATTTTAAAATTGTTTCGGCTACGCTCAGTTTGTGCGCCCCAATATACATGAGCCGGTACTTTTACCTCGCCCATGGTGTCTTTTTCTATTCTATAATCCATAGTTGCTGTTTTCATAATTATGATCTTTTGAATGGGTGAATTTACTGTTTTTTTGTTTCAAAAAGCAGGAGATTTATCATCACTTTTGGCCTTATTTTCTCTTCAGTAATTTAAATTTTTCATTTTCAAAGCTTATTTCAAAGCCTGGTTTCAATTCGGAAAAATAAGACTTTGTTGAATCATCCGTAATTTCATTACAAATTAAAATGTACTCGGGATTTACAGTGTTTATTTCACGTTCAATTTCTTGTTTGGGCGCTAATTCAGTATTAACAAATGTTTTTCTTCCTGTAAAATAGGTAAGCGCACGAGGTTTGGCAAAAAGTATACCGTCCTCTTTTTGTGTGTTTTTCTCTATGAAGTTAAACGTTTCTTTTGCCTGAACAGAGTAGGGTCCCGGTATTTCGTTTTTTGAAAGCAAAATTTTAGCGGCATTTTGTTTGTAGCAGAAGAGCACCAATAAGCCTAAACTAAAAACAATGTATTGTTTGTAAGGAATGATTACTAAAACAATGAATAGAGCATAGGTGGCGAAGAATAATATCAAAGGAATAATGGGAATAAGTAAACGAAACCCCGTATCTGAATACTGATGAATTAGAATGGATAGAACATATCCCAATAGAAAGAAAAGTAGTATTTCCGGTTTTCTCGTATCGGGTTTAAATACGAATAATATAATTCCGACTAAAGACGTAAAAACTATCCCATAAGAAACAACATAGTTTAAGAAACCTTCGTCGAAGCAACTGAAAAAATACTTTAAAACCGCATAATTGTAATTGGCATTCACAGATATTCTTTCGAAGAAAGAAAGAACCTTCGGGTTATCATAATAAATGATTTTTTGAGGGAAAATCAGATAAAACAACGCATGGAATACAAAGAATGAAATAATAATCCATGCTTGTTGAATCAGGTATTCTTTGTCTTTTTTGTGGTTTTTGAAATATTTTACGGCCAGTTTAAATCCGATTTCTGCCAATAACGCAAAAAACAAAACCCAACCTACATATCGTGTATTTACAGCAAAGGCAAGTATAAATCCGCAAAGAACAAGTACCCATTTCTTTTTATTATCACTCAAGTACAGAACAAAGAACAGAAGTGATAAGGCGGCAAAAGGTAAATCACTCAATACTTCATTTTTAAAATTTAAGCATAAAGGATTATAGACGACTACAAGCGATAAGATTAATGCAGGCGTAAAATGAAACCATTTATTTAATAAGAGAAAGCTAAAATATCCAATACACACGAGGAAAAACGACATCAGTACATTTAACCAGGTAATGTTTTCAGAAGTTAGGGCAATAAGAAGTGGTAATCCCGGCGGATAGCAATTCGGACCTAAAATGTAATTAGGATTTTCAACGAAACCACTGGTGTTAATAGGATCTCCATTAGAAATGTTTTTTGCCTCTAATAAATATTGAGCAAAATCGTCACCCCAATCATGAGTTGATTTAATATTTAAAAACAAAAGCGGCAACAGACAAACTATTACCGCTGTATGTTTTAATAATAACTTCATTAATAAGCTAAAAGGTTTTGAATCGCAGATTCTACTTTGTCAGCGTTTGGTAACATGGTTCGTTCCAAAGTTGAGTTAAGCGGAATGGCAGGAAGGTTTTCAGAACCGATCACCTTAACTGGCGCATCTAAATATTCAAAACAATTTTCGCTGATACGAGCTGCAATACTTTGCGCGAAGCCATTAAATACAGGCTCTTCAGTTAACACGATGCAACGTCCGTTTTTTCTTACGCTTTCAAAAATCATTTCTTCATCAACCGGGAAGATGGTTCTCAAATCAACAATTTCAATTTGACCTTTGAAATTTTTGGCTGCATTCTTCGCCCAGTAAACACCCATTCCATAAGTTATAACGGTTATCGCCTTGCCACTTTCAGCTAAATCATTATCCGATAGCTGAACATAACGGCCTTTTCCAAACGGAATCACATAATCTTCATCCGGTTCAATGGTTTTAGCGTCTTCCGTACCTTTAATTTTACTCCAATACAAACCTTTATGTTCTAACATAACCACAGGGTTTGGATCGTAATAAGCCGATTTTAATAATCCTTTTAAATCGGCACCTGTACTTGGATACGCAATTTTTATACCGCGAATATTCGCCAATACACTTTCAACAGAACTTGAATGATACGGTCCGCCGCTGCCGTAAGCGCCAATTGGAACACGAAGTATCATGCTCACAGGCCATTTACCATTAGTTAAATAACAAGAGCGGGCAACTTCCGTGAATAATTGATTTAAGCCCGGCCAAATATAATCTGCAAATTGCACCTCTACAATTGGTTTTAAACCTACAGCGCTCATACCAACAGTAGAGCCTACGATAAACGCTTCCTGTATTGGTGTGTTAAATACGCGGTGGTCTCCAAATTGCTGCGCTAAAGTAGCTGCCTCACGAAATACACCGCCAAGTCGAGCGCCAACATCTTGTCCGTACAATAAACATTCCGGATGCTTAGCCATTAATTCACGGATGGCAAATAAAGCACTGTCTACCATAACGGTCTTCTCCTTACCCACAGGTTCGCGCTGGCCTTTTTCTTCTGTAATTGGAGTGGGAGCAAATTCGTGTAATAATAAATCTTCCGGTTGCGGATCTTCGGCCGCTAATGCTTTATGGTAATCAGCCTCAACAAGTAATCGGGCTTCTGTTTCTATTTTTCTTAAATCTTGTTCGTCAACACCTGCCACCAACAATTGATTTCTTAAACGAGGAAGCGGATCACGTTTTGCTGCTTCTTCCAAATCATCGCGGTACCATTCTTTACGTACACCGGATGTGTGGTGATTTAATAATGGAACTTTAGCGTGTATAAGCATTGGTCGGCGTTCCTTACGGATGATGTCTAAACATTCTTTTACCGTATTGAACGATTGTGAAAAGTCTGTACCATCAATGGTGCGGGTTTCTAATCCTTTAAAACCTTTAGCATATTCTGTAATATCCTGCGCACGAATCTCCTTTGCATTAGCAGAGATATCCCATTCATTATCCTGAACAAAATACAAAATCGGTAATTTTTTCAGTACCGCCATTTGGAATGCTTCGGCTATTTCTCCTTCTGTACAGGAAGCATCGCCCAAAGAACAAACCGCTAATGGATTTTGTCCTTTGTAATCTTTAGCCATTTTGTTTTTCTCAAGATACTGTAAGCCCATCGCAATTCCTGTTGTTGGAATAGCCTGCATACCGGTAGCGCTGGATTGATGCGGGATTTTCGGCATGTTATCGCGACGTAAACTCGGGTGGGAGTAATATGTTCTTCCTCCCGAAAACGGATCGTCACGCTTGGCTAATAGTTGCAGCATTAGCTCATAAGGCTCCATGCCTATGGCGAGTAAAATACTGTCATCGCGGTAATAGGCGCTCAGGAAATCCTGCGGTAACAACTGTAAGCCTAATGCAATTTGCACAGCTTCATGTCCGCGTGAAGTCGCATGAACATATTTTGCGGTTATTTCTTTATTGGCTTCGTATAATTCACTTAAGCTTTTGGCAGTGCACATAAGCTTATAAGCCTTAAATAAAATATCTGTGGTAATTTTTGTTTTCACAGTGGGTGATTCGAGGATGGTTGCCATTGTTAATATACAAGCCTTAAATATAAGAATTTATTTACTTTTTGTTTTGATGGAAAAGCCAAATTTATTGCGGGAAATCTCCCATTTGTTAACAATACAATGTATAAAATAAACAATCCTTCGAGGTTAGCGACGCTTATTAATGAAATAACTTCAAAATGTGATTAAGTATTTTAAAATAGTTCTATTAATAGTTGTTGGAAGTTGGCTAACTGCTTGCCATTCTAAAAGCAAAACAAAAAGTACATCCGGTGAGAAACCAAAAACGGAAACTAACGTTTCGTCCTCAAAAATGAAGAATGTAGCCGATTTGCTTGGTGTTAAGGAGTCGGAAATTAAGAATGAAGATTTGTACAAATTCATTGCGGCCTGGTATGGTACCCCTTACAAGTACGGAGGCTGTGATATAAAAGGAACCGATTGCTCGTGTTTAACCATTAATCTGTATCAGAAAGTATTTAAGAAAAATTTACCCCGTACAGCCGATGAAATGATGAAGATGTGTGACAAGTTGAGCTCTTCTAAAGTGGAGGAGGGCGACATGGTATTCTTTAAAATTGAAAGTAAGCAGGTAACGCATGTTGGGGTTTATCTGAAAAATGACAAATTTATTCATGCTTCAACAAAGAAAGGTGTTATGATAAGTGATTTAAATGAACCGTATTTCAAGAAATACTTTTACACATTTGGCCGGTTAAAATAGATTGGAAGAATTACAGTTAAAAATATTCACGCGATTAAAGCTAATTAAGTCTGTTCTTGCTTTGGGGTTATTATTCTCCATTTTATTTTCTCATAATTTATGGGCCGGACAAAGATGGTTTCCAACTTGTTCTTTAATTCAAGATTTTTATGTAGCTCCCCCTTATGATTACATTTTATTTGGTCTCGAAATTGTTCTTTTGTTATTGTTACTTATTGCGCCGCAAACCAGGCTGTATATATTTTTAGTATTGGTGTTGCATATAGTTTGGATTTTACTGGATCAAAATCGCTTACAACCTTGGTTCTATATTTACAGTATAATGCTTCTTGTTTTGTTTTTTTATAACTGGCGAATTGATAATGTAAATAATTACTATTCTTTTTTCATAATCCTTCAACTGTGTTTAGCGGCTGTCTATGTTTATAGTGGCTTACAGAAATTTAACCCCGCATTTATTAAAGAAACGTATCCTTGGTTCATTAATCCTTTACAAGCTGTTTTTAGTGAGCGTCAAATGATTTCGTTAAACAAAACCGGTTATATTATTCCGTTTTATGAAATTGCTTTAGGATTTATGTTACTCATCAAGCCTATTCGTTATATAGCAATACCAATGGCAATTTGTTTGCATTTGGCAATCGTTATTTTAATGGGTCCTTTTGGTAATAACTATAATTCAGTGGTGTGGCCGTGGAATATATTTATGATTCTATTGGTGATATTGCTTTTTTCAGGTAAAACAACAGAGCGTTATTTCGCGATTTCACACTTGTTTAAGGTGCCGGTATTTTATTTGGTTATTCTAATGTTCTGGATAATGCCGGCCTTCAATTTATTTAATAAGTGGGAAACTTATTTATCCTTTTCACTTTATTCAGGAAATAATCATGATGGTAAAATTATTCTGAGTAATAATGCTTATGGAAACTTACCATTGTATATAAGACATTATGTGAAGACAGAAAGTGATATGTATATCTTGTATCCTAAAAGATGGTGTTTGGAAGAGTTAAATGCGCCAATGTATCCAGAACGACGAATCTTTGATAAAGTAACACGTCATTTACAAAAGCTTACATCAACCAATACCGAGGATGTAAAACTTGTTTATATCGAGAAGCAAAAAATCTTTGCAGGCCAACCTTAGCTTGGTATATTTGTCTTTTAATTTAGTTTCATGAAAAATATTTTATACGCGGTAATAGCCGTATTAGCATTGTGTATTGGTGTACTTTTTTATCAAGTACAGGATTTAAAAGCCAAAGTAACAGGTGATGTTAAGCCTGTGGGGAGCGTTGAATCGGTAAAAAAGCCGGTGGTAATGAATGCATCATCAGAAAAATTACCTGAAGCCAGGATCGCTTTTGTAAATATTGATACGCTAAATGAGAACTATCTTTTTATAAGCGATTACGTAAAAGTTTTAAAAAATAAACGTCTGGCTTTAGAATCGCAATTGGAAAGTTTGAGTATTAAATTCCAACAGGATTATGAAGCGGCGCAGCAATCTGCACAATCCGGAATTATGCCTCCTGCCGAATTGGAAAATAAAAAACGCGATCTTGAAAGACAGCAAAGAGAGATTGAGAACAAGCAAATTCAAATGGATAAGTTGGCGGTAGAAATGCAGGAGAAGAATGAAGAATTGCAGCAGCAGGTTAAAGATTTTTTAATTCGTTTTAATGATGGGAAGTACGATTATATCATGGCATATACGAATACAGTACCTACAATTTTATTGGCCAATCCTAAGTTAGAAATTACCGCTCAAGTATTAGATGCGCTAAATACAGAATACAAAAACAAAAAATCAGGTAAATAATTATCATGTCGAAATTATACGAAAAAATTAAGTCAGTGGAGGAGTTCCACGATGTTTTCCAAATAGGAAATGCTAAGAGCATAACTTTAATCAGCGAACGTGATTATACTTTACGTTATAATCTTATCAAGGAAGAAAATGAGGAGTATTTGGAAGCTTGTAAAAATGGAGACATACATGAGATTGCCGACGCTCTTGGCGACCAATTATATATTTTATTTGGCACTATTTTAAAACATGGACTCCAGCATAAAATCGAAGAAGTGTATGATGAAATTCATAGAAGTAATATGAGTAAGTTGGATGAGAAGGGTCAGCCAATTTTTAGAGAAGACGGTAAAATTTTAAAAAGTAACTTGTATTTCCGACCAAACATTAAATCGGTTTTGGACGCAGAATAAATCGCATTTTTTGCCCTATAAATGACCTTTAAAAGGCGACCAAATTGGTCGCTTTTTTTATTTGTTAAAGTGATAATATGCTGAAATACAAAAAGTTAAGGCTTTTGTCTTTACGTGTTTATTTAGTATCTTTAATAAATTTTTAAAGAATGAGATATTATATACTTATCACCTTTGTTTTCATTTCATTTTTAGTAAAGTCTCAGGCACCGCAATCTATCAATTATCAGGCCATTGCTCGCGATGCCGGCGGTAATATTGTTACAACGTCTATTGGAATAAAATTTCAAATATATCAAGGTAGTGTTGGTGGAACCTTAGTTTATGAAGAAACCAATACAGCAACGCCAAGTAGTGCCGGTATTTTTAATATCGGAATCGGATTAGGTGTTCCTGTTGTAGGTAATTTTTCAACTATTGCATGGGGGAGCGGTCCGTATTTTTTACAAGTTAACATCGATCCGGCTGGTGGAACATCGTATTCTACCGTTGGGTCCGCACAACTCGTTTCAGTTCCTTATGCCTTATTTGCCGAAAAAGCTGGTAATGCTACAAATTATTCAGCCGGAAATGGTATCTCCATTTCATCCGGTAGTATTACGAACTCAGCGCCTGACCAAACTGTCACATTAAATGCCGCAGGTATAACAACCGTTAGTGGTACATATCCTACTTATACAGTTGATGTGGCTGCTCCGGTTTTGAATTTCAATAATACATCCAATGTACTTACCTTAACTCAGGGCGGTACATCTACAACTGCAACTTTAACAGGATCAGGCTCAAATACAATAAGTATTACGGGTTCAGGCATCGCAAGCGTTACACCTACAGGACCATCAAATAATTTTACGGTAAATGTTCAACCACCCGTTTTATTGGGACAAGGTTCTACATTTGTATCCGGAGCCTGGCCAAATTATACCATCACCTCTACAAATACAAGTTATTCAGCCGGTACAGGAATTTCAATTGCTTCGGGTTCTATTATAAATACAGCACCAAATCAATCAGTGTCAATTACAGGTGCCGGTTCAACAACTGTTAGTGGAACGTATCCAAACTATACTATTGCAACTCCAATTCCTACAGTAACACCTGCACCAAATTTTATCGGACAAGGAACTGCAACCGTAACAACTGTTGCCAATAATCATACGGTAAATGTTGCTCCGGTTGGAATGAGTTTTACGCCGGCAACCGGAATTTTAAGTTATTCTCCTGCGCCAGGAATTAACTCTTTAAATATTAGTCCAAATGTTACATTTACTAATAATGTGTTAACAGTTGGATCAAACTCAACAACTATTGGAGGAACAGGATTATGGAGCAGACTTACAGCTACTGCGACAACTTTATCAAACGTATCAGATTATGTTGGTATCGGAACAACATCACCAACAGAAATTCTACAAGTTCAAAGTGGTGCAAACGCGGATATTTCAATTGTTGCTACAGGTTCTAATCGTGCTACATTGAATTTAGGTTCGCTAGCAAATCATTTTTTAGGTGGAATTAGTTATCATGCCGGAACTAACAATATGAATTTTACCAGTAATGGAATTCAGAATCGTTTATTCTTTGACCAAAGCGGACGAACAGCTATTGGTTATACTACCACCGTTTCTGAATTAGATGTGAATGGTAGTTTACGTTTGGCCGGAAGTCGTTTGTTTTTAGGTGCCGTAGGAGGTATTAACTCAGGTTATACAGGGATTTATGAATCGGGAAGTGATTTAAGATTCGCCGTATTTAATACGGGCGCCCCAGCTAATCCACCTTTTGCTAGCGGAAACTCTCTAGACGCAGTTACTATCAAAAGCACGACCGGAAATGTGGGTATTGGAACAACGTCACCACAACAAAAATTAGATTTGATAGGCTATTTAAGAGTTGCGGCAGGTAACTTATCTTCTGATGAAGGTTGGTTAATTGCTACGCCATCTCCAGGTATATCATTATTAAAAGCAGGAGGAAGAGGAACAACTGAAATGAGGATTGAACAGCCTAATGCTGCACCAATGGCATTTTATACTTCCGGAATCGACCGAATGCGTATTAGTACGGGTGGAAGCGTTGGTATTGGAACTGGAACAAATACTCCAAATGGTAAATTAGAAATCACAGATGCATCCATGAACGGTTCTTCTTTATTAGTTACAAGCAATAACACCAGTGCGATTGATGCCGGTGCTGCTATTTTTAATTCAACCGGACAAAGAAGCATTAACAATAGTGCCGTAATTGTAAATAATCTTGTTACAAAATCAGGAGGTTCGGGAAGTACTAAAATAGGATTACAAGTTAATTCAACCGGATCATGGGCACCAACAACGGGTCAGCCTAATGTGGGTATAAAGGTGGTTGCAACCGGAGCGGATTTAAATTATGCTTTACAATTGCAAGACGGATCTCAAGGCGCAGGTAAAGTATTAACCTCTGATGCGACAGGTAATGCAACATGGAAAGCAAATCAAATTGCATTTTTTGCCGGAGCGCATCCAACAAGTGGAACAAATACGGCTTTGGCAAATAATACAACGCTTACACTTTTGCTTAACTCAGGTGCGTCTTCCATTGCGTTTAATCAAGGCGGCGCTTATGCAGCAGCTACCGGCCGTTTTACAGCCCCTGTCGGCGGAGTATATCAGTTCAATGCAAATTTGGTGTTTGCAGGGGGGACTTCTCCGTTTTTTACAATTAAACTCAAGCATAGTTCCGGCGCGACCATTATTGAACACAACGGATCTTTCAATAGTATTGCGGCTAACTGGTATTCCGGCAACCTGCATGCAACTGTTCATCTTAATGTTGGAGAATATGTTTTTATTGAAGTAAGCACAGGTACTGGAGGTGGATGTAATATCTATCACGACAAGTCTTCTTTTAGCGGACATCTAGTTTATGCAGATTAGTATGATGAAATTTAAATTATCCATATTATTTTTATTATTTGTGACTTTGTCATTTGCACAAACTCCACAAGTCATAAATTATCAAGCCATCGCGCGTGATGCCGGGGGAAATATTGTCACCAATTCAATTGGGATTAAATTCCGAATCCTTCAAGGAAGCACCAGTGGTACTTTGGTGTACGAAGAAATACATACATCAACTCCGTCATCAGCCGGAATATTTAATGTAGGTATTGGGGCAGGAACGGTTATTAGCGGAAATTTTTCTGCTATTAATTGGCAAAACTCACCTTATTACTTGGAAGTAAATATCGACCCAGCCGGCGGCACAAGTTATTCAACAATCGGAACGACTCAACTGGTTTCCGTTCCTTATGCTTTATATGCTGAAAAAGCAGGGAATGCTACTTCTTATTCAGCCGGAAATGGTATTTCAATTTCTTCCGGAAGTATTACTAATGCTGCTCCCGATCAAACAGTCACACTTGCGCCTGGAACGAATGTGAATGTGAATGGTTCTTATCCAAATTTCACAGTGAATTCAACGCCAACTTTATCCATTGCAGGAAACAGTTTAAGTATTAGCGGCGGTAATGGTGTATTGATTCCGAGCAGTGGTACATTCGTTGCAACTCCCAATACCAGCATAACAAGTACCGGTAATGCAACCGTATCTACAATAGGTACAAATACATTTAATATAGCTGTTGCACCGCAAACATTGAGCTTATCTGCCGGTGTTTTGAGTATTTCAGGAGGAAACGCAGTTACCTTACCTTCTGCACCTAACACAACAATAACCGGCGGAGGTCTGGCAACCGTTACTCCAACAACCGGAACAAACTTTAACGTAACAGTTCCAGCTCAAACATTATCTCTAGGCGGAAACATTTTAAGTATATCAGGCGGAAATTCCATTACTTTACCTACGCCACCGGCGCAAACCTTAACAGGAACTGGGATTGCAGTAGTTACACCAAGTGTTGGAAATAACTTGAACGTAAACGTTATTGCTCCTTCATTTGCAGGAACAAATGGTGTTACTGTTTCCGGTTCATATCCCACTTATTCATTAGGAATAAGTTCAACAGGTACAAGTACCGCATGGAATACGAACGGAAATGCTTCAACAAATGGGACAATAAATTTTATTGGGACAACTGATGCGCAACCTTTGACTTTTAAAACTAATAATGGCACACGTATGTTTATTTCTCCAACAGGCGCAGTAGGTATTGGAAATACTATACCATCTGCTCCTCTTGAAGTTACAGGTAAAACTATTACAGATAGTATTCAAATTAGTGGCTCGGGTACTCCATCAACAGGTGCAGTGCTCGTATCTCGTGATAATATTGGAAACGCCAAGTGGTCGGCCGGTATTAGTTTTAGAGGTGAGTTTGCGCCAGCAACACCGATTACCATTTCAACAGTAGTTCAATCCAATATCGGTAATACAGCAGGTGGATATTCAAGCGGTACAATTTTTAATAATGCACCTACAGGAGGAATTTCTTTCTTAACAACCGGTATGCGATTTACCGTGCCTGAAACAGGTGTCTATTTTTTAGAGGCTTCATTAATGGTGGCAATTAACTCATCTGCCACAGGTAATAATTATGTTGCCCTTGAAATTTATAATTCAACAACCGCAACCATCTTATCACGAACTATGCAATCAAATCCTGATAATGCAAGCGCAATGAATACTGTTTTGAAAACCGGTACTGCATATGCACTAACTAAAAACGATGTTATTATTTTACGTGTAATGGGATCAACTGCAACTGCAGGTACAATTTCCAATGCGTATCCGCAAACAAATAAAATGGATTATTTCACCGGTTATTTATTAAGATAGAATGAAAAGAATATTACTGTTATTAATTGTTTTTTTATCGCTTGGTGTTTTTGGGCAAGCACCACAGGTGATCAACTACCAGGCCATCGCACGCGATGCGGGTGGAAACATAGTAACCAATTCAATTGGGATTAAATTCCGAATTCTTCAGGGAAGCACAAGTGGAACCTTAGTTTATGAAGAAACTCATACAACTTCGCCATCAACTGCCGGCGTTTTCAATGTTGGAATTGGTGCCGGTTCAGTTGTAAGTGGATCCTTTTCCGGAATTCAATGGCAAAACGGTCCTTACTTTTTAGAAGTAAACATAGATCCTGCAGGTGGTACAAGTTATTCTACAGTAGGAACTACTCAGTTACTTTCTGTTCCTTATGCTTTGTATGCAGAGAAGGCAGGTAACTTGAACTTGAGTATTGGAAATGGTTTATCACTCACATCCGGCACGCTTAGTAATTCGGCACCGAATCAAACAGTAAGTATTACTTCCGGAAGTAATATTGCAGTGACAGGTTCTTATCCTTCATATACAATTTCCAGTACCGGAACTGCATCTACTTCCGTTCCGAACACAAGCGTTACCGGAACAGGTATCGCAACAGTTACAGCAGCCGGTACGAATACATTTAATGTGGCTGTTCAAACGCCAAGTTTAGTTGGGGTAGGTTCAACAACTGTTAATGGTTCATTTCCTTCATATACCATCAGTACTCCTGCTACCGGCGTTAGTGGTTGGTCGATTTTAGGAAATGCAGGTACTACAGATGCTACTAATTTCCTGGGCACTACAGATAATATACCACTCAACCTGAGAATAAATAATATAAAAGCAGGACGAATTGATACGGTTGGTAGGACTCACCTAGGTTATAAGGCAGGACTATCGAATACGGATTTAGGTTCAACTGCTGTCGGATATCAGGCTTTAATGGCGAATACAAGCGGTACGGCAAGTGCTGCTTACGGATTTAATGCCTTAAGAAATAATACATCCGGATACGAAAATGCGGCATTTGGATATAACAGTTTATTGGCCAATACATCCGGAAACTATAATTCAGCCTTCGGTGCTTACGCCTTGAATAACAATAATGCAGCAGATAATACAGCAGTTGGTAACTGGGCATTACGTATTAATACTGCGGGAAGTTCAAACACCTCTGTTGGATCGCTTGCCATGATGAATAGTTCTACCGGCTCAAATAATACAGCCGTTGGTTTTTCTGCATTATCAAATAATGGTATAGGAGCGTTTCAAAATGCTTTTGGTTCTAACGCACTTAAGAATAATTCAGCTGGTTTTAATTTAGCGATTGGATCAGATGCTTTAATTAGTACAACCACAGGTACGGCAAATATTGGTATCGGTAATGGTACGTTTTCTACAAATATCAATGGTATTAACAATACAGCTGTGGGTTTTGCGGCTGGGCAATTTAATAACGGTTCAGGTAATCTTTTTTTAGGTTACAAAGCAGGTCAGAATGAAACAGGTTCTAATAAATTTATCATTGCAAACACACCAACTACTAACTTAATTTATGGAGATTTTACAAGCGAGCGTGTTGGTATGGGAACTACAACACTTTCTTACAAATTACATGTTGTTGAAACAAATTCTAATGCTGCTATTGGAGCCATCAATAATTATAATGCTACTGCTGTTGGTGGAACGCATGGTTTATTTGCCTCTGCTAGTAATCCAAGTAATTTGTCGTCGGCTGTTTACGCAACTCATTCAGGTGGAGGTAATGGTATTTCAGGTATAAGTACAGCCACTACATATACCGGAACAGCCGGCGTTTATGGTTTAACATTGGGAACAGGAACAACTAACATCGGTATTCAAGCTGATGCTACGACCGGTAATTCTATTGGCATCTTTGCGCATAGTTTTAATTCTCATACAGGTATTGCCTTCTTAGCAAGAAAGGACGCCAGTGCAGGAAGTGGTATAGTAGCTCGTATAGAGAATCAAGTTGCTACCAATACAGCAGATGCTTTGTTTTCATCTACAAACGGACCAGGTGCAGCGGTGCATGCAGCTTCCGGGCCAGGTGTTACGTCGGCATTAGCTTTATTGCTTGAAGAAGGTCACGTAGCTTCTATTGGTACTGTACCAACAACTACTGTTATTACTTCTTTGGTTGGCGGAACAGCAACACTTCTTTCTACATCTACAGACGTTGCAGGACGATTAACCATAAGTTTTGGAACTGGTCCGTTTACAGCGGCAACCTATGCAGGAGTGGTTTTTAATAAACCGTATACTGTAGCCCCAATTGTAATATTAACTCCAACATCAGTTTCTGCGTCTCAAGCAAATTTTCATGTAACTTCTTCTACAACCGGATTTACCATCACATATAACACTGCACCTGGCGCAAGTACAGTTCACAGTTTTAACTATATAGTGATTGAAACAAAATAACTATGAGAAAATTTATATTATTAATATTATCAATGTTTAGCGTGGGATTGTTTTCCCAATCTCCTAACCAAATCAATTATCAGGCAATTGCTCGAGATGCAAGTGGCACTATCATTGCTTCTTCAAATATTGGTGTTAAGTTTAAAATTATTCAAGGTACCCCAACAGGTACGGTTTCTTACGAAGAAACTAATACCGTTACTTCGAGTTCTTCTGGTATATTTACGGTCGCCATTGGCGCAGGAACTCCGGTGAGTGGTTCTATGTCAACTGTGGATTGGGCGAACGGCCCTTATTACATTGAAGTAAGTATTGATCCTGCAGGAGGAACTTCTTATTCTGTTGTTGGCGTTTCGCAATTGTTATCAGTTCCATATGCTTTATATGCAGCAAAGGCCGGAGGAAGTTCGGCTATGCCAACCGGAACAACAACCGGTCAAACTATGTATTGGAATCAATTAGGTAATAAATGGGAAGTTGACAACAATTTATTAAATAACGGTAATAAGGTAACTATTGGTGATCCGTTTATCACCAATAATAAATTAAAAGTAGTAAGTTACAGTGGTGCAGATAGCGCCGCCATCTTAGCTTATAAACCAAACAGTAACGGCAATGCGGCAGCCGTTAGGGCTTTCGCGTCCGGAAACTCTGCTAATTCAGGTTCAATTACAATTAATCCTATTATGGGAGGGCATTTTGTCGCGTTTAACGGTAATGCTTCCGGTACTGCTATTGGGTTAGTTGGCCATGGAACTTCACCTTCCGGAGATGCTGTTGGCTTAACTGCTATTGGTTCTTCAAGTTCAACTGCCAATGGATTATCGGTGGGTTTATATGCTACCGCTATTGGTACAAACACGTATAATTCCTATGCCGCTATTTTTGAGAAAGGAAAAGTAATAATTCGTGATTCGCTCCAGTATGATATTCCTGGTTCCGTTGGTAATGTTTTAGTAAGAGGCTTGGGAGGTAAGGCTTATTGGGGAACAGGCGGAGCAGGTCCGTGGGTACGTAATTTGATTTCAGGAAATCAGAATGTTCAGTTTAATACTAATTCTGATCTATTAAATATTGGTTTGCCTAGCGGTATTTCTGCTAATGAAAAAGTTCATATTCATAATACTAGTGGCGATGCTTATATTAATTTATCGACGTCTAGTAATTTCGGACGAGTAGGTTTAGTATTCGGAGAGAGTACAAATTGGAGTCATGCCTTTATGAGTTTCGATAACTCAAACAATAATTTGTCATATCGTGTAGGCGGAAAATTAGTAATGCATCATGAAGGAAACGCAGGCTCATTACATTTAGGAAAAGTACCAACATCTGCATCTTCATTATCAAAATTAGTTGTTTACGATTCTGTTTTAACTGCGGGTTCGCGTCCGATTTTGAAACTAGTTAATTTATCAGGTTCAGGTACCGGTCCTGCCGGAATGTTTTTAGGAGAAGGAACGGGGAGTGGTGTTGGATTAGGATATATAAAACTCGGTGCACAAGAATATTTCCGCATTAGTGATCCTACACTAGTATCCAGTCACTATTTTACATTTAAGAAAACAGGCGAATTCTATCCGGGTAGCGACGGTGTTGCAACAGGTTTAGGGTTTATTAAAGGTGGATCGGGCATAACGAATGATTTAATAGTAAGCGGACCATCACAAGCCAGTATTGTTTTTGACGGACATCTAAAAGCTGCCGGTCCAACGCCAACAGTTAGTGTATCAACATCCGGAACTAACTTAAGTGCATTTCCTTTTACAGTTACATTTACAGGAGGAAATAATAATGATATAAAAGGAAGTTTACGTGCCATTAATACTTTCTCTTTTGTGTTTCAAATGTACAGTACTTCAAGCGATGAGCTGACTATGACTGTTTTATTTAATCGTCCTTATGCAAATCCTCCTACAGTAGTGGTGAGTCCAAAAAACGACATAATGGGTCTTACCTATTTTACAACCATCACGGCTGGTAACACGGGTTTTTTGATTCATGTAAGAAATCAATCTAATTCAGGTGTATCGGTTAATACAGCTACACCATTTGAGTTTAATTATATAGTAATTGAATAAAGTAATGATAATGAAGAAAAAAATATTTTCAATAATGCTGGTTTGTTTAAGCTGGAGTTTTATTTCTCTTGCGCAACCAACTATTAGTAATAAAGTCATCAATTCAGCAGGCGGAGAAGGTACTGCCGGAACTACTACCATTTATTATAACATTGGAGAAACTGTTATTAATACAATTAACAGTTCTTCCAACACAATAACTCAAGGGTTTTTACAGCCTGATGTATTAGGTAATTTCGGATTAAGTGTATCTACATTAATTAATCATATTAGTTGTGTTGGTAAAACAGATGGCGCAATTGTGTTAACACCTACCATTTCTGGAATTAGCTCAGCCATTACACCGAGTTATCAATATTTCTGGACTCCAACTTCGCTTTGTCCTGCCAATGACTGTCAAAGTCTTAATAACTTAAATGCAGGGGTATATTCGGTGACCGTTATAGCAACTTTTGGAACTAAATCAGATACAGTTGAAGTTAATAACATTACAATTAACGATAGTACAGAACCTTGTTTGTTGGAAATATTTAACGGGGTTACTCCTAATGGCGATAATAAAAATGACTTTTTCTTTATTGGGAATATTGATCAATATCCTAAAAATAACGTTAAGATTTTCACGAGATGGGGTCAACTCATTTCTAATTTGGATGGATATGATAATGTAACCAAACGATGGGACGGTAATATAAATGGTCAGGTGGTAGCATCAGGTACTTATTTTTATGTAATTGATTTAGGTAATGGTTCCAAGCCTATAAAAGGATGGATTGAATTATTAAATAAATAATTAATGAAATATATATATAGTATAATATTTGTTTTAATTGCGACAATCTCATTGAATGCTCAAAGCGTATTCAATTCTAGTGGATTTTGTTTTGGCACAGCAGAATATCCCTCTTTAACAGGTGGTTTTTGGTCAAAATCAATTGTTGAAGATTTTGATGGTGATACAAAGAAAGATTTTATGTCGTTGCATTTTACAATCAATGATATAGAAGTTTACCGTTTTACAGGCAGCACTTCTCCATCATTTACTTTGGATTATACCAATCCCATTCCAACACCGAATTATTATAATGGAGTGAATTTTGCTGTTGGGGATTTTGACGCTGATGGCAAAAAAGATTTTGCAGTAATTGATACCAGTTTTTCAATTTCTATTTACAAAAACATTAGTACGTTAGGTGCAATTAGTTTTACTAACGTAACCAATTTTATTTGTAAGGTTCCTGCAGGGCCACAGTACGTTTCACCTGCAGTACACTTGGAAGCCGGAGATTTTGACGGTAATGGAAATGTTGACCTGGTTATATTTGCTTACGATCAAAACGCAGCGATTGGCACCATAGGTTATAAAATTAAGTTTGTGCCCAATAATGGCGGCTTAGTTTTCAATACAACTAATCCTGTTTATACCGGATTCAATTCAAAGAGCATTAAGGATATTGGCGGTCAATTCGAGTATGCCATGGAGGATTTAAATGGAGATTCCAAAAAGGATTTTGTAGTAGCCTTTCATTCATTTTCTGGCAATGATACATTATCCATTTTAAGAAACAACAGTACCCCGGGTTCTTTTGCACTTACGGAAATAAAAATGCCGGTGACCGGTAATCAAGGTAACTACATTAAACGTGTTTATATAAAGGATATGAACGCTGACGCAAAACCGGATATTATGAGTTTGTTTGAAAATGCAGCCGGACAACAATCTATCTGTTTTCAAAATGCAACATCAACACCTTATGTATATAGCGTTGTACCTACAAATTACAATTTACCGGTAGGAGGTACTTGTGAGTATTTTCAGATAGATGATTTAAATAATGATGGTAAAAATGAGTTAATTGGCCGATCCAGCTCAGGAGGAATTAATTTATATATTGGTAAAACTACTTCACACCCTTATTTTGATACAGTAACTTACACTCTGCCTTATTGGGTTGGTCCGCAGTTTACACACATTTATGACTTTAATGGGAACGGCTATAAGGATTTTATATTCAATCCGGGTAATGTAGATGGAGGTGATTCCCAGCTTCAATATGTTACCAACCACTCTTACTCACTTTCTATCGCACCTTCAAATCCAAGTTTCTGCAATCCGGATTCTGTGAAATTAACTACAAATACAAACTATACGAATGTGATTAATTATAGCTGGTCAAACGGCGATACAACTTCATATTCATGGATTAACACTACCGGATCTGTTTGGGTAACCTATTCAATTAATTTTTCTTATAGTTCCGTTTGTTATATAAAATCAGATACAATTACAGTAAATGGATATAATCCTACACCTTTAACAACAACAGCTGTTACCGGCTTAGTTTGCTCTAATGCGCCTGTAACTCTGAATGCAAATGGTGCTATAACTTATACTTGGCAGCCCGGTAATTATAATGGTGCTTCTCCGGTAGTAAATCCGCCTGCAAATTCATATACTGTTTATGGCACGGATGCTAACGGTTGTAATACAAGTACAACCATGTCGCTAAATGTTATAAGTGCACCAACAGTGGCGATAAGTTCTAATACTCCAACAATTTGCCAGGGAACTATTGCTGTTCTTACCGCATCCGGAGCGGCAACCTATACGTTACAACCCGGTTCACAAACAGGATCTTCTTTTTCCGTAAATCCTTTAATTGCGACTACCTATACGATTAATGGTGAATCAACGAATGGCTGTAAAGACGATGAAGTAATCACTATTAATGTTAATCCAGCTCCAACTATCTCAGCCAATCTTACCGGTACAACTATTTGTAGCGGACAAAGCATAGGTTTAAACGCTTCGGGGGGAGTTAATTATTTATGGTTGCCGGGTAATTTAATTGGATCAACGCATACTGTTTCGCCATCCTCTACAATAACCTATACAGTATTCGGAATTGATGCCATTGGATGTGGTAATTTCGATTTGGTTAATGTAACGGTCGTTAACACTCCTACATTATCGGTTACAAGTTCCAGCAATACAGTTTGTAAAGATGATATGGTAACGCTAAACGCAAGCGGTGCCGGTACTTATACGTGGGAGCCGGGTGGCTATACAGGTGCTTCGGTAGGAATTTACGTCAGTGCTAATACGGTGTTTACTGTCACCGGATCATTAGTAGCAGGATGTGATGCAGTTGATTTTATCACTGTAAACGTTTGGCCTAGTAACTTTAATGCTGTAGCTTCCTCAACTACTATTTGTAACGGACAATCGGTAACCTTATCTGCAACAGGCGCCATCACTTATACGTGGAGTAATGGAAGTAATGATTCCACTATTGTTGTTAGTCCGGTTACTGCGGAAACCTTTATGATTGATGCCATCGATTCGTACGGTTGCAAATTTGTTCAAGCGATTAGTGTGGAAGTAGATCCAATTTGTGCAATTACAGTGTTTAATGGTTTAACACCAAACGGTGATGGAAAAAATGATGTTTTCTTTATTAAGAACATTGATCAGTATCCCGGTAATATGGTTCGCATATACAATCGATGGGGTCAAGTGATTTTTGAAACTGAAAACTATGATAATGTAAATAGAAAATGGGATGGTAGTATGTACAATAATGGAGTGAATGCTCCGGCAGGAACATATTATTATTTAATCGATTTAAAAAATGGTAAAGAACTATTAAAGGGATATATAGAACTAACATTGAAATAAGAAGTGAATATGAAGAAGAACTTAATTTTAATTTTGATTATTACTACTGTAAGCACCTTTGCTCAGCAAGACCCACAATACAGTTTGTATCAGTTTAATCAATTGGTAATAAATCCGGGTTACACGGGAGCGCGCGATGCTATTGCAATTGTTGCAGATGTAAGAAAGCAATGGGCCGGAATTGATGGCGCCCCAACCACGGCAGCTTTCAGTGTGCATAGTCCGATTATGAATAATAAGCTAGGTGTAGGCTTAAATATTGTAAGCGATAAAATCGGAGCGAAAACAGTTAGCGCATTTTATGGTAACATTTCTTATATCTTAAAGATTGGAAATACTACAAAGTTAGCTTTTGGAGCACGCGCAGGCTATGCTATGTATAAATTCAATTTTAATGAAGTAAAGTATAAGGATGCCGATGAAACAGCGTATACAGATTTAAATAATGCCAATAAGGGTTCATTGGATGTTGATGCCGGATTATATCTGCGTACAAATAAATTCTTTGTTGGCTTAAGTGCCACTCACTTAAATAACGGTCAGATTTATAAAGGAAATTTTCAGGCTCTAGATACCAATGGAGTTACCAATGATTATTCGGTGAGTTATGTGTTGCGCCCTCATATGTTCTTAACAATGGGATATTCTTTTGTTATCAATGAAAACTTTTTGTTCGCTCCTTCACTGATGGTGAAAACCGTTAGAGGAAGAACAAGTACAGATTTAAACTTGAATTTCTTTGTAGCAAAGCGTGTTTGGTTAGGAGGATTTATTCGTCAGGGTTATGGTTTTGGAGCATTATTTCAGGTGTATGCCACCAAGCAATTACGTATAGGTTATGCGTTTGACGCAGGCCTAGGAAAACAAAGAGTTTTAGGTAGTGCACATGAAATCATGCTTGGTTTTGATTTTGGAAAGTATAAATCAAAAATGGTGTCACCACGTACTTTATAAAAAAATAATATTACAATTTTAAAAATAGAAACAGAGATTATATGAGTAGGAAGTTCTTAGTAATAGTTACACTGGTATTAGCAACGGGAGTTATAATGGCGCAAAAGGGTAAAGCGGATGCGTATTATTCCAAAGGATTGTATGCGAAGGCAATTCCGTTGTATGTAAAAGCATCACAAAAGAGCGGACCTGATAAGCAAGACGCATTAATTAAATTGGGTGATTGCTACCGTCTATTAAATGAATTTAAAAAGGCAGAAAGCAGTTATAAACAAGCTGTGGATCTTAAAGGTAATTTACCAGCAGACGTACATTATAATTATGGGTATGTTCTGAAAACAAACAACAATTATAATGAAGCCTTGAATCAGTTTTATGCTTATCTCGAAGAAAAACCAAATGATTCTAAAGCAAAAAATGCGATTCGTTCATGTCAGCAAATTAAATATTGGCAAACAAAGGCAATAGAATACGAAATAAAAAACGTAGAAGGCATCAATACACCACGTTCAGAGTTTAGTCCTGCAATACTCGATAATAAAATAGTATTCGTTGGCGAAAAGCAAGCTGATTTTATTGAATACCCGATTGACGAAGCAAACGGACAACCTTATATGAATGTGTTTATATCTAAAGTGGATGTAGATAAATCAAAAGGCCAAAAATCATTCAGTAGTAAAATTAATTCAAACTACCACGACGGGCCGGTTAATTTTAGTGCAGATGGTAAAACACTTTTGTTTACACGTGTAGAATATATCACAAAAAAGAAAGACAAGGATTTTGTGAACCGCGCGAAAATTTATTTTGCAAGCGGAAAGGGTACCAGTTGGTCAAAAATTAAACCGTTTCAATACAATAGCGATGCTTATTCTGTAGCGCATCCTTGTTTAAGCACCGACGGCAATTATTTGTTTTTTGCTTCTGATATGCCGGGCGGACAAGGCGGAAAAGATTTGTGGTATTGTAAAAAGAATGGTGATGGCTGGGATAAGCCGGTAAACTTAGGTTTTGATATTAATACAAGTGGCGATGAAATGTTTCCTTGTATGCGTAAAGATGGAACCTTGTTCTTTTCGTCAAATGGCCTAGCCGGATTTGGAGGATTGGATATTTTCTCAGCGAAGGAAAAAGAAGGTAAATGGATTGTAAGCCGTAACGAAAGTATGTTGTTGAATAGTCAGGCTGATGATTTTTCGATTTGTTTCTTGAATGATTCAACCGGATACTTTACTTCTAACCGTGAAGGTGGTAAGGGTAAAGATGATATTTATTGGTTTAAATACACCAATAAATACATAAGTGTTAACGGAACAATTTTGTTAACTGAAAACATCAACGACCCCGCCAAAAATGTGAAAGTGTATTTGTTAGGTCAGGATGAGAAAAAGATGGATTCAATTCGCACCGATCAAAAAGGTTATTTCGAATTTAAAAATCTTGATTCTGATAAAAAATATTTAGCAGCGGTTGATTCGGATGATCCGATGTTTAAGGATAAGGCGCGTTTTTATATGGCAAACTCAAATGGAGTAATATCTCGTGTAACAAATAACGTTAGTGGGAATAAATACGCATTTAAGAATTTACCAATGGATCCTAATGGATTACCGGAGTTATATGCAGATGGCGATCTTACCTTAGCGGGTAACTTATTGTTTGGTGAAAATCCAAGTAAGCCAATTAAGAATGCAAAAATCAGCATTACAAATAAATCGGGCGATGTTATCGAGACGACAACCACAAATGAATTCGGTGCCTTTGCTTTTAGAAGCCTTCCTTCCGACCAGAATTATATCATTAGTTTAGAAGAGTCGGATTTGGAATTCCCTTCTAATACTAAAATTACTTTAACCAATAAAAGCGGAAAGGAAATTAAAAGCTTCTTTACCGGTCAGGGTAAGTTTAAGTTTAATGTGTTAGCAAGTGAAAAAGTGATGTTAACAGATCTGGATGTAAGCGATGCTGATTTAATCATGCAGCTTTATGGTTATGTTTATGATCAGGATAAAAAACCGTTTGGTAATGCAAAACTCAAATTATATAATACAAATAATGAACTCAACCAGACTATTACAACGGATGGAAACGGTAAGTTCGAGTTTAAAAACCTGAAGGCAAACTTAGATTATTTATTCGATGTGGATGAATCTGATTCTCGTTTAGCAAATATCAAGAAGTTATACATCGCAGATAACAAAGGAAGAATTTATAAAGAGCTCATCAAAACTTTAAAAGGAAAGTTTGAGTTTAAAGTATTGTCGGTTGATAAAGTGGCTATGGGAGAATATACAGTTGATGATCCATGGTTACAGGTTTTAGAAATGAAGAACAAAGCCAAACAGGATAGTATTAATTCAATTACCATTGTAGAAAACATTCTATATGCTTTCGGTGACCATAAATACGATGCAGCCGGACAAAAAGTATTGGATAAGGTAATTGCTGTAATGTTATCAAATCCGAACTTAATGGTTGAATTGAGTTCTCATACCGATTCTCGCAGTAGTGATCAATTTAATTTGGCATTATCTCAAAAACGCGCTAAAACAGCAGTTGATTATATGATTGCAAAGGGCGTTGATAAAAAAAGATTAAAAGCGGTGGGTTACGGCGAAACAAAACTGCTCAATAATTGTTCTAATAATGTAGAGTGTTCGGATGAAGAACACGCAAAGAACAGACGAACCGAGTTTAAAATTGTTGAAGCGCCAAAATTATAGCTTAACGTCTTTTAACATATTAAAAAGACTTTGGCAAAATAATTGGTATGAAAAGCACAGATTCTTTCTGTGTTTTTTATTTAAAACTTAGTACTATGAAAAAAATATTTACAATCATTTTTGTTTTAGCTGTAGCTGAATTGTTTTCTCAGTCAATTAGCTATAAATATAATTCCTGGCGATTTGGATTAAATATAGGCGGGATGTGGCAAACATCCGACGTAAGAAGTACAGCCGGTGTTGCCGGAGGATTTACTCTTGAAAAGGGTCTTTTTGAAAAACCCGAAAACTTTTTTAGTCTGGCAATACGCGGTCGCGGTCTTTTCGGGAATACGTATGGATTAGATTCAAAACGAAATTATAATGTTTCAAATAATCCTTCTTTAAACGGAACGTATAATCCCAATATTAATTACGCCGATACAAGTTTGAAAGTGCCTTATGTGTATAATAATTATTTAACTCAGGTGAGTGAAGGTGCTCTCGAATTGCAAATCAGTTTTAATCGCTTGCGCGAGAAAACACGCGTCATCTTAAATCTTTGGGGAGGAGTAGGGATTGCTGGATTTAGAGCTAAAACAAATTTAACGAATGATGGTTTAATGTATAATTATGCTTTAGTTGATTCTACGGGCGGTTCATCATCAATACTTTCAAGTCATAAAAACTTATTGGATAAATCATATGAGTCGTATGCCAACGGAAGTAAGCGTGGTGATTTAATTACGTTTGCTCCATCGGCAGGAATTGGATTAGGTTATCAAATATCAAGAGGATTTGCCATTGTTTATGAATACAAAATAACCTGGCCAATGGGTGCGAATGCTGATTTTATGGATGGCATTGTAGGAAAAAACAATTATTTCATTGCCGGAAGTAACGATTACTATCACTATACCGGATTGAACTTGTTATTTACATTAGGAAAAGGTAAAACCAAAACTACTTCAACTACAAATAATAATTATGTACCACCTCCAACTAATTCAATAACCACTCAACAAACAAATACGGTACAAACTATTACTAATACGAATGCGCAACAGGTAAATCCTCCAATTGTGAATTTTGTTAATCCATCCGTTTCTCCTTACAGTGAACAACGTTTAGAGTCGTACAATGTGTTGGCGAATGTATTCAATGTAACAAATTCATCTCAGGTTTTTGTAACTGTAAACGGGAAGCCGGTAAATAATTTTGGTTTCTCCGGTAAGGATGTAAACTTCGAAGCGTTGTTAATGCCGGGAAATAATACCATAACCGTAAAAGCAACTAACAAGGCCGGTACCGATTCTAAAACAACAATTATTAATTTATCGGGACAACCACCTCAGATTGTTTACACCAAACCTGCCGCTAATCCTTATTCAACAACTGTAGCTGAAACGGAAGTAAATGCCACCATTTATAATGTGAAATCGAATTACGATGTAACAGTTAAGTTCAATAACTCGCCATTAAGTAATTATTCTTACAGCACATTAAACGGCCAATTCTCTGCAATGTTACCTCTTCAAAAGGGAAGTAATGTTTTAGAGATTAATGCTATAAATAAATTTGGCAGCGACAATAAATTAATGGTGATTAATTATAATCAACCAATCGCTGTTGGTACAAATACGGGTGTAACAACACGCCCTGTTAAGGTAACCATAACAAACCCTGCCACTTCACCTACCAAAGTAAATTCTCCTTCCTACAATGTTGTATCAGTGGTTACCGGTGTAACTTCAGCTGCTCAAGTTACCGTATCATTAAATGGAGCTTCAATTCCGTTTAACTATAATGCAGGAAATGTTACTTTCCCGGTAAATCTAATGGAAGGCAATAATAGTATTGTTGTAAGCGCTAAGAATAGTGTTTCAGCCGATGCAAAATCTGTTATTATAAATTATGAGATTATTAAGAAGTCTCCACCTCCTTCAGTTGTTATAACAAATCCGCAGCCATCACCATACACTACAAGTGCATTAACTTATCTGTTTAAAGCAACAACCAATTTCATTGATAATGCATCACAGGCGGAGGTTAAATTTAACGGCACCGTAGTAAGCAATTTTATTTACAATGCCGGTTTTATCGAATACAATGCCACACTTAATCCGAATAGTAATAATCTATTTGAAGTAAAAGTGACCAATCCAAATGGTTCTAATTCGGCAAGTGCCATTGTAAAACACGAGCAAAAGGTAATCGGACAAACAACACAAACAATGGTTATCTGTCATCGCACAGGTAGAATTTCGTACGAGACCATAACAATTAATGTGAGTGAATGGCCGCAACATCAGGCACACGGTGACTACGAAGGTGCTTGCAAGCCGGTAAAAGATCCGGGTCAAGTTGAAGATGCGGATATTGTTATTTGCCACAACGATGGTAATGGAGGAAAACAAACAATTACAATTAAGCAAAGTCAGTGGGCACAACACCAGGCTCACGGCGACGTGCAGGGAACATGTCCTAAAGTCGTAAACGCGGAACCTGTATTTGATCCGGATATTGTGATATGTCATATTGAGTTAACCGGACAGCCAATTACTATGACTATTAAAGAAAGTCAGTGGGCACAACATCAGTCACATGGTGATTCAAAAGGTCCTTGTCCGAAAGCAGTAGGAAATACGAATAACACAACTCCCGATCCTGATATCGTGATTTGTCATAATGATGGAAATAACGGTAAGCAAACACTGACAATTAAACAAAGTCAATGGTCACAACACCAGGCGCACGGAGATGAAATGGGAGTTTGTCCGAGAGTTGCACCTCCTGCAGAGGAAAAGAAGATAACAATTTGCCATATTCCTCCAGGAAATTCGGGTAACCCTCAAACTATTGAAATTCCTGAAAGCGCGTGGCCGGCACATCAGGCTCATGGCGACTACAAAGGTATTTGTAATACCAGTGGAAGTATGGGCGGTGGATTCCCTAACGGAAATACAGGTGGCGGCAATAATAATTCGGGAGGAGGAAACACTCCGGAAAAGAAAATAACTATTTGTCACATTCCTCCAGGAAATACAGGCAATCCTCAAACGATTGAGATTCCTGAAAGCGCATGGCCGGCGCATCAGGCTCATGGCGATAGTAAAGGTGAATGCGCTCCTTCTAACAATAACAACAGTGGAAACAGTGGAAACAGTGGAAACAGTGGAAACAGTGGAAACAGTGGAAACAAAAAAATCACTATATGCCATCTTCCTCCCGGAAAAAATCAAAATCCGCAAACGATAGAGATTGATGAAAACGCATGGCCTGCCCATCAGGCTCACGGAGACACGAAAGGCCCTTGTCCGCAAACAAAAGTTGGAGGAACAGCACCTACTACACCAACTAAAGGAGGTGCTCAGCCATTAGGAAATGAAGAAATTAAAACCGGTGAAGTGAAATCAACGGAAGGATCTAATATCAAAACAGGCAGACCAAGATAATTATGAACTTGATTTTAATTGATGATAAAAAAGTATGGCAGCAGTTATTGCCATTAACCTATACTCGCCCTGTATCTGAAATACGAGTTGGAATTCTTACGATTCGTGAAAAATGGGAGAAGCATTTGAAAGTGAAAGCTTCTTATCAAACAGAAGTTTATTTATCCGGGAAATTCCAGTTTTCCGCTTCAAAGGGCGATTCATTGTTTATTAATTCCTGCGTAATTCCGGATGATAAACTCATAGCTAAAATTAAAAAGCTAAAATCCGGACAAGGCTTAAAACACGATAATAAATGGATTGCTTATAAAAGTGAAGCAATAAATTTTAACGAAAATACTGTTTTACAGAACAGCGAAGCGTATTCAAATTCATTAGTCTTAATAGAACACGTTTGGGATATTTTTAAAAAGAATGGAGAGGCTATACAATTGGATTTTTCTTTACTAACAAAAGGACGCAAGAGTCAGGTTTTATCCAAATCAAATACAGTAATTGGTAAGAGAAATCAGATTTTTCTGGAGAAAGGCGCAAAAGCAGAGGCCGCTATTTTTAATACCACATCCGGACCAATTTACATTGGTAAAAATGCCGAAGTTATGGAAGGTTCTGTGATACGCGGTCCGTTTTCTCTAGGCGAAGAAAGTGCCTTAAAATTGTCGTGCAAAGTATACGGACCAACAACTATTGGCCCGCATAGCAAAGTAGGTGGAGAGGTAAATAATTCTGTGATTTTTGGTTATAGTAACAAAGCACACGATGGTTTTTTAGGCAACAGTGTATTGGGAGAGTGGTGTAATTTAGGCGCCGATACCAATAACAGTAATTTGAAAAATAATTACGGTAATGTGAAGTTACATAGTTATGCTACCGGTAAAAATGAAGATACCGGTTTACAGTTTTGCGGTTTAATCATGGGCGATCATTCTAAATCAGGTATTAATACGATGTTCAATACAGGAACTGTTGTTGGTGTAGGAGCCAATATATTTGGAGGAGGATTTCCACCAACTCATATCCCTTCATTTACATGGGGCGGTGCGGAAGGTATGGAAACCTATCGCTTAGATAAAATGTTCGAAACAGCTCAACGTGTTTTTGAAAGAAGACATTTAAATTTGGAAGCGGAAGACAAAAAAATATTGGAACATATTTTTGAAACAACTTCCGGTTTGAGAGATTAGCTCAACCTTTTTCCTATAATCTTCAAGAGATTGCCAAAAACCTGGCCGGGCGAAAATTTCCGCCAGTGAAAATCATTTAATTCTCCATCAGAAATAAAGTAATAATCAATATTGGCACGTTTGAATTCTTTTAAAACGTGTTCTCTGAAATTCAGGAACACAATCCATCCGTCTTCACCAATATCATCGAACCATTCTTCATAATACGAGTCATCTGAATAGTGGAAATTCAACACGTTTTCGCCAATGATGATGAATTTATTAATACCCGCATAAATCAGTTCATCAATTATATCCCTTTTCAATAACATGATGTCATTATTGATAGCGTCATTCCATTCGCCAATTAATTCGATGATGGCAAATCCTTCCTCATAATCGCTGAATAGTACTTTGATATACAGCGTTTCACTGCCAATATCATCCCACTGAGGGTGTATGTAATAATTATAAATTGTATTCGAATATTCAAACTCACTGTATTCACGTCCATAGAATGGCGATTGCTCGTCCTCTGAAGCAATATATAAATGCCGCCAATTATAAAATGGTTCTATGCTGTGCATACTGCAAAGGTAGTTAGTTAAGCTTATTTTTTTTTGTAATTATTATAAAAAACAAGATAAAATAGCGGATTTATACACTAAAGCCATTTAATAACCTACCCTCAATTCCTCTCTAAAATGGGGGTTATTCACTATATTTGTACTTATCTTGAAAACAGTTATTGATAGTGGTTCTACCGGGCGTTTAAGTCTAAGCGAAATTATTCGTTTTAAAGGGTTGCTTTGGAACCTTTCTATGCGCGATGTTTTGGTTAGATACAAACAAACCTTAATAGGTGTTTTATGGGCTGTTGTGCGACCTGCTATTAATATCGCCATATTTGTTTTCTTTTCCATGTTCATTGAAGGTGGTTCTGACTTGCAAGAAAGGATTGTAAATGTTGGTGCAGGAATTATTATTTGGGGATTAATATCTACCTCCATTACTGATGTAAGCAATTCGTTGCTTAATAATTCTAATATCCTTACAAAAGTATATTTCCCGAAATTGATAATTCCAATTTCTACGTTGGCGGTATGTTTAATTGATTTCCTTATTTCTTTTTTTATTCTTTTGATTTGTAAAATCGCAATTAATGGTTTTCCGGGACCGGAATTCTTTTTGTTCCCGGTATTTGTTCTTTATGCTATCTTGTTTTCATTTGCTGTTGGTTTATTTTTCGCAACATTAAATGTAAAATATCGCGATATTAAATTCACTCTACCTTTTTTGTTGCAAATTGGTTTTTATGTTTGCCCTGTCTTTTTAAGCTCTTCATTTTATCTTGAAAAATTACCGTCCTCACTCGCTCCGATTTTCATGTCGAATCCACTTGTTACTGTTATTGAAGGATTCAAATATTGTTTTTTAGGACAATCTTTTAGTGTTGACATGGTTTATGTTTTATCCGGCCTTTGCTTTACCCTATTAATATTGATATTTAGCTTGAGATACTTTATGAAATTTGAAAAAACTTTTGCCGATTTTATTTAATGAGTCAAGTAATAATCACAGCCAACAATGTGGGCAAAAAATATAGTTTAAAGCATCTTTCCGGAAAAAGTAAAGATGATATGTTTTTTGGCTCTATAAAGGCAAAAGCTAGAGGATTATTTTCTAAATCAAGTGAGGAGGAAGAATTCTGGGCATTAAAGGATGTTTCTTTTGAAATAAACCAAGGCGACAGAGTAGCTATTTTAGGACGTAATGGTGCGGGTAAATCTACTTTACTTAAAATTTTAAGCAGAATTGTAGCACCAACAACAGGTAGAATCGAATTTGACGGTAGAATGGCGGCTCTCCTTGAAGTTGGTACTGGTTTCCATGGCGACCTTACGGGGCGTGAAAATATTTTCTTGAATGGTTCTATTTTAGGAATGACCAAATCAGAAATCAAAAGCAAATTTGATGAAATTGTTGCATTTTCTGAAGTGGAAAAATTTCTGGATACGCCGGTAAAAAGATATTCTTCGGGTATGTATGTGCGTTTGGCATTTGCCGTTGCAGCGCATCTCGATCCTGAAATATTAATAGTTGATGAAGTTTTAGCCGTAGGTGATGCAGCTTTTCAAAAGAAATGTTTGGGTAAAATGAAAGAGGTATCAGGCGGTGGAAAAACCATACTGTTTGTGAGTCATAATATGGCGGCTGTTCAAAATATTTGTGATAAATCCATTTATTTAAAAAACGGACAGTTGGTAGATTATGGAAAGACGGAAGACATCCTTCCACTATACATGCGCTCGTCTCAGGCAACCCGTTTGGCAGATTTAGGAAACAGACCCGATAGAATGGGAAATGGTGCTATTCGTTTTAAATCAATAAATATCAAAGATCAATCCGGTACAGTTGTCGCATCAGCTCAATGTGGTTCTCCTTTAACGATCGAATTAGAAATTGATGCCAATCCTTCATTTGATTTGTCTTATGTTCGTTTTTCAATTGGTATTGATGATGATTTCGGCCAACGCATTACTCATTTAAGTAATGATGTCACAGAACAAATTTTTGAGAAGGTAAAACAAGGGCGTTCAGTCGTAAGTTTTCAAATACCGGAATTACCATTAAAGCGAGGCGATTACACATTAACTCTTTTCTGCGCAGTAAATGGAGACGTCGCAGACTGGATTCAGGAAGCAGCTGTAATTAATGTGGAAGCAGGTGATTTTTTCAAAACCGGAAAGCTTCCTGAAGAAAGCCAAGGTAATTTTTACATGAAACATTCGGTTACAATATATTAAACATGTTTAAGTATTTTAATATTTTTAAAAAAGAAATTAATCGCCTTAAAAGTGATGAACCAAATCACCCTTCTTATAATTCTTTATGGCGATATTTTTTTCAATGGAAGCGCTTGGCTCATTCTAACTCGGTTGAGGCACAATTACCATGGATAAGTTTTCCTGTGATCGACTTTTTAAATAGAACTTTAAATAAAAAATCAAAAGTTTTTGAATATGGTGGAGGTGGATCGACACTTTTTTTTCTCAATCGGTGTTCTGAAGTCGTAACTGTTGAGCATAATAAGGAATGGTATGAGGTTTTAAGTGATAATATTAAACAGAAATCTGCATGGAAAGGATTATTTATTGAGGGTGAATTAAGAAAAGATACTGAAGAAACAAATTTCGCTAATCCTAATCTGTATTTATCATCAGATAAAGATTATATTAAGTATAGTTTTAAAAATTATGCTTCTTCAATTGATACCTATCCAACTAATTATTTTGATGTGGTTTTAGTTGACGGAAGAGCTCGCCCTTCTTGTATCATGCATGGTATCCCTAAAATTAAGCAGGGCGGTTTTTTAATTTTAGATAATTCTGACAGACCTTACTATACAGAGAATTTTATTCATACGTTAAAGAGTGATTTCACAGAAATTATTAATTACAGTGGACCAACACCATTCTGCACATGGTTTAATCGCACAAGCGTTTGGCAGAAAAAATAATGAGTTTAGCACCAATTATATTATTTGCGTATAACCGTCCTGATCACACACGACAAACATTAAGCGCTTTAAAAAATAATGTACTGGCAGATCAATCTGTATTACATATTTACGTGGATGGTTTAAAATCGGGCGCTAGCAACGAGGCTAAAGAAAGACATGAAGAATTAAAGCGTATTGTTAAATCGGAGCAATGGTGCAAGGAAGTGGTTATCCATGAATCTGAGAATAACTTAGGGCTCGCAAATTCAGTTAAAAAAGGAGTAACGGAAATAGTAAATCAATTCGGTAAAGTAATTGTGCTGGAAGATGATTTAATAACAGGAAAATATTTTTTAAAATTCATGAATGATGCTTTGGTGATGTATGAGAATTCACCAGAGGTTATTTCAATAACAGGATACATTTATCCGGTGAAACGATTAATGCCTCAAACCTTTTTCTTAAGAGGCGCTGATTGTTGGGGATGGGCAACCTGGAAAAGAGGATGGGATTTGTTTGAAGACGATGGTAAGAAATTATTAAACGAATTAGAGTCGAAAAATTTAATTGATGATTTTAATTTTTACAAATCGTATCCTTATGCCCAAATGCTTCGTGATCAAATTGAGGGCAAGAACGATTCATGGGCAATTTTATGGTACGCATCTGCTTTTATAAAGGATAAATTAACTTTGTATCCCGGTATATCAATGGTTCATAATATAGGAATAGATGGATCCGGTATGCACAGTGGAGCCTATACCGATAAGTTCAATGTTAAGCTAAATAACAACGAAGTGAAATTAGTATCAATTCCTACAAAGGAAAACGAACGTTGTAAGGTGAATATAGCTGAGTATTTTTATGAGGTTTTTGGCACTAAAGAAAAAACCTTCTTCGAAAAAGTAAAACATAAATTATTTGGAAAGAATGCTTAAGATCTATTCAGATGAATTATGGCTGCCTGCTAATACAAATCATACTGTGTTATTATATCCTTTTTGGGGCGAAATTCCGGTGCCTCCGGGTGAACCCGACACTAATAGATTTAAAAACTTCGTGCTAAATGTTCATACAGCTGTAAATTTAGTTAATGAACCTAATATTGCAGATGTATTTGTTCTGCCATTTGAATATCGTAGTGATGCCTTGTCGTTAGATTTAGCTAATAAGGCAGCGCAGTCAGCAAAACGTTACGGTAAGAAATTAATAATCTTCTTTAATTCCGATTCGCCGGAACCTATTCATATTGAAAACACCATTGTATTTAGGACTTCTTTTTATAAGTCTGAAAGAAGGAAGCATGAATATGCTTTTCCCGGTTGGAGTGTAGATTTCACGGAAGCGTATTCTAATGGGTTTTTTCCAAAAAAGAAGGAGTCTGACCCAAGCGTGTGTTATTGTGGCTATGTCAACAATAAACGACTTGGTCTAAAGCAAGCGCTTAAGAATATTCTTGTAAAACCAAAATCAAAATCTTATGAATACGGAGCATATATTAGAGGCAAAGCTGTAGAGCGATTATTAAGAAACAATAAGATTAAATGCGATTTTATTATACGTGATGATTTTTGGGCCAGTCAGTCGAAAGGACTAAAGGAAACACGTAAAGAATACGCTAATAACATGCTGAATAATCCATATGCGTTAGTAACTCGTGGAGCCGGTAATTTTTCTTATCGCTTTTACGAAGTTTTTAGTTGCGGACGTATACCTGTTTTTATAAATACCGATTCTGTTTTACCATTTGAAGAATTTATTAATTGGAAGGAACATATGGTGTGGGTAAACGATACTGATATAAATAGCATTGGAGAGATATTGCTGGACTTTCATAATAAAATTTCTCCAGAAGCTTTTATAGAACTTCAGATTAGAAACAGAAAATTATATGAAGACTGGTTATCACCATTGGGTTATTTTAGCCATTTGAAAGAATATATAAAATGATGCCTGTTGTATACATACATCTTGGAAATTTACCGGCTTATTTAAAATTGTCGGTACAACAAGTCCGTAAGTATAATCAGCGCGTTGTGTTAATTTCTGATTCTAAACCCGATTTCGATTGTGAATGGGTAGATGTGGCATCGGTTTCTGAGGATGTTCAGCGTTTTTCTTCCGTGTACGCACATATGAGCACGAACTCCAAAAAGTTTGAGCTGATTTGTATCAAACGCTGGATTATTCTGCGTAATTATATGACCAAGCATAATGTTAATGTCGCTTACTATACCGATTCTGATGTGATGATTTATGATAGTTTAAGCGACATTTATAATACACACTATTCGAATTATGAGGTGTGTTATACCATGCCAGCTGATCAGGAAAATTTTCGTTGGACCGCCTCGTCCTGTTGTTCATTTTGGACTATTAAATCTATAAAAGCCTTCGTTGATTTTATTTTTCATTGCTATGATGTAACAGGTATTAAAAAACTGGAAGAGAAGTGGAATTATCATATGAAGAACGGTATTCCCGGTGGTGTGTGCGATATGACCTTGTTGTATTTGTTTCACGATAAGCTTAATTTTTGTTCTCTTTCCTCTGTAAGCGGAAATATAACTTTTGATCAAAATTTTATTGATGGCGAGAATTATTATAGAAATGAATATGCAACTGAATATGCAGTCGATTTCGATTTAAATATAAAGAAATTGAGTTGGGAAAATAATCAGCCCTACGCTAATAATTTAAAACTGAACAAAAAGATTCGTTTTGTAGTGCTCACTGAGTACGCCAAATTACTTACCAATGTCAAGCAAAATGAATCAAAGCCGAATCCTATTATCAGTTTAGCCAAACGTGTTGTGAATAAGCTCAAACGATTATTTCAAGGTGAAAGTAAAAGTCGACACGGTTGGTTTGGAAATTACAAGTCTTGGCAGGAAGCGAAAGCAAAATGTTCAGGTTATGATACGGATGTTATTTATAATAAAGTTCGTGAATCTTTACTGAAAGTAAAAAATGAAGAAGCTGTATATGAACGGGATTCTGTTTTGTTTAATCAGATTCAGTATTCTGTTCCATTATTAGAGGCATTAAAGACCGTTAGTCAAAACCATGAACTTAGTATTATTGATTTTGGAGGTTCATTAGGGAGCACTTATTTTCAAAATCGCGATTTGCTTTATTCCATTAAGAAGATAAATTGGTCAATTGTAGAACAGAAACATTTTGTGGATGGGGGTAAGAAAGAGTTTGAATCTGAAAGTTTGAAGTTTTTTTATGATATTCCTACCGCCATTCAATATACCGGAAAAAGAGCTATTCTCTTATCCAGCGTTATACAATATTTCGAGAAACCGTATGATTTAATTAAAGAGGTAATGAATCACGGTTTCGAATATGTTATTATCGACAGAACTGCATTTATAGAGGGAGAAGAGAGAATTACAGTTCAAATAGTTCCGGATTCTATTTACAAAGCGTCATATCCTGCCTGGTTTTTGAATGAGACAAAATTCAAAAATGTATGGGGTGAAAAGTATCAATTAATAAATGAATTCGACAGTAAGTTTGATCCTGAATCTGTAATGGAGGATGGAAAAAAGGTGTATCGTAAAGGTTTTTTGTTTAAATTAAAGTAATGAAACTTAATTTTTGCACATTATTTAATGCTAATTACCTCTCTCGTGGTGTTCTTATGTACCATTCCCTGCAAAGGCATTGTAAAAATTTTCATTTGTATGTTTATGCTTTCGATGATAAAACTTACGATTATTTATCTCAAGCTAATTACCCTAATCTCACAGTTATTTCCTTAAAGCAATTTGAAGATCCCGAGTTATTGCGCATTAAGCCTACTAGGAGTGCAGGAGAGTATTGTTGGACATGCTCGTCTTCAACCATTTTATATTCGATCGAAAAATATAATTTGGATAATTGTACCTACATTGATGCGGACATGTGTTTTTATTCCGACCCAAAGGTATTAGTGGATGAAATGGGCGATAATTCCGTATTAATCACCGAACACCGATATACTTCAAGCTATGATCAATCAGCAATAAGTGGAAAATATTGTGTCCAATTCGTAACGTTTAAAAACACACCGGAAGGAATGAAAGTGCTGAAATGGTGGCGAGATGCCTGCATTGATTGGTGTTATGGCTATGTGGAAGATGGAAAATTCGGTGACCAAAAATATCTGGATACGTGGACGCGTGATTTTAAAGGCGTACATGAGTTAAAACATTTGGGTGGAGGATTAGCTCCCTGGAATATGCAACAATATGCTTTTACCAAGGAAGGTAAGACCATCCAGGGAAAAGAATTAAGCAGTGGGAAAATTTTTGAAGCAGTGTTTTTTCATTTTCACGGGTTGAAATTATTCAGTAATGATATGGTTTCATTAACCGGTGAGAATTATGAAATGAATAGGGAGGCGATTGATATTTTCTTCAGGCCGTATGTAAAGGAACTCATGCAAGTTTTTGAGGAAATCCGGAAAAGGGACGATAGTTTTAATTCAAACGGAGCAAATCAACCTACAGATAAGGAACCAATGACATTCGCTCAAATACTTAAGTTTTTCCAGTACGATGTCAGGATGAACCCTGTGAATATATTCGGCTCCAAAACCCGCTCCCGACTGGCACATTATCACTATTATAAGGTTAGTGATTTTATTAATAAATAAGACTTTTTGCATTTTATTTTATTCTTTAAATGGTTAACTTGCTTACGCATTAAGCGTGGCTAAATTCTCAATAATAACAATCAATTATAATAACTCCATCGGTTTGGAAAAAACGATGAGCTCGGTATTTAATCAAACGTTTAAAGACGTTGAATACATTGTTATTGACGGATGCTCGCAGGATGGGAGTAAAGAATTAATTGAGAAGAATGCATCCCGAATCAGTAAATGGATTTCTGAAAAGGACAGTGGAATTTACAATGCCCAAAATAAAGGAGCAAAAATAGCTACCGGCGAATATTGTTTGTTTTTAAACTCAGGTGATTATTTAGCTGATAATTCCGTCTTACAAAAAGTTTCGGATGCCGGCTTATCGGAAGATTTTGTTTATGGCGATTTGTTATTAGAGAACAATCAAGGGCAAATCGAAAAGGCTTTTTCTCCTGATAAATTAAACGTACATCACTTTATGATTTCTACACTTTGGCATCCTTGCACATTTATTCGACGCGAGGTGTTTGTGAAGTATGGTTATTATAAAGAAAATTATAAAATCACAGCGGATTATGAGTTTTTCATCCGCACTGTATTGAAACATAAATTAAAATACAAGCATTTGAGTTTATTCGTTGCTGTATTTAATACGGGTGGAATTGGTAGTACCGACACGAATAGAAAATTACAAGAGAAGGAACGGGAACAAAGTTGGTTGGAGAATTACTCACCCCTAACTTACAGTTGGTTTAAATTTAAAACAAAATTGAAGCGGTATAAGGAGGCCAAACTCGCATAATGAAGGAGTGGTTGTATTATAAACGTAAGAGTATTTTGTCGGCGTTGCGTAAGTTGGGTCGCTCAACCCGGCGCATTTTCATGAATGATTTTTTAAGCGAGAAAGACAGTTATGCCGTTCCAATAATCATTAATAACTACAACCGTATAACTTATTTGAAGACCTTAATCGAGTGGTTGGAGAAGAATGGATATACGAATATTATTATTCTCGATAATAATTCTACCTATCCTCCTTTATTAGATTATTACAAAACCACGAAGCATAAAATCGTTTATTTGAAAGACAATTTGGGTTATATGGCTTTATGGAAGAGTACCTTTTTTAAAGAAGTAAAGAATTCATATTATGTTTATACCGACCCGGATGTGGTACCAAATAGTGATTGTCCGAAGGATTTGGTTTTTCAATTATACAAAGTGCTAAAAGCAAATAATCAAATAGAGAAGGCAGGAGCAGCTTTGAAGTTAGATGATTTACCTGATCATTATAACCTCAAAAGCGAAGTTATCAAAGCAGAAGAAAAGTACTGGACGAAAAAGGTAAGCGATAATGTGTACGATGCCTTAGTAGATACGACCTTTGCTTTATACAGGCCATTAGCTTTTGGCAATGCAGAAGAATGCAAGGCGTATCGTTTGGGAGGTAAATACAGTCTGCATCATTTGCCGTGGTATGAGAACAGCTCTCAACAAAACGAAGAAAATCAATTTTATAAAAACAGTATTGTAAAAAATACCACGGTGTGGTCACAACAATAAATGAAGCCATTAGTCTCCATATGTATTCCTGCTTATCAGCAAACACATTATTTAAAAATGTGTATTGATTCGGTATTAAAGCAAACATATGAGAATGTTGAAGTGATAGTTACCGACGATAGTAAGGACGATTCTGTAAGGAAGTTGATAGAATCTTATAATAATTCTCAATTACAATATTTCCATAATACACCTTCTTTAGGAAATCCACTCAATTGGAACTCTGCTATGGAGAGGGCTAAAGGCAAATACATTAAAATTATGCATCACGATGACTATTTTCTTAAGGAAGATAGTTTAACCAAATTGGTAAATGCTGCAGAGAAAGCTAAAGCGGATTTTGTGTTTTGTAATACCGAAGTATGGCATCAAAATGATAATACACGACGAATTGCCAAGCCTAATTCAGCACAATTAAAACGACTCGAAAAAGACATTAATTTTTTGTTTTTTAAAAATGTAATAGGCGCTCCATCCGCTACTTTATTTTTGAATAATAAAACGTATTTCGATTCAAAATTCAAATGGTTAGTAGATGTTGAATTCTATATACGTTTTTTAAAGGCGGCAAAATTTGCTTATATAAATGAGGCTTTGATTTGCACGGTACACGAAGCGCCCGGTCAAGTTACGCAAGCCGTAAAAGGTACAAGAAATGTGGAATTGAAAGAGAATATTTTGTTGTTTTCTTTATTACTGCCACAGTTGAAACAAACTAAAAACTACGAGTTGTTTTTTGAGTATTTTTTCAGGGATTTTGAAATTAAGAAAATAGAAGAACTGGAAGCATTAACTGATTTAAGCAGGGAATTGAAAAAAATATTCGAAAGAATTTTAAATAAAAAGGACAAAAACGTAACCTTAAAAAGATTAATTTGGCGTTTATATAACAGCCGTTATAATAAACGTTATTTTAAATTAGAGCAGTTTTAAATGATTATTGTCAAATTAATGGGCGGACTGGGTAACCAGATGTTTCAATACGCGGCAGGGCGTTGTTTGGCTCATTTACACAAAACTGAACTAAAATTGGATTTGTCTTATTTGGAAGCAGATCCTCAAAACAAATACACGAAGCGGCATTATGCTTTGGATGTGTTTAATATTCATGCAGCCATAGCTACTGAAGGAGACATTAAACCGTTTCTTCCCCTATATCGTAACAAATATCATAGTACTTTGCAGCGTAAGCTGCCTATATTGTTTTCAAAAATTGTAGCCAATGAAAGCGGCCACGCCTTTATGAAAGAATTCTACAGTTTTCCTGCCAAAACGTATTTAAATGGTTTTTGGCAATCGGAATTGTATTTTCAGGAGGTGAGAGAATTACTCTTAAATGAATTTACAATCAAGCAGGAGCCGGATGCTGCAAATATGGCATTAGCAGAAAAAATAAAATCATTAACGGCAGTGAGTTTACATATCCGTAGAGGAGATTATGTTACAAACAAGGAAGCTAACACGTTTCACGGGAGTTGTACTTTAGCTTATTACCATCAGGCAATTTCCTACATTAAAACTGTTTGTGAGTCGGCACACCTATTTGTTTTTTCTGATGATGTTGCCTGGGCGAAAGCGAATTTAAACTCTGTAATTCCCGTAACTTACATTGACATAAACCAGGGAAAGCCGCAATATGATATTTGGCTGATGAGTTTATGCAAACATCATATCATTGCGAATAGCAGTTTTAGTTGGTGGGGTGCCTGGCTCAATCAATATCCCAATAAACTGGTAATTGCTCCAACTCAATGGTTTGCGGGTGTGGAAGCGCACTCGCACAACATTTATCCCGAAAAGTGGATAATTATGTGAGTGAAATCGTAAGTAAATTTTAATAAAATTTAGTCTTTTCCTGAGTTAAATCGTCTGTTAAAAGGCTAATCTTTAGTATTTTTAGCTTTTAATCTTTTATTATGACCAACATGAACGAAAAGCCTAAAAAGAGCTTGATAAAGCGCATTTTAAAATGGACAGGAATTACATTCCTTATATTGATCATTTTAATTATCGCAGCTCCATTTTTGTTTAAGGATAAAATTGTAGCTCTTGTAAAAGAGGAAGCAAATAATAATCTGAATGCAAAAGTTGATTTCGGCGATTTTGATTTAACCCTCATCAGTACTTTTCCTGATTTTCATTTTGTGATTAAAGATGTACGAATTGTTGGTATCAACGAATTTGAAAAGGATACATTGGCCTACATTGGCGAGTTAAGCACCAACATCAATTTGAAAAGCGTATTAAGCGGCGATAAATATCAGATTAATTCAGTGGTGATCGACAAGGCACGTATTAAAGCGGTGGTGTTACATGATGGTAAAGCGAACTGGGATATTGCTAAGGCAAGTGCCGATACTACTACCACTACTGAAGCTCCAAGTGAACCAACTAAATTTGCCTTACAGCTAAAGCAATTTAAGATTAGCGATACTTATATTGTTTACGATGATAAGCAAGGTGACATGTATGGGAAATTAGAAGGGTTTAATTACGAATTGAAAGGTGATTTTACTCAGGATGTTTTTGTGATGGAGAATTTACTTGATATCGCTAAAACAACCTATAACATGGGCGGTGTTGGTTATTTAACAGATGTACATATTCACTCTAAAGCGGATTTAGACATGGATATGCCGAACATGAAATTTACATTCAAGGAAAACGAATTAAGTTTAAATGATTTGACTTTAGGATTTGATGGTGTTATTACCATGCCAACGGATGACATTGGCTTAGATGTTACTTTCAAAGCAAAACAAACCGAATTCAAATCAATTTTATCTTTAATTCCTGTTGTATACTCCAAAGACTTTGCGGGATTAAAAACATCGGGTAAACTCGCTTTAAACGGACATGCAAAAGGTACCTATAATGATAAGCAATATCCTGCTTTCGGTGTAGAGTTAACTGTTGCTGATGGTATGTTTAAATATCCTTCTTTACCGAAATCAGTGAACAATGTAAACATTGATGTGAAAGTGAAAAATCCTACCGGTGTACTGGATGCTACAACCATTGATGTCAATAAATTTCATGTAGAAATGGGAGGGAATCCTGTTGATTTATGGGCACATGTTGCTACGCCAATTTCAGATCCGAATATTGACGCGCAAGTGAAAGCGAAAATTGTTTTGGCAACTGTAAAAGAATTTATTCCGCTTGAAAAGGGCGATGAAATGAATGGAACCATTACGGCAGATATCGAGATGGCAGGACGAATGAGTTCTATTGAGAAGAAGGAATATGAGAAGTTTAAAGCACAAGGTGTTCTTGAAATTGCGGGAATGAATTATAAAAGCGCAACACTGCCATACGAAGTTTTACTGAATATGATCAAGTTTAATTTTACGAATCAATTCGTAGAGCTCGCTGGTTTTGACGCTAAAATGGGTAATACTGATATTCAGGCAAACGGTAAGATTGAAAATTTCATGGAGTATATATTCAAGGATTCATTAATCACCGGGCACTTTAATATGACATCTAACGTAATTGACTTAAACCAATTAATGGGTCCTGAAGAAGCAACGCCAACCGAAACAACTGCAGCTGCGCCAACTTCAACTGCCGCAACGGGTGTTATTGAGGTGCCGGGTAATATCGATTTTGTTTTGAACGCAAAAATGGGAAAGATAATTTATACCAACCTTAATTTGGAAAATGTTGCCGGTAATATTGTGGTTCGTAAGAAAAAAGTAGACATGACGAATTTAAAACTGAATGTACTTGGCGGCGCTATGTTATTGAATGGTTATTATGAAACAACTAATCCAACTAAGCCTAAGGCAAACTTTACTTTGAAGTTGGATAACTTTGATATTCAAACAACATTCAACGCGTTTAATTCAGTGCAAAAACTAGCGCCGATTGGTAAATACGCAAAAGGGATGTTCTCGGCAGTTATCGAAGACTTTGACATGGTGTTAAATGATAAAATGGAACCGGATTTAAATACAGCACACATGCATGGTAAATTAAAAACGAATAAAGTAAGTGTTGGTGGATATGAGCCATTTGTAAAACTAGGCGATGCTTTAAAGATTGAGCAATTAAAAAATCTGGATTTCCAGAATATGGATGTGTCATTTGAGATGAAAGATGGTAGGGTTGAGACAAAACCTTTTGATGTAAAAGTAAATCAAATCAATACTAACATCAGCGGAAGTACCGGTTTAGATGAAACCATCGATTACAAATGGAAAATGGAAATTCCACGTGCTATGTTTGGTGCACAAGCCAATAGCGCATTAAACAGTTTGATGGCGCAGGCTAACCAAGCTGCAGGTACAAATGTTAGTTTAGGTGAAAAAGTAAAAGTAAATATCAACTTCGGTGGTACTGTTACAAAACCTACTATCAAAACCGGATTAAAAGATGGCGACAAACCTGCCGTTGAGCAAGTGAAAGAACAAGTTGTAGCTGCGGTGGTGGATAAAGCCAATGAAGAAGCTCAGAAAATTTTAGATGATGCTAAGGCTCAGGTAGAGAAAATGAGAGCAGAAACCCAAGCTCAAGTGGATAAGTATAAGGCGGAAGGTTATGCCGCAGCTGATAAACAAGTAGAACAAGCTACTAATCCTATTGCTAAGATTGCAGCCAAGAAAGCGGCAGAATTAGCGAAGAAGGAGGTTGATAAGCAAGCGCAAAAGATGGTGGATGAAAGTGAAAAACGTTGTCAGAAAACATTGGATGATGCGAAAATAAAAGCCGATGAAACGGCGAATAAACAAAAGAAATAATTGGCCTTTTTAGCAAAATTGTATTAATAGAATGCCGAAAGGCTGGTACTTTAATTATGTGGAGAAAGTTTTCAGGATTGTTACTAAGAAATAAAGCTGTTTTTACTGTTGTTGTTTTGTTAGCAACAGTTTTTATGGGTTATGAGGCATCTCAGATAGAGTTGTCTTATGATTTTGCACGTATTTTACCGGACGACGATCCTGCTTATGTAGAATACCAAAAATTCAAAAAGCAATTTGGTGAGGATGGAAATGTAATGGTAATTGGATTTGAGGATAAGAATTTTTATACGCTCAATAAATTCAACGACTGGTACCATCTAAGCAAAACCATTAAAATTATTCCTGGAATCAAAGAAGTTCTATCAGTTCCTACGGCTTATAAATTGATTCGTAACGATAGTCTCTCCAAATTTGATTTTGTTCCGGTTATTACCAAAATTCCAAGAACGCAGGCGGATGTAGATAGTATTAAATTGGAAATGGATAGACTCAAATTCTATGAGGGTATTATTTACAATAAGGAAACGGGCGCCACTTTAATGGCTATTACTTTTAATACATCAACACTCAATTCAAAGCGCCGTTTAGATATTGTGCGCGACATTAAAACCCTTACGGAGGGATTTGGAATTAAACATCATGTGCAAATGCATTATTCAGGGATGCCATACATCCGCTCTCAGATGATGGAAAAAATTTCGCATGAAATGACCTTGTTTTTAGTGTTGGCGATTTTAATTACCGGATTTATTCTTTGGATGTTTTTCCGCTCCGGCGCCAATGTGTTCTTTAGTATAGTAATCGTTTTAATTGGTGTATTATGGTCGCTGGGTGTCCTTGAGTTATTCGGATATAAAATCACCGTCTTAACCGGACTTGTCGCACCGCTCATAATGGTTATCGGTATTCCAAACTGTATTTTCTTAATTAATAAATATCAGGCTGAGTTTGTTCTTCACGGTAATAAAATCAAAGCTTTATCGCGCATGATCGAAACAATTGGTGTTACATTGTTTTTGGCTAACGTTACTACTTCCATCGGCTTCGGTGTATTATATTTTACTAAGAGTACAATGTTAGTGGAGTTTGGTGTAGTGGCCGCGATAAGTGTAATGGCTACCTATATCATTACGCTTATTTTGATTCCTGTTCTATTGTTTTTACTACCCGAGCCCAAAGCAAAACATACTAAACATTTGGAAGCTAAACGCATCAATAAAATTTTGGATGTTGTAGATAATTTGGTTCAAAAGCAAAGGCCTGCCATTTATATAAGTACTGTTATCATTACAGTTGTGGGAGCTATAGGAATGCTTAAGATTAGTTTAGTAGGATATGTAGTGGATGATTTGCCAACGAAAGATCCGGTTTATACCGATTTACATTTCTTTGAGAGTGCATTCCATGGTGTGTTACCATTTGAAATTTCGGTTGACAGTAAAAAAGAAAATGGAATTTTTGCAGAGAACGCCAAGGTACTTTACAAGATGAAAGCTTTACAGGCTTTATTTGGTGATTATAAAGAGTTTTCTAAACCACTCTCTGTGGTTGAGGCGGTGAAGTTTTCTTATCAGGCCTATAAGGATGGAGCGCCTAAATATTATCGTTTACCTTCTATTACCGATTTAAAAACGTTATCGGAATATTCGGGTTCATTAAGCGGACAAAATAACCGGATGAAATTTTTCATCGATAGTACGAAACGAATTACACGCATTAGTTTCCAAATGGCAGATGTAGGCTCCAAAAGAATAAAGGAATTGGTAGCGGAACTTCGCCCGAAAGTAGATTCTATTTTTCCGCCGAAAGATTATGACGTTAGTTTAACCGGCCACAGCTTAGTGTTTTTAAAGAGCAATGATTATTTGTTGTATAATTTATTTGAAAGCTTAATCATTGAAATTATTCTGATTGCCATTGTTGGAATGGCTTTATTCCGTTCGGTGCGAATTATTGTGTTATCCAAGTTACCATGTTTGATTCCATTAATCATTACAGCGGGCGTTATGGGTTTCCTTGATATTCGATTTAAACCCTCTACCATTTTAATTTTTAGTATAGCCTTTGGTATAAGTTCGGATGGAACCATTTATTTCCTTACAAAATACCGTCAGGAGTTAAGAAAACTAGGAGGCGATGCCTTTAAAGCAATCAGCGTAGCCATTAAGGATACAGGCTTCAGTATGATTTATACTTCGGTGATTTTATTCTTCGGGTTTTCAATTTTCTCTGTTTCCAGTTTTGGCGGTACAGCTGCTTTAGGAGTACTTATTTCGTTAACCTTGATCATGTCGTTAATTACTAATTTGGTTTTACTTCCTGCTATTTTATTATCTATTGCCAATAAAAAGCAGAACAAAGAAATAATGAAGGCTTCTATGATTGAAATAGAAGAATAGGACAAGTTTAAAATTTAAAAATCCCGCCTTGAGCGGGATTTTTTATTTAATGTTTTATACTGTTTCTTTTGGTTTTATACGCTTAGTAATTTCTTTACCACCTAAGTAAGCCATCGGAATATAAGCTAAGATTAAATCCGTTGGCGTAAACCAGAGTGGGGATGGTAGCAGAATGATGTTAATAATACCGCCTATTAAAAACCAAGCTCCGATACCTAATGCGAATTTCATTTTGTGATTTGCAGCAACGGCTGCCGTTATCATAGCACCTGAATATGTACCTAATGCGTGAGCTAGAAACGGCATTAAGAAATGTTTAGGTTCCATTAAATGCATAGATGCTTTTAATCCTTCCATGGTTGTAATGTCAGCACCTTCCGGTGGTGGTATTACCGAACCACTCACCATAATTAAAGCCATATTAATGGCACCGCCGCCAAACGCACCGGCGATAACGGCAATAATGTTTCTAAGAATTGGATTCATAATTAATTACTTAACTATAAATATAGAGTAAATTTATTTATGTTCATGTAATGAATTGAATGGCATTAAATCATTTATCAATTTATTCGTATTAATATACTTAATACAAAAAAGGAGCTGTATATACAGCTCCTTTAAATTTAATTGTTAGTTCGCAGCTTATTCTATAATCACTTTTTCGGTAGACAATCCTAAGTCTGTTTCAATAATTATAAAATAAAGGCCTTTCTCATGAATATTGCAAAGTGCTTTATTTCCTTCAGTCAAAATAATTTCTTTTGTATCAATAATGGTTCTGCCTAAAACATCAGTAATATTAATACGTTTTATGTTTTTAAATGAATTGATAAATATTTCTCCTTTTGAAGGATTGGGATAAATGCTAATCATATTTTCTTTTTCTTTTAAATCGCTTATAGCTAATGTGGTGTTGCAGAAAACTTGTTTTAAGGTATCTGCCAAAGGTGTACCTGCAATAATTCCTGATCCTGGAGCTGTTTCCATATAATCGCCGGTTATTTCCCAAATAATAGCGCCTCTTGCGTTATTATTCACAATATAACTTGCTTTTTTTCCAATAGATTTTTTGTCATCGAAAGAAACAAATGTACCGGCTGCAGATGTACTAGCTTTACCCAATAAGTAAGGTGATTCAGTAGCGTTATCATAATAGTAGTTGAATAAGCTCATGTTTTTAACTACGTTATAGTATAATGGTGTGCCTAAATCGTCAGAGAAAATTACTTGATTATCATTACAATTGGTTGGTTGGTATAATGCAGTTGCTCCCATTTGTGAACGACCATAGAATGCCACCCCTAAGTTTATTTTATTGGGCGGAACATTATGAATGTTTTTAAGAGTCAAAAAGGCACTGTTTGTATTAAATGCAGCATTACCAACGGGTGTTGAATAAAGTGGTGAATTGTGATTTGCAACGCAATCCCAGGCTCCAAAAAAGTCGTATGACATTAAGTTAATCATATCTAATAGAGGAACCACATTACTCCATTGTATGTTTTGCATTAAAGCCGGATCTGCACTAAAACAAGCTGATAATTTATAATATGCATTCTTTAGCGTACCTAATGCGTTCAGAGAATCACGAATATTTTGAAGTAATAAAGTGAAATTAACTTTATCGGCAGCTGTTCCCGAATGCGGAGCATATCCAGGATATTCCCAGTCGATATCAATGCCATCAAACTTGTAAAACTTAATTAAGCGATTGCACTCGCCGGCAAACTTAGCGCGCAATGTCGGACTGGCAGCAATTGTAGGAAAATTATCCGACATCGTCCAACCGCCAATAGAAACCATCACTTTTACTCCTGCATTATGTGCTAAATCAATTATTGATGTATTAGGATAATACGTGGGAATAGGCGTACTCCAGTTAATTTGTCCCTGTAATAAATTCTCATCGGCCCAGGCATCCGTGTTGCTGATAGTGCCGTTCGCTTCCGGTTTAAAAAAACAATAATTAATAATGTTGTATTTATTATACGCTATGGTATTGGGTCTAACCAGTTTTGCACGATCGTACCATTGCCAGTTGGGATAATAGCCAATTATTTCTTTGCACGTTTGTGCAAAAGTGTCATAGCAAAAATTAAGGGTGATAACGAATGAAAGGATGAGTTTTATTTTATTCATAGTTTTTATTTTGGTTGTGTAAAGATACCTTGGATGTTTCTTTCACTTAAACCAAATGCGATTATAAGTTACGTTAAAAATTGTAAGCTTATTTTACGGTTATATTTATAAAGTATTGTTAATTAATGAAATAAGTGATTATATTTGTACTTAGGAATCCCATAAGTTACGCATGAAAACACCTTCTTCTGAGTTGTTTGATTTGATAAAAAGTCTTGGAGCAGGCGAGGCTAACGATTTTATTCGAAGTTGCAATTTAGATAAATCGCAAAAGGAAGCTGATTACCTTTTATTATTTAAAGCCTATTTGAATAGTAAAGTTCTTGACGAGGCTAAAATGAGAAGTTCGCTTAAAATAAAAAACTTTAAACGAGTTAAACATTATTTGCAAAGCACTTTGTTGAGTTTTTTGGCAACCCGCGAAGGTTATAGTATCGAAAAAGAAATTGTCAATATGATTAGCGTTGGTAATTTATTAATGGATCGAAGCCTGTTTCTGCAAGCACTAAATATTTTTGAACGAGCAAAGAAAAAAGCCATACATTTTGAATTGAATTATCATATTTTAATCATTGAAGAGAAATTATTTCATCTTAACAGCCACTTGAATAACAAGGCTTATGTAGAGTCAGTTTTTTCCGGAACAAGAGAGAGAAGCATTGAGGGTGTTTTGTCGGCAATTAGAATTGAAGAAGAGTATCGTTTAAGTTTATTAAAACGCTGGAAATTTTATCAGGAACACGGCACCTTGGTTCGTGATAAGAAAATAAGCGCAAAGTTAATTAGCGTACTGGAGCCATACGTTAAAAAGGGTGAGGACTATCCCATAACGATTGCAGCAAAACACGATTATTATGTGGCGGCCGCTTTTTATTATCAAGAGAAAAAGCAAATTGCGAAAGCCATCGAATGTCTTGAAAAGTCGGCTGCATTAGCCGAGAAACATCCCCGCGAAATGATAGGCGTAGTCCCACCATTAATTGTGGCGCTTAACAACCTCATTTTTATTTACGCAAAGTATTTAATGTTGGATGATTTAAGAGTAACATTAAATCGGGTATACGAAGGATTGTCTGCTAAAATGGTTTACCGAAAAGTGGGACTGGTTTCTTTGATGGCTTACGAATCGTATTATTGCAAATTTGTGCCGGATTACGGACTTAGAAGAAAAAAAATTAAATGGGTAGAGGAAGAATATATCGGCCTTCTGGGAAGTCAGCGTATGTTGCGTCATATTCAAACAGGAATGAATTTGTCGGTTTGTTACTTCTGTGAGGGTAAATTTAAAAGGGCCTTAGAGTTTATTAATGAAATAGAAAGTCATCCGGAGCATCTGGGTTTCCCTTCCATGATGGGAGTAATTAAAGTGTATAAATTGGTTTTGTATTATGAAATGAAAAAGTACGATCTGTTGTCTTATCTTTTCAGAAGTACCTATCGCTATTTATTGAAAAATGAAACATACAAGGGATTTGAAAAGATTGTTTTGAAAACCTTGAATAAAATGATGGAGGCCCATTCAGAAAAGGAACAAGCACTTGTTTTGCAAAAAGCATATAAAGAATTACTTTACATAAAGAAAGATGAATTTGAGAATGCTGTGTTTTTAGCATTTAATTTCATCGGATGGATAAAATGCAAAATGGATAAAACAGACTTCAAGTATTTAATGACGCAAAGTTAATTCTAACAACGGGAACTTCTTATAGTTGATTCTTTAGCCAATCAATAGCTTCTTCCTTTTTAGAAAAACTTTTGGTTGGAACAATTGGCTTGTTCATCTTCATTAAAAATTCATGAGTAAACTTTTAGCTATAGTATCAACCGTTACAACAATAGCTAAGTTATATTTGGTTCCCTCTTAAGAGGTAGAGTACTTTCCGGATCCGCTACTTAAACGTGAAAAATCTTGAGGCTTGAATTAGAGAGACATCTTCTTTGCTTTACCAAGTTCC
>JAEUTQ010000081.1 GCA_016787445.1 Bacteroidia bacterium
ACATTAACAGAAAACGGAACAGAATATCCTGTAAGAATTTGGCTTGACGGTTACAGTAGGCAAAATTATGAAGATGTACAGCGCCTCTCAATTGTTAATCCAATGGGGTTACCAGTAGAAGTATCGCAGTTTGCAACGGTAGAACGAGATAATTCACCATCCTTATTGGAAAGAAAAGATCGTCAGCCAGCGGTAACGCTTACATCTGACGCACTTGGTAGACCTTCGGGAACAGTTGCTGATGATGTAGTTGCTTACCTTAAAAATAACCCATTACCCGATGGAATTCAAATGACTTGGGGTAGTGATATCAAAAGACAAAATGATAGTTTTGGAGCATTAGGTTCTGTTCTATTGATCTCATTTCTATTGATTTATTTAATCATGGTGGCTTTATATGATAGTTTCGTTTATCCATTTGTGGTATTGTTTTCAATTCCTGTGGCTGCTATTGGTGCGTTTTTGGCATTGAATTTATCATTAAACAATCTTAGTTTATTTGCTTTGCTTGGATTGATTATGCTCATGGGATTAGTAGTAAAAAACGCCATTTTAATTGTAGACTTTACAAATCAATTGAAGGCGGAGGGAAAACATTTCAAAGAAGCATTAATCATTGCAGGAAAAGGTCGTATGCGTCCAATCTTAATGACAACCATAGCTATGATTATAGGAATGTTGCCAATTGCCCTTGGCAAAGGAACAGCAAGTGAATGGAAGAACGGATTGGCTTGGGTAATTATTGGTGGGCTTTTTTCATCATTGATATTAACTGTTTATTTAGTGCCAATGGTTTATTATTTAGTAGACAGATTGAAAGAAAAAATTGCAAATAGAAAAACGAATTAAAATGAAACAACTACTCTTATTCGCACTAGTCAGTATATCATTATTGACCTTATCTTCATTTAATGACCAAAAGGGAGAAACCTATTCTTTAACTGTGGAAGTAAAGGATCTGCAAAATTCGAAAGGTGTTGTTCAGTTTGCATTATATAATAAGGATGGGACAATCCCTGATGAAGATTACAAAAAGTGTTGTAAGATATTAAAAGAAAAAATACAAAATGGATCGTCTAAAGTAACCTTCAACAATCTTCCTTTAGGCAAATACGCTGTTAATATACTTCACGATGAAAATGAGAATGGCGAAATAGACAAAGGGTTTATTTTGCCAATCGAAGGGGTTGGTTTTTCGAATTACCAATCAATTGGTTTAACAAACCGACCCAACTTTTCAAAAGCAAGTTTCACGTTAGATAGAGATAAAAAAATCAGCATTAAAATCATTTACCTTTAAAGATGTATTAAGTCAAAAGTTGGAAATTTTGCCGCTTAGGGTATCCGAAGGTGAGTGCTCATCAGAAGCCTAATTGCTTGAAAATCATCCAAAAAGTTCGATAAATCCAACCCGTAGGGTACAACTCCAAAAATCGGAGTTGAACGAATAAAAGCCGTGAGTATTCACGGCTTTTTACTTAAACAAAACAAACCTACTTCCACCCTCCGCCTAAAGCTTTATAAATATTTACTTTCGAGTGCATTTGCAACATTTTTGTTTCTACCAATTCAAACTTCGATTCCAGAGCATCTCTTTGCGTCATTAAAACTTCCATGTAGTCGGCTCGGGCCGATTTAAAAAGTATGGTTGATATATCGATGGATTGAGTTAGTGCTTCAACTTGCTTTTGCTTCAACTCGAAGCTGCTTTTTAAATTATTAAGATTGGAAAGTTGATTTGCTACTTCAATATAAGCGTTCAAAATACTACGTTCATAATTATACATCGCTTGAATTTGCTTGAAATTGGCAGAGTAATAATTAGCTTTAATTGCATTGCGGTTTATCAGTGGAGCTACTAAGTCTCCGGCTACCGAATAAATTAATGATTGTGGTGTTTGAAGAAGATATTTGACGTTAAAAGCCTGATAACCTATTCCGCCTCTGATTCCCAAAGAAGGATAAAATTCGGCCTTTGCTACTTTTACATTTAATTTAGCTGCTGTTAGCTGTTGCTCAGCTTGTCTGATATCCGGTCGGTTTTCTAATAATTGAGACGGAATACCGCTGTGAATGGAGTCAATAGAAATAAGCATAAAATCTGACGATTTTCTTTTTATTGGTTGCGGAAATCTACCTGCCAGGAAATTTAATTTGTTTTCTGTTTCTGTGATTTTTTGTTTTATGTAAAATTGTTGGCTCTGATTTTTGAAAACTTCTGCTTCGAACTTTTTTACTGCTAATTCGGTTACCCTGGCCGATTGTTTTTCGAATTTTATGATTTCAAGCGCATTTTTTTGAATCTCTATATTCTTATTAAGAATTTCTAACTGATTATCTAAAGCAAGTAATTCATAATAAGAATTGGCAATCTCTGCTATCAAATTAGTCACCATAAAATTTTTACCTTCAATTGTTGAGAGATATGAATGAATGGCCGACTTTTTTGAATTACGTAACTTTTTCCATATATCAATTTCCCAATTTGTATTCAATCTTACCATAAAATCAGATAAAGGATTTGGCGTTTTATTTCCGGGTATAATTTCATGCGCTTCATCGCTTACACCTTTACTGGTATAAAGTCCTGTTTTATCGGTTCCTGCTCCAACACCAAGTCCTACAAAAGGTAAATAAACACCTTTACGTGCCCGTACTTCGTTTTTAGCAATGTTTATTTCCTGAAGCAGGATATTTAGTTCCTGATTCTTACTTAAGGCGGTATCAATTAATGCCGATAAATCATTATCAGAAAAATAATCTCTCCATCTGATTTTGGCTGATGATAGTGTGTCCTGTGAAGTGGAAAAGTACTGAGGTGTTTGTTTATTCTCAGTTCTTTTTATCAATGATGGACCACTACATTCAACATAAAGTAGTGAGGCAAATAGCACAAAAAGATAATTGAGAAGCTTGAATTTAGTTGTTGTTTTCATTGTCTTGAGTTTGTGGAAAATTATCAATATGATGTACAAAGTCTTCCGATAAGGAACTATCATCTTCATTCTTTATCAGTTTTCTATTCTTAGCCATTGAACCAAATATGTAGTAAAGCCCGGGTACAATAATTATCCCGAAGATGGTTCCAAATAACATACCGCCGAGAGCAGAAGCTCCAATAGTTTTATTACCAATAGCACCGGCACCGTGGGCTACAACAAGCGGAATCAAACCGGCAATAAACGCGAAGGAGGTCATTAAGATGGGACGTAAACGAACCTTAGCGCCATTGATAGCAGCTTCCAATACAGGGGCACCTTCTCTTTGATTTTGAACGGCAAACTCTACAATTAAGACGGCATTTTTTCCGAGTAAGCCAACCAACATTACTAAACCCACTTGGGCATAAATATCATTGGCAAGTCCCATACCTTTTATTAAAAGAAATGAGCCGAATACACCAGCAGGTAACGAGAATACAACTGAAAGCGGGATGATAAAACTTTCGTATTGCGCGGCTAATACAAAGTATACAAATACAAGTACTATAATGAATATATATATGGCCTCATTACCACGACGGGTTTCATCGTAGGATAAAGCAGCCCAATCAATATCATAACCCACAGGCAGTGTTTTTGCTGCTACTTCTTTCACTGCAGCAATGGCTTCACCACTGCTATAACCGTCGGCAGGCCCCCCTCTTATTGCGGCAGTGTTATACATGTTGTATCTGTTGATTTCATTAGCGCCTTGTTTCTTATGAATTTTCATAAAAGCAGAAAAAGGAACCATATTACCCTTATCATTCTTGACGTATAAATTCATGATATCAGTTGGTAATTTTCTAAACTCAGGAGAGGCCTGAACAAATACTTTAAAAAACCGCTGATATTTAATGAAACCTAATTCATAAGTACTTCCAACAAATATGGAAAGTGTATTCATGGCGTTTCCAATCGTAACTCCTTTTTGCATGGCTGCTTGATTGTCGAATTCAATTTCATATTGCGGATAATTTGCACTGAAGAATGTAAACAAGCCGGTAATCTCTTTTCGTTTCTTAAGCTCATTCATAAAGTCGTTTGTTACTTTTTCCAATTGCTTATAATCGCCGGAATTTGTTTTATCCAACAATTGAAGGGCAAAACCACCGGCAGCACCAAATCCGGGTACAGCAGGAGGATCAAAAAATTCGATGGTTGCGCCAGGAATTTCCTTTGCTTTTTCTTCCAGCTCATGAATGATTTCGCTTACGCCATGTTTTCGTTCCGACCACGGTTTAAGGTTTATTAAGCAAGTTCCTGCATTGGAACCGCGACCTTCCGTTAATACTTCGTATCCTGCAATTGAAGAAACAGATTGCACACCATCAACGGTATTTATTAAACCAACTAATTTATTTGACAAATCATTGGTTCTTTCAAGAGTTGAACCCGGAGGAGTTTGAATGATAGCGTAAATCATTCCCTGATCTTCACTGGGAATGAATCCGGTAGGTAAACTACTGCTGATTGTAAATATTCCTAAGGCGAATATTACAAATAGGCCAACTGTTATTAGTTTTCGATGCGCAATTAGTTTTAATAAACCTACATATTTTCCGGTTAATTTATTAAAGCCGTTATTGAAACCGTCGATAAAGCGATTCATCCATGTTTTTTTTCTTGGTTTTCCATGATTGTTTTTTAAAATCATAGCGCATAAAACAGGCGTAACTGTTAAAGCCACAATTCCGGATAAAACAATGGATGATGCCATGGTGATGGAAAATTGTCGGTAGAAAGTACCAACCGGACCGCTCATGAAAGAAACAGGAATAAATACAGAAACCATTAATAAAGTAATGGCAATAACGGCACCACTGATTTCTCCAATAACTTTACGAACGGCATTGTAAGGAGAAAGATTTTCTTCTTCCATTTTCGCATGAACGGCTTCTACGACGACGATGGCATCGTCGACCACAATACCTATCGCTAATACTAGCGCGAATAATGTTACCATGTTAATGGTTAATCCGAAAAGTTGCATGAAGAAAAATGCACCAATCAATGATATGGGTACAGCAAGAGTTGGAATAAGTGTTGAACGCCAGTCGCCTAAAAATATAAATACAACTAATGCAACAAGTATGAATGCATCGCGTAATGTATGAATAACATTTTCGATAGAAGCATCAAGGAAATTGGAAACATCATAACTTATTTCGTAATCCATTCCGGGTGGGAACGTCTTTTTTAAATCCTCCAGCTTTTCTTTTACTTTACTAATTACTTCACTGGCGTTGCTGCCATAAGTTTGTTTGAGTACCATAGCTGCCGAAGGATGGCCATTAAGATTGGAATAGATATCATAATATTCGCTACCAAGGGAAACAGTAGCAACATCTTTTAAGCGAAGATTTTCTCCATTGGAATTAGAGCGGATAATTACATCTTCGTATTGTTTAGGATCATTATAACGATCAGAATAGGTGAGAACATATTCCAGGGCTTCGGCTTGTTTACTATCACCTCGTCCTATCCTTCCTGCTTTTCCAATGATGCTTTGTTCATTTAATGCTTCCATGACCTCGTCGGGAGACACACTATAAGCGCGCATACGATCCGGATTAAGCCAAACTCGCATCGCGTATTGACGACTACCTAAAATGCGTACCTGACCAATGCCATTGATACGCTGTAATTCAGGTACCATGTTAACGCCGGCGTAATTAAATAAGAATTTCATGTCGGCGTTTTTATCTTTACTGTAAAGATTAACATACATCAACATGCTTGGAATAACAGGCGTTATAACAACGCCTTCCCTTTGTACCAGTGTAGGCAATCTGTTTGTTACTTGTTGTACACGATTGGAAACCTGAACCAAGGCTTGGTTGATATCGGTGCCCGGCTCAAATACAACCTGTATATTTGCTTCCCCGGCACTCGTAGCATCCGAGGTCATGTAACGCATGCCCCATGCTCCGTTTATGGATTGTTCGAGAGGAATAATTACAGCTTCGGCTAATGATTTTGCGCTGGCACCGGGATAAGAAGCACTAACCATCACAACAGGAGGTGCTACTTCAGGAAATTGAGAAGTAGGCAAAGTTTTTATGGCCAGTACCCCAATAAATAAAATTACCAAAGAAATTACGATGGCAAGTACAGGCCGTTGAATGAATTTATTAAACATAACATTAATTTTTTTTATTCTACATAAACACTTAGTTTCGGAATTACGTTTTCAGGCTTTTCATACGTAAAAGTTATTTTATCATTGTCTTTTACTTTTCGAATGCCTTCAAGAAGTATTTTATCGTTTTCATTTAAGCCACCTTTAATAAAATACAAGTCCGGAATTTCGTCGGCAATAGTGATTTCCTTTGCATGAACACAATTATTTTTGTCAATTACATAAACATATTTTTTTTCTAACACTTCGAATGTGGCTTTCTGGGGGATGATAATTGCGTTTTTAACGGGAATAGACATTCTGATGTTTCCGGTTTCCCCGTGACGAAGTAATTTGTTAGGATTTGGAAAAGTAGCTCTAAAAGCAATATTACCTGTTTCGTTATTGAAATCAGCTTCAATAGTTTTTACTTCTCCTGGCTGATCAAACATCGTATTATTTGCCAATAATAAACTTACTTTATTAAGATTTTCTTCAGTCGAATGCATTTTGTAATTGAGATATTCAGCCTCCGGAACATTAAAGTAAACCCACATTTCACTGTTATCGGATAATGTGGTGAGTAAGTCGCCATCATCTACTAAGCTGCCTAATCTCACCTGAAAATGATCCATTATTCCATCAAAGGGTGCTTTTATCTCAGTAAATTGTAAATGTGTTTGCGCTAAACTTAATTCGGCTTTTGCTTTATCCAGTTTAGCTTTTGCTAAGGCAAGTTCATTTGCAGAAACTACATTTTTTTCCGAAAGTTGCTTTGTGTTTTGATATTCAATTTCCGCGAAATCTTTTTCAGCTTGCGCCTTTTGTAATTCAGCATTGTAAATAAGGGGCATAATCTTAAACATGAGTTGACCCTTTTTTACAAACTCTCCTTCATCCACGAATATCTTTTCTAAATACCCTTTTTCAAGTGCTCTCATTTCGATGTGTTGTATAGCGTGAATTTGACATACATAATTGCGTGTTATTACAGTGTCTTTTTTTAACGGACTTGTTGCGATAAAGCGAATGACTTCTTCGTTTTGTTCGTGACTCGTGTGGCAACCGGTAGCATGTAATAGGATGTATGCGCTTAGTAATAAAAATATTTTTTTCATGATTATTTCTGTTAATTAATAGGTGTTAAAGGATGCTTAACGCGGTGGCTGTGTCGACAGATGCTAGCCACGGTTCATTACAATAATGATAGACGATGAAATTTTCCAGAGGGCTTCATGCCGCAATTGCATACTAAACACTCACCTTGTAGGAGTGCTTGATATGAAATACATAATTGTAATTGTAGAGAAAAGGCTCTGGCCTCCGGTTATCACAATCTCAAGATAGAGAGTGAAAGATACTTTTTAGGAAATAAGTGACATTTGATGACATCAAACGAAGCTATTACTTTTTGGATAAGTGACGCTATGAAAGCAATACTAAGAACGAAAAATAAAATAATCGGAGTATCACTTTTTATGTGATTTTCTTCGTTTTCAGTTTCTTCTTCTGTTAGTTCAACAATGGGAAAAACCTTCAAATATTCGTTTGAGTCTTTATCTAAAAAGGCTGATTTTTTAACGGCTGTTGAAGCATCTAGGGTAGAGAGTCGTATGTGCTTCTGGTTAAAATCGTAAGAAATAGAATTGAGAGCAACGAGGACAGTCCTGAATAAAAAAACGAGAATAAGTATTATTATGGTGTTTTTTCTCATGAAGAACTCTAACAAAGTTTATGCAAAGTAAAGCCATTTTTTAGGATTCCGGCTTGTTTTTATCGAAAATTAACAAGGGAGCTATAAAAAGCCCCGGAAAACTAGCGTTAAACCTCAATTTTCAATCCGTCATATGCTAAATGTATGAAATCCGGTAATTCTAAACTTACCTCATCATGCGTACCAAGCTGATGAGAAATATGTGTAAAATAAGCGCGTTTTGGTTTTAATTCTTCCATTAATTCGATGGCTTCTTCAAAAGTAAAATGAGAAATATGATGATTTCTCCTTAAGGCATTCACAACAATAACTTCAGAACCTTTTATTTTTTCTTTTTCTGCCTCACTAATATAATTTGCATCGGTAATGTAAGTGAAGTTGTGTATCCTGAAGGCTTTCACACTCATCTTGTGATGCATTACTTCAATGGGTACAACCTTAATACCATTTACTTCAAATGTTTGGTCAACGATACTTTTTAATTCTATTTGCGGAATTCCCGGATATTTTTCTTCCGCAAAAATGTAAGCAAATTCACGTTTAATGGCGCTCTGCACACGCTCCGTTGCATAAACGGGCATTATCATTTGATTGATGAAATTGAACGCGCGCACTTCGTCTAATCCTGCTATGTGATCCTTGTGTTCGTGTGTAAAAAGTACAGCATCTACTTTTCTGATATTCCCTCTCAACATTTGCTGTCTGAAGTCTGGACCCGTATCAATCACAATATTGGTGTCGTTGTGCTCTATAAAAACAGAGGTGCGTAAACGTTTATCCTTGGCGTCATGTGAAGTACACACGCGGCAATCACAACCAATTAATGGTATTCCCTGAGATGTGCCGGTGCCTAAAAACGTTATTTTCATTTTTATATTATGCTTTGAAATATGAAAATAATTTCAAAATAGGATTTTAGTTAAAATAAGAGAGTAAGCTGTAAACAGTTTTTGAAAATGAAATATATTTATTTATTTATAATAAATGAAGATTTTTGAATCAATAAATTATCTCTTGTTATTTCGTAAGTATATACGCCGGAATTTTCGTTTTCGAAGGGGATAATTATTTCGCTTGTGAGCATTGTTTCTGTCTTTTGAATAGTTTTTCCCTCAATATTTTTAATAATTACCGTACAAGGTTTGTTATCAGGCAAACCATTGTTGTTTGCGATATGAATTTTTTCACTAGCAGGATTTGGAAAAACGAATGGCTTAGTTTCAAGTGTAAAAAGATTAGAAATTCCCGTAGAGTTGGATGTCGATATTTGTACAATATTTTCACTTTGACCTATTGTAAAATAACCGGCAGCATTAAAGCTATATTTTATTTCTTCAGCTGTAATTTTAAAATTATTTAAACCAGGAACAGTGGGTGTATTCCATATTACATTGCCATTCTTAGGATTAATGGAAAAAGTTCCGCTTGCGGAAGGTAAAGATGCGGTCCAATAAAATGGACTTACGGTAAAAAGAACAGAATCATTGTCTAAATCTGTATAAGTAGGCACAAACGTATAATTTACGCCTACGGTATTGTTCCCTACACTATTATTAGTATATGTTATTGATCGCTTATTATAAAGTGACATGGAATGACTATTAAGTATAGTATATCTTAATGCCATGTTAATGGTGGATGAATTGGCTATGTTCACAATTCCAGGTGTGAATTTTCCGGCTGTTATCGATACCATTTGTGTTCCTGTGGCATTCAATGTATCATCTTTTTGAAAAATGCACATTCGGGTGCTGGGATTGATTAATACTCCATCTAAAATCCCATCAGAATTTATATCAGTTCCATTAATAGGGGATAATTTCCGGGTTTGATAAAAATAATTATTAAAAGTAATTGTATCACCACAAATTGTAGAGGCATCATAATAAACGTAAATATTATATCTGTGTAAGATAGTGGGTGGGGAAGTAGTAGAAGAATCAAGAGAATACATTCTTAAATGACCTCCACGTACACTGTTACATTGTGCAATGAAGTTATATTCACAACTAAAAATAATAATAAGTAAGAATAAGATGTTTCTTTTCATGGCTTATAAAAATTTGATTTTATATAAATAAACTATTAGCTAAATATAGTAATAAAAACATGCCAAAGGATACTTCACCTAATGTTAACCTAAAACTGAATTGGTAATTCTTTGTATTTAATTTTTTTACAACTGCAATATTTAATTTCTTATGAAAGTATGAATGAAAGCAGGTAATAGCGCTGGTTTCAAGGCTAATGTATACACCACGCCAAAAATTGCACCCCAAAAATGGGCCTCATGACCAACTCTATCCGTTTCAGGATCGCCGGTTTTTCGTTTACTTAAATAATAGCTTACGCCTAAAAATAAAATTCCCAATAACCAGGCCGGCATTGGTAAAATAAATAAGTACAATGTTTGAAAGGGATTAATAATGATGAAACTAAAAATAATGGCTTCAATGGCTCCGCTCGCTCCAAGCGAAGAGTAAGAAGAATTATTTCTGTTTCTATAATATTCGGTTATCGAAGCCGCGTAAATACCTCCGGTAAATAATCCTATATAGGCCAATTTCGCAAACTTAAATGCTTGCTCCTCGCCAAACTTGTCGGTAAATAAATCCACAAAATCTCTTTCTTCTACCTGGTAACCAAACATCCATAACGAGAATACATTTAAGAATAAATGCAAAGTATCGCCATGAATGAAGGCATGTGTTAAGAATCGGTAATGTTCATTGAAACGACTGATAGAGTAGGGATGAAATAAATATTTGTTCATCAAACTCCGGTCGTAAAAGGCATACACCGAAAAAGCCAGTATCACTATAATGAGTGTAGTAGTAACCATGTTACCTGCAAAATTAGGGAATGTTTATAGCTTTACAATAATAAAGGGGAATTACCTTGACTTTTTAGCCTAGGATACTTAATTTAGATTAGACTTAAAATACTATGAAAGCTAATTTTAAAAGTGCCATCTTACTCGTAATGGTTGCGGTGAGTACAGTTTACTCAGACGTTCCGGTAACGATTGTTTCTTCTACACCAAAGGAAATGGTTATAAAACTCGGGCATCCTGATTATACGTTAAGCCAGGTTGCTACCGTGAGAGGTAATGAATACAAAGTTGTATTAAAGGATGGTTCTTCAATTTTAGAGAAAGGTAATCCGGATTTATCGAAGTATTCCATTCCCGTTAGTATTCCCGAAAATTGTGAAATGACTTTTGAATTAGTTTCCGCTCAATATGATGAATTTCAAAACATCCTTATCGCGCCTTCTAAAGGTACCCTTTCCAGAAGTATTAATATTAACGAGGTTCCATTTGAATATAATTCCAACTACACCCAAAATAATTTCTTTCCATCGTCTGCCATAAAAACTTCTAACTCGTATTTTATTCGCAATATGAAGGGGCAAAATTTGATTGTAAATCCTTTTTCTTATAACCCGGTAACCAAGACTTTAAGAGTGTATAAAAACATGGAGATTAAATTAAGTTTTGTTAACTCCATGAAGAACAAATCACAGGTTAAGTTTCAAGATGATAAAGAGTATACCGCCATTTATAACGATCATTTTATCAATCATAATCTAGCTTCTGCGCATTCGAAAATTAACTATACGCCAATTAACGAAGATGGTGATATGCTCGTGATATGTCACGATGCATTTGCCTCAAAGATGACGCCTTTTGTTGAGTGGAAGAATTTGAAAGGATTGAGAACAACAATGGTTTTAAAAAGTACCATTAATGCTAATCCAACTCCTGCACAAATTAAGTCTTACATCACTAATTTCATTACAACTAATCCAAATTTAAAGTATGTTTTATTGGTAGGGGATCATCAGCAAATTCCGGCCTCATCTACAACTGTAGGGCCTTCAGATAACGAGTATACTTATTTAGCGGGTAACGATCATTATCCGGATATTTTTATTGGACGTTTTTCCGCACAAACTTCTACCGATGTTGAAGTGCAAGTGAACAAAGTAATTAATTATGAGAAGTATCCTCAATTAAATGGTAATTTCTATAATATCGGTGCTTGTATTGCCTCAGATGAAGGTCCGGGCGACAATAATGAATTAGATTATCAGCATCAACAAGTCATTAAGGCAAAACTACAGGCGTTTACTTATGGTACGGTTGGTGAATTTTATGAAGGCTCACAAGGCGGTGGTGATGCACCCGGAGACCCAACTCCTTTGGATTTGCAAAATTTCATCAATGCAGGTGGAGCAGGCATCATTAATTATACAGGTCACGGTTCAGATTTTTCATTTGCAACAACGGGCTTTTCTACTTCTAATATCCCTAATCTTACAAATACAAACAAGCTTCCATTTATTGTTTCGGTGGCTTGTGTAAATGGCAATTTCACAACGAATAATGCTTGTTTCGCGGAAGCCTGGTTGCGTGCCGGTACGCCTGCTGCACCTAAAGGAGCAATTGCTACGGTTATGTCAACCATTAATCAGTATTGGAATGAACCAATGTGCGGACAAGATCATATGATGGATGTTTTAGCAACAAATACAGTTTCCATTAAAAGAACTTTTGCCGGTATGGCAATGAATGGCTGCATGCATATGAATGATCAATACGGTGTTTCCGGAGAAGACATGACAGATACCTGGACTGTTTTTGGAGATCCATCATTGCGTTTAACTACAGCTTCTGTTACTCCAATGACTGTAACGCATCCAGCTTCGGTAAATTTGGGAACCGCTAATGTGAATGTAAATTGCAATGAAAATGGAGCGCTAGTATGTTTTAACGTACTTGGTAATATTTTGACAACAGCAAAAGTTAACGCGGGTGTGGCGAGCATGAACTTTGCGCCATTAACCGCAATGGATACAATTTTTGTTACGGCAACTGCATTTAATAAAACGCCTTATTTTGGCAAAATCATTGTAAACGGAACAACTACCGGAATCAATGAGCAGGTTAATAATAATGGATTAAGATTATTTCCTAATCCTGCAGTTAATTCGGTGAATGTAAAACTGCCATCTTATAATGGAAACTATAGCATTGAGATTCTAAATGTAATCGGTCAAGTTGTGCACAGTACACCGGCTAAATTCACCGTAAATGGAATTCAGGAATCTGTAGATTTAAAAGATTTCGCTCAGGGAACGTATATCTTAAGATTAAAAACTGATTCGGAATTAAAGCAGATAAAATTTGTGAAGCAGTAAGCTGCAGGTGTAAAGATTACTCTGTAGCTTCTTTTCCTTCTCCCAGGTATTTTTCTATTGCAAAATGCCCTAAATAAATTAACGGTATCAGCGCAACCGCTACCAATAATTTAAACACATAACCATAGCTTGCGTTAATTATAAATTCTCCAAAAGCCCATTTGCCGGGTAAAACAAAAGCAATGAACTGAACAACGAAGGTATCGATTAACTGACTCACTAATGTACTACCTGTTGCGCGTAACCAGATTAAACGTTTGCCGGTAACATTACGCAATTTCCAGAATATATACACATCAACTAACTGTGAGCTTAAAAAGGCTACAATGCTCCCAATAATTATCCACTGACTTTGTCCGAACACCGTTAGAAATACAGAGTCGTTAACCGGTGAAAAATCTACCGCTTTTAAATTAATGGCTACGGTAATAAGAATGTAAGTATATATTATTAAACCAATGGTGATGAAAGTGAGTTTTCGAACACCACTTCTTCCATAATATTCATTGATTAAATCGGTAAGGATGAAAACGACCGGCCATAAAATAATTCCGATACTTTGGGTAAAGATGCCGAAAAACTGAACCAGCTTTCCGCCGATTAATTCAGCAACAATAGCATTGGTAACAAAAAAACCGGCGAGAATGATAAATACGAGGTCTTTCCGGTTTTTAAAATCCATACATTATTTTTTAATTACGGTAAATTCAACGCGACGGTTCATTTCATTGTGCTCTTTATCACATTCTTCACCACGCACACAATCATTCACCAAATTAGTTGCTCCTTTACCTATAACAACAATAATCTGTTTTTTGTTCACACCGTTTTGTACCATGTAATCTTTAATGTTACGCGCACGTTTGTCGGATAGATCTTTGTTGTAACCCGGACGACCTTGCGTATCGGCATAACCATACACTTCCAATTTCAAATCAGGATTGGCTTTTAAAACTTCAATATTTTTATCGAGAATCGTTTTTGCGTCTTCCCTTACGTCAGAAGCATTGAAGTTGAAGCGAACAGGTGTTACATTAAATCCTAAAGCGGCTAATTGCTCTTTACTTAATTTACCCTTGAAGTTTTTTAGTTCGTTAAGAATGCCACTGGTGTTTCCGCCATTATTGTTGGCTAACACATCAACTGATTGTGTTGCGACAACATTAACCCGCACAATATTACACAATACGATGGGTTCAAAACAAGTATCGCAATAGGCGAAGGCGCGTAGCTTTACGTTATTATCACTTCCACCTGAAAAAACAGCTTCTGTATAATTTTCAGTGTCTTTTGTATCGCTGTTATTAACCTTCCACTCATACTTTAAAACTTTTAAATAATCCGGTACTGTTGCAGTAAAGGCATAACGGTTATCAGTTGACGAAATGGTTTCTGTTTTGATGCTCAACAAAGGATTTTCATCTGTTTCACAACGTTTGTTATAGTCTTTCAAATAATTGATTTTGTAGATGTCCATATCGCCTTTTCCGCCCGGACGAGCAGAGGAGAAGTAGCCAATATTTCCATCCTTATTCTGTACCATAAAAATATCATGCGCTTGCGAATTAATAGGCATGCCTAAATTTTGTGGAGGACCCCATTTACCATCGGCACCTAATTCAGATTGATATAAATCGAAATTACCATAACCCGGTAATCCTCTGGAAGCGAAGAATAAGGTTTTTCCATCGTTACTTAAAAATGGAGCGTCTTCATCGTAAGGAGTATTTACATTGGGACCTAAATTCTCTGGTGTACCCCAAACGCCATCGCTTCCCTTAACCGAGCAATAAATGTCAAGCCCACCGTATCCGCCTTTTGCTTCACTGGTAAAGAACAATTGTTTTTCGTCCTTACTCAAATAGGCATGATTTTGATAGGAGTCGAAGTTGATGTTTTTAGAAAGTTTTCTTGGTTCCGCTTTTTTTACTTCGGAAATTTCAATTTCATAAATTTTATTATCACGGTAAACAAATAATTTTTTTCCATCAGGTGACATAGAAATTACCGATTCGTGGTGCTTACGGAATTTAGAGCTCATGAATAAATCAGGAATGGTATAACGACGAGGCGTTTCAAATTTTCCATTCTCAATTTTACTGATGTACATACTTTCAAAATATTTTCCGTCCAAATCGTTTATCTTTTCCTTTTCATGATCTTTACGACGGGAAGTAAAAAGTAATTCATTATCCGGTGTGATTACCGGAACATATTCCGGCATTTTCGAATTAATACTTGAGCCCAAATTTATCACATACCATTCTTTTTGAGAGGTAACAGAGTTGTTCGCCATGGCATAAGCGCAATCTTGTTTTCTTTTGCTTAAATCTAATTGAAAATATTTATCCTCCTCATCGAGGGCTACTGCTCCGTTTAATTTTTCCAGAAACCCAATTGCTTTTTCGAATTGACCGGCATGCTGATAGCATTTTGCCAAAGCATATAGTAAATCCGGTAAAGTATCTTTTGGTGTGTTTGCATACGCTTTTTCAAGATAAGGAAGGGCTTCTTCATACTGATCCTGAAATTCAGAAAGCGTAATACCTAATCCAACATTGGCTTTGTAGTTATCTTTATCATTGCTGATAATTTTTAGGTAGTATTCCTTTGCTTTTTCTAGATAGCCATTTTCGGTTGACCTTGCCGCTTTACGTAAAAAACGATTAGTTTGCGCCGTCACCGTACTAAAACAAAACAATAGAGCAAAGAGGAAGAAAATTAATTGACGCATGTAATAATTATTTACCTATAAAAGTAAAAAAAATCACAAGGCATAACAAGACACTTATCAAAATATTTGATGAAGCCCACATGATTTGACCTTGTTTTAACAATTCATAGGTCTCAAAACTAAACGTTGAGAATGTGCTGAGTCCGCCACAAATTCCGGTTAAAAGGAACAATTTTAAAGTGGGTGTTTGCTGAAGTTTTTCGTTATAAAAACTTAATGTTAGCGCGAAAATGATGCAACTAATTAAGTTGGCGGTGAGTGTAGCAATTGGTAAGCTTAAACTTGATTTAGATAATAAATTTCCTAGCAAATATCGTAAGCTGCTGCCTAAACCTCCTCCTATAAATACCCATAAATAAGCCATAGTTAAATTTATGAATTAACGAAATAAACAGCGCCACCAACAGAATCTTTTTTTGCACCGGTTACCGAACAAAGTGTGTTAATCTGGTTGGTTAAACGTAAATAGCCTAAAAAAGCGAAAATCAAAGCTTCTTTAAAGTCAATTACTTTTTCATCAGGTATAATTACCTCACCTTTGTAAAAATTCTTTAGAGACGTAATCAAAAACGTATTTTTAGCGCCTCCTCCTGTCACAAAAACGTTTTTTAATTTATTAGCATTAAGTACTTCCGCAATTTGAAAAGCGCTATGTTCAGCTATGGTACACATCAAATCATTAACCGGAATTGAATACTTTTCTACCACCCGAAGAAAGTCTATCTCAAACCATTCTCTTCCTAAGGATTTGACCGAATGACGCGAATAAAATTCTAATTGATTTAATTCATTAAACAGTGCTTCGTGAATGCTGCCGGAGGCCGCAATTTCACCATCTTTGTCATATTCTTTTCCTTCTTTTTGCGCAAAAAAATTGAGTGCCATATTGGCTACACCAATATCGAAAGCAATTCGTTTTCCTTCCCGTTCGAATGAAATATTAGCAATACCACCAATGTTTAAACAACTTTGATAATCGCCAAACAATAATTTATCACCAATTGGCACCAGAGGCGCACCTTGTCCGTTTAGTGCTACATCCAAACTTCTAAAATCACACACCGTAGTTAGGTTGGAAACTGCAGCAATGGTAGCGCCACAGCCCAGTTGTGTGGTAAATCCTTTAGCGGGTTGATGAAAAATCGTATGTCCATGACTGGCAATTGAACTTGGTTTTATTTGTGCGTTTTGAGACAGCTTAGCTACTTGTTTTCCTATAAACTTTCCAAATTGATGATGAAGTAAAAAGTAATTCTCAACATTTAGGTATGGCGCGGCTTGCAATTTGTTTTTTTGTGGACGATCATAAGCTACCGTTGTAGCATCCAATATCTTATAATTATATCCCGATTGATTTTTGCTGAACTCACAAATTGCAACATCGAGTCCATCCAATGAGGTTCCGCTCATCACCCCGGCTACTATGTATTTATCTGATTCTGACACTGTTTTTTAGTTGGAGAAAAAATTACAATAAAAGTCTTTAAAAATTGTGCGGATAGTCACATTCAGTTATATTTGCAAGGTTACAAAAAATAAGTCA
>JAEUTQ010000078.1 GCA_016787445.1 Bacteroidia bacterium
GTGCTTTTTCCGGCAATAGCTTTTGCTATTTTACCAAAAAAACTCTCTTTGGTTTTCGACAAGCCTTCATCGAGGCTCTGCTTTTCTTCTTTGCTGAATAATTTCGAGAAAAATCCCATTATAGAAACGTCCTAAAATAAAAATTTCTTTCCTTGTTGGGGGAAAGAAATTTTAATGCAATCGATAAATAAATTATTTAGATTTTAAAAAATCTGCGATGTGATCGTTATGAACGATTTCTTCTTTAAATGTGTATGCTCCGCTTTTGCCGGATTTAACCATTTTAATAACCTTGGTAAAATCTTTACCTTTTCCGGTTTTTAATGTTGCAACTACCTTCTTTGCCATTGTTCTTTATTTTTAAGGTTATTACTTAATTTCTTTGTGAACAGTCATACGCTTTAAGATAGGGTTGTATTTTTTCAACTCTATACGATCAGGCGTATTCTTTTTGTTTTTAGTAGTGATATAACGAGAAGTTCCCGGTTTACCGCTTTCTTTATGCTCGGTACACTCTAAAATAACCTGTATTCTATTTTTACTACGTGCCATTTTTTCTGTTTATTATAATGAAGCGAGTTTAACTCTGCTTCCATTGTTTTTATATTATGCTAAAATGCCGTTTTCTTTGGCATCTTTTAAGCAGGCGTAAATACCTAACTTGTTAATGTTTTTTAATGCTGAAGTAGATACACGAAGTGTAACCCACTCACCTGTTTCAGGTACAAAAAAGCGCTTACGCTTTAAGTTTACTTTAAACTGACGGCGAGATTTTGCATTAGAGTGCGATACTTTGTTACCGCCCATCGCCTTTTTTCCTGTTATCTGACAAATACGTGACATGACTTAAAATCTTAAATTTCCCCTTAAAAAGGGACGCAAATATACAACATTAACCAGAACCTGCAAAATTATAAACCCAAATATCTTAATAAATGGGAATAATTATTCCGAAAACACTTTTGGAGCCTCTTCCCGCAAATTATACCCCGATGCCATTACCTCCCCATAAGCCCCGGTACTTCTTATCGCGATTAAGTCACCTCTTTGTGTTTCAGTAAGTTCCATTGATTTCCCAAAGCAATCACTGCTTTCACAGATGGGCCCTACCACATCATATTTAAATAATTGTCCGGATGGCGAACTTCTCAGGCTACCGCTCAAATTTTCGATTTTATGGTAGGCTTGGTACAAGGCCGGTCTGATTAATTCGGTCATGCCCGCATCCAAAATAGCAAAATTGGTATTGATGGCTTTCTTAATATATAATACACGGCTTATCAAACTCCCGCATTGCGCTACGATGGCACGGCCCAATTCGAAGTGCACTTCTTGTCCCGGACGAACTTCCAAAAACTCTTTAAAAACGCTAAAGAAGGATTTAAAATCCACAATACTTTCTTTGTCGGGCTCTTTATAGTTGATACCTAAACCGCCACCAACATTTAAAATTTGCAAATCAAAACCTTTATGTAAAAACCAGGTGTTGATTTCATTCACACGCTGACATAATTTTTTAAACGGACTCAAATCTGTAATCTGCGATCCGATATGAAAATGCAATCCGATAAGTTTGATGTTTGGAAGTTTTTTAATCAAATCAATAACAGTATCGAACTCATACGGATTTATACCAAACTTATTTTCTTCCAAACCGGTTGTAATGTACTTATGAGTATAAGCATCCACATTCGGATTAATACGCAAGGCTACTGAAGCTATCTTGTTTTTCTTTTGTGCCAGTTCATTGATAACTTCCAGTTCCATGGTGCTTTCCACATTGAAACATAAAATATTTTGATCCAGAGCATAATTAATTTCCGAATCACTTTTTCCTACGCCTGCAAAAACTATTTTATCGGACTTGTATCCTGTTTCAACAGCACGCTTTACTTCACCACCACTTACACAATCAGCGCCCAAACCATAAGACTGAATGAGTTTTAATATTTCAGGATTTGAATTAGCTTTTAAAGCGTAATGAACATGGAAGTTGTTTGCCTTACTGAGCGATTGAACTTCACTCAATGTTTTTTTCAATACCGCTAAATCATAATAATAAAACGGCGTTGAAAGTTTTTCGAATTTTTGGATTGTTTCTTTGGTAAACATGGTTACTTAGTTATAATTAAACAATCCTTTATTTAATGCCTGAAGTGCTTCTTTCTTTAATTTTGAATCAATCAAAACTGAAATGTTATTAGCACTTCCGCCATAAGAAACCATTCGTACAGGAATATCTTTCAGTGCAGCTAAAACTTTGTATCCATAACCGGCCGCATCTTTAGGCACACTACCAACAACGCAAATAATCGTTTGATTTTCGTCTATCTCAACATTGGCAATTTCTTCCAACTCTTTACGGATTTCTTTTAAGTATTTAGTGTTATCAATTGTGAGTGAAACAGCCACCTCTGAAGTCGTAATCATATCAATTGGCGTTTTGTAACGCTCAAAAATTTCAAACACGGCGCGTAAGAAACCATGCGCTAAAAGCATTCGGTCGCTTTTAATATTAATAGCTACAATGCCATCTTTTGCGGCAACCGCCTTTATGCCTTCCTTGGTTTGAATATTGGCAATTAACGTTCCTTCTGCCTCCGGTTGCATCGTGTTTTTTAAGCGTACCGGAATGTTTCTTTTCTGCGCCGGTAAAATACAGGTAGGATGTAAAATTTTTGCCCCGAAGTAAGCCAACTCAGCCGCTTCATCAAAACTCAATTCGTTGATTGGATGTGTTTTGTTAACGAAGCGCGGATCATTATTATGCATGCCGTCAATATCAGTCCAAATCTGAACTTCTTCACTGTATAATGCAGCGCCAATAATCGAAGCCGTGTAATCACTTCCGCCACGTTTTAAATTATCAATTTCACCAAAGGCGTTTCTGCAGATGTAACCTTGCGTGATAAATAAAATTTCTCCGGGATATTTTTTTAATTCAGATTGTAAATTGGTTTCAATGTATTTTAAATCCGGTTCTTCGTTTTCATCGATGCGCATGAAATTGAGAGCCGGTAACAAAACTGATTTCACGTTTATTTCCGATAAATAAAAATGAAACATAGCGGTGCTTAACAATTCACCTTGCGCCAACACGGCTTTTTCCTCATTAGCTGTAAACATATCTAAAGTGAAAGCACGCAAATAATTAAAATGATTGGTAATTAAGTCGCCGGCTTTTCTTAAAAACTCTTCTGATTTATATAATAAAGAAATTTCCTTACGATATTTTTCTTCCAGCTTATTAATTAACTCATTGGTTTTAGCAGTTTCTTTTTTATAAAGAGCTTCACTTATTTCTACCAATGAATTGGTTGTGCCGCTCATAGCCGATAACACCACAATTTTAGGTTCATTGTTTACAACTAATTTTACAAGTGCCTGAATGCGTTCTGCGCTGCCTACGCTGGTACCGCCAAATTTTAAAATTTTCATAATTGTATTTCCCCTTAAGGGAGGTCAAATTTATAAATTAATGTGAATACTAAATTGAATTTACGAAAACACGAAAGCGCGTAGCTCTCAGAACTATTGAATGGCCATGCCGGCCTTACATTTTCGTTTTATGGTAATGATGTGTTTCATTAACGGTGACAAAGAAACAAAGATTTTCAGGCTTTCACAAGAAAATAATTCACCAATCGTTAACAATAAACTGACTAAACTCATCTTTTTGGTATTCATTACTCATAATTAGTAACTTGTTTTTGTACTAACTATGTCTTACTTTTTAAATATGAAAACAAACTATATAATTTCTTATGATGAGCTGGGCAAAAACGATGTTGCTTTAGTTGGTGGAAAAAACGCTTCATTAGGTGAAATGGCAAATAATTTGAAATCGAAAGGTATTCAAGTACCGGATGGTTTTGCTACAACAGCTTTTGCATTTCAATACTTTTTACAATACAATAAGCTTAATCAACCATTAAACGATTTGTTTTTAAAGTTAGACAAGAAAGACTTTTCCAATCTTTCCGAAATTGGCGAACAAGCTCGAACTCTTGTAAGAAATGCAGTTATTCCTACTGATTTAAAACAAGAAATAATTACAGCATATAAAGAACTTTGTATAAAGGAAAATCGTGAAGCAGATGTTGCTGTAAGAAGCAGTGCTACCGCAGAAGATTTGCCAACCGCCAGTTTTGCGGGACAACACGACTCGTTTCTTAATATAAATGGTAATGAAGACGTAGTTGACGCAGTTCATCGCTGTTTTGTTTCTCTTTTTAATAATCGTGCTATCAAATATCGAGAAGACAATGGATTTGAACAGATGAAAGTGTATTTGTCGGCGGGCGTACAATTAATGGTTCGCTCCGATTTATCTTCAGCCGGTGTAATATTCACACTAGAACCTGAATCGGGATTTAAGAATGTTATTGTCATATCCGGTGTATGGGGATTAGGAGAAAACATTGTTCAAGGTGCAGTAACTCCCGATGAGTTTCATGTTTTCAAAACTACATTACAGCAAAACAAGAATGCTATTATTTCCAAAAAATTAGGAACTAAGGCGAAAACAATGGTGTATTCTGTTACTGATAAATCAAGTATTGTGAATACAGATACGCCTGAAGAAAAAAGAAAACAATGGGTGTTGAATGACGAAGAAATTACTCAATTGGCAAGATGGAGTTACACCATCGAACAACATTATAAAATGCCCATGGATATCGAATGGGCTAAAGATGGAATCACAGGAAAACTGTTTATAGTGCAAGCACGCCCCGAAACAGTACATTCTAAAAGGGACCCTTATTTAAAGACTGAATACATCGTAAAAGAAAAAGGGACAATTTTAACCAAGGGTAATGCCATTGGCTCCGGTATTGCTTCAGGTAAAGTGCGCATCATTATGTCAAGTGCTGATGCAGATAAATTGCAAGAGGGTGAAGTGCTTGTGACGGATATTACAAATCCGGATTGGGATCCTATTCTTAAAAAAGCAGCGGCTATTATAACCAATAAAGGCGGAAGAACTTCTCATGCAGCCATTGTGGCGCGCGAAGTAGGTGCTGTGGCTGTAGTTGGAACAGGTGATGCTACTGAAAAAATTAAAGACGGAGATATGGTAACCGTTAGTTGCGCGCAAGGAAAAACAGGTTTTGTTTATGAAGGTAGGTTAAATTGGACTGAGCAAAAACTGGATTTTAAAAACATGACTATGCCGCAAACTCATCCCATGATGATTCTGGGAGACCCTGATAAAGCATACTCATATTCGTTTTATCCCAATAAGGGAATCGGCTTAATGCGTATGGAGTTTATCATTAATAGCGCCATAAAAATTCACCCTATGGCTCTGGTTAATTTTGGAACCTTGAAAGACAAAGAGGTTGTAAAACATATTGAGGAATTAACTTATCAATATGCTGATAAAAAGGAGTATTTCATTGATAAATTGGCACAAGCTGTTGGTACAATTGCCGCAGCGTTTTATCCCAAGGATGTGATTGTGCGAATGAGCGATTTCAAAACTAACGAATATGCGAATTTGATTGGTGGAAAAGAATTTGAGCCGGAAGAGGAAAACCCTATGATTGGTTTCAGAGGGGCATCGCGTTATTATAACGAGCGTTACCGCGAAGGTTTTAAATTAGAGTGCGAAGCCATGAAACGGGTGCGAAATGAAATGGGCTTGACCAATGTGAAATTGATGATTCCGTTTTGCAGAACGGTTGAAGAAGGAAAGAAAGTTGTGGAATTGATGGATACTTATGGTTTAAAACGCGGTGACAATGGATTGGCGATTTATGTGATGGCAGAAATTCCAAGCAATGTTATTCTGGCAAAGGAATTTTCGGAAGTTTTTGATGGATTTTCTATTGGCTCTAACGATTTAACCCAGTTAACTCTAGGTTTAGACAGAGATTCTGCCATAGTGAGTGATTTGTTTGACGAGAATAATATGGCTGTAAAAACCATGATTGCCACCGTTATTAAAACTGCCAAGGAAAACGGTGCAAAAATTGGTTTATGCGGACAAGCACCGAGTGATTATCCGGAGTTTGCGCAGTTTTTGGTAGAGCAAGGTATCGATAGCATTTCTTATAACCCTGATGCACTCTTGAAAGGAATGGAAAATATGGTAAAGGCTGAGCAAAGACTGAAATCAAAGGTTTAACAACAAACGCCTTTTTTACTAAGCGCCTGAGAATTATTTTATTAATAATTCGTTAATATCTTGTTTTTCCTAACCGACTCAATCGCTATATCTTTACGCAATTTGTTTTTTTGTTACTAAAAAACGTTTGATAAGATATGCCAAAAGATAACTCCATAAAGTCAGTTTTAATTATAGGTTCCGGTCCGATCATTATCGGACAAGCTTGCGAATTTGATTATTCCGGTTCTCAAGCCGCCAGAAGTTTACGTGAAGAAGGAATTGAAGTGTCGCTTATTAATAGTAATCCGGCGACTATCATGACCGATAAAGTAACAGCTGATCATGTTTATTTGTGGCCGTTAGAAGTAAAATCTATCGTTAAGATTTTGGAAGAGCGTAAAATTGATGCTGTACTTCCAACCATGGGCGGACAAACTGCTTTGAATCTCGCATTGAAATGTGATGATATGGGAATTTGGAAGAAGTACGGTGTGAAGATGATTGGTGTGGATATTGATGCAATTAAAGTAACTGAAGACCGTGATTTATTCCGCGCACGTATGGAAGAAATTGGTGTTGGAATGGCACCAAGTAAAATTGCAAAAAGTTTCTTAGAGGGTAAATCCATTGCACAAGAGTTTGGTTTCCCATTGGTTATTCGTCCCTCATTTACTTTAGGAGGTAGCGGTGGTTCAGTAGTATATGAAAAAGAAAATTTTGACACTTTATTAAACCGCGGATTACAAACTTCACCAATTCACGAAGTATTGATCGATAAGGCTGTGTTAGGCTGGAAAGAATATGAGTTGGAGTTATTGCGTGATAAGAATGATAATGTCGCCATTATTTGTTCTATTGAGAATTTTGATCCAATGGGTGTACACACCGGTGATAGCATTACGGTAGCACCGGCTATGACATTAAGCGACAGCACGTATCAAAAGATGCGTACCATGGCGATCAAAATGATGCGCAGCATCGGAAATTTCGCCGGAGGATGTAATGTACAGTTCGCGGTAAGTAATGATGAAAAGGAAGAAATCATCGCGATTGAAATTAATCCGCGTGTATCTCGTTCATCTGCTTTGGCAAGTAAAGCTACCGGTTATCCAATTGCACGCATTGCTTCTAAATTAGCCATTGGTTATCATTTGGATGAATTAATAAATCAAATTACAAAATCTACGTCTGCATATTTCGAGCCAACTTTGGATTACGTAATCGTAAAAATACCTCGTTGGAACTTTGATAAATTTAAAGGCACCAACCGTGAGTTAGGTTTCCAGATGAAATCAGTAGGTGAAGTGATGGCTATTGGAAGAAGTTTCCAGGAAGCCTTGCAAAAAGCGTGTCAGAGTTTAGAGATTAAGCGTAATGGTTTGGGTGCGGATGGAAAGGAAAATACTAATCAGGCAGAATTACTAAAAGGGTTAGAGCGTCCAAGCTGGAATCGTTTGTTTATGATTTATGATGCCATGAAATTAGGTATCTCCATCAAAACAATTCAGAAACTCACTCAAATTGATATGTGGTTCCTTGAGCAAATCGAACAAATGATTGCCATGGAAAAGGAAATAGAGAAACACAATCTTTCTAGTCTTCCAAAAGATTTATTGTACGAAGCAAAACAAAAAGGATATGCTGATCGTCAGATAGCACATTTGTTACGTTGCCTTGAAAGTGAAGTTTATAAAAAGAGAAATGAATTCGGTATTAAGCGTGTATATAAATTAGTAGATACCTGTGCAGCTGAGTTTGAGGCAAAAACACCTTACTACTATTCAACGTTTGAAGATGAAAATGAAAGTGTTCGCAGTGAGAGAAAGAAAGTTGTGATTTTAGGAAGCGGCCCTAATCGTATCGGACAAGGTATCGAATTTGATTACAGTTGTGTGCATGGTGTGTTGGCGGCTAAAGAATGCGGTTATGAAACGATTATGATTAACTGTAATCCGGAGACCGTTAGTACCGATTTCAGTACTGCAGATAAATTATATTTTGAGCCGGTATTCTGGGAGCATATTTACGACATCATTCAGCATGAAAAACCGGAAGGCGTAATTGTGCAATTAGGTGGACAAACCGCATTAAAGCTCGCAGAGAAATTAGATAAATACGGAATTAAAATCATCGGTACCGATTTCAAATCTTTGGATTTGGCCGAAGACAGAGGAAGCTTCTCTACTTTATTAAAAGAAAATAATATTCCATATCCTAAATTTGGTGTAATCACTGATGCGGAGGAAGCAATTAATCTATCTAAGGAATTAGGTTTCCCATTGTTGGTTCGTCCGAGCTACGTGTTAGGCGGACAAAGCATGAAGATTGTAATTAATGAAGAAGAGCTGGAACAACATGTTGTGAAGTTGTTGAACGATTTACCGGATAATAAGGTTTTATTGGATCACTTTTTAGATGGAGCAATCGAAGCAGAAGCGGATGCTATTTGCGACGGAAAGGATGTTTACATCATCGGCATCATGGAGCATATTGAACCGGCAGGTATTCACTCCGGAGATTCTTATGCTGTATTGCCAACTTTTGATTTAAGTGAGAATGTAATTAAGCAAATTGAACAACACACAAAAACCATCGCTTTAGCTTTAAATACAGTTGGTTTAATTAATATTCAGTTCGCGGTGAAGGATGAGATAGTTTACATTATTGAAGCGAATCCACGTGCAAGTCGTACGGTTCCATTCATTGCGAAAGCTTACGATGAGCCTTATGTGAATTACGCAACAAAAGTGATGTTACGTGATAAGATGGTGAAAGACTTTAAATTTAATCCTCGTAAAAAGGGATATGCAATAAAGATTCCTGTATTCAGCTATGAAAAGTTCCCTGATATTCAAAAGGAGTTAGGTCCTGAAATGAAGAGTACAGGCGAAGCAATTTATTTCATCGATGATTTATACGATGAATATTTTCAGAATATTTACAGCGAGAGAAATCTATACCTGAGCAAATAACCCCGACTTTCAAGTCGGGGCAATGCCGGGCTTAGCCAAATACTTCGTACAATCCGTAAAAAATCACTAACAAACCTACAGTCGTGAATCCGTACATAACGTAGGCAAAGGAAGTGTTAGCGTAAAAATTGGAAATGGTTAGTAGAAAACCAATCAATAATAAAATCGATCCAACTAAGATGATCATTCCTCCTTTTTGGCGTTTTTGTGCATAGTGTATCAGCTTTACTTCCTTTACAATTTCAGCTGCTTCCAGTTCATCACAACCTTCTTTAATTAAGTCATCATGAATGTCGGAGAACGTTTTGTGTTGTTGTACCCAAATAATAGCTTTGTGGTGCAATTCCTCGTATTTTTCTTCGTTTAGCATATAATTACTTAATAATTAGCTAAATATATTAAAATTCCGATACCCGATTTATGATTTTTCTCAGCTTCGGGTCTTAAGTAAATTTAACTATCAAAGAAGCTCAATAATTCAGATATTTGAGGAGTAGATTTAAGCCATGCGCGATTTAATTTGGACCATCATTGCAATTTGGGTTGTTTGGAAGTTAATAGATGCTTTCAGAAGTTACTCAGCAAAAAGCACTCAGGGAAGTACTGCAAATAATAACCGTACCTCGTACAATTATAATACAACTAATCAGCAGCAAAATCATTCACCCAAAAAAGGTGAATTAAAGCCCGATGCCGGAGAGTACGTAGATTATGAAGAGGTGAAATAATTTTGAGTAAAAATTCACCGTTAATTCCTTCAAATCATTTATATTTAAACAAAATTATTAATCATTAATTCTTATATAAAATGAAAGTATCAGTTATTGGCGCAGGAAACGTAGGCGCATCATGTGCAGAGTATATTGCATTAAATCGTATTGCAAGCGAAGTAGTAATTTTAGATATCAAAGAAAATTTCGCTGAAGGTAAAGCTTTAGACTTAATGCAAACCGCAACATTAAATGGATTCAATACACGTATCAGCGGAAGTACAAACGATTATACTAAAACTGCAAACAGTGATGTTGTTGTTATCACAAGTGGTATTCCTCGTAAGCCGGGCATGACGCGTGAAGAATTAATCGGCATCAACGCGGGTATTGTAAAAACAGTAACTGAGAACGTATTAAAAAATTCACCGAATGCGATTATCATCGTTGTAAGTAATCCAATGGATACCATGACTTACCTAGCACTTAAGTCAAGCAAATTACCTAAGCAACGTGTTATTGGTATGGGTGGAATTTTAGATAGCTCTCGCTTTAAATATTATTTATCTACAGCATTAAATGTGCCTGCTAGTGATGTGCAAGGTTATGTTGTAGGCGGACACGGAGACACAACTATGATTCCTTTAACTCGTTTAGCTACATATAATGGAACTCCGGTTTCAAAATACATGGATGCTGAAAAATTAAAGAAAGTAGCTGCTGATACAATGGTAGGTGGCGCAACTTTAACCGGTATGTTAGGTACTTCTGCGTGGTATGCTCCGGGAGCTTCTGTGGCTGCTTTAGTGGATAGCATCGTTAACGATCACAAAAAATTATATACTTGTTGCGTTGCTTTAGATGGTGAGTACGGACAAAAGGATATTTGCTTAGGTGTTCCTGTTGTTATTGGTAAAAACGGTTGGGAAAAAATCGTCGACTTCAACTTAAATGATGAAGAGAAGGCAGCATTCGCTAAGAGCGCAGATGCAGTTCGTAATATGAATAACGTATTAAGCGAAATTAAAACCGCTTAAGAGCATGAATAATTAATTAAATGAAGGGAAGTTAAACGCTTCCCTTTTTTATTTATAAAATATCAATCATGAATTTAAAATCACAGCATTCGGAAGAGAAGTCTTTAAGCACCAAAAAATTATTTTCGGGAGGCGAAGGAAGTGTAGTGTCTATACAATTAAGAGCAGGTGGACTGTTAAAGGAGCATATTACAACTATACCCGCCTTATTAATTTGCATAAATGGAAAAGCTATTTTTAAAAGCGAAAAGGGAGAAGAATATAATTTGTCATCCGGTGATTTCGTAAATATTGAAGACAACGTAAAACATTTGGTGGAAGGAGTAGAGGATGCTCAGTTGGTGTTGGTGAAGTAGAGCGATGGATTAAGCAGCTTTTATTGTTTTATCTGTACAATTTGTTCAATTTCCTCACTATCTATAATTTGTAGCAAGCACTATTTATTGGTTACAGTAATTTTGTTTTTAAAATGGAATTTGCTGGGCAGCGCAATATGACATTTTACAAAAAGTAAACGAATAAGAACAAATAGTCGGAGTTCACAATTTGTGACTTTCAAATAGAGATTAAAATATGGCTAAGAAAGCATCATCATCATTTGTTATACCTGATGAGGTAATTGTAAATAAGATATTTTTTATTCGCGGGCGGAAGGTAATGTTAGATAGTGATTTGGCAGATTTATACCAAGTAGAAACAAAACGTTTAAAAGAACAGGTTAGGAGAAATATCGAGCGTTTTCCTAAGCACTTTATGTTTGAATTAAGTAAAGAGGAAGCTGAAGTTTCAAGGTCGCAAAATGCGACCTTGAAAAGAGGTGAGAATATTAAGTATCTACCTTATGCTTTTACTGAGCATGGTGTGCTAATGCTATCCAATGTTTTAAAGAGCAAACGTGCTATTGCTGTCAGTATTAGAATCATTGATGTTTTTGTTCAGCTAAGAGAGGCGTTTTTAGATAATACCGAATTACGTTTAGCGATAGAACAAATAAGAAA
>JAEUTQ010000053.1 GCA_016787445.1 Bacteroidia bacterium
GAAACGCGGGTCTTTAATAAACTCAGCGTCGTTTAATGTATTCAAAAACGCAATCAAATCATTTTTTTCCTGCGTACTTAATGATAGTCCGCTTACTAACAAAGGATCAAGATTAGGCGTATTGGTCACACCGGATGTATAATGGTTTAAAACTGCCGTCAAACTACTAAACCTTCCATCGTGCATATACGGCGCGCTATATCCTAAATTTCGTAACGATGGTACTTTAAACTTATATAAATCATTTGGATCCAAAGTAATTCGGTAGCGACCACTATCTTGAAATGCCGTAATTGGCAAACCGTTGTTTCTAAATGAATAATCACTAAATAAAGGTTCTGAATGACAAGAAGCGCACTTTGCTTTAAACACAGTGTAACCACTGTTTTCCTGCGCATTAAACGACTCTTCACCACTCTTCACTTTGTCGTATTTACTGCGATACGAAACCATAAGTCCCATAAATTGGGCAAAGGATTTTAAGAAACGTGTGGATGTTACTACGCTATCACCATAAGCTTTATAACATAAGGTTTTGTATTTGTATGAAGCTGCTATTCTGTTAATAGCATCATTAAAAGACAAATTCATTTCAATTGGATTAGAAATTGGTCCGATTGGTTGATTTTCCAAATTACTGATGCCTCCATCCCACATAATTTTTTGATGCCAGGTTAAATTAAACATGGCAGGTGAATTACGCTTCCCTAATAAATTGTGCACGCCATGACTGGTTGGATGTCCGGGACCATTCGAAAATGCAAAAATTTGCTGATGACAACTGCCACACGAAATGGACGAGTCTTCCGACAACATGGGCTCATAAAACAAATGACGACCCAATGTAAAAATCTCTTTTGTAACACTATTACCGGTAAAATCATAAACCGGTGACGGCCATCCTGTAGGCACGATGGGTGCATACGACTCACTTAAATCATCCTCGCTAATTGGAATAATTTCCGGGTCTTTCTTACAAAAACTAAGAAATAGAATCAGTAAACTTAATATGGTCAGGAGCTTAAATCTCATCTTAATGTTTTATAGCTGATAAAACAAACATATTGGAGTAATTGTTCGCTAACTGCTTTGCAACCGGTCCACCGGTAACAGCGGGACTAACCGAGAAATCAATGACGTTTTGGTTTCGGAACGCTTCCAGCAAATTGGCTTTAAGATAAATGGTTGAAACATGGTCTTGATCTACATTTAGTGAGGTAGAAGTGAAAGGTACATTTGCCCAACGTATTAAATTAAACGGCGGAATAAATCCTCCAATGTGGTAAGATAAATTTGAAATTCCCCAATGAGGTGCGCTGCTGGTATATCCTTCACATTTAAAGAAGATATAGCCTTGATTCCAGCTCCAAAACATATCATTTAAAGGATCAAGTGCTCCTGTTTGAGCTCCACTGCAATTGCGGGTACTGTCAACACCAACAATAAATTCCATGGCAATGTAATTTTCAACCGGAATATCTTTCAATACAAACTTGCAAGTATTTATTGTATCTGCTGCATTGATTAAGAAATACGTTTCCGGAACAACGTAATAAGAGCCATTCGGTCGTTTTAACTTGATGTTTGAAATGTAATATTTTAAAATACTTACCGAAAAAGTATCATTATTAGCGTTAATGTACTTTGGCGTGGAGGCTGTAAATGGGACATCCGATGATAACTGAATAATTTGATTATCGGCCACATTTGTTATGTTTACAACAACATCATTGGTGTTTTCGTGATTATGTACGTGTTCTTCATCAATTGGATTTGGATCCTTTTTACAGGATGAAAAAATCAGTGCAATTACTAGCGCTAATGATAAAAGTTTTGCGATTTTCATACTATAAATATACAAAATAAAAAAGGCGAATGCTAGTAACATCTGTTACAAAACTAGAATCCTACTTTACCGGATCATAGCCGCTTCCACCCCATGGTCCGCAGGAAATCAAGCGTTTAAACCCCATCCATCCGCCTTTAAAGATGCCGTATTTGTTAATGGCATCTATGCTATACTGAGAACAAGTTGGGGTATAACGACAAGCATTGGGTAATAATGGCGAAATACTGTATTGATAAAACTTAATTAAAAAAATAGGGATTATTTTCAAGGAGAACTTCATTACTTAACATTGAGAGTTAAAAAAGAAACACCATTGATAAATCCTTCCATTTTATCACCTATTTTAACAGGACCAACCCCTTCCGGCGTTCCGGTATAAATTAAATCGCCCTGTTTTAAAGTCACGAATTGTGATACGTAACTTACCACCTTATCGAAACTGAAAATTAAATCCTTGCTATTTCCTATCTGACGGCTTTCTCCGTTTATTTTCAACTCAAAATTGATGCTATTTAAATCGCCTAATTCTTCTTTTTTTACCATTTTCCCAAGAGGTGCCGAATTATCAAAAGCTTTCGCTTTCTCCCATGGTAATCCTTTTTCTTTGCATTTAGCCTGAATGTCGCGTGCCGTGAAATCAATTCCTAAACCAATCTCATCATAATACTTGTGCGCAAACTGCTCTTCAATATGCTTCCCTACTTTGCAAATTTTAAGCACCAATTCTATCTCGTGATGCAAATCCTTTGTAAATTCAGGAATATAGAAATCACCCTCTTTAAGCAGAGCTGTATCCGGTTTCATAAAAAAAACCGGTTCGGTTGGAACAGCGCTGTTCATTTCCTTAGCGTGTTCGGCATAATTACGTCCAATGCAAATAATTTTCATGGCTATAAATTTAAGTCTTTATTTATCAAAATGCCATTAAGAATGGTGCATTAAATTTTATAAAATTTAAGTAACAAGTACCTCTCCATAAGCTAAGCTTTGGTATTTTTAAACTTTAATTCGATTCTCCCTATGAAATTCACCATAGATACCAATAAAGCCTTTACTTTAAGCGATATTCGTCAAATTATCACTAATAATACTCAAATCGAACTTTCGGCCTCTTCCATTAAAAACATTAATGATTGTCGTGCCTATCTCGATGAGAAAGTTAAAAAACATCCTGAACCAATTTACGGCATTAACACCGGCTTTGGCTCTTTATGCAATGTGAGTATTGCCGAAAATGAAATTGAAAAGTTACAGGAGAATTTAGTAATGAGTCACGCTTGCGGAATGGGCGAAGAAGTTCCTAAAGAAATTGTAAAACTAATGCTCCTCTTAAAAATCCGCGCTTTATGCTACGGAAAAAGCGGTGTTCAATTAATTACGGTTGAACGTTTGTTGTTTTTTTACAATAATGATATTCTTCCTGTTGTATATCAACTAGGCTCCTTAGGTGCATCAGGTGATTTGTCGCCTTTAGCTCACTTATGTCTGCCCCTATTAGGGATGGGCGAAGTTAACTATGAAGGTAAACGACATAACGCTTCAGATGTTCTGAAAAAATTAAACGTTAGTCCGATTAAATTAAAATCAAAAGAAGGTCTTGCTTTATTAAACGGCACTCAATTTATGAGCGCATATGGCGTTCAATGTTTACTGAAATCAGAAGAACTTAATATTTGGGCGGATACCATTGGTGCTATTTCGCTTGAAGCGTTTGACGGGCGCATCGATCCATTTAAGGAACATTTGCACACGATTCGTCCTCATCGCGGACAGCTACAAACCTCGGAGTTTTTCAGAAAGATTTTAAGTGGCAGCGAAATTGTAGCTAAAAGTAAACAACACGTTCAAGACCCCTACTCTTTCCGTTGCATCCCACAAGTTCATGGCGCAACCAAAGACACATACAATTATGTAAAGTCGGTAATTGAAACAGAGATAAATTCTGTGACCGATAATCCAACGGTGTTTCCGGAAAGTGATGAAGTTATTTCCGGCGGTAATTTTCACGGACAACCGTTAGCTCTGGTTTTAGACTTTTTATGTATCGCCATTGCTGAGTTGGCTAATATTTCTGAGAGAAGAACCTACCAACTTATTTCAGGTTTAAGAAACTTACCTGCCTTTTTAGTTGCAAAACCGGGATTGGATTCTGGATTCATGATTCCACAGTATACAGCTGCATCCATCGTAAGTCAGAACAAACAATTATGTACACCGGCAAGTGCTGATAGTATTGTTTCGTCAAACGGACAAGAAGATCATGTGAGCATGGGAGCGAATGCCGCTACCAAATGTTTTAAAGTTATAGAAAACACACAACGTGTTTTAGCCATTGAACTCATGAATGCATCACAAGCATTGGAGTTCAGGAGACCATTAAAATCATCAACGTTCATTGAACAACTCATTTCCGACTACCGTAAAGAAGTTAAGTTTGTTGAGAATGATAAAATCATGTACAAAGAACTGGATGCTTCTTTAAATTTCATCAAGCAAAAAGCACCTTCAATTATCAATTAATGAAAATACGTTCTATAATACTTTTTGTATTTACATGTCTGGTGCTTATAAAACCGACAGAAATAATCGCCTGTCAGTGTCCGCTTACGAACCTCTCGCTTGAAGAATGCAATAAATACGATGTGATTTACAGAGGTAAAATTGTGAGTGTAAATCCCTGCAACAATAATGCATCCGAAGCTATTTTTGAAATCCTTGAATTATATAAAGGTCGGGTGAATGCCAAGTTTAAAGTTTTATTCGATTGTAAAGTAGAGTGTGCACAAGAATTTAATCCAGGTGAAGAATGGATTATTTATTCCAACTACAAGCAGGCTGATAATGCTAAAATGGATTGGTGCAGTCGCAGTCGTAAATTAATTAAAAACGAGAAAGAAGATTTTTACGCTGTTACGTATGGTAATAGTTATGATGAAGAATTAGACTTTCTTCGTAAAAATTTAGGCACATACAAAACCATGCGCGACCGCGAAGAAAATCAAGCGGGTAAACGCAACATCATTCCAAGCCGAACTCAACTTATCATTACCTTATTTATTTCCTTGGCTGTAGTAATCTTGTTTCTTCAACTTTTTAAAAGATTTTTTAAATGAGTAAAAACAACAACAAACAGCATCCGTGGCACGGCATTTCACCCGGAAAAAATTGTCCGGATGAAATAACAGCATTCATTGAAATTGTACCCGGTGATGCTGTTAAATATGAAATTGACAAAGAAAGCGGCTATTTAAAAATTGATCGCCCGCAAAAATTCTCCAATGCTGTTCCTGCTCTATATGGTTTTATTCCAAAAACGTTTTGCGGGAAATCCATTGCTAACTTCGCGGCATCGCATTCTAAAGAAAAAATAAGTAAAGGGGATGGTGACCCATTGGACATTTGTGTACTGACAGAAAAACAGATTACTCACGGCGACATTTTAGTAGACGCTAATCCGATTGGCGGATTAAGGATGATTGATAAAGAAGAAGCTGATGATAAAATTATTGCTGTTTTAAAGCAAGATGAAATCTATGGCAACTGGAAAGATATTAGTGATTGTCCACAAGCAGTCATCGACCGTATCAAACATTATTTTTTAACGTATAAAAATTTACCCGGCAATCATCAACCCGTAATTATTGATGCCGTTTACGGTGTTGAAGTTGCGAAAACGGTTATTTTAAAGAGCCTTGAAGATTACAAAAACGAAATTGAATAAAATGGAAAAAACAACTGAAGCCGATTCGTACTATAATAATCTTGAAAACATGAGTGTTTTGGAATTACTTCAAAACATGAATAAAGAAGATAAAACGGTGCCATTAGCCGTAGAAAAAGTAATTCCTGCTATTGAAAAATTAGTAGAAGTAATTGTGAAGAAGATGAAAACAGGAGGACGTTTATTCTATACCGGCGCCGGCACAAGCGGACGATTAGGCATTGTAGATGCATCTGAATGTCCGCCTACTTACGGTATTGAACACGGTCGCGTTATTGGATTAATCGCAGGTGGCGATGAAGCCATTAGGAAAGCCGTTGAATTTGCAGAAGACGATGTGAACCAAGGCTGGGAAGATTTAAAACTTCACCAGATAAATTCCAAGGATGTTGTCATAGGAATTGCAGCTTCCGGAACTACACCATACGTTGTTGGGGCATTAGAACAATGTAACAAAAACAATATTATCACCGCTTGTATTACCTGTAATGCAGGAAGTCCTGTTGCAAAAGTGGCGCAATATCCAATTGAAGTGGTAGTTGGACCAGAGTTTGTTACCGGTTCCACACGCATGAAATCAGGAACAGCGCAAAAACTCGTTTTAAATATGATCAGCACCAGTGTGATGATTAAATTAGGAAGAGTCAAAGGAAATAAAATGGTGGATATGCAATTAAGCAATCACAAGCTGGTAGATAGAGGAACAAAGATGGTGATGAAAAATACAGGCTTAGAAGATTATGAAAAAGCGAAAGCACTTTTATTGAAATATGGAAGTGTGAGAAAAGCTACGGAGAATTATAAATTATAGCTTTTAATTTTCTTAAAGAATATGTAAATTTAATCATGAGAATTTATCTAATATTAATTAAATGCCTTTTAGTAATTAATTATTCTTATTCTCAAGGTAATCTTGTACAAGATCCAAGTTTTGAAGCCTACCATTGGTGCGCTTGGAACATTGGAAACTTTCCAATGAAATATTGGTATTCATATTCACACAACATCTTAGTTACGAGTTTTAATTGTGGAAACTATTCTACAAGCTGTGGAGTACCTAAAAATCTATATGGTTACCAACAACCAGCTAGTGGTAATGGTTATATAGGATTACGAACGTTTGGTGGTGCTGGTGATGGTTCAAGAGATTTCGTTATTTCAAAATTAAAAACAACATTGATAATAGGGCAAAAATATTACGTTACGTTTAAGGTTAATGTAGTTGATGACTATGGTCCTTGGAAGTGTAGATCTAATAAACATGGGGTACTTTTTACCAAAGATTCATTAGTGATAGCCGCCCCCTTTCTAGTGTTTCCGAATTTTGCCCACATTTATAGCAATTCGATTATTACCGATACCATTAACTGGACTACGGTTAGCGGTTCATTTATTGCTGATTCTACTTATTCATACATATCATTAGGTAATTTTTACAATAACACATTAACAAACTGGATTTCTACAGCGCCTGGAGCGCATCCGTCTTACCAATCCGGTTATACATATTACGACGATATTTGTGTTTCCACTGATTCATTATACTGTGAAAAGTGGACAGGTATAAATGAAGAAGAAGCATTAAACAAGATTCAAATATTTCCGAACCCTGTTCAAGATAGGTTCAAAATAAAAACCACTAAGCATATTGAAGATGTGAAGCTTTTTTCATTAAACGGCATTCCTGTAGATATTTCTTCAATTAATACTAAGGAATACACCATACCTTATGTAAATGACGGAATATATATACTTCAATTGAGAATAGAGGGAAAAGTACTGTACAAAAAAATCGTCGTTTATAATAATTCTTACTAAACCAAGTAATTAAAAATGCTATTAGAAATTGATACAATGCATAAAAAAAGCCCGATACATGTATCGGGCTTTTTATTTTGATAAAACTGAGATTATTTTTTCTCTTCAGCTTTTTTCTCTTCAGCTTTTTTCTCGCCACTGCAAGCTTTAGCTCCGTCTTTTTTGCAACAAGCTTTTCCTTCAGCTTTTTTGCAACATTCTTTCTTTGCTTTGTCTTTATCTTTATCGTCGCCGGTGTTAGCAGCAGATAAGCCTCCAACCAATCCGGTGAAAGCTAACATTAATAATACTTTTTTCATTTTTTGTTGGGTTAAATTTTTTATATGAGCAAATATAACCATAAAATCAGCCTTTTGTGATGGCACCCCTTTGTTTTTTGTTAAAAAAGCTAAATGCTTGCCTATAAACAAACGAAAAATGACAAAAATCAATTTAGTTTTTACTGATTTTCGGGCATTCTTACAAAAAACACATATCCGTTTTTTGAATAAATAGGTTTCACAACACCGGTTTGCATTAAAACCTCGGTATTGTTGCTTTTACAAACGAAGATAGCCGGCTTATCTATTTTGCCGTATAACATCCAATTTGCATAGGCAATGGAATAAGATGTGAGCGGATTAAATCCTTTGGCCTCTATATCCTGTAAATTTTTTTTGACGTATTCAACACAATCGGGATTTTGATTTTGTTGTGGCTGCTTATTCGTATAAAATAAATAAGCATAACTTTTAAATCCGGAAGTTTCAACATAATAATCCTTCTTCGCTAAAACTTCATAAAATGTAATGGCCGAATTCTGCGTGTACATCTCTATCTTGGGAATAAACACAGCTATAAAAACAAAAATAAAGACGATATAGAATGAATATAACCAATAAATCAAGCGTGTTTTTCCTCTGCTTATAAAACGATAACTGGCATGCGAAACGAGTATAAAAATTAATCCTAAACTCCACTCCCAGCCTTGCCAATTTGCTTCCGCTTTCAAATTTTCAATCGCAAATGAGTCTTTGATTAAGTTATTGGAAAGTAATAATGGCTTTAAGAAATCTACTGCACCTAATAATGAAAATGCAATTCCCAGAATCAAACTTAAGCCAATAAACAAAGCTGCAAACCATGCTTTAATTTTATATTCACCGCTAAATAATTTGTGAATCGAATAAGTTGCTAAATACGTTAACGGCAAATAACACAAAGATGAATAGTGAACTATCTTTGTTTTTACCAATGTAAAGATCCCTAAAACAACAAAAAACAGTATCACCATCCCAAACTTAACATGTTTTTGAAAAGGTGTATCCATTCCTGATTTCTTTAGCGACATAATCATAAACAAAGAAGTCGGAAAACATCCTATCAGCAGAACTACAAAATGATATAATAAAAATCCACCATGGTCAGAATCTTCCGTTTTAAATAAACGAATCTGATAATCAATAAAGGCTTTTATCACTTCTGTATTACCCCGCAAAAGCTCAAATAAAAACCAACTAAAGCCGGTTAAGATTAAACTTAACATAAAAACAGAAATCTGTTTTAATCCACTTACCTTTTTGAATTTCTGGAGGCCCCAAAAAGCACCTATGAATGCTCCAACAATTACAATAGCCGCAGGACCTTTCGTTAAAACTGCTAAACCCAAAAACAATCCGGCTAATGCCGCGGTTCGATAACCGTTTTTACCTAATGGATCATTAAAATGGAGAATGATTTGATAAAAAGCAGAAAAAATAAACAAATTAAACCAGGGATCGATAATACCGGATTTAAAATAAAAATGTGGCAACAAAGTACCCGCATATACCAGCACCCAGGTTAATCCGAAAGACGGAGAGTAGACCTTTTTGCCAATAAGAAATATCACACACAAACTAATTATACCACAAACAGCATTCGGAAAACGAGCTGCAAACTCATTCACTCCAAATAAATTCATACTAATAGCCTGCAACCAAATAAAGAAAGGCGGTTTTTCCCAGAAAGGATTGTAATTCAATTGTACATTGCTGTAATTACCGGTCACCACCATCTCGCGGGCGCACTCGGCAAAATTTATTTCATCCCAATCAAATAAATGGCAATTACCAATAAACGGAATAAAAACTAATGATGCTAAAAGAATAATTAATCCAATCGCCCCATATTTAGTATTTAATACTGCTTTCACGATGCCTTCTTGTTAAGTAGAGGGTGATTAAATTTTTCTTCGACTTTCTGATTACAATAAAAAACAAAATATAATAAAGTTGCGTAAACAGTGCCAATCATTGAACCGGCAGTTACATCCACCAACCAATGCTGAGAAAGATGCATGCGGCTATAAGCAGCATTAAATGCCAAAATGATAAATAAGAATTTAAGAAATTGATTTTTCACTATTAAAGCCAATGAAGTAAAAAGCGCAAAAGCCGTTGTTGTATGTCCGCTCGGGAAACTATTCTCGCCCAATACCTCTACCCCATCAATTAAATTTAATTTAATATGCTTCTGATAGTACACAAACATGTGGTGCGGTCTGGTGTAGTTAATACTGTTTTTAATTATGGCCGCGGTTCCGCCGGCGAGTGCATACGAAAACAAGACAAACAATCCATTACGTACATTCTTAAATAAAAGTATAATCCCAATCAAGACAGCCGTTATGCCATCACCTATGTGTGTAAAATATTTATAGAACGAATCTATCCATTTTATGCCTACTAATTGGTTAATGGAATGATGTATGGTAACCTTATCGTAATTCAATAAATAGTAAGATACAATTAACACTACCAACAGGTATATACTATAAAAAAGGGCGTTATCTTTTAGAAATGATTTCAAATTACAGTTTTTTTGCTTCGTTCCAGTAAACGTCCATTTCTGCTAAGGTACAATCTCCAATTTGTTTGTTTTGTTCCTTTAATTTTTGCTCCATATAGGTGAAGCGCTTAATAAATTTCTTATTGGTTTTTTCCAATGCATCTTCAGGATTAACGTTTAGAAAGCGGGCATAATTAATCAAGGAAAATAAAACATCTCCAAACTCATCTTCAATCTTAGTTAGATTGTCCTGCTTTTTCACCTCAGAATTGAGTTCACTTATTTCCTCCTGAACTTTTTCAAATACCTGTTCCGGTTTCTCCCAATCAAAGCCAACGGCTCTGGCTTTTTCCTGAATACGATAAGCCTTCAAAAGTGCGGGCATACTATCCGGTACTCCGCTTAATACAGTTTTATTACCACCCTTTTCTTTTTGCTTAATCTTCTCCCAATTTTGTTTTACCTCATTTTCATCCTGAACCTTAACATCACCGTAAATATGCGGGTGTCTGAAAATCAGCTTTTCGCATAAGGAATTCATCACATCAGCAATATCAAATTCTTTTGTTTCGCTTGCAATTCGGGCATAAAACACAATGTGCAACATAATATCGCCCAACTCCTTCTTAAGCTCATTCATGTCATTTTTTAATATGGCATCGCTTAATTCGTAAGTTTCCTCAATTGTTAAATGGCGGAGGCTCTCGATAGTTTGTTTTTTATCCCACGGACATTTTTCCCGCAGGTCGTCCATAATATTCAAAAGCCGTTCAAAAGCCGCTAATTTTTCGTTCATATTCCACAAATTTAAACAGATTCTAATGATTATATTTGCTATTCTTTATTATTTAAAAAAATTAAGAATTTAAAATACATATTTATTCTTGTTTTTTCGCTTGGTATCCATATTATTTGGGCACAAAACGACTTTCTGCGCTGCAATAAAAAATGGTATATAAAGCCGGGTATTGATTATGGTTATATCATGCAACACCGAGCTACCATCGGTCATTTAATTAAGGGCTATGTACCAATGGTAGAAGTGAATTTAGTGAAGCCGAGCGATGGCAGTAAATTGTGGCATCTGGAGAACAATCTGCCGGATGTAGGACTATGTGCTACTTTCATTGATTTTGGTAATCCTTCGCAGCTAGGTCAGTCCATTTCCATAGCGCCTTTTATTGAAATTCCCTTAAATGTAAAAGTAAGGGCTTCACGTCCAATCTTCAGGATTTCATGGGGACTTGCTTACTTAACCAGACGATTTGATATTAATGAAAACCACAAAAACATTGCCATTGGCAGTCACTGGAATGCCTTTGTTCAATACCGTTTTTTATGGAATATCAATTTAAATGAGAAGCTAAGATTAGAACCCGGACTAGGCATTTCACATGTGAGTAATGGTAGAATGCAGGTTCCGAACTTGGGATTAAATCTAATCTCGGCTCACATGGGATTGACGCTAAAATTATCAGACCCTCAATGCAAATACACAAAAATCGACTCTTCCACCAAAGCGAAAAGTAATCATGAATTATTAGCCTGGTATGCGTTTGGTGTGAATGAAAAAGATCCTCCGGGCGAACCAAAATTACCTGCTCATACATTATCCTTCAACTATTTTTTCAATAAACGTAATACACATAAAATCGGAGGTGGTCTGGATTTGTATTACGAAGAGAGTCATGTCAAAGACTTAGAAGTGTTTAATAAACCACATGATACTTTCGTAGATAAAATGCGAGCCGGCGTAAAATTTGCCTACTCCTATAATGTTGGAAGAATTAGTTTCCCTCTGGAATTTGGCTATTATTTTTACAGTCATTATAACGACGATGGTCCGTTTTTCCATCGCTTTGGCATAAGATATACCGGAAATAAAGGATTGTTTTTACAATTTGGCATGAAGTCGCATTGGGTGGTTGCTTATCATTTTGATTTGGGAGTTGGTTACAGACTGCCAATAGGAAAAAGAAAGTGAAAAAATTAATATACATATTTGTTTTCGCGTTGACTTTTGTATTGGTCAATTCCTGTAAAAAAGAAAATGCAGGCGATTGTTTCAAGTCTTCTGGTAAAGCTCAAACTTCCGATCGTGCATTAAGCGCATTCAATAAGATTAGAGTTGAGGACAGAATTGATGTATTTATAACCCAAAGCCCGAATTATAGCGTTAAAGTGGAAGCCGGAAAAAATCTTTTAAGCAACATTAAAACTGAAGTAAAAGACTCAACGCTTTACATAAGAAATATCAATAAGTGTAATTTTATTCGTCACCCCAAAAACAGCATCGTAAAAGTTTTTGTTAGTTTGCCGTATTTGAAACATTTAAGAAATGGCGGAGTTGGAACTGTTTATCTTGAAAACGAATTTACGCAAGATTCGATGTATGTGAGTGTCGCTAACTCTGGGGAGGTTCACTTAAATGTTAACCTTATTTATTTGCATACAAGTACACATGGAAACGGCGATATTTATGCAAACGGTCATGTTGATTGTGGAAATCATTATACGAATGGTACAAATCATTTAAGGTTTCAGGGACTTATTATTAAAAACAAGATAGAACTTAACAGTTATACCATCGGACATTGCTATATTAATGCCCCTACAAATCCCACAGGTGGATTAATGAAGCTTGAAATATGGGAATCGGGAAATATTTACTACAAAGGCGAACCGGATTCCTTAAATTTAACACGTAAAGGAAGAGGAGAACTAATCAGAGAGTGATAATTAATGATTATTATCAAATTTGATTAAAATCAAGCCCCCTATTTACCTTAAAATTACCGATTAATTTATTACTTTTATGAGGAATAAAGTTTATGACTAAACCCTATCTCATAGAATTCAAAAAATTAGGCACCAGCGAAATCGGTTATATTTCAGTAAGTGAAAACAAACAACAAATTCCTTTTAATTGCGAACGTGTGTTTTGGACTTATTATACTCCTGAAGAGGTAGTGAGAGGCAGACATGCACATTATAAAACAGAGCAAGTTTTAATTGCATTAGCAGGACGCATTATCGTGAACATTGAAATGCCTGATGGAGAAAAAATGATATTTACGCTTGACAAACCAAATGTTGGCTTATACGTACCGCCACATTGCTGGCATACCATGCAATACTCACATTCCTGCGTGCAGTTAGTATTAGCCAGCTCTAAATACGACGAATCAGATTACATCAGGAAATACGAAGATTTTAAACAACATTATTCAGGAAAATGAGCTCAAATAAAGAATTGACATTCGACGATTTTAAAAAAATGGCAGCCAATCCGAATTTGAGTGGCTCCGAAAAAATCGGCTTTCCGGATACATATCGCAAAGGTTTTTCTAAAGCCATTTTAGAAGATATTTATACTAAACTTCCTATCGATAAAACCCAAAATAAAATCATTATTGATATTGGTTCAGGCTGCGATGAGTTAACACTTGAATTAATTAAGATGTGCGAGAAAAACAATCACACTTTAGTTTTAATTGATTCTGATGAAATGCTCGCTCATGTTCCAAATTCTAAATGTGTAGTAAAAATCGGCGGCAAGTTTCCTTTCAGCAATAACGAACTCAAAGATTATATTGGCAAATCGGATTTCGTATTATGTTACAGTGTTCTGTTTTACATTTTCGCGAACGACAACATGTATTTGTTTTTGCACGAGGCTTTAAATCTGTTGAAACCTAATGGCCGTTTTTTAATCGGAGATATTCCTAACATTGATAAACGCGATCGTTTCTTAGATTCTGAAGAAGGAAAAAAATTCCTGAGCAACAACAATCAAATTAAAGGTTCTACCGCTCATGATAACCGTGATCAAAAAATGGACGACAGTATAGTATTGGCAATCGTTGCACGTTTACGCCGATTTGGCTGTGAAGCTTACTTAGTCCCTCAAAATGATAATTTACCGATGGCAAACCGCCGCGAAGACATACTTGTAGTTAAACGATAACAATGACGAAAACAAAGAAACTTGTAATTTTTGGCGACAGCGCTTTTGGTGAAGTAGCTTACGAATTATTTACACACGATTCGGAATATGAAGTCGTAGCTTTTACCGTAACCAAAGAATTTTTAAAAAAAGATAATTTATTTGGATTACCTGTGGTGCCGTATGAAGATATTGAAAAGCTTTATCCGCCTTCTCAGTACGAAATGCACATTGCCTTAGTATACAACACCCTTAATCGTGCCCGTGCCAAGTTTTACCATGACGCAAAAACGAAAGGTTATAAACTGGCAAATTACATTAGCTCGCGTGCTTTTGTATGGCGTAATGTAACCATGGGTGATAATGTATTTATTTTTGAAGACAATACTGTTCAACCCTTCGTGAAAATGGGTTCCAATATTGTGCTATGGAGCGGTAATCACATTGGTCATCATTCTGTTTTAGGCAGTCATTTATTTATCTCTTCTCATGTTGTAATTAGCGGCTTTTGTACAGTAGGCGACTATACATTTATGGGTGTCAACTCAACTGTTGGTAATAACATTAACATTGGAAAAGACTGCTTAATTGGCGCAGGTTGTTTAATTGTTAAAGATACCGGCGACGGAAAGTTATATAAGGGTACGCCAAATAAGGCCGACGAATTAAGCATTTACGAGAAATTCAATATTCAATAAATATTCACCATAAAAACTGGAAATCATGAGTACAACAAAAGCCCCGGTCATTCACTATGGAGTAACAGAAATGACTCCTTCCGGTGATAATATCGATTTACATAAAGAAGAAATTTTATTAAAGGGTTACACCATTGTACCAAATGTTTTAACCCCCGAACAAATAAAAATTGCAAAAGAAAAAATTGAAATAATCTATGCTAAACAAGTAGCAGAGGTTGGTGAAGAAGTAATAGAAAAATTAGGTGATAAAGACATCACACGTTCTCCGCTTGTATACGACGATTTCTTCCTATACAATTTTACTGTTAACCCAACTGTGATTGCCATTTTGAAAAAAATATTCGGCAATAACTTCATCTTACGTGAACAAAATGCCATTATTAACCGTGCTAAATCTCAGAACTACCAGTTACGTTGGCACCGTGATTTAATGTATCAGCACTTTACTTATTCAAGACCGTTTACTGTAAGTGCTTTATTTTGTTTAGCTGATTTTAATGAGAAAAATGGCGGAACTTGGATATTACCGGCGAGTCATAAAACAGAAGCTTTTCCTTCGGAAGAATATATCCGCGCTAATGAAGTGTGTGCTAATGCTCCGGCAGGATCTGCAATTGTTTTTGATGCGATGTTATATCACCGCGCAGGACAAAACGTTTCAGATAACGACCGTATCGGTGTAAATAACATGTACGTTGCGCCTTACATGAAACAAGCGATTTCTTTCCCTAGTCAGTTAAAAGGCAAATACAGCGACGATCCTTTCCTAAGTTTCTTACTCGGTTATGATACAGATACGGATGCAGATGTTAAGTCATGGCGTATGCGCCGTTACAACCGTTCAGCTAAAAAATAACTTGTGATCATCACCCGTAAAAAATTAATTTATTGTCCGGATGGCAGTTTGCCTTGGGCTAAAACCCATGCCATGAATCCAACCATTGATGTGTTAAACAAAGATGTGATTCGTGTTTACTTTGCCTCATTGGATGAAAACAAAACCGGACGTATTGGTTATGTTGATTTAAATGCCAATAATCCTGAGGAAATTCTTGAAGTGTCTAAACTACCTATTCTGGAAACAGGTATAAAGGGCACCTTCGATGATAACGGTATGATCCCCTCCTCCATTGTTACTGTTAATGGCGTAAAATATTTATACTACTTCGGCTTTCAATTGGTAAAACAAGTTCGTTTTATGATGTTTACCGGAGTAGCCATTAGTACAGATGGCGGAAAATCATTTAAACGTCATGCTAATGTTCCGGTATTGGATAGAAACAATACAGACATGTACATTCGCTCCTTGCCACACGTTATGCACGAAAACGACACCTATAAAGTTTGGTATTCCGGCGTAAATGAATGGACCGATGTTTTAGGTAAAGAGCTTCCGGTTGGTAACATCAGGTATACTGAATCATCAGACGGCTTGAATTTTAACCGTGATAATTTTACAACATGCCTTGAGCCTCGTCCCGAAGAGTTCTCCTTATCAAGAGCATTTGTTTTCAAACACGAGAGTCTATATAAAATGCTTTTCTCTTGCCGTTTAAGGAGCAACGATATGTATCAATTAGGTTATGCCGAATCACCGGATGGTAAAAAATGGCACCGAAATGATTCAAAAATCCAGGTTAGTACTCCTTCCGGCGAATGGGATAAAGATATGATTTGCTATACTTCCCTAATACCAATAAATGGTAAAAATTACCTGTTTTACAATGGTAATGGCTTCGGGACCAGTGGTTTTGGTTATGCCGAAGTAAATTTCTAAATTTATACATTAATTAAATCTAAACTTATGGCACAAATTGAATGGACCAGAGCCTCTCAGGACCAATTAGAAGCGCGTAAAGCCTTCAGGGAAATGTATATCAATACTCCTATTCCAATCGAAGATATTTTTGTAAACTTTGGATTATATATGCGTAGTTCTTACTTAGCAAATGTGCTTTGTATGAACGAAATCTATGAAATGATTATCCCAATTCCGGGTGTTATCATGGAGTTTGGAACATGGTGGGGAAGTAATTTATCCTTATTCCACAATTTACGTGGAGTACATGAGCCATATAACTACAGCCGTAAAGTTATCGGTTTTGATACTTTCACCGGATACCCTGATATCTTAAAAGAAGAAGATAAAAATTCACCTTGGTTAAAAACAGGAAACTACGCAGTACCTAAAGACTATAAAACTTACTTAGAGCAAGTATTAGGTTATCATGAAAAGGAAAACCCGCTTCCTCACAAAAAGAAGTTTGATTTAGTACAAGGTGATGTAACAAAAACTTTGCCTCAGTATTTAAAAGATCATCCTGAAACTATTGTTGCTATGGCGTTCCTTGATTTAGGAATTTACGAAGCAACTAAAAAAACATTGGAAACCTTAAAACCTCGTTTGGTTAAAGGAAGTGTTTTGGTTTTTGATGAAATCAACTGTCCTGAAATGCCGGGAGAAACAACTGCATTAATGGAAGTGTTTGGCTTAGACAAATACCGTATTGTGCGTTCAAAGTTTACTCCGGACAGGAATTTCCTAATTATTGAATAATACCTTACCATTTTATGGAATGGATAAAAAAAGGGTTGCTTTATTGTCCTGACAGTAATGTTTGGTGGAGCAAGCAGTATGCGATGTATCCCACTCCTTTTTTTATTCCCGAGAAAAACATCATCCGTGTCTTCTTCGGAACGGTAGATGAGAATTTCTATGGTCGTACTTCATATATTGATGTAAATGCAGATGATCCTTCTCAAATAGTTAATAATCCGAAAAATTATATTTTGGATTTAGGAGTTAAAGGAACATTTGATGATTGTGGTGTTACGCCGGCTAGTGCAATTAACATCAACAACAAACTACATTTTTACTATAGCGGATTTTGCCGTTCACATATGTCGCCTTACCATATTTTTTCAGGATTAGCTACTTCAGAAGACGGCGAATCATTTAAAAAATATAGTAAAGTACCCGTGATGGACCGCACAGATTTGGAGTATTTTGACAGAGCTGGACAAAGCGTCATATTTGATGAAGGCATTTACAAATCATGGTATGTATCAGGTGTGAAATGGGAAACCTTAAATACAGCATTATTTAAAAACAAACCAATGCCTGTGCACATCGTCCGTTATGCTACATCAAAAGACGGTATTAACTGGACAGCCCTTGAAAAACCAAGCATTGATTTAGCCAATGAAGAAGAATTCGGATTTGGTCGTCCTTGGGTTTGGAAAGATGGCGAAACCTACCGCATGTGGTACTCCATCCGTTGTAAAAATTCACCTTACCGAATGGGCTATGCTGAATCTAAAAACGGCATTGACTGGACAAGAAAAGATGATGAAGTTGGAATCAAGGTTTCTGAAAGCGGCTGGGACAGTGAAATGGTGTGTTATGGCGCGGTAATTAAAGTAAAAAACAAAACATTCATGTTCTACAACGGCAACAATCATGGCGCAACAGGCTTCGGATTAGCCGTATTAAAATAAAAAAATTGATAGCAGTTAAACCATATACGAACGATTTAAAAGAGGAATGGAATTCATTTGTGGCCAATGCCGACAATTCTAATTTCCTTTTCAATCGTAATTTCATGGAGTATCACAGTAATCGCTTTATGGATGCCTCCGTATTACTTTATGATGAAGATGCTCTTGTTGGAATTTTTCCGGCTAACAGAAAAGAAAATATAGTCTTTTCCCACCAAGGACTCACTTATGGAGGATTGATTTTAAATGAAAGAAGAAATGTAAAGAAGCTCATTGAATATTATCATTCAGTCTTTTCGTATTTCTCAATATTAGGCATTACTGAAATTGTGTATAAACCTGTTCCCTCCTATTTATGCAAAACGGTGAACGACTTAGAACATTTTGTATTGAATATTTTAAATGCTCAAGTTAGCAAAGTGGATACAGCGTTTGTCATTGATTACAAAAACGAAATTAAGTTTCAGGAAAGAAGAAGACGAAGTGTAAAAAAAGGTGAAAAAGCTAACACGGAAATTAAATTTGACAACGATTTTGCTGCATATTGGAACCATATTTTAGTTCCGAATTTGCGGGATAAATTTGGTTCGGCTCCTGTACACAGCCTCGAAGAAATTCAATTATTGCATGCGCGCTTTCCGGAACAAATAAAACAAGTGAACGCTTATATCAATAATGAAATTGTTGCCGGCGTAACTTTGTTCGATTTTAACGGCTGTATTCACTGTCAATATATTTCCTCAAACGATTTTGGCCGCGATTCAGGAGCCATTGATTTACTATTTAATAAATTAATAAATTTATATCAGAAAGATAAATTGTTTTTTGGCTTAGGAACCGCCAATAACAGTGGGAATGACATTAATATTGGTTTGTGTGAATGGAAAGAAGGTTGGGGCGCTAAAATTCATGCGCAGTTCCACTATAAATTCAAAACCGAAAACACTAACGCTTTAGAACGTTTTTTTAAGAGCCATGCCTAAAATAAGTATCATAACACCATGCTATTTTAACGGCGATAATATTCCCGTTACTTTTCCTGTATTATTGGAGAATGAAAAAAACTTTCCGGCCGGAACAGAAATTGAATATGTTTTTATTGATGATGGTTCAAAAGACAATACTTGGGAGCAATTAAAGAAAGTTCACCAAGCCCATCCTCATAAAGTAAAAATAATTAAACTGGCTCGTAACTTTGGTGCAAACAATGCAAGTTTTACCGGTATTTGTCATGCAACCGGCGATTGTTGTGTGATTCTATCAGCCGATCTACAAGACCCGCCTGAACTCATTCCTCAATTATATGCACATTGGCAAAAAGGATATAAGTTGGTGTTAGCACAAAAGGCAAACCGTGAAGATTCCTTTTTAACGAAACTATTCTCTAATACATATCACAACCTGGTTAGAAAATGGATTTTGAAAAACGCTCCAAAAGGTGGCTTTGATTTATGGTTATTCGATAGAGCACTACGCGATCAAATTGTAAAGATGAATGAGAAGAACTTCCACCTTCCTACTCTTTTCATGTGGATGGGTTTTGAATACGTTAGTATTCCGTATACACGCCGTAAACGTGAAATTGGAAAATCAGGTTGGACCTTCTCTAAAAAGATGAAAACCTTCATTGACAGTTTTGTGGCATTTACCTATTTACCATTAAGAATGATTAGTGTTGTTGGGTTTGTTTTAGGCTTTTTGGCTTTGGTTTATGCTGCGTCCATTATCATCAACCGTTTTGTAAACGGCGTTACCGTTGAAGGCTGGAGCTCTTTAATGCTTGTCTTACTTTTTGTTTCATCTTTCATTATGATTTCATTAGGAATCATCGGTGAATATTTATATCGCACATTCGATGCCGCACGTAACAGACCTAATTTTGTAATTGATGAGAAATTTGGTTTTGAAAACGAAGACTCAAAAAAGAACTAAACATGCAAATACCTTTTTTATCTTTTAAGAAAATGCACGATCAGGTAAAACCTGACATGATGAAAGCATTTGAAAAAGTTTACGACAGCCATTGGTATATTATGGGCAATAGCCTAACTACCTTCGAAAAAAATTATGCTGCTTATTCTAAAACAAAATATGCTGCGGGTGTTGCCAATGGATTAGACGCCATTATCATTTCTTTAAAAGCTTTAGGCGTGGGGCCGGGCGACGAGGTAATCGTACCATCGAATACTTACATTGCCACTTGGCTGGCTGCGTCTTATGTTGGCGCAACACCTGTACCGGTTGAACCGAATTCTAAAACCTACAACATCAATCCTGATTTAATAGAAAAGGCCATTACTAAAAAAACAAAAGCCATCATTCCTGTTCATTTATATGGTCAGGTATGTGAAATGGATAAAATAATGGCAATTGCAAAAAAACATAATCTTTATGTTATTGAAGATAATGCGCAAGCGCAAGGAACATTTTGCAATGGAAAAATCTCAGGAAGCTTTGGTGATATAAATGCTACCAGTTTCTATCCGGGAAAAAACCTTGGCGCGATTGGAGATGCCGGTGCGATTACTACCGACAACGAGACTCTGTACAAAAAAGCATGCGTAATCCGTAACTACGGTTCACAAAAAAAATATTACAACGAAGTAAAAGGTATCAATTCACGATTAGATGAATTACAAGCTGCTTTATTGGATGTTAAACTTCCCGTAATGGACAGTTGGAATAAAGAAAGAAATGACATCGCAGAAAAGTTCTCCTCGCAATTAAAAGGTGTTGGTGATTTGATTTTACCTTTCCTTGCCGAAGGGTGCACAAGTAATTTTCACCTCTACGTTATCCGCACAAAAAAACGTAATGAACTACAGGATCATCTAACTAAAAATGGCGTTGGTACTTTAATTCACTACCCTGTTCCACCACATTTACAGGAAGCTTACAAAGAAATGAATTTAAAAAAAGGAGATTTTCCTTTAGCTGAAGAAATCGCAGAAACCTGCTTAAGTCTTCCAATGTATCCGGGATTAAAAGATGAAGAGATTAATTATATTGTTCAAACTATTAAATCTTTCTATTAATCATTATCTGTATAAATAAAAAAGGCTTCCTGTTGGAAGCCTTTTTTATTTTCTAGTTCAGTCTAGTACTGTAATACTACATAGCCTGTCACAGGCTCTGTTTCACCATCCAGGAATTCTACAATATAGAAGTAGGTCGCCTGTGGTAATTTCTCGTTACCAAATTTCACGGAAGAAATATTCACAGTTCCATTCCAAGTATTATCATATTCCGGGTTCTCATAAACCTTATTTCCCCAACGGTTAAACACAGTCAACTTCACTTTACGACCATTTAATCCTTTAATCACAAATAAATCGTTCACACCATCCGCATTTGGCGAGAAGCCGGTTGGAATTTCCAAAGTATACTCCTCAAAACAAACGACAGTCATAGTATCATTATTAGTTGGGTCGCCATCTCCATCCGGATCCCAAATGAATCCATTGTTAGAACTATCCGCCACCACTACACTGCCGAATTGAGTTGCAAATCCAATAACCGTATTCTTAAATGGACAAAATACTTTATTCGGAGTTACTTTCACTTTAAATACAATGGTGTCTTTCCATAATGGCAACAATGTACTTGTTGATGGTGTTGTTAAACTAATATCGGTTGAACCATTAAACAATGGATTTATGGTTAAACTGCTTCCCATCGATGTAACAGAAGGCGTTCCAACCAAAGTATAAGTAGTTGGTAAAGGGAAGGTATTATTTAAATTCTCGTTAAGCGTGATGTTTGTTAAACTTACCGTCGACGCGTTCACAGCTGTTACTGTATAGGTCACTTCATAATCTCCGTTCACAAACACAGGTGTTCCGGCAGCTTTCGTTAATCCGAACACTGTGTTGTTACAGTTAATCACTAGTATACTTACCGTTGCTGTAACATTACAAGCGCCATTATTGCCGGTAACAGTATATACAGTTGATGTTGTAGGAGAAACAACCGCAACCGAACCGGTTATCGCTCCCGGCGTCCATGAATAATTCGTCGCGCCAGTCGCTGTTAAGGTTACGTTGGTTAATGATGATGTACACATTAATGTTGGTGTTCCGCTAACTGAAATAACAGGCACGGCCGAAACGTTTACGTTAATGGTACTTGCACCAATACATCCGTTAGCGTTGGTTCCTAACACTGTGTAAGTCGTTGTTGTACCCGGACTAACTGTTATAACTGTTCCGGTTAATGCGCCAGGATTCCAGGTATATGTTAATGCACCACTTACGGTTAATGTGGTTGTATCCGCAATACAAATTGCACTTGGTGTCGCAACTGTAGTTAAACTTGGTAATGGATTCACACCTATTGAAGTTGTTGCAGAACTGATACATCCGGAAGCATTACTTCCAATCACTGTATAAGTTGTGCTAATGGTTGGGCTCACTACGATATTAGTTCCGGTAAGTGCACCAGGTGACCAAGTATAGCTAACTCCACCTGCTGCTGTTAATGTAGCGCTACTTCCCGAACAAACAACCGAATTACTGCTAGCTACTGTAATAGTTGGATTCGGATTTACAATTAAGTTTAATGTTTGAGTAGATGTACAAATTCCGTTGGCACCCGTAACAGTATAAGTTGTACTTACAGTTGGTGAAACAATAACGTTAGATCCTGTTGTTGCACCCGGATTCCAAGTATAATTAGAAGCTCCGCTTGCTGTTAATGTGGCAGATCCACCTACACATAATACGGTTGGTGAACTTGATATTGTTAATGTAGGAGTCGGAGTTACTAAAACACTTACGGTTCTGTTACTGATACAACCCGCAGAGCTTGTTCCAACAACGGTATAAACAGTTGTTGCACTCGGACTAACGGTTGTTGTACTACCACTCATCCCTCCAGGTAACCACAAATAAGAGACAGCTCCTGTAGCTGTTAATGTTACAGTTGTAAGTGAAACGCTACAGATGTTCGTTGGACTTGCTGTTGCGGTAAGTGTTGGATTTGGATTCACCACTAAGGTTACTGTTCTGGTGTTTCTGCAACCTGTAGCATTTGCTCCTGTTAATGTATATGTGGTCGTTATTGTTGGTGACACCACGGCGTTGCTGCCTGTTAAAGAGCCCGGCATCCAGGTGTAAGTTGTAGCTCCGCCTCCGGTTAAAGTAGCACTGCTGCCTGAACATATCGCAGTCGGACTTACCACTGCTGTTACTGTTGGATTTGGA